>JBPOJH010000078.1:0-18480 GCA_052033755.1 Bdellovibrionota bacterium | reverse complement strand
TCACAAACAAAAAATCGCTGGGAAGATCAGTGGAAATCTAGACTTGGAACCGATGCTCAAATTAAACTGACTTTTCTAGGAGTAACTTCGGAAATCTAAAATCCCACAAACTTTGGAACGATACCCTATCGAAAGACTTAGCAACATCATTGATGACATTGATTAAAGATGTTAACAAAAATGGCGTTACCCCTGAAACTGTTAAAACTTCATGCAATGCTGCCTCACAGGTTTATAAATTGTTAAGACTAAATTTTGAAATAAAAAATCAGGATATTAAATGGAGAAAATATCATAAGGTATTTTGGAGTAATTTATAGTAAGTCTTTTGACGAAATGCCTGTCGAAGGCATTTCAGCTTCTAAAAAAGACTACTTCTATATGAAACGAATCGTCGATATTTTCGATTTCAATGAAAATGGAATGAACTGCAATTAAACCATAAACTAATATTTGTTTTGTTCGATAAGATACTTAAACAATGGAGGGATAAAATGATTAAATTTTCCAACTTACCACCACAAACAAAAAATATTAACTTAGGTACTGGTTACTTCGATATAACTGTTGATATTCCAGCACAAGCAGAGTTGTTAGCGCAAAACCAGATCGAACTCCATTACAAAATTGCAAAAGATTTACTTTTGAAAAAAGGAATATTATCTTACAAAGATTATACGGGTGACATTTGTGCTGTTTTCAAAAAAAGCGAAAATCAAATAACGGCTGGTGCATAGTTTATTTTGACTATTATTTAACATAGCAAATCAAATGAGTTAATACAATCACGTAATGAATTAAATATATTTCCACTAAAGCTTTAAAGCTCCAATGTAAAATAATCCATATCAATAAGCTAACTGTAACGGATAAAACAACCGCTTGGAGAAACTGCAGGCAAGCTGCAAAGGTAACCGGACGCTTCCATGATCTAAGGCATACGTTTTTAACAAACGCTTTTAGGGCTGAACCAAATGCCGCACTAATTTGCCACTACGCGGGATTGAGTTTGGAAGAGGCACAAAAAACATACCTTCACTTCACAATCGAAGACACTTTAAAAATTGCAAACATTGTAACAACGGAGACAGTAAAATGAATAAAAACAACCATACCAAAAACCATACCACGCACCCATTCATTTTCATGCATTTTGGTTCATTTAAGTGCATCTTTCACACTAAAAATGACATACTCTAAATTAAGCAGCTTCCAGGATATGAATATCTAATTTTAATTTTGATCGTGTTAGATGGTCTCTTATTGCGGATTCGACAGCAAGCGCTACCGAAAGGCCACAGCGTTTTGCAATTTTGGCCGCTAGTTCTATACTAACTATTTGTCGACCTTTTTCTATATCGCATAAAGTGCTTTTTGAGATTTTTAAAAATTTTGCCATTTCAACTTGAGTTAAGTCTTTATTCGTTCGGGCTGCGCGCAAGAAGCCACCAAAGGTAATTGACCCCAAGCTTTTTTCCAAATGTTTTGTTAATGATTTAGTACTCATGTTTATTCACCTCAATAACACAAATTTCAATGCCACATTCCGATTCAATGTATATAGCACGATAAGCTTTATTTAGCCTAATAGATCTTTGACCTTTCCGTTCACCTTTTAGTGGCTCATCATGGTAGCCTTTTAATTTTCTGACTTCAAGAATTCCTTGTCTTTCAACCGTCTCTGCCCAATACCGTAAAGCTTCTTTAATGTAAAAAGGAAGCTTATTTAGTTGTTTCTCAGCAAATTTTGCGATGGTTACTCTTGTCGTACGGTAATATACCGTACTTTTAGTTTAAATGCAATGTTATTCTGTGCCAGCCCTAGTATAACCAATTTGGTTTTAATTTAAGACGAACACCTAGTCGTATTTCTTATCCAGATAAGACATCTTTGTTTTTAATATATCTATATTGAAATTTTAAAAAATTGGTCTGCGCGACTGGATTTGAACCAGCGACCTCTTGCACCCCAAGCAAGTGCCCTACCAAGCTGAGCCACGCGCAGACTTATGATTATTACTTTGTTATGCTAACAACTGACGTAAGCGAGTTAATCCCATCATCAAATGATCCACGCGATTTTCTATCGAGTCGATCTTAGATTGGTAACCATGCCAGTCTTTTTCTTTTTTCACTTCGACCTTCACATAGGATTTCAATTCCTTCATGGCGCTTCGTGCCCCTTCAATCGAAAATCGATCCCTATGCAATAACTTACGAATTAAAAAGGCGTTCTCTACATCCTTCTTCGTATAGTATCTTTGATTATTCACCGCTTTGCGCGGCTTTAAAACATCAAACTCAGTTTCCCAATATCGAAGTACATATTGTTTGATTCCCAACAAATCTGCAACTTCACCAATCTTAAACCCCATCTTCGTTGGAATCGATTGGATTTCTTGAATTAACTTTTCATCACACAAGGCCGCCGGTAAACTGATCGAAATACCACCCTCAACCTTACCATGCGCAAAGCTTTGTTCTGAAACAATCGTAGAAGCCGGCTCATTCGCTAATTCATTACGAACATTTATTGCTGAATCAGTTTCACGAGATACATCCGTCGCAGAATACTCACCAACAAACGTTTCGTTAAAAAATTCCTGTTCGACCTCAAAAGCTTCCGGCACACAGACCTGATCATGAATCTCTAACACATCACCCAGTACACCGGGCAAAGACAATTGATTCGAGTCCTCAGTTAAAGACGAAGTCGTTATCGCTGAATCATTCGCGGACTCGTTCGCAGACACAGCCGATGACGAATCTAAAGTCGATCCCGATGACAAACCCAAAGACGAAGTAGTCGATTTATTGTTAATTGATGGATTCTGTGGATGAGTAGAAGTCGTCGTCATAGCCTAGTCCTCATCATCATACATATCGTCATCATCATCATCATGATCATCTGTTAAATGAGCGTACTCTTCCCCATTTAACATAGCTCGCAATACTTGACTGTGACGAAAGTTTAAAACACGTCGAGCCGTGATCTTCATTTGCTCGCCCGTCCGAGGATTGCGCCCCACACGTTCATGCTTGCTACGAACCATGAAATTACCAAAACCAGAAATCTTGATTTTTTCACCTTTCAAAAGATCCGCCTTAATGGTGTCGAAAACCAACTCCACCAACTCGGCCGCTTCTTTCTTAGAAAATCCGATTTTCTCGTAAACTTTCTCTACAATATCCGCCTTGGTCATCGTAGATTTCCCGATATTTTGACCTGCCATAGTCCTTCCTTCCAGCACTTCCTAATATACTTCAATCAATAGTTTATTCTCCATCAAAGCCGCCTCTTACCTGTGCTTTCGCTGTATTACAATACAGCTTCAAGCTTGCGCCTCGGATAATGAACTATTGAAAAGAAGCATAGTTTTTACTATCACTAACTGTAATAAGCCTAACAACTATTGGAAATGAATCAAGTTTTTCTATCAATTATCTGACACGAATTTGAAACTTCGCTTCCAAAGTTTTCAAAACAGCTTCCACTCGCGCTTGCACTTCCGATTCTTGTAAGGTCTCTTTTTCGTTCTGAAACACCAGGCGATAAGCAACGGACTTTTGCCCCTTTTCTAGGCCATAAGTTTTATCCTCGCCAGCACTAGAGGCTGCAGCCAAACCAGAGGTCGAAGCTTCGGCTGAAATCTTTGGTTCAAACACATCAAACACCTGCAGCGCAATTAAGTTTCCACCCGCCTGCGCACGAATTTCTTTTTCCACTTCCTGCGAGCGTAAACTTTTTGGCATCACCAACGCCAAATCCCGAGTCATCTTCGGTTGTTTCGATGGAGTCTTAATCTTCACCGTTAACGATCGTGTCTTAAGGAGGATTTCTAAATTAAACTCCGCCAACACACATTCACATCGCAGTTTATTTTCATCCGCCAATACTGGATGCAAAGTCCCGATATAACCAACAACCTGCCCAGCCACTTTTAAAAACAAACATTGTCCTCGATGGATAAAGCTAGGTACAGCTCCGCGATCCACCACGGCTTGCCACTGCCAGCCCTTAATTTTCAGCTTGCGTAACATCACTTCAACACTGGTTTTTAATTCATACACCAATACAGATCCCAACCCCGCTGACGCTGCAGATGAGGTCGATGCCGACCATAACCCTTCCACATGACCCCAACCAATAAAACCTAAATTCCAATTCTGTTGATACTCAGCCTGATCAGCTCCCGATTGGGTGGACCTTAACGAAAAACACTCGCCCAATTCAAACAAACGACCGCTTAAATTTCCTTGGTGATAATTATAAACTAAATTCTTAAACAAACCAAAACTTAGACTGGCACGCATACGATTTAATTCTTCGTTCAATGGATTTAATAACTTCAACGAGTTATCACCATAACTTAAATTCAATTTTTGCAAACGATCACAGTCCCCTAGAAATTTCTTTTCCTGCGCTTCTGATGTGAACGCAAAGTTTTTAGCCTCTGACCAACCCTCGCCGGCCAAGACTTCAGCTAAACTTTGTCCCGTTACAAACAAAGATTCCTGCGCACTTGGAGCTTCCTGCAAGGCCGGAATTGTTTCTGGAATATGATCGTATCCATTCATTCGAGCGTACTCTTCTACAAGGTCCATTTCGTTTTCGATATCAAATCGAAAACTAGGCGGGGTCACTAGATACAAATCCCCTTTTTCCTGAACCACACAACCCAAACGCGTGAAAAAATCTTTGAATAATTTTTCATCGGCCGTATAACCCAATCGATCGGAAATCGTCTGCAACGCAATCGTAATCGGCTGACGCACACTGGGCTTAGGATACACATCATAAGAGCCCACATAGGCCTTGCCACCAGCGACCTTCACAATTAATTCCGTCGCTCGCTCTAATCCCACACGAGTCATCGACGGATCCACACCGCGACTAAAACGATAACCCGAGTCCGTATTTAAACCATGACTGCGTAAACTTTTGCGAACCGTGGCCGGTGTAAAAAAAGCGGATTCTAAGAAAATATTTTGCGTGGCCTCGCTGACTCCCGAATTTTTACCACCAATAGCGCCCGCCATACACATTGAACGATCCAAATCCTGAATCATTAACTCTTCACCCGTTAATATCAATTCACTGCCATCAAGGGTGACAAATTTTTCATTCGCTTGAGATCGCCCGACAACCACTTTACCAGTTTTGATTTCACTGCCATCAAAAGCATGCAGCGGCTGACCCAATTCCAACATCACATAGTTTGTCACATCCACCACATTATTAATCGAATTCATACCCAATAATTCCAAGCGCTGCTTCAGCCAATCTGGACTAGGGCCTATCTTTACACCCTCGATCCAACGACCGCAGTATCTAGGACACAGCTCTGTATCCTTCACTTCCAACTGCACTCGTTCACGAGTGCTTAACTCGGTACAAGATTCTTTTGGTAAATGAATAGCGGCTTCATCCATCTGACGTAATAAAGTTTTTCCAGTTAATGCTGCGATTTCTCGTGCTAAGCCATAGTGAGACAAACAATCTGCTCGATTGGGAGTGACTTTTAATTCCATCGTCACATCATCAAGACCCATGTAGTCGGCAAAATTTTTCCCAATAGGAGCCTCTGCTGGCAATATCTGAATGCCTTCTGATTCTTTCGCTAATCCTAATTCCTTGAGTGAACACAACATCCCTGCACTGTCCACACCGCGAATCACGGATTGCTTGATCGCAAAACCTTTTCCATCAGCCGTCGGCAAAACCGCTCCCGGTAAAGCCACCACAACCTTGTCGTCTTTTTTATGATTTTGCGCTCCACAGACGATCTGATGTACAACCCCTTCCGAAGTCATCACCTTGCACAAACTTAATTTGTCGGCGTTGGGGTGTTTGTCTTTTTCTAAAATCAAGCCCGTCACCACGTTGGCAAAATCTTTGGCCTTATTTTGAATGTCTTCCACTTCCAATCCCGCGCGAGTTAAAATCTCGGCCAAGACCTCGGGTTTTAAAAAATACTCTTGCACATCAACAAATTCGTGAATCCATTTTAATGAAATTTTCATAACTCAAACTGCTCCAAAAATCGAATGTCATTTTCGGGAAATAATCGAATGTCTTCGATACCGTATTTGATGATCGCCATTCGCTCGATACCAAAACCAAACGCAAAACCTTGCCACTCCGGATACTTAATGGAAGTAAATCCAAAAACTTTAGGATTCACTAATCCACAACCACCAATCTCTATCCATCCCGATCCCTTGCACATCGAACAGCCCTTGCCCTTACAAATAGGACAAGTGCAATCCACTTCCGCCGAAGGCTCAGTAAAAGGGAAAAAACTAGGACGAAATCTGACTTTTAAATCAGAGGCAAAAAAGTTTTTCACAAAAAAGGAAATCGTTCCCTTTAAATCCGCCATGGAAACTTTTTTATCAATGCACAAGCCCTCGATCTGATGAAAATGCGGCAAATGCGAAATATCACTATCACAACGAAACACCGAACCTGTTCCTAAAATTCGAAGCGGTGGAGTTTCTGACTCCATCGAATGAATTTGAATGGGCGAGGTGTGCGTGCGCAGCACATGATTTTTATCCACAAAAAAAGTGTCTTGCATATCACGCGCAGGATGATCTTTAGGAATATTCAAGGCTTCAAAATTATAATAATCCTTTTCAATCAAAGGCCCCAACCGCACCGAGTATCCCAAACGACCTAAAATATCGGTGATTTCCTTGGTGACGATTCGGACTGGATGCAAATGACCTGAAAATTTTTCAACTCCCGGTAATGTTAAATCCAATTCTTCGTGAATCATCTTCGCATCGATTTCCGCTTGCTTTAAGGCGGTTTCCTTTTCGGCATAAACTGTTTCCAAAGCCTCTTTGACTTCGTTAACTAGCTTGCCAAACAAGGGTTTTTCCTCTTTGGAAAGTTTGGCCATTTCCTTCATAATGTCGGTCAGGACACCTTGTTTTCCCATGAACTCCACCTTCAGTTGGTAAAGCTCCTGGGTGTTTTTCGCCTGAGCGAACTTGGATAAAGCCGAAGTTTTAATTTCATTCAATTTTGTTTGCGCTGTATTTGAGTCTGACATAGATTGATAATTATTGAATGAAATCAAAGCGTTCTGCAAATGAATTCTGTACGAATAACCGAATGCTTAATACTTTTATGTAAATAAAAACTGGAAATAATGCATGGCTCATAAGAATAAAACCAACATCTCTCCTTACAAAACGCGTCGATTCCAACAATCAACGAATCAGAATGGCACCAAGGATACAGCTGCTGCCGAAGTAGGCGCTCTGAAATCCAACCATCATGGCAAGCACAAAAAACCAACATCAATTTTTTCTGTCGAAGAGGCCAATGATCGTTTGTACGATTTGTTTCGCAATCATGATTTTGCAGATGTTTCGCACGCTACTCGGAAGATCTTCGCGCAGTTTTATGTTTTATTAATGAAGACGCAAGAAAAAGAAAACTTCACTCGCTTGGTATCAATCAAGGACGTTGGCATTCGTCACTTTATTGATTGCATGATGGTGCCTCGACTGACAGAGCTGCAATTCCCCTTGATGGATTTAGGCACAGGACCAGGGTTTCCAGGAATTCCTTTGAAGATTTTATTTCCCAAGGAATCAATTTTTTTAGCCGAGGGCGTTCAACGCCGAGTCGAGTTTTTAAAAACCGTGCGTGATGAGTTGCATTTAGAAAATCTTCCCATCATTGGACGTAATATCAATCCTTTTTTTGCTTACCCTATGCAATCGGTCATCACTCGCGCCGTGGAAGATGTTGGCAATACTCTTAAGAATGTATCCACGTGTCTGCAAACCGGCGGACGAGTTTATTTTATGAAGGGCCCCAATGTGCAACCCGAACTGGAAGCATTGACACCCGAGTTACAAGAACACTACGTCTTGGAAAAAAATATTTATTACACTCTTCCAAAAACACCGCACGAACGACGTTTATTGGTTTTTAAATTGATCAAGCCCTTTCCAATACCCGATTTTGACGACGAGTTCCCCGATTTCACTAAAAGTTGATTTCTAGGGATAAGAAGGGCTGCATACTTGATGTCATTGATACGATGAATGGGACAATAAATAAATAAAGAGAGAGAGAGCAAAATAATAACCATATACAAATAATCCTAATTAAGTATTAAAAAAGTAAATAATACTAAACAAAAAGATAAAGCAATACAGTAAAAAATAAATCCAAAGAGAAAGATTGAATTAAAGGATAAAGATGAGCCAAATCATTTCCAGTGAAAGTAATAGTAAATTCAAAATGTGGAAATCACTAACGACTGCAAAAGGGATTAAGCAGGAGTTGGCTTTTATTTTGAGTGGTGAAAAAATCATTCGCGAATATTTACAATCACAGGAGCTACAAAACAAATTTCCCCTTTGGTCGGTTTTAATTCCGTGTGAAAGTTCCGCATTAGAGTCTGTTGATGCAAAAAATATTGAAACAAGATTGATTCAATCCCCTTTTGACTCAGAAATCTTCGCAACCTTGAAAACCAAAAATACTTTCTCTCCTCACAAAGACTTGTTTTATATACCAAAGAATTTATTTGATTCCTTAGATGTCGTTGGCACACATCAGCCTTTGCTTATTTTAAAATTTACAGGATTCGCAACTTGGTCACCAGATTCAACCGACAATAATTCAACAGTAACATCAACACCACCAAAGTCATCGATTAAAAATTCCATCGATGATTCGAAGGCCGATGTGGAATTGATCTCGCCCGTTGGCGATCCGAAAAACTTAGGCGCTATTTTACGTAGCTGTGATGCCTTTGGGGTTTCGAAAATTATTTTAACTACAGAATCCTGCCATCCCTTTTTGCCACAGGCTTTAAAGGCCTCGTCCTTATCGGCACTCAGAATGATTTTTTTCAAAGGCCCTTCTTTAAAAGAAATTTTCTTATCCAAAGAAAATCCTTCGCAGAAAATAAATTCTCCCGCTTCCTTAAAGAATAAAAATAATGATTCATCGATGATTCCGCCGAACGCCACGATTCCTTCTATCGCCACGGCTTCACTTGCCACCGCGGTTCCCTTTCTTGCCTTAGATGCCAAGGGTACGTCCTTGACTGAATTTCAATGGCCTACAAAATTTCGTCTGGTGCTAGGCCAAGAAGGTCAAGGCCTACCAGACACTGCAACAAATATTGTGCAAAAAATTTCGATTCCCACAAAAAATGTGGAATCCCTGAATGTAGCGATAGCCACTTCCTTGGCTTTGTTTCATTACTCGACTCAAAAAGCTTAAGACTCTGTTATTGATTCTGTTATTGATATTGAAGATTATCCTCAGCATAAGATTTTGCTTTTTGAGCTAACTATTTCACCTCAAAAAACCAATTCAAGTATATAAAATGCAAAACAGCGAACTGGTTCCATCAGATTCGCTGTTTTTGACATGGACATCATTTTCTTTCCGTAAAGGAGGAACTTATGTCCGAAAAACCTAACACGTATAGGTCTTATCGGCGGGATTTAAGGATTCTTAAATTTTTACTCAAATTAGCCTGGCTAATTTGGAAAATATTTAAAATTCTTGAAGACCTCTTTTAACAGGAATCTTTGAGGGTCGATTAATAAGGTAGGATAAGTACAGTACGCATAAACAGAATCAGTGGCTGCACGAAGCAGTTCGCTTGTTGGAATGTTTATCTGAAAAACTTATCTGAACAAAAGTCGATATTCGATAATTGACAAATCAACCCCCAACAGAAATTGACTAGTCCACTTCCAGACATAAGTCGAATCTGATCGGAACCGCTAATGATCAATTAAAGTATCCGAAATAATACTTTGAGCGCCCCAACGAAAGTAGTCATTCGCGGCGTCCATTTGATTCACCGTCCAGACTGAAAATGGAATATGAAATTTATTTAAACGCTTGGCGAACTCTTCATCCACCATGCGCTGATCAAAATTCACCATATGAAAAGATAGAAATGGAGCCAACCACAGCTCGCGTAACGCACGATTATTTTTTGGATTTTCTTCATTCGTTACCAATAGCGCTCGCGGTACATTGGGTAGAAATAAACTCATTCGATGCAGCGAAAAAGGATTAAAACTAGAAATCAAAACTCGGGATTGCATTTTGTATTTCACAATCAACTGCGACACTTTTCTTTCTAGCGGCGTCCCACCAATCGAATCAGTTTTTAATTCAATATTCATCAAGTAAGGAACATTATTAGAAGCTGCAGAAGTTGCCAATTGAAAGACAGATTCTAAAGTAGGAGCATTCACACAATCTTTCAACTCGGCCGCCGTTAAATCCTGCACCGATCGTCCTTGAAATTTCATTAACTCTTGATTTTCCCCTACATGCAGACTGTCTTTTTTATCGCTAACACCAGACAATAAAAAACGATCCACGGTCTCATCATGAAATAAAACCGGCTGTTGATCACGGCTAAGTTGCACATCAAACTCGGTCATCATCGCCCCTTTTTCACGAGCCAATAACAAGGCTTCGACCGTATTTTCCTGTGCCCCTTTGATCCAATACCCTCGATGACATTGCAATCGAGGTAACTTCAATGCCCCGGCAGGCCAGGGTTTGATGTCAATGAACTTCCACCAATCTAGGATCATCTCTTAAACCTTCCACATGATATTTAAATGTTTGCCCTTTGTCTTTGATCAACAAATCCCCACTAAGTACTCCCTTGTCAGACCACTCTCCATCCGAGCTGATCCTGGGGTCCTCCGTGCGTAACTTCCACTGCAGATTCTTCAACCAGTCCGTCTGAAATTGCATCTGCAACTGTCGCAAATGTACCGCATCTGTTTGTGTGAACTTAGCTGTCGAAAAATGCGTTTTAAAAAATTGCGACGATTTAGATTTGGCTGTCATTAAAATAGACTTAGCACCGACAACCCCCTGAATCGATGAGTTCTTAGATTCAAAACGCAAAATGGGGTTTTCCATTTGCACGCCTTCGACATTTAATTTTTTGGTCGCCAAATCAGATTTTAATTGTTTCAATTCGCCATTTTTAAATTGCACTTTTAAGTCCCCACGAAAGGGCTCAACTTGGCTTTCCGAAGTCATTAATTTGTAAATCTCAGGATCTAAACTTAACTCATTAAACTTTAAGTCAAATAAGATATCTTTAAAATCTTCATTCGCTGAAAGGTAAGCCTTCCCATCAAAAATCCCCTCGGAAGGTCGCAAATCATCCACCTTTAAGGACCATTGATTTTGAGCATATCGAACCTGCCCACGAATCAACGAAATCGTTTGTAATCGGCGCTGCCCCTTGTTGGAGAAAATTAATTCCAATCCAGAATGCTCTAGGTCCATTTCAAATTCCTTCAGCGAGCTGACCTTGAATCGCCCATGTAAACGCCCCAGATTAGAAAAAGTATTTCCAGGATGATTACGACCAAAAAGTTTTAATGCTTTTTCCAGACGCACAGACTTCAAATGTCCTTCAAAACTAGAGAACTGAAATGGATCCAATGAACGTACATGAATCTCAGGTAATTCGATATCACCGATCTCACCTTCAAGATGAAATTTTTCAAGATCCATTTGCGTCGTACCCCACTGCGTGGTGCTACCACTTAAGTGAGAATCAAACGTCAACCAAATATCTCGGCCATCGTAATCGGACTGCATTAAATTTGTTTTTTTTAATACACTGAAAATCTGACTTAATGGAATGTATTTCGACTGGACTCGCCCTTCCCATTGATTTTTTAGCAGATCCGACTTGGCTTCGATTAAAAAATTTCCTTCACGCCAAAACCCCTGCAAACGAGACTCGACAAAATTCGCCACACCATCTTGCAAATGTAAATTTAATTTTAAATCAGATTTGGAAGTGGTTTCAAAAATTTGGCTATCAGCACCGAATGACAACTCACTGGATAAAGTGACAATAACTTCATCCAATTTTTTTTCTTGCAATTGCAAATCAAAATCTTTCAAGCGAAGACTGGCCCCGTTCACGGGCCAGTAATCCAACTTGACCATGTCCATCTCGATTCGGCGAATGGGATATTTTTTTTTGACCACTTTCATATCGTCACCCATCGCTAGATTCGAATTATTTTCGGCTGCGACAGCCCTGGGTAACAGACGCGATGAATTCGGATCCGCCACTGCCGCTTTGCTATCGCTAACAACGATACCTTTATCTAGTTTGCGACCATCGATCATGACATTTGAATTGTTACTTGATTCACTATTTCGACAGTCTGAATATTTTTCTTTTAATCGCAAATCCAGACGGTGTATTTTTAATTTTTCAAATTCGACCTGCCCACTTAACAACTGCCGTAACGAAATGGGTAAGCGTAACTGATCGATTTCCCCCTCTGGAGAAAAATAACAATTACGCAGATAAAAGAATTTCACATTATTAACGACAATCGCAAATTCAGGAAACAACCCGCGCGATAAACTGAGCGAGGCTTCACCAATTTCAAAGCGAAAATCTTTGTGAACCTTGGTCGCTGCTTGCTCGATACGCGATTTAATTTTTAAAGGGGAAAAAAAGGCGCGCCAACTAAAACCCAGCAGCAACGCGATGAAAACGGCTAACAGACCGTAAGAAAAACCAGGCTGTTCGGCCACTAATAATTTTTCTTCTTGTTTTTGTTTCTCGTAATCGGGATCTTTTGAATTTGAAAATGAAGAAGGGCTGTTCATTGAAAATATTCTGACAGCCCCCCACACTCAAAACAAGTAAGTTTTGTATTCTTTTATACAAATTTAAAAGAAATCACTTCGTATTCACGTTCACCCTTTGGTGAATGAACCAAAACCACATCGCCAGCCTTTTTGCCAATTAAGGCACGAGCAATGGGTGACATAATGGACACTTTGCCTTGTTTCACATCTGCTTCATCTATACCCACGATTTGGTATGTCACCTTATCGTCTGTCTCTAAGTCCAGCAATGAAACGGTCGCGCCAAACACAATACGATCCGATTTGATCTCGGCAGGATTAATAATTTCTGCAGTTGCAATTTTTGTTTGCAATTCAGCGATACGACCTTCGATCATGCCTTGACGTTCTTTCGCCGCATCGTATTCCGCATTTTCGCTGATATCACCTTGAGCGCGAGCCTCTTCGATGGCTTTAATCACAGATGGACGTTCTTCGTGTAATAATCGCTTTAATTCTGCATCCAGTAAGCTTTTTCCATACGCGGTCATTGGTAATTTGTCTGGAATTTGAGGGTTACTCATATTTACATTCTCCTACATTCCTAATTATAATTTCAACTCTAAGAAGGCGAAAAAACTACCAAATTGCATAAACAATTGCAAGCAATAGCAACTAAAGACCTGAATCTTCGTAGAATCTTTTTATTCCCTTCGACAGCGACGACCTTCCTCGAGTGCAACCAACCCCAAAGTCCTACATAAAACCTGATGACCTAAGGCGTTATAGACTCAACAAGCCATTAACTCCCCCCTAAAATAAAATCACCCTAGCGAAAGGACCTTTCATTGAACCACTTGCTTGAACTGATTCATCAGTCCGATAACATCGTCCTGTCGACACATAAACAATGCGACGGAGATGGACTAGGGGCACAACTGGCCATGTATCATGCCCTTAAATCCAATACGAAAAAAAATGTGCATATCATCAATCTAGATCACACTCCTAGAAAATATAAATTTTTAAACCCCGATCAACATATCCAATACTTTGAAAGCAAGCCCCAGCTACCAAAAAAAATCGATCTAGTTTTAATCTTTGATACTAACGATGAACGATTGTTGTACCCGATGTTTCATGAATTTAAAAAAGCTACGGATCAAGTCGCCTTCGTCGATCATCACCCCGCTTTGACCATCGGCCCTTCACCCACAAAACTTTCTTGGATTGACACCAGCTGTGCGAGTACGGGCGAGATGGCCTACCAATTGATTAAAGCTTTGAAATATAAATTCAATGCCGCGGTGGCGGAGTGTATTTATACCAGTATTACTTTTGATACTCAGTTGTACCGCTTTATTCGAAACTCGCCCAATTCACATTTGATCGCGGCCGAAATGTTATCGTACAAAGTCCCAGTACAGGAAATTCATCGACATTTATTTGGTCAACAAACCGTTGCAAAAATGAATTTCTTAGCAGAGGCTTTGCACGGCATCGAATATTTTCAAAATGGTCGAATTGCAATGGTGCGATTGAAGCTCAAAGATATTTTACGCTATGGTTTGGAACCCGAAGACTCTAGAGATGTCATCGACATGATCATGAACATTGAAAACCTAGAGGCCGCCGCTTTGTTTCGAGAAGACGTCGACAGTGAATTCAAAATGAGCCTTCGAAGTAAAGGTCGTGTCGGTGTCTTGCAAATAGCCGAATCCATGGGCGGCGGAGGTCACATGTTTGCCTCTGGCGCCTACGTGAAGGGCCCCTATGAAGAGATTAAAAATTCAGTTCTTAATGGACTGATCAAGATGTTGAATCATGGATAATCGAAAAAACAATCGCAAAGAAATCGTCTGTCGTTGCAATAATGTCTCGCGTGAGACCATTGAAAAAGCCATTCTTGATGGTTGCGATACGATGAATAAAATCTTTGATGCTACCACCGCCGGCGTTGGCCCCTGTGGTGGAAGTTGTCGAAAAAAAATAGGACCCTTTTTAGAATACTATTTAACTCATGGTCACTTTCCAGAGAAAATAACTGAAAAAAAATAAATTTAACTTTTGCGCCAAGCTAGAATTTTTTCAACATCAGGCCGACAAGTCCCGCATGCACTACTGGCTTGTGTTTTTTCCGTGATCATCTCGGTGGTTAGTGCCCCTCGAAAGATAGCCTCTTCCACTCGCTTTAACGAAACCTTGCGACAATGACAGACTTCTTCCTCCGTATAAGGTGGCATCCACTTTTGATGAAGTTTTTGTAAGAACTCCTTCCACAAAAGCTCTGCATGCGAGACGCCAGTGGGATATGGCCATACGCGAAAATCAGCGCCATAAGTCTGTTGCAGATGTTGAGTCAATGACATCATTTGCGAACACCCCTGCACTTGAATGGATACGGCACCTGAGGCCAATATTTGCAACTCAATATGATCGCAATGAGCTAACTGAACATGAATGTTTTTGGAACTCACAAAAATATCCTTTTTTTGAATGAACCTTCGTAAAGTTAATGATCTTTTTAAAATACTCAGGTATTTCGTTTATTCTATGATGAAAGCATTAATATTGTCGTCGGAATTAGAATCCCCCTGGACTAAAAGTCTGATGGACCTAATGAATCCAACGAAGACTAACTTATTAGATAAAGATGCCGCAACAAAGTCGGCAAAAGCGATAACGGATATAAAGAATTTAAATAAAGATTTAGATTTAAAAATTGAAATAGAAGTGCAGGATCCCCTGCATTGCCAAATGCGTTTGACAAGCGGCAAAAATCCAAAGGCTTCCTTACATAATACCAAAACCGAATTTGAAAATTATCAGCAGTTTGATTGTGTTTTACCTCGATTGGGATTTCAGTCTAAAAATTATGGACTACATGTGGTTCAACACCTAGAAACCATGGGACTTCCTTGTGTGAATTCCAGTCGCGCGATTCAACTGACACAGAATAAATGGACCTTAGCTCAACATTTATTTCGTCACGGAATTGCAGTCCCCGAACAAACATTGGCACACAATGAAGTTTCATCTGAAAAACATCTATTACAAAATTCTGATCAAAGTGTGATGAAGCTACTAGAGGGCTCACAAGGTTTTGGCGTTGTTCACGCCTTATCCAAAGCCCAAGCCTTAGCAATGACAGATACATTACGAAGCTTAAAAGCAATCGCCTTACATCAAGAATATTTGTCCGATTATACTGAGTATCGTGTGCTGTTTATTGGTGATCAATTTTTGAAAGTTCTACTGCGCACGCCAACCGATGGAGAATTTCGTGCGAATCTTCACCAAGGTGGCACACACCAGCTGGTAGAAAATCCACCAGCCATGATTTTGTCTATCACACAAAAAGTCAAAGCCAGTATTCCTGGTTTGCACTACGGCAGTCTGGATATTTTAGTGAACAAAACAAATAGCTTCGTTATTGATGTGAACTCAAGTCCAGGTTGGCAAGCTTTTCTAGATCACCAACCCACGTTGGCCTTTATCCATTTTTTGCAGACTCATCTTCGCTGCGCAAACGATTCATCACGCGAATCAATAAAAAAACCGAAAACGCAATAATCACAAAACTGATCACTGTCGTTAAAAACAAACCAAAATTTAAAGTCACTGCTCCCGCTTTTTGCGCATCGACTAGACTTGCGTAAGGAGCTGGAGCACCAGGTCCTTCTTTTAATAAAAAAAATAAATTCTTATAGTCCACATTCCCCAATACTAGACCCAAGGGCGGCATTATTATATCTGCCACTAGCGAGTTCACAATTTTACCGAACTCAGCTCCAATAATTAAACCAACAGCTAGGTCGATGACGTTCCCCTTAACCGCAAATTCTTTAAATTCTTTGATTAATCCCATGACAGACTCCTTCCCACGAACACACATGTACGTTTCAAGTACGGCTTCGTAGCGGCAAATTTGATGACAACCTAATGAAAATGGCATTACCAAAGTCTGTCAATCTTAATTTATTTTTTGTTTTATCAACTGAAGAATTCTGCCGATAGTTTTCTTGTGAATCACTGGAAAAAATCCGTTACAATTTTTTTTAAAATCATCGTTCTGACAATCATGTATGTTGTATCTGGACAACTGTCATTAATGATAGCTATTCCACCATTTGCTAGCTTTTTATGGATTCCGATCGGACTGGTGCTTGTGGCCACTTTACGTTGGGGCCCCATTATGATCTTGTCAGCTACACTGGGATCAACACTGTTAAACGCTTATATCAGTTTGGGTTTAAATCGACCACTTAGTACGTCTTTGGCAATTGCATTTTGTATCGGTATCGGCACCAGCTTAGCTTTGTATGTTGGCCAAATTATTATTCGAAAATGGGCTCAATATCCAAAACTCCCAAGCAACGGTAAGATGATTCTTATCGCATTTTCGATGGCGCCACTGATTGCCATATTGAGTGCTTCGGTTGGTGTTAGTATTTTATATTTTAGTCAGGTTATTACTTTGGCTGATACTTATTTAAATTTTTTAACTTGGTGGCTAGGAGATTCTATTGGTATTATCGTTTTGCTACCGCTGGCCTATTCGGCCTCGACTGAAATGACCGTCTACCAAAAACGTTTTGTTTTTTATCACCACTTGCCTGTAATGGCATTAGTCTCAGTTATTGTAGCCGTCTTAAATCCAGGCTTTTTAGTAGGAACTACCAATGGTGCTATGTTAAATTTTGACAAAGCGGCACTGGCAGTTACATTTTTACTATTAGGTGCAACATCTGCGATAAGTATTATTCTATTTAGCCTAGTGACCAAATCCATTCATTCGGATGAAGAACACTTAACCCGCAATCGACTACTTGTGGAATCCAATTTACAATTAGCAAAATCCAATGCAGCCAAAAGTTTATTCTTGGCAAACGTCAGCCATGAAATTCGAACACCGATGAATGCCATTATTGGCACATCCGAATTACTGACAGAAACAGAGCTCAGTGCGGAACAAAAAGATTATGTGCAAATTTTTAAAAGATCAGGACATCATTTACTGAATCTAATTGATGACTTGTTAGATTTATCTAAAATCGAAACTGGCAACTATCGGATTCACAATGCTCCATTTCAATTAAAATCGATTATTGATGAAGTCGCGCAAACCATGACCTCCAGAATAAAAGCAAAAAATATTCAATTTCAAATTCGGAATCACTGGCCAGAGGAACAAATCTTTGTGGGGGATGCGGATCGCTTGCGACAAATTTTATTTAATCTGATCGGCAACGCCATTAAGTTTACCGATCAAGGAGAGATTCATTTAGAGATTTCAAAGAATCCATGGCCAGACCGCAAAGGAAATTTATTTTTCACTGTCAAAGATACAGGTATTGGTATTGCTCCCGATCAGTTTGAAAATTTGTTTCAACCCTTTTCGCAGGCGAATCATTCCAAACAATTAAAAATTCAAGGCACGGGGTTGGGCTTATTTATTTCTAAAAAACTAAGCGAAATCATGGGGGGCGAACTGTGGCTAACTTCCATCCCTAACAAAGGATCTGAATTTAGCTTTACCCTATCACTACCTCAGGTGGAAAATAATCTTACCACAATAGGTTCCACAGAAAAGCAATACGCACCAACTAACCTGCAACCACATTACGTTCACAAAAATTTAGAACCATTAACATCTGGCAATACAACATCAGAACTAGAGACTTACACGCCGTCCAAATGGCCGATGGTAAACTCCCTGAACAGCTCGTCACAAAAAAGTTTTAAAATATTGATTTGTGATGACATCGCTGAAAATCGAATCATATTAAAAGCCTTATTAAAAAAATTTCCATTTGAATTCACCGAAGTCGATAATGGAGAATTGGCCATCG
>JBPOJH010000018.1:0-31859 GCA_052033755.1 Bdellovibrionota bacterium | reverse complement strand
CAGTCCCGATAGAATTAAAAGAAGGCACACTGGCCGAGTTCCCTAAAAAAATTAAACTTGGAAAAGCCACTAAACTTTTTTTAGCCTTCGCTTTGTTAATATCAAAATCCACCTTTGCATCGGTTGTCGCACTTACTGCCGAATTATCTGCAACTGCCATCGCAGCTTCTTGAGAAAAAACTTTTGTTGATCCCACACTCATCAAAATAATAAAAATAATAGAACCAATTTTCTTCATTACATTTTCTATTTTTTGTTTCATACGACCTCACTTGTTACTCGCGAAAGCGGAAAGTATACCCTCTGACACTTGATTCTTGCGTAATTCTAGCTGGTGGTGTCGGCACGGGTGATGATTTTTCAATAGTTGATAATACCAACTCATCAAACACCGGGTTACCACTGGAAACCACAATTTCTTTTGATGTAATATAACCTTTTTCATCAAACTTGACTAACACTTGCGCTTCTAAATTTTTATTACGCAAGTACTGTGGCAAAGCCCAACGCGCACGAAAATGCTGATCCACTTGCGCCTTATAGGAATCCGCCATCAACTGACCAACACCTGACATCCCAGCACTACCCGCTGAAATAATATTTCCTTTATGGGGTGTTGGACTGGTGTTCGCCGTTGGTTTGGGTTTTTCATTCTGAAGTGCATCGATGGCACTCAGTTGTTTCAATTTATTTAACGCTTGACTTTGCTTTTCATTGTCTTTCTTGGGATCCAATTTGTGTTTTGAATCCAAGTTGATGGCCTCTTTTTCGATAACTTTATTTTTTACCACTGGAGGTAATGTCACTGAAGTTTTAGGATTCTCTGGCTGAGGCTCTGGCGGCGCAGCTGGTTCTGACTCGGCTGCTGCCGCCATCGTATTCGTTAATTTATCAGGTAGATCGACTAAATCCACCTGCACTGCCGACTGCGTGATCGGGGCTTCCTCGAAAAATATCGCACGCACCGTAAATATCATGATCACAAGCAAATGTACGACCAATGAGAACCCGATAGATTTAACAAAATCGTCATGTTCTTCTGTTGAGACAATTTCTTCTGTCGATAAATGTGTTGCGTCTGATAAACTTAAGACTTCTAGCAAAGACTCGGACTCGATCGCCTTATCGGGAGGATTCGGTATTTTGGGTTTATCATCATGAGTGTGCGAATTCATTACCACCATCACTTACTTTGTTGTTGCTGGTGTAGATTTAGGTAAAGTCACTAAGCCGATATTATAGATACCTGCGGCTCGGACCTCGGCCATAATTTCAGCCACAAATCCATAATCTAATTTTCTGTCTGCTTGAATATAAATTTGCTTGTTCTTTCTGGTTTCGAAAATGGCTTTTAGTTTTTCCTTCAAATTATCTATTTGTAAACTTTGTTTGCCCGCTGTGATTTGGTGATTACTTGTGATCACCAACACAAATGGATCATCAGTGGGATCCACTCCCGAAGCCGATGTCTTCGGCAAATCTACATCTATCCCTTGTTGCATTAAAGGCGTCGTCACCATAAACATAATTAGTAAAACCAACATGACATCCACTAATGGAGTCACATTAATTTCACTAACGGCCATTCGACTTTTCCCTGAACTGCCGCTACCACCCATTCCCATTTATTATACCTTATGCCTTTTCACTAAAGCGACAAAGTCCGAGATAAAATTATTCATTTGAATTTCTTCGCGTCGAATGCGAGCCACAAAATTATTATACAAAACCACTGCAGGAATCGCCGCCGCTAAACCTATTGCCGTCGTGATCAACGCTTCAGAAATGCCCGGTGCCACTACCGCCAACGATGCCGACCCTGTTTGCCCGATTTTATGAAACGAGCCCATGATGCCCCAAACTGTACCGAATAAACCTATGAAAGGTCCCGTACTGCCCGTTGTTGCTAACAAAGTCATTTTACTTTCCAAATGCATAATTTCGATTTCTGAAACTTTACGAAGAGCTCGCTCGAAGGACTCGATATCGACACCTTCTTTATGTTTTTGCAAATCCAAAAATCCCGCTTTAAAAATGCGAGCCAAAGGAGACGCTTTGTAACTGTCGATATTTTCAAAAAGAGTATCCATGTGAGTGGTCTTAAAAAAACGATTTAGAAAAGCCAAATTCGTTTCGCGAAGTTCTCGGAATTGTAAAAACTTAGAGATTGCTACTCCCCAACAAAAGATAGATAAGAATACTAAAATCAATAACGTGATTTGTACTATTAAACTGGCTTGTAATAATGAATCTAGTGCACTGACTTGCACGGCTACTTTCGGCATCGACGAACCTCCTGTTGAAAAAGAACTCGCCCAGTCTAATATAGCTTTTTCGATAGATCTAGTAGGCTTGTATCAATTCATGCATTTTCAATAAATAATTTGCCGAGGAGCCAGCTTGAAGCTGTTTTTTTAATACTTACTTATTGGTATCGATAGAACTAGACCAAAGGATAGGGTCGGCCAGAAAATATCCGTCAGCATCGACTTCTTTCGCTTTGGCTAAACCTTCGGCATTGCCGATGGGACCAATCAATACTTTTTTATGTCGACGTCTTATTTCGATCACCATGTCCTTGGTTACGATCGGTGTGTTTCTGTGCATTAAAGGTCCGAAGAAAATATCATATTTAAATGGCATCGCTGGTAAAAGTTTTAAGGCCTCGAAGAAATTCATCTTCACAAAATCCACAGACGAGTTCGTATATAATTCCATTGGTTTTAAATCTTTGATCGAATTAATGACGACAGGATACGGGCTGGTGATGATGACTCGCCCAGAGGCTTTTGTTTGTTCGATGATGTTAGCCACCTGTTCGTGAATTTGCTCGACATTGTCAGTGATATTTAACACAAACCGCGCTTTGGAATATTGCGTGAGTAAATCCGTCAGCAAAGGCCTAGTACTGGTAGATTTTTTTTCCAACTGACGATTGGGTTTATTGCGCTCGACCCAAGGTTTGACTAATAGCAAGTCGGCCTCGCCACGGTAAACATCCGCCCACAAAATGGCATCAGGAATTTTTTCTAAAAAATAATTTTGCTCCCAAGGAATAACTACCCATTTTTTTGGCGCAGCAGTCATTGGGGTTATTGGTGTCGCTGAAGTTGAGGATTGCGTGGTCGCGGCTGACGCCGAGTTGGAGCTTTGTGATTGGATCGGATTCTGATTTGATTTCGGATTTAAATCGGCGGCAAAAAATGGAGACTCGAACGGGACATAAACTTGGGATAATCCCCAAAAATGAGCGATGCCCCACATTAATCCAACAATCAGTAGTGTGCCTAAGCTAATAAATATTAAACGCATGCTTTTGTTGTGGCTGAATAATGCTAATTGCGCAACAAAATTCGATACGTTAGCCTATGTAGGAACTGTTAGGTTATGTGATGGCTTATGTGGCCATTGAAAATGCTGGAGGCAAAAATAGGAACTAAAGCAATGTGGACTTTTCGAATTGTGATGATGCTAACATCGTTAGTAACGGTGATTTATTTGATTCAATATTTGCACTCGGGCGGTTTGGAAAAATCTAAAAATCCGATGATGGAATTATTGGGAGCCCGAGGCCGTGGCGGTAGCGGCGATGCAAGTAGTGGCGGCGGCGGCGGCGTTAGTCGTGGTGGAGATAATTGCTCCGAAGGCAGTGCTGCCGCGAACACAAATAATAGCGGGATTTGCAAAGTGGACTCGGCGGCAAATACGTCGTCGGACTCGGTTGACAAAAATCATGAAGATGGAATCAATGCCAGAGTTATTATCGGTCACAAACGCTCTGTTCAGGCTCCCACCGAAAAACCTGAATCAACGCCAGGGCCTAAACCGACTACTAATACCAATTCCACTAAATAATTATCCATCGTTGCTGCTGGATAGGCGCGATGAGGATTGGTGGATGCTGATTGGTGGCTGTGCACTGCCCGCGAAGACTGCCGCCATTTGGCAGTAGATTTGGCGATGAATTGCGTGCGATGCGCGACTTTAATTATAAATGACTTCGAGGTAGATGGACATATTTGAGTTGCTGATGTTGCTTAAATTTTATTCAATAATTTATTCGCGAATCATCCGCGTTGTTAAAGATGGAGCCTGATCGACAGGCGCTTCTGATCAAAAAAACAAGAAAGCCAGCTTCAAGGATTGACAGTATTCGGAATTCTAAGTAGTTTAGTCCCTCGACATTCAAGAGTTCAGGAGTAGCTCAGTCGGTAGAGCAAGCGGCTGTTAACCGCTTGGTCGGGGGTTCGAGTCCCTCCTCCTGAGCCAATTTTTTATCTATCAACCCAAATTATTGGGTAAGCAAAAAAACAAACGTAATAACAAACAGTTACCCGAGAGAGGGTTTCTAATTTCACTTTTCCAATATCACAGTAAATCACTCGAAATAACCACATTTGCAGTCATTTTGTAGTTTTTGAAAACTACAGATTTTTGAAAAACTACAACAGGCAGAATTACAGGCAATTTGTCGGCGATAAGCCGCAAATTTTTTGCACATTAGCTATCAACACCTGTGAACGACTCACGCCAGACAACTTTGGTCGAGTGGACAGACGAAAGGGCGGCATTTTGCTCAGGATAGAAGGACAGATTTTTTGTTTAGACACGGTTTTTTGAGGACTTAGCTAAAGCAAAAAGCAATGTGTCCCGAAACGATAAATAGAAAAGTATCGTTTTTTAGGGAGCCACGGATGAGCAACATTGTTGATCTTGAGAAGTTATTTCATCGAAGCAAAGATCGCATCAGAGATTTGGGCGAAGTGTTCACGCCAGATTCCTATGTCGAAGAAATGTTAGACCTTCTCGCAAAAGACAAACGAGGTCTTTGGTCAGACGAAGAGATATTTTTTTTTGAACCCTGCTCGGGCCACGGAAATATCGTCCTACCAATTTACAAAAGACGACTTGAAGGCATTTACAAAAAAGCCGTTTCTCAAAATTTGAAATCAAACGAAGCCGCATGGTACGCCGTCGCGAATGCTCTCAATACATTGTTGGCAATTGATATCGATGCTAAAAATGTCGAAAATTGCCGATCTCGGGTGTTGTCTGTAACTCTGGAGTTTTTAAAGAATAAGCTTGATATAAAAAATGACTATGCCCTTTTATCTAAAAAAAGAAATTTCTTTGCCCATGTCTTGTCGGCAATCAAATGGCACATCGATGAGAATGAAACACTGTCCGCACTAAGTAAGCCCGAAGCAGCCAAGGTCAGTGCTAACCTTACTAGATCTGGTGCGAAGTGGTTTTCACAGAACGGCCACAATCCTATGAATTTTAATTTAACATGGGTTAAATTTTACGAATCTTGTGAATCTACCAAAACTGTTCCACTGGAATTCGAGCGATCACTTCGTTTCGTTGACGGGATTCTTTCCGGAAAAATTCGAGGCCTAGAAGATTTTGAATTTGCTAAGGCGGTTATTGCCATCGACAACAATCAAGAAGTTGTTCGCAAGCCGAGCAGATCATTGTCAGTAGGCGCATAGCATGAGTGCTTTGGCGATTAAACCCTCAGCCCATGTTCTTGATGTTCTCGGCAATGTTATTGGGCGAGACCAACCAATTCTTAGAATGGAGAAAGCCTTAGAAATGGTTTCTCTATTGGGTGAAGATATCTTTACCGACGACAATGTTGTTTTTTTTGATCCATTTTGCAAGGCAGGAGAGCTTCTTCTCGCTTGTGCATTTCAAAGCTGTTGGGCTAAATCCAAAGGCCAATCGAAACTATTAGATATGGATATGGTTTTCAAAGAAATCTATGAATCCAACCGTTACTTTGGTCTCGCTCCAGATGAGCGACACCACCGTTTAAGTGTCAGAACATTTCTTGGCAATACACATTCACACGATGAAAAATTCAATCACATCATCCGTGATGGCCACTATCTTTCAGAGGAAGACGGAACTTTAGATAAAGAAAAATTTGAAAAGGAGTTCAATTCTATGATCGAGTATATCAATTTAAAGGCGAAAAATAAGAGACTTATTGCGATCGGAAACCCGCCATACCAAGAGTCAGACGGTGGCTTTGGAAAAAGTGCCAAAAATATTTATAATCATTTTGCGGAAGCATTGATTGATTGTGAAAGTGTTTCCGAATTTGTTCTCGTTATACCTGCTCGCTGGTTTGGCGGCGGTAAGGGATTGGAAAGCTTTCGTGAAGCGATGATGACCACCGAGCACCTTAAAAATCTTCGCTATTTCAGCAAAGCTAGTGATGTATTTCCCACGGTAGATATTAATGGTGGAGTGTGCTTTCTCCACTACGATACTGCCCACAGTGGGGCTACAAATTTTACCGATGGATCAAGCAAGGAAATAATAAATTTCCGAGAATTTGATATTATTCCAGATGATCCGCTTGCATTTACCATCATTCGCAAAATCCAATCAAAGTGGACGGGCCAGTACGTAGGCGAAAGAGCGTGGGCCTCCAAGCCCTTTGGTTTAAGAACCAACTTTTTTGATTTAAACCGCACAATATCTGCAAATGATGAAAATGCGGTGGCCTGTTTATCAAAAGGGAAACTCATCAAATATGTTCTTAGAGGAAAAATAACAAAAAATCAGAATTACATAGATCTGTGGAAAGTTTCGGCTCCTAAAGCTGCCGGGGGATCTAAGGGTAAACGAAGATCAACAGTTCCTATAAATCAAATTTTCTTAGTAGATAAAGGAACAATTACGACAGAAACTTACAATATAATCGACACCTTTACTTCCAAAAAAGAGGCGGAAAATTTTGTATCCTATCTCCGAACTGATTTCGCCCGATATATGGTAGGACTTAGAAAAATTACTCAAGATTTACCACCGGATCGTTGGAATTGGGTTCCGTACTTGGATATGAATAAAACATGGACAGACGAAGAACTTTTTAAATTTTTTAAAATTACGAAAGAGGAACAAGAGAACATTAGAATGAAAGTTCAGGAGTGGTCATAAGGCATGGGAAAACTTGTACTCTATGCCTACTCCACCGAAAAATATTTAAAAGACGGTTGGATTAAGGTAGGCCACACAAAAGTTGAAATCGGAGAAGATAGGATTTGGAACCAATTCGGAACCTCCAATCCTGAGAATCCCGTTTATCAGATAGTTGGTGAACTTCCCGACGGAGTACAGGACCATATCATTCACAACCAGCTAATAAAAAATGGTTGTAGAAAAATTGAAAATGCTCCAGGCCAAGAATGGTTTGAGGCAAAGAACAAGGGTGATCCATTTAAAGATGTTCGACAAGCCTACAATGAAATTGTTAACGGCAGTTCCCGAACGGAACACTACAAGCTCCGCAAGGAGCAATTAGGTGCAGTGGAAAAAGCAGGAAAATGGTTTAACAGGCAATACCCTCAAGAGGTTATCGACTCGGCAACTAACACCGATAGATTTCTGATTAATGCCAAAATGCGATTTGGCAAATGCTTTACAAGTATTCACTTGGCAAAAAGAATTAATGCTCGCAATACATTGATTGTGACCTACAAACCCGATGTTATTGGAGAATGGATTGATACTGTAAATGAGCAGGTTGATTTTGATGGGTGGACTGGAATTCGTGCAAAAGCAAAAAACGACCGCCCTGCTGACCCATATTTAAGCGATAGTGGTGATTTTCCTCGATCAAGTGGGCCGATTGTTTTATGTGTTTCCTTTCAAGATTTATCTATTGGCGAAAATGGAGAAATCAAAACAAGGCTTCATAAAATACCTACTCTAACTTGGGATCTGATCATTTTTGATGAAGTTCATTACGGAAATACTGAGAGAGCCAATAACATTTTAAGCAAACTAAAAATATCGAACCGTCTTTATCTGTCAGGAACACCTTTTAAGTTGATTGAACAAGACGATTTCTCTGCACAACAAGTTTATACATACAGCTACCTCGATGAACAAAAGAACAAAAAAGAAGAGATCGAAGCCGACCCACTAGGAAATGGCGAAAAAAATTTATCGCTTGATGCCAGATCTAAATATCTCGGCAATAGAGATTACCGATGATGACATCGCCGAACAAAGATCGACTTTTGAAACCGACGACATCGACTTTTCACTGAACCGACTTTTTGAAACTGAAAAAGTAAGTGAAACTAGCGATGAAATAAAATTTACTTATGAAAGGGCTGTCGATAATTTCATAGAAGGTCTTCACAAAGAGGGCCACGATGCCCGATCTGTCAGTGTTTATGGAAAACTTGGAAATCAATTGGGATGCCCTTCAAAACGACACACGGTTTGGTGGATGAACCGGGTCGATTCTATTTCTGCCCTTATTGAAAAACTACAGAAACACCCACATTTCTCAAAATTTATTTTAATTAATGCTTCCGGTAGCGACAACAGTCGCAATGGAGAAAGTGAGACTATCTTAGCAAAAGAAAAGTCCGCCGTTCAAAAAGCCATAACAGAAGCGAACGAAGATCCTTCTAAATTAGGAACCATCACATTTTCATGCGGACGCTTCCTGACAGGGGTCACGATTAAAGAATGGGACAGTATATTAATTTTGAACGATATTAAATCCGGCGAGCCATACTACCAAGCAATCTTCCGTGTTCAGTCTGCATGGGTTAATGAAAAGACCAAAGAAGTATTAAAGCCGAAAGCATGGGTCTTCGACTTTGCCATTAGCCGTTGCCTTAAAGTGACATACCAATGTGCTTACAACATTGCAGACCAAATAGACCAAGAAAAGAGCTATGAGCAGCAGGTTGATCTAAACAATAACACTCTTGAAATTGTGGCAACTGGTCTATGCGATACCTTGGACATAAAAAGATTTTATGAGGGTAGCCTCACTAGCGATCCTACTACTGCTAAAGATATTCTTGATGCGGGCAATCACGAAGGTGGTCGCATTGCTCTCGCCCGCAGAATTACATCCAATATGTTGGTAAGTTTTGGACATCTTCAACTACTAGAAGAATATCCACATATTTTGGAAATTTTAAAAAAGGTGAAAGGCTATCGCACCCAAGAGGTTGGTGATATTTCCGCTGAAGATTTGGTGCAGATTGGTCGTGATGCAACTGATCTTGAAGCGGCAAAAGATGATCCAAATCTTACGCCAGAAGAACGAGAAGACATCATCGAGGACTTTGCCGAAAAAGATGAAGACAAGGAAAGAAAGAGCCTTAAAAAATGGTATGCCACCCAGATTAAGCGACTAGCGATCTGCATGGCCGACTTTATTTACATGACCCTAGAGCGGGAATATAAAATTGATGATGTTATCCAAACCAAGGCTCCCCACTTTTTTAAAGTAATGACAGGAATTACAAAGGACGATTTTGTTGAGCTTTGCGATAAGGGCTTTATGAAAAAACCTGCTCTCAACCGAATAGTGCGAGAGTTTAACGATCAGGAAACCTCCTCGCTTGAGCCAGAAAAGTACATCCTTGAAAACCTCAAAAAAATGGCCTCATGATGATGAGATACGGCAAAACCTTAAAAATTTTTGTAATGGGCAAAGAGCCTAGATCTTTGAAGTCAGTTGAGCTGGTGAATTGGACTGGACTTGCATTCCTTGGCCGCAGAGAACATCTCGGACAGGCTCGCAAACGCGATGAGCTGAATGAGCCAGCGGTGTATCTGTTGTTAAGTGACGGGGCTGAGGACAGTGGAGCTATTGATATCTACGTCGGCGAGACTGACAACTTTGCAGAGCGATTGAACAATCATGCCCAGACAAAACCGTGGTGGTCACAATTCATCGTGTTTGTTTCAAAAGATAAAAACCTAACAAAGGCGCACGTAAAGTACCTTGAATGCGAATTACACAAACTTGCACACAAGGCTATTGGAACTCTCACCGTTAAAAATTCAGTTGAGCCATCCGGTGCTAGTCTTCCTGAGTCTGATATTTCAGCAATGGAAGAGTTTCTCGAAAATATAATTTTCGTTCTTGAATCACTGGGTCTAAGTTATTTTCCGTCACAAAGTGAAGTTGAAAGTGAAGTAGAACAAGCTCGACAAAAGAATCTATCGTCAAACCCCACGTCAACAAACGGAATGGAATTTTATATTACACTCCCTAAAGATTTGGCCCCTGAAGCCAAAGAACAGCTCAGATCTAAAATGATTGTAAAAGATGGTCTCTATATAATGAAAGCTGGTTCTCTTATCAGAAAGAATGCGAGAGAAAGTTTTGTCGATCACTCTTATTATAGTCTTTGGCAGCAAATAGTTGGATCAGATGCAGTTACGCAAAGCCAGTACAGCGGTCTTCTGAAAACCTCCCGAGATATTGAGTTTCGATCGCCATCTGGAGCAGGTGCGATTGCTCGTGGTGGTCAAACAAACGGTAGAACTGATTGGAAAAGGGTCAGCGACGACAAACCGCTTTTTGAGTGCGAGTCAGAAATCACAGAATCGACCTAAAGCCATCAACATCAACTCTGATTTTAAATTTCTCGAAATGATCACTTAAAAGACCTGCCAATTGTATATGTAGAAGCTAAACTTCAATTCCGAAGCGTTTTCTGGATTTTCCTTTCCGACAGCTAGCCATGTGACAAAATCATTTCAATATAAATTTTTTCGGCATTCCGAATAGTCATATCGGCTTTCGGAATTTCGATTGAGGGCAACGGAATTCAGTCCGAGATTTATATTTGGGATGAAAAAAGCAAAGCTGGACAAAGTATTAAAATCATTGATGAAGGCCCGTGGAATTAAGGCCAGTGACCTGAGTAAATCGACGGGTGTTCCAGCAGCTACGCTATCATCGCTGCTGAATGGCGGACAAACACAAAAGCCAGAGCATCTTCTGGCTCTCAGCCAACACTTCAAGGTCAGCATTGAATTTTTATTATTTGGTGAAGAAGACCGCCGCCCCACACTCGATAACGTTCTGACCGAGGGTATATTTTCAGGTTGGCTGAAGGTCACTATTGAGAAAGCGATCCCAGATAAAAAGAAAGTAGGTTTAGATGACGAATAGAATTTTTATTTCACTTCTTGTGAGCATAGTATTCCTGATTGCACCCGCTTATGCAGATGAAGCTCCAACTACTGAGGAGCTATTGGGCAAAATCGAATCCAGTACCGTGTACAAAGAAGTTATTAAAAGCGGATTCACTGCTAAGAATGATCGGCTGGAGCTTGCAATTCTCGAAATTATGGCAACAAAAGCGATCACTGAGGAATTTTCTGAGAAAATGAGTGAAGACCAAATGGATCTCGCCGGTTGGATACTCTCATACGGAAGCAAGGCCAAGAAGCTCCCAGAAGCCCTGGTTAAAGCAATCCGAGGGTCCACCCACTTCCACATCATGGCTCGGAAATTTTCTGGATACGCACCGACTGTGGTTGGAGGAAGTCACTATGCTGCCAACGGTTACTGCTTCAATGGCGGCTATGAGCTAATTGCATACCCAAAAGACTTTGATGCGAAACTTGAAATGGGTGAGTTTGCACGAATCGTTGCCCTGGAAGAAATAGAAAAAGGAATTGCATCAGTAAATTATGTGCCTCGACGATTTCTGACAAAGAAAGAACCAAGGGCGATGTCTGATTTTTACTCGAGCCAAGAGAAGAAATATCCCACGGCAGTCAATGTCTCCGCAAATGAAATGATCCCAAAGGTTATTGAAGGCGTAATGAAGGAACACAAAGCCAAGCAGGTGATCCTTGATATCCCATATTCACAGATTATGTCGGTAACTGATGAGAAAAATGGAATTTCGATTTCAGCCTGGAACGCAAAAAACCCAGGCCATCCTTTTGTTGTCAGCATTCCCTTCAAAAAGGCTTTGGAGCATTCGAAGCAAGGTGGCTGGCGTGATGGCGATAAGCCTGGATGTGATGAGGATCAACTCCATATCGTAGCGACCTACGACGGAACAAAGAACTTGCCTAATAAACTTGGTCAACTGATGGTGGTCCCAATGTTCAAGGCCAAATCAGTCTATGATGAATATGATTTTTACGGCGAATGATTCTTACCCAAATCAAAACAGCCGACTTTTGATATTTACATAACTATACTTATGTAAACGGATCAGGAATCTTGGCCAACTTTCGAATTTGTAGGACCATGTAGGAACTCAATTTCGCCGGAGTCGAAGTCTTTCAGAATATGCGTATAAATATCCAAGGCATCACCTGTGCTGACAGTTTCAATGGTTTCGGCCACATGATATTTCACTGTCAAATGTTTGGCTTGAATAAGGCGATTGTCGATAAGCAAATACTTATCCGCAAGTGCAATTTGCTTTTCATGCTGGGGTCCAACTTCCAAATCTAATACAGGAAGTAGCATCGGTAGCATTTCACCAATGGTCTCCCCATCTGGACGACCGGACAAATCACGAAAATGTGCTTTTGCTCCCATTGTTGACTGAACTTTTCTTGGGTCAAGAGAGTTAAGCCCGATCAAGAACTCTTGTGTAATTTGATTTCCATTTGTGTCTTTGTCTGCAATTTGCAATGAAACTATTGGTGGTGGAGAGTTAGCTACAGTTTTGAAATGTATATGAGTTATTATTTTTCGAATGCGGCCGGTTAAATCATCTTCTTCTGTGTGTTTAACTAGCTTAGTGTCGATCTGATAAAATTTTGCATATTTTTGAGCCCCCGATTGATATCCAACCGTAGTAACAAAAATGCCGGTTGCACCTGTATCCATTAGCACAGCGTGAAAGTTTCGAATGTGGCCGATTGAGACAGCATCTTTATAATGTTTGCATTCGATGAAGGTGAGATATTTTTTTCCGGCAATTCGATGTTCCCAATATACATCAATCTGATGTTTTGCTCCAGATTTTCCAACAACACTGGTGTTATGTTTGACTTCGATATTATCAAGATCCTGATTTTTCAAAAAAAGTTGATATAATGTCTGAGTGAGTTTTTCATATTCTACTGAACTCATTTTTGATTCTGCATAACCGTCATCGTTTTCTGGAGTTGTCATCACGTATCTCCTTGATACAAAAAATCGGATTTAATTGACGTGTCTGGTAGCCATCATACCTTAAAAATATGGACACACCAAAAGGATACAAATGAGTAAGACTTACGACTTGAAGACAAAAAGTGGACTCCCCTTAGATGAAGCCGTTTCGTGGCTTCAAAAAAGTTTGCGAAGGGCCGACGAAATTACTGCCCTCTGGTTGATGGAAGATCTGCTGGTATCGGGTTTTCAAAGGTATGCGCTGTATCGGTGTTGGATAACCGCACTCGAAGATGTGGGGTTGGCTGCCCCTGGTGTATGTCGATCAATTACAGAAATTTATCAGGCTTGGCTTGCCCATCGAAAAGAAAAAGGAAAAGACTTCGTTTTCAGCGGCGAGAACAGAGTCATAAATGGATACGTAATTTTATTGATTGCCCGCGCTCCAAAAAATAGAGCGACAGACGACGTAAGCCAGTTGATTGCACAAAAGTATCGTGAAGGCTGGAGACCTGAGTTCAATGAAATTTTAGTTCGTGACGAGCACACTTTAAAAGGTAAAGGACTAGGAAGAAAATATCGCCACTGGAGCCAGATCGGATCAAAGTGTAAAAACTTGGTTGGTGAAGAAAAGATCGGCGGATCAACCTACAAGCAACAAGCTGAACAAATGTGGGAGAAACTAGCTCAAGAAAATGGTGAACCAGAAGCAGAGCATGATCCCGATGTTGAGCGGCTGGGCCTAAAATGAAGAACTGCGCAATTTACACAAGAGTCAGCACCAGTGAACAATCTTGCGATTTGCAAATCCGTGAGTTGAAGGAATTTGCCGAACGCCGAGGTTGGAATGTCATCATTATCTTTGAAGAAAAAATGTCCGGCACAACTGCCAATCGCCCACAGCTAAAGCAGCTTCAGAAATTAGTATCTGAAAGAAAGATCGACGTGGTTTTGACTTGGAAGTTGGATCGCCTGTTTCGATCACTCAGAGACTTGCTTTCAGTTTTGCAGGACTGGAGTGACTTGGGCGTGGAAATGGTGTCCTTGCGAGATAACATTGATCTGACGACGAGTACCGGACGTTTGCTCATGCAAATCGTCGGAGCTTTCGGAGAATTTGAAGCCGCGCTTGTGCGGGAACGAGTTCGCGCTGGTGTTGAAAACGCTCGCAAAAAGGGAGTTAAACTTGGGCGGCCAGTTTTACAGTTGGATATCGGCAAAGTCAGAGACTTGCGTTCAAAAGGGCTACCTATTCGGAGTATCGCTTCTGAGCTTGGAATCTCTGTTGGTTCAGTCCAAAAAGCCATCAAAAGCTCATAAATTCGATTTGGATATAAAATTTGACATCGAATGGTATATTTGTTATATTGTTATAAAGGTTATATTTGGTATATCCGATATAATCTTGGGAGGCTGAATGGATATCGTAATCACAGCATGGGCATTGGACTCATATCTCAATTTGAAACACACCCATGTATTCACGGATCAGGAATACAAAGGAAAGATTCGCCCTGATGTGAATTTGCTGAAGACGTATCCGCAGGATGCAAAATTTCAGAATGGCAAGTTCTGGTCTATTGCCACAGATGGAAAAGGTAGCAACATTTCCGACGGCTTCAAAATGAAGTGGCATCAGATCGGACCTGGAAATGTTCAAATGAGGCTACCGGTTGGGATGTTCGCAGAAGCCTATTTATGTGAAGCGTATGTAAAAACAGATCCGAAGAAAGAAAAACGGATGATGGCAAAATTTAAGACTCACTTGGAACTGATTCGTCGTGGTCAGTTTACTGAGTGTGGGAGGTTATCATGAGAGCACAAGCAATGACATCTGACGTAAAGGTCGAACTTATTGAGATCGGTCACAAAATGAATCAAGCAGGTCTCTCGAAGCCATTCATCGCAGCAGCGGTAGAAACTGCCTTTGAGTTCGAAGGCGTTTACGATCTTATGAAAATGTGGGCTGAAGAAGAAGTTCCCGCAGACCGCGAAGAAATTATTGCAGACATCCAGGATTTGATTAACGACTGTACTCAAAAAGAAAAAGTTGAAAGTGCCTATGTACGTTTCGATGATCTCGACGGCATTACAAGAAACATCCGTGGATTCAAAGATTCACTACGCCTCAAGGTCGATGCTCTTGGTGGTATCGGAGAGCTATCCAAAAAAACAGGGATACCTCAACCTTCCCTTTCTCGATTTTTTAACTCAGCTTCAATTCCACATCGAGCAACTTTGCTGAAAATTGCAAAGGCGTTGGGTTTGAGCCAGGTTGAAATCGCAACCGAGTGGAGTCGATAAGGATGTACGAAAAACCTATCATCGAAGTTTTGGCGGCGATGATAGGGACTATCAAATTTCAATCACTTACGGGATTGAAAACCGCACTTCTGACGGTACGTAAACCAAATCATTTATGAACCGCTAGGACAAATCGCCAAAAAGCGATGATAGAAGTGCCTATCATGGAGGTTGGTCATGGATGATAGACTGCCTGAAAATTTAGAAACAGAAGTTACCAGTATTGAGGATCTTCCCGCCGAGCGACAAGAGCGACTGAAAAGTCTTGTCGATTTACAACGACGTGGAATGTCCAATGCAATGATCGCAAAACTTCTGAGAGTCGGCGAAGCAACTGTATATCGTGATAAACAGATCCTGAAAAAACTTGCTGTTTCTAGGGCCGTCAACATTGATATCAAAGAAGAGATTGGCGATACCCTGAATTTTTTGGATGAGATCGCTGACAAAGCGATGGATGGATATAGGTCGTCCATCGAGGACAATGAGCAAATCGTCTATGAAATAACGAAATCGGGCGAGAAAAAAGCAGTCACAAAATCAATTCCCGACCATTCACAAGCGCAACGCTATCTTGCAACCGCCGCATCAGCAAAAAAGCAGAAAATTGAAACCATCTTACAGGTTAGTACGACTCAGGCTTTGAACAAGGTGCTACTCAACAAGGCCAATGAATCCAAAGGAATTGATGTCTCAAAACTCAGGACAGATGAAGACTTTGCGGCGGCAGAGCAAGAAGTAAAAAAGAGAAACTATGATCTTTCAATTAAACTGCATCAAATGAGGGGGCCATCCCGACTTGATTATTCAGATGCTCCCGAGCAATACCATAGGGATATGGCCGAGCACATGAGAAGATTCGATGAGTTTATGAAAATAAAAGAAGAATTTGAAAAACCCTGGCCGCCTCGGAAAAATCGAAAACAAATTGACCAGTCTCGGCGATAATTTATTCCTTCTAAAAAGGAATAAATGCCAACATATTTTGAACCTAAATTGTTTCCAGAAATCGAACTAAAAGTTAAACCAAAAATGCTCGAACCAATTCCAATCGCAAATTTATTAAAATTTGCGGAGGAGCCCGTCCCTTGGCTTATTGACAATTTGTTGATTCAAGGTGGCTGTTCCCTGCTCGCGGCAAAGCCAAAGGTTGGAAAAACCACATTGAGTCGATGCCTAGCTCTGGCGGTGTCGCGTGGAGAACAATTTCTTGGGCAGAAAACACAAAACCGAAATGTTTTGCTGCTGGCCCTTGAGGATAGATTGTCAGAGGTTGGCAGACACTTCAGATCACTGGGGGCGACAGATATTGATTGCGTATCCATACTAAGTGAGGCTCCGAGAACTCCTATCCAACTTAAAGATTTAATTCAGAAAAATAATTTTGGCTTGGTCATTATTGACACTATGGTTCTGGGCGTTCGCGGTTTAGTTGATCTCAACGATTATTTGCAAGTGTCACAAGCGATTTCTCCTTATGTTCAGATTGCGCGTGAAACAAACGCTCACATCATGTTTATTCATCATTTGTCGAAGCGGGAAAGGGGCGGCGGCGATCAAATTTTAGGATCAACCGCGTTGTTTGGCTCGGTGGATTCCGTATTGATATTAGATCGTCAAAAACAGCTCCGCACTTTTTCTACAATTATGCGTTATGGAAAGGATTGGCCTACGGCACGGCTTCAAATGACCAATGAGGGCCAAATCGAAATATGTGAAGAAGAAGACAAAGAGTCCTCAGTAAAATCTCAAATTATTGAAAAGCTATCGGGAGCGAAGAATCCAAGTACAGAAAAAGAAATAGAAGCAGCCGTATATGGCAGAACGGCTTATAAACGACGAGTTTTGCGTGATCTATTCCAAAGTGGGGAAATCGAGCGAGTAGGAAATGGAACCAAAAGTAGTCCCTACAAGTATTCACGTACCACGCCTTAATGCGGAACAAACAATTTCTTCATTGCAAGTGTCACTAGTTTTCTATCCAAGCAAAAAGTATTGCAAAGTATTTCGGTTGCAAGAGCTTGGTCGTATTGGGAAAGACTAGATATTGTAGTTGGTGCTTCACCTATTACAAATGCAATGGAATCAGTAGAACGAGCTGATTGAGATTGTTGTTTTCGTTCTTTAAACCCCAGTAGCCTAGCGACTTTGATGGCAGCCGCTTCCTTTGGCCCTCGTAGTTCTCGGATCTTTTCAGAACTCAAGCAAAGCTGCTTAATTTTAGATGCCGGAATTTCGCACTTCGAGAATAGTTTTCCGATATCGGGTTGATCAATATACAAGGCATCATTCAGATATTTTGGAAGCTCATCGGGATGCAGGGACTTCAAGCGGACAAGCTCATACAGGCTGGCAACAATAGGTGTAAGGTAGGATGAAACTTGAAGCCGAAAAAAATCCATTTCAGCCACCTTAGCTGTTTCAAATTTTCTATGAACTTCCTTGGCTGCACTTCCTGAATAGTTCTTTGGTTTTCGACCAGCCGTGACAGTCGCCCTATCAATATCCAGAAGTGCTGCCAATTTATAAACGGATGTCCAGTCAGATAAAACCTTAGAGTTATTATTTTTTTTCACGAAAACACTCCTCAAAAACTAGCTAAGGGTATGACGGAAAAATGCATGGCTGGCAAGGAGAACTGATTCAGCAAAATTCACACGCGGCAACTGCTGAATACGACTGCACGTCGGAAAGGTAAATCTCTCGATAGCTTTTTGCATGGACTGAAAGGAGTTCTCATGACCAAAAAAATAGATCATCAGATGCCAATAACTTATCGAGAGGCACAGGCTATGACCGGCCTTCCACTTGGTACGCTTTATAGCTTGGTTTACCGGAAACAAATTCCACATCTAAGACTTGGTAGGAGGTCGGTCCGATTTGTGATCACCGAGTTGGAAGTTTGGATGAGACCTCAAACTAAGACGATTGCAACTTCAAATGGGGAAGTCGCATGAGCCATTCAAACGTGAACCATTTCATTGGAGCGGGAGCTACGGAGAAATCTGAACGCATCGTCCGAAGATGCCGAGAGTTCTGGCCCTGCAAACGAACCCACTGTGACAGTTGTCAGGAGAGACGACGACACTACTTCACCGAAGCTGCCGCATGGTTTGCGATGGCGCGTGGAATGAACCTGCACTGCTCGATTAGTTGGCCCCTCGACGAGGGAGCAGATCCTTGGCATCAGATTGTTTACCTGTCATCTATGCTATCGACCCATCTTACGGGAAGAATAGGGCCTTTCATTAGGACGCTCGCACTTGGAAAGCAGGATACGCCTCACGTCCACTATCTAATTAACGCCGATTTCAAAGACCGTTTTTATCAGTTAGCAAAGGAGAATAGCCCAGAAGGCAGCAGAATTTTTATCGACGACGAGCTGGTTAAAAATGTTGGAGGTTTACTGGATTATTTCTTCGTGAAGAATTTTTCACCATCAGTGAACGATCCAAGAAGAATCAAAGGAACTCGTCTGCTCAGCGGTAGTCGCGGTGAGTTCACGTACTCTTACCCAAAAACTCGCCACTGGAAGCTGTTGGAAAAAACTAGAGGACGATATGAGTTTTAGGCATAGTTCAATTCCATTGAAAATTGTTGATGGCGATAAAAATCGACAAACATTCCAATCTAAAATCGACTCTGGTAAACAACACCTATCTACATCGCTCTTTGAAAATCGAATAGAAAAGAATGAAACAGAAAACGCTAACGCTGAAGAATGGCTCAACACAAATGAAGCCGCTGAGTATTTGCGAATCAGCCCGGCAAGGTTACGAAACCTAACAAGCAATGGACGGGTTCCATATTACAAATTTCAGCGTGGAAATCGTTACTTAAAAAGTGAACTTAGAAACCTTCTCTTGGCAAACAGAAGAGGAGGATTCTATGGGAATTAAATATGACCCGGTTGAAAAATACTGGGTCGCTTTCTGGAGCGAGAGGCATCCAATAACAAGGATTCCAAAATCGAGAAGAATTAAGCACCTAAAGTCTGAGGCCGAGGCCAAACGAGTTGAAAGAAAACTCATTCATGAGATCAAAAATTCATTTAACGAAATGATCACACCAACATTTCGTTTTGTAGCTGATGAGTTTCTTGAATCAAAGCGGCTGAGTGATTGGACTGAAAAGACTTACCAAAATGCGCGGATATGCCTTGAGGCTCATACTTTTCAGGATTGGGGTGATCGAAAGATCGACGCCATTTCGGCAAAAGAAATTAAGGAGCTGGTAATTAAAAAAGTTGGCGAAAGGTCAACAGGCACACAACAAAGTCTGTTGAAATTTATAAGGGGAGTATTTCAGTATGCTATCGAGGCGAGATATACTTCCGCCAACCCTGCCCCAAATATCCGGTTTAAGTGCGGTAACAAGTTGCCAATGGTTCTGACTGAACCCCAAGCGCGGCTTCTTTTGGAAAAAGCAAGAGAACTGAACTCGGAGTGGTATTACCATTGGTCCCTTGCGCTCTATACTGGAATGAGGAATGGAGAGCTCTTCGCCCTAACATGGGATAAGGTAAACTTTGATAATCGAACAATTCTGGCGGATACAAGCTGGAACAAGCACGACGGTTTCAAATCGACAAAATCTGATTACGATCGAGTTGTCGAAATAGCTCCAAACCTGCTGGTCATTTTGAAAGAATTGAAACTGAAACAATTCGACTCCGCCTTTGTTTTACCCAGGATGAGAAATTGGGAAAAGGGCGAGCAAGCTCGAATGTTGAAGTATTTCTTGGCTGGCCTTGGATTACCCCAAGTGAAGTTTCATGACCTTAGAGCTACGTGGTGTACGATAATGATGGGTCATGGCATAGAGCCCATCAAAGTCATGAGCATGGGCGGCTGGAAGAGTCTTTCAAGGCTTCAGATTTATGTGCGAAAAGCTGGCTTAAATATCAAAGGAATCACTGATGCGCTGAGTATTCACGATCCTTGCCCAAAAGAGGGAAAGGTTTTATCGTTAAAAACGAGCTCATGTAGTGATTTGTAGTTATCGACGAGGTGGACATGAGTGAAAACAATAGTTTAGCTCAGCCTTCACCTCCTGAGCCAATTTTGATTGATCGAATCTATAAAACCTGCCATCGAGCAGGTTTTTTTATGCCCAAATGATCCTGTCGAACCAATTGGCCCCATAGCAAACACTCGTTTAGTATCTATGGAATTCAAAAGTCGAAAAAGGGGAGCTAACTTAACTATCTTGGTTGGACTTTTTTTTAGAAACAACGCGAGTGACATCAGATAAAATCGAACTCCAATTGAACGCAACCTATAAGTTGCGTTCGATCTGATGTAAAAATTGTACTTAAGTTAAGACAAACCACAATGTGAGCTCAAAAAGTTAACCCTATATACCAAGAATTTTTAGAACATCCACCGCGTTTTTCTTTATAGCTGGTGTGTTTGCAGATTTGGTTTTATTTAGGTCGTGAGTTTGAATCGCAATCGAAAATGCTTTGATTTTATCTTCCTCAATCAGCCCCGCAGTTTGACCTTTTATTTTTACTCCTGTTGCATAAGCCGTAACCGTTCCTTGCGAAAAACCATTTAGAAAACTATAGATCACAGCATCTGCTCCACACTTTCGAGCTTCCTTCTTGAACATAGTCTCGAAGTCCTCTTTTTTAGTGTACATACCGCCTAGCGAGTTATTACCCTTCGCTTCAATTTCACAGACACGTTCATATTTGACATTAGGCTCTGACCAAAAAACTTGAACTGGAGCATCTTCTGCAAGAGGGGGTAATTCCATTAATTTTTTAGAAGTCGTACCACATCCAATTAGCATAGTAGAGACTGCAAGAAGTAAAATCTTTCGCATATAAAATTCTCCATTCTATTTCGATTATGTATTAAGTTTGTATTTAATCGAAAAAATTTAAGACTATTTCAGCCCGACTTTCAAATAAAAAAAAGTGAATAATGCACTGGACAGCCCAAGCACCAATCAAAGAAGAGATTCAATAAGGAAAATCCTCAGAACGAAAATAGATAATGAAAATAAAAAAACCCAAGACCTGCGCCTTGGGTTTTAATTTTAAAAACTTAAAAAAGAAATTTTAGAATGTAGCGTTCAAACCTACTTCAAGACCAGATAGCTTGACATCAACATCACCTTTGCCAACTTCTTTACTAATCACCTTGCCATTGGATGTAAAAGTAGAGGTAATTGGCAATGTTCCAGATAAATTCGATTCAGAATATCCAATATCAAAACCAACCGTTTTGTTCAGTTGAAATCCAAGACTGCCCTGAAAGCCGATACCAGAATTTAAATCTTTTAAATCAGTTCCGCTTGTAAATTTAAGAATATTTAAACCACCTTTTAAATTGACGTTATTATTAAAGGCATAACCCAAGTTACCATCTGCTCGAGCAATATTAGCAGATCGGTCTTTTCTTGCTTCCATATAAGCTAGGTTCGTAGTGAAACCTAACTCCTGCACTGGTAGCGAAGCATACCCTACAGCAACTCCAAAAACTGAGTCAAATTTTGCCGTGCTATCAGGAAAAGCATAACCCTTATACTTCAAACTTGCCTTCATATCCAGTGTTGGCCTTATAAGAGATACCCTAAAACCTTTACTGGAAAAGCCATCATCTTGCTGTGACAATATCGTTGTCGATGAAGATTGCGCCAATGAAGTTGAGGCCGCAGAGCCATCGTTAAAAATGCAAGAACTTGTATTTTCATAACTTTCCTTTCAAAAAAAGTTTGTTTGTTTAACTATTAAACGCTTTGATAAAAATCACCTTTCAATCCAGCCTAAAATACATCTAAAGTGATTCTAATAAAACGCTTCATCGCCAATAGTTAATTCTTACAAGCTATGTGCCAAACCATCCCCTTTTTCAATAGGTCAAATCGAATATGCCTTTTCAAAATCTTGGTATATTCACGATCCTTCGGGGCACGAAATCGAAGTCTCTTATACAGAACAAGAACGACTTCAATTTCCAATTGGTGGTAACCAATGAGCTTAATCGTATTTTTAGATCGGTCAACAACCTTGGTATTTAAGCTCCAGCTATCGAAGCAGTCGATCTTGTTCGCTGGGGGTTGGAACTCTACAGGTTTTTCGTGGCTTGATAAAACGATAGCGGTTGTTTGCAATAATTCTGTAAATGAAATCTCGAATGCATTTGGGGACAAGATAAAAAATTCCAGCCAGCTTCCACACTCCGCCAATATCCATTAAAATGCGAAGCACGGCGCTGGATTGGTAATACTTTTCGCCGTTGCTTAGATAGATGACCGTCGTCGTCTTGGTTAGTGGTGCTTGTTCTGCTTTAGCGAGTGCTGTTGCGAAAGTTTTTGTGGCTGTTTCACCTTGCAGGGACGCGAATTTCAGTTCGCCGGTTTTATCGATTCGCATCAGCCAATCCACAAATGCATTGCATATTCCGCAATAGCCATCAAAAAAAACGATTCGCCGAGCAGTCATTTTTAAACTCCATTATATCTAATCATACGTTCAGGATTGGCAGTCTTGCATACCAAAATAGTATACTGAGATATTAAGTCGAGCTCAACCACCGATCAAAGAAAATGTGCGTTAAGAAATTTAAACGTCAATCCAGATCCGGAGCTCTTCTAGCGCAAAAAAAATAAACTCAAGTTGCAATCAGCAAAGGTGTCGTTATAAATTTATTCTAAGTAAAAATACATTTTTGGAGGCAGAATGCAATTCAGATTTATATCGCCCACACACTGGCTGATAGTATTAACTACTCTTTCATTCGCATTGACTTGCTTACCTTCCGCTAGACTCAAAAATGCGCCAGCCGCTCAAGTAAGCGGATGGCAAAAAAATGGAACAATTGACAGAATAAGATCATCCGCGATTCCACTTGAATTAGATAACTTATTTCCGAAAGGACTGACTGACTATTTGAAGAATATAAAAATAATAATCTTAGGAGAAGTTCACGGCACAAAACAAGTGCCCGCTCTATTTTCGAATATGGTTCGTTCCGTCGCCGACGATAAATCTAAAACATTGGTGATACTTGAAATCTTTCAATCATCACAAAACTCCATTGATAGGTTTTTGCAAACAGGTGACGAATCCTTCTTAAGACAAGATACATTTTTCAATCGCAATTACCAAGATGGAAGAAGTAGCCTAGCCATGGTCAATTTATTAAAAGACCTTGCAAAAATGCCCAATGTGACTGTCTTATGCATGGACCCGACAGGTTCTGACGTGATGACTGGCCAAGATCGAGATACAGCGATGGCCGCATTCATCAACACACAACGAATCAGTTACGACCGAACTTTTGTTCTAGCTGGCAATATCCACAGTTCGGCAGCGATTGGTACTCACTGGGATAAAAACTATCGGCCAATGACTTATGAATTGAAATCCATGGCCACGGATTTAATGGAAAATCCACCTTTAGAAATTCCTATTTTAAATATTTTGGTTCGGTATGAAACGGTTAACTCTTGGAATTGCCAAGGCGCCGAAGCCGAAAGTTGCTCCGCCAGATATGGAAAGAAATTTCCAACTGATTATTCAACCGCACTAAATTGGAATACTTATTTTCTGCTTGAAGATCAATTAACAGACGGCCACTGGGCCTCCATTTTTATTCGAACAACCGATGTGTCTTTTCCATATGCTTCTGGAAAATAATGTTTTTTACCTGTAGTATTAGTCTATTCATCATAGCTTGATCCACATATCGCAGATCCTTGCAGGGATGATCATTTGTAAAAAATGCTGGATCGTCAGAATAATAACATCTTCTGCATGAGTTCAAAAAGTGATAAACTTCTAGATGTTTTCAGGTCATACATCTTTTCAATTAACAGTTTCTTGATAGTCTAAAGAAATAACAAATGGAGATAAAAATGAAAAAAAATATTATCGCGCTTTTATTATTAGCCTTCGTCCCATCTGTACATGCCGAATTACCGACTATCGAAGTGGCTTGGCCGCAAGCTTCGAAAACTCCACAAGCGATTCAAAAACTAGTTAATCAAATTTTTAAAACAAAGTGCCAAGGTGCTATGAATTGGGCTGTTCGATACAAACAACCCAAAGCCAATGTAATTTTTGAAGATAATTTTTCAAATAATACTAAAGTAAAATATCAAGCTACTTATATGATTAACTATGATACTCGCTTTGATAAAGCTAATGAGATGAACACCTACATTAATGTTAATTACAGCGTGACTAGAAAAAATAATAAAGTGACTTCAGTCAAAGTCACCGCTGCCGAAGTCGCTGACGCCTATGATAGTAGTTTTTGTGATATCGGTATGCTTAGCAAAACCGAAATCGATAGCTTGCTAAAAAAATAAATTATTACAAAATCAGTAGCGACGGAAAATATTTTCGCAGCGATTTGCAGACTCTGTGTAAGACTTTTGTAGATTTTTAAATGGAATACCTAAAACCACTCTTTTTTTTGTATCAAAATAGTGGATCACGGTCTTTAACTCTGCTAGTCGATCCAGTATATCAAGCTTAGCTAAGACTTTTGCAAAAGCTTGATCATTACTTATGACTGAAGCCAATTTTTCCAATTGTCGCTTTGTGTGAGCATCCATTTTTTCAATCGGAGACTGATTTCGTTGGTTATTCTGGGGCGAAAGTAATTTACGAAATAAAACCCAAGTTGACTCATCAATTTTCATGCGAGGAATATCATAGCTGTGACGAATAGCCCGCAGAATCAGTTGCAAATGGTTTCGATTTGTAAATTTAATTTCTTTTCCATTTAAAAATTGAGAACTTAAAGTCAAGTCCCCAACAACAAACCGCAACCGTCCCTCATAGAAATCCTTAAGTGCTCCAAAGGGGTCTGATATTTGATGGGGAGATATCGCTACTTTTTCTATGGGTGACCCACCCAGTAAAATAGATTCCTTGCGATCGGCTTGTGTCAGTAGATCCCATCGTTCGAATCCAATTCCCCGAAGCTCTTCCGCCACGTCATTATTAGCAACAAATAAATCTAAATCTGTTTCGATGACTGTAGGGTTCAAGCGATAAACCGAAGGTGGACGAAGATGCATAACAGTTTCATAGGAATGAATTCGAAGCTGTTCATCAAGCCAACGTAAAAGCCCACGAAATCGCCCAGCACCCCACATTGCGGCCTGAGCGGAAGGAACTCCGGCTATGTTAGGCATAGACCATACATCGGATAAAGGGGATACCTGCGAAACTTTATGCATTAGTAAAGTTTCAAATTGCTTATAGGTGACTCGATTTTTCCAGTCCTCTGCAGAGGAGGCCTGAGCGGCACCTTGATCTGCAGGCAAAGCAACCTGCGCCACCACTTCATGTGCAAATATCAACACAGCTACCAATATCAGAATTAAACCACGACAACTAGCCATACTTTCTAGCTGTTCAACATCAGTGCCATGAATTTACAAAATATTAATAATTTTTGCTTGTGAATAAGAGTTTAATCAGCGGCTATCTAAACAATCTACATTTACAACGGGCGCTCGCCGTCACTTGTAAAAAGTTCGACACATCTACCCTACAAAGTGATCTCGACGGCTTCCTCAAAATCAGATGCAAGTTCATCCTGCGACATCACTCGATCTTCATTTAGGGTTCGATCTTCATTATCTTTCTTTTTTGATTTTTTATTTTTATCAACTTTTGCAACCATCGGAGCTGATTCTATTTTTTCCATTTGCACGACCCCAGTTTCGAACAAAGCATTGACTCGCTCTTCAGTTAATTTCTTTAATTTAGCCTTGGGTATCCCAGCTTCATCACATCTAGAGAAAACTTCGTCGTAACGCTGCTTAGCCGTCTCTAATTTCTGCTTCGCTAGCTCTAAATTCCGCTTGGCAATTTCTAATTGCAAAGTGACATCGTCGGCTTGTTTTAAAATATCTAAATCCATGTTGTATACTCCTGTTGTTAATTCCCTAAACGATAAATAAAAATCTACGATTGAGCCTACATCATATCTAGATCATAAACAATTTGTCATTACTTGTTTTTAACAACTGAAAGCATTCCTAAATTTTATGTCGGCCTTTACTTCGCACTACTTTTACCAGCATTACCAATATCGTTACCATTACCGGCATTATTGCCATCAGTGACAGTCCCTTTATCTGTAACTGCATTAGAATCAGATTCAGATTCAGCTTTTTGCGCTTCAATGTCGGCCGCAGTTTTTTCAAAAATATCCAGTTCGCCAGTTAAATTCTTTAACCAATATCGTCCTTGCTTGGTATATTCTTCTGCCACTCGTGGCATATTGTTCGATCCAGAAATAAAACCACCACCATCCGGAAAACTTTGATAAATAAACGGCATGTACATTACAAAACACTCGTTACTTTGTGCTAAACGGAAATAATGAATCGCTCTTTCTTTAACGCCCTCTTGAACATATACATCTGGTCTGTTTGATGCCGAGTAAGAATCTGCGACAACAAAAAGTTTTTTCTGCGATTCCGCATCAGAAAGCTGTGCCACCTTATCACCAAGCACTTCATATGTTTCTTTGATTCCATACTTGCACTGACCCGATGACCAGCAACCATACAAGTCAAATGAAAACCAATCATAATTTCGAGGCAAAGAAAAATCACCTTTGTAAATTTCCGATGCTGCAAAAATCACAGCCAAAGGAGTTTTTGGAAAATACGATTTCATGATGTCGCCTGCTTTTTCCAAACTATTTTTCATGAATTGATTATCGACTCCGCGATAATCGGCATTGGAATATGGCTCATCCATTGGGTAAAAGGCCACGATCGTTGGATCATCTCCTACAATGTACTCTTGAATTAGATTCGACAACTTACCCCACTCTGTCAAATCATTACGAACATTGTATTTTTCATCTAACAAAAAATATTGATTCGATAAAATCACTTTCATTTTAAGACTTTTGGCTAAAATCAATTTCGCTTTGATGTACTCTAAATTATTACTAGCAATCATCGTAATATTAGCGTTCATCTTTTGATGAGTTTCTGTGATGTAATCGCCCGGCCCTGCACCTTCCATCGCTGAAGCGTAGTACCCAAAATACTTTAAATGCTTCTTATCAAAATCCGGAAAATCCTTTAATTCGCGTTCAGTGATACCTTGGAATAAACCCTCTTTATAAGCATAGTTTGTACTACGAGTGGGGCAGTACAAGTCCGTCTTAAGTTTATACATGTACTCTAAATTTTTTTTCTTACTGGATTTGGATGTTGAATTTAAGCCATTATTCGACAACAAAGCCCCACTAGCTACCGATGCGTTAGCACCATTTAATTGCGTGGTGGGCGTAATTAAACTTTTTAACAAATTTAAGTTAGGTAATGCTGCTCGATAAGAGGATGGATCGTGCTCTGGTCCTCTTCCGTTATTGGTCACACCAGCTCCACTCATTAAACCCATGGAAGAGCCATAGAAACCCGTCCCCTCATTAGAATTCGGATAACCTCTCAAGTTGGACGTAGTGTCTGCAGGTGAGGGTTTTGTAATTTTACGAATCAATTTTCTAGGAGTCTTATTATTTGCCGAATCAACTTGATAAAAATACATGTTCTTGGAATCGATTCGACCGTCTTGAGCTTGATTGGTGACTTCAATCACAGCCTGAGCTTTAAAATAAAATAGCGCATTCGCCATCAAGGTGATAGTCAGCAAGCTTTGAATTTTCATCGACGACTCCTTTTCCACAATGAGCCAATATGGCGTTCTTGTGTATAAAACTTTGATAGTCATAACCCTTGATTCCGCATTTAATTCCATTAGAAAGAAATGCCATCATCTAGAGTAAAAAAACTACAAGTAGCGTGCCAATGAAATTTTGTTTAACGATAACGTTCCGCTGTGATTTTCTTATACTCGATCGCCGCATCCTTCAACGGAATCGTCAAGGGGTAATAACCGTATGGAATCAGATCTCCACTTTTCCAATCGCGAATGTTCATCGTAATTTTAGAATCGTCACTGATTTCCACATATGCAAAACCTCGATTGGCTAATTCACTTTTACCAAACAATTTTCGAGGAGCATGTGTACAAGGCATAGATAATATCGTTATTTTCTTGCCATCTGTTTTTCTGACAAGCTCTCCAGGATATGGCGCATGCGAATGTCCGACCATCATCAAATCCACATTATTATCAAGTAATAAATCCATCAATGCGGATGTCGATTTTCCAACTTGTTCCTTCGATAACACTTCTGAATATTTACTGCCGACACTAGGATCTAAAACAGGATAGGCAGGTATGTGACCAAAAACAATTTTAGCCCGTGCCTCTTTTCCTATTTGCGAGTTGAACAAACTTTGTAACCATTTTTTTTGCTGAACTCCATTCGCCAAAGAACTTGTTGTCGTACTTTGCAAAACTATGAATAAAACCTTGTCGTATTCATAGGCCCAATAATAGGGATAGTTGTCCTTGATATTTTCTAACTCGATCGCATGCACTAGCAATCGCGAACGATTATCTAACCAAAACTGTTTAAAGCCGGCATCTTCTGTTTTAAATGTTGCGCGACTGTTCGCTGTTACAAACGGAGCATCATGATTCCCAGGTGACAACACCAATCCCAAATTTGCACTTCGTAAAGCTGAAGATAGAAAGTTTTTATCATATTCCGCCCACATGCTTTGAACAACATTCTTATAGGGCGTTGATCCCGAATAACTTAGACATTCACCGTGGACCGAATCCCCCGTAGAAATAACATGATCCAATTTATTTTTAGCCAGCATATTATTAAATGCAGCTATAGAATTACTGGGATATTTTGTTTGGCATTCGGTTCCATTAATATCACCAAACACACCAATTTTAATTGGCGATGCCGAACATAACGATGAGAAAAAAACGACGTAAAAAATATATAAAACTTGATTCTGCTGCATATTTTTACTGTACATAGAGTTGAAGACCCACACCATCCGACCAAGTGCTGGTCTCGACGTCAGCTGATTTATATTGAATTTAAATTGCTAAGTTAGACTTAGGACCGATTAAAAAGTGTTCCAAAACGCCCGTTCCATTCAATACATCGAATTCAATCCCTGAACTGGACCACCGATCAACAGGGCCTGAAACGTCACTTTGTAAAAAATCATAACATCTATGAAAAACTGTTTTAATCATATATAAGTAAGCCCATTATGAATAAAAATATTTTAATTCCCACTTTAGTTTTGGCTTTTTCATCAACGTCCATGGGCTTTTTTGATCCAAGTTCCGATATCGGCAAAGAAAAGAAATTTTTCACAACCACAGCTAACAATTCGGAAGTCTGCGTTCTACCAAAACATTTGGAATTAACTGATGATCAATTCACAACTAATGAAACATATTCGAAAGAAGATTTTGAAAAAGAAGAAAAACTGTGTTCGTTAGATTTTCACGCAAACACAAGTGTGATTTGTCCGAAATTTTCTTCCACCTCGGCAGCGACACATGTCTACGAAATTCGTCCTACGGAATTAGTTGATACTAATAATGGAAAAAATAAATTTCAAAATGCAGAATCTTGTTATAACTTAGGCCAAAAAGAACCTAAACGTTCCGGTGCAGACATCACCTTTCCTGAACGATTTTCTAAATACAAACAAAATGAATCTAAAAATCCACTGACTCCCAAAAATATCAGTGCGCCACTGGCTTACTATCACCTATCCAGAGCCCTTGGAAACATTCTGAAAGTACCAGTTGCTGTCATTCGCACCATGGAGGTAGAAAAGCATCATGAACTAGTTTCTATATTCAATAGTATTCCTAAAAAAAGTAAAGGGACCACCTTAGGTTGGGACGGTTTTGATAAACTTCATAATGGCCCCAGAAATGACAGTGGATTATATACAGTTGATAAAAAACAAATCTACGGGGTTTTGCTGAAAGGTGGCGGTACAGACTGGGCTTCAAAATTAGATGAAATGGCTAAAATCATGGAAACTAATTTTTACAAAAAAACTGTCACTGCTGAACCGATGCAAGAACAATTTGTTACGGCAGACACTGAATCCATTCGACGTAAAGAAATTCTTTTAGCTACTGATTTTGCTGATATGGTTTTGTTAGACACCTTATTAGAACAAATGGATCGTTACTCGGGTGGTAATATTGATCAATATTTCGTTTATTGGAATGGGGAAGAATACCTATCACAAAAAAAATACGAAAAACTTAAAGAGAAAGCAGCAAATGAAGGACAAAAGTTTGTCGAGCCACTAAAAATCACCCGCTTATCGATTCAAGACAATGATGCTGGTTTATTAAATTACAAACCCAGTATAGAAAAAAACATTAAGAATTGGAATCGTTTGGCAACCATTAAACATTTTTCACCATCGACATATTTCCAACTTCAAAAGCTGGCTAAAATTGATAAGTCCAAGTTGATCTCATTTTTAATGACCGAAGCTTTGCTGACCTCGGCTCAAGCTACACAAGTTTTCAATAACATACAAAAGGCAGCCACAGAAATTCGTAACTCATGTCTTGAAGGAGATATCTTTATAGATCTTGAGGTTGATGCAATACTGCAAAACAATTCTAGTAAAGAAATTTCAATACAGTTTTGCCAATCAGATATTTAAATATCTGATTAAAAAAATTTATAATATAAACTTGATTCGCACGAACTAATAAGCGCCTATACCTACTAAATTCTAACTAAACTTGTTCCAACCATATTGTCATCTACGCAAATTGCAATTCGTGCTAAATTATGGATTGGAGCATGAAGTGGTATTGCTCGCATTTTTGTTAATTCATTAGTCTTAGGAAAATACTTAGAATCAAATGATACTCCCATGGGCTTTGTGGATCCATAAAAGTGCTGGCCACTAAAACGACCCAACAACATCAATGCGAAAAACACCGGCCACTCTGTTTGAATTGGTGCCAAAATCCGCACTTCGTTACTTAGCAATTCATAATGTTGTCCTTCTGTATAAATTGGCTCTTTTATACGTGGAAGATGAACTAGCAAATTTTGAGAACCCATATTTTCGATAGGATTGCAGACATATCCATAAAAAAGTTGCTCATTTGGTTTTTTAAAATTTATTTTTGCCGCAATCTCATATTTATTTTTATATTTTGACTCAAATTCTGATTTTTCTATTAAAACCGAATATGGAGTAACTGCCTTGTGAATGCGAAGATAAAAATCCTTACAATTTAAATAATCTTCTTGAAAAAATGGATACAAACACCGATATCCAATTTGAGCAATATCGATATAATTTCGATCTCCGAAATAGGTTAATCCCAATGAAATCATGCGCTAAATCCCCGCTCTGGAAATACAGTGATAGGCATTCACCACCATGAAATCATTGACAGCTCGTTGAGCTACCGATCGCATCCCATACTGTAAAATCAGTTGACGTATTTTATCACTCAATGAAACTTCACAAACGGCTAACCCCAGCGCGTTCCATCTTCGCAGATTCGCAAGGTTAAAATCTTTCATCCCTTTATCGTCTGTACAAGATAAAAATGGTACATATAAAATCACGATTTGTGTGCCGTTATTTTTAGCCTGCAACATCAGTTTTTTTATAGAATTTTCTAACTGATCGACTACAGAATTTATTTCAATCGATGAATTCAATTTTTCAAAATCTTGGTTATCAACACAAAAGCTCTGTTTCATCCAATCCAAATTAT
>JBPOJH010000034.1:0-14253 GCA_052033755.1 Bdellovibrionota bacterium | reverse complement strand
CATAAGGTTATCCATGCGGATTTATTAAAAAAACTAGTCGCCTTTAAGGAACAGTTTGATCAAGGACCCGGTACCGTAAATAAAGAATTTTTTGATTTTTTAAATTTATGGCTACGTGCTCATATCGCAGGTATAGACAAAAAATACGGCGAGATTGCCACTAGATTAAAAAAATAAGAATACCCGTATGCCTGCAATCGGAAAGCTTACAAAAGCTGCTTTGATTTCTATTGTTAGCAAAAATGCAGCTAAAAAATACTTGTTACAATCATTAGAATCTAGCATTGGCTTGACTGCAAAAGCACGACAGACCTTGGCAATGCGCATGGGAGTGCCACCCAACCAGATTGAGCAAATACTTGCTCTGGATGATGTTTTGCAAATCATGGAAAAAAATGCACCTCATCTGTTAGAACAAATAGATGAAATAAATGAAATTGGTATTTCTGCCTCTGTCGGACAAGTTCATAGAGCCAAATTTATTACTGGAGAATTGGTTGCAATTAAAATCCAATACCCAGACGTCGAAAAACATATGTTAAAAAATTTAGACCTTTTATTAAAGATTTTTGCAGACTATAGCCCTGCGAAAAATTATTCTTTTAATGTCAGCGAATATAAGTCGTATTTAAATGCACAAATAAAAAGTGAATGCAATTATTTGCTGGAATCACATCAGCAAATATATTTTCGAAATATATTTGCTCAGTTAGATAATATTTATGTCCCAAAAATCTATAAAGATTTTACAGGCAGCAAAAATCTAGTACAAGAATGGGCGCCGGGAGCATCAATTCCAGCAATCAATCCTGAATTGGCTGATCAAATAATTCCAACTTTATTGCAGGCTTTGTTAAAGCCAATTTTTTCATATCACTGCATGCATGCTGATTTTCACCCGGGCAATTGGGCTTATAACTTACAAAGTAAAAAAGTAATTCTTTACGACTTTGGTTCTATTATTCAATTTACAGAAAATGAATCACAAAAATTAAAAGAAATACTGACTAAGTTTTTAAAAAACGACTATGACGTCAAAAATGATTTTATTCAGTTGGGTTTTAAGAGTGAATTAATAGAAAAAATATCAGATGAATTTCCTTATTTAGCGAAAGAGCTATTTACTCGTTTTATAAATGAATCAAATCCAACTGATCCGTCATTATCCAAGTCACTGGATGACTTACTGGGATCACGCAAATGGTTTTTTAGAAATGCCGGTCCTCCGTGGTTTATGTTATTTTTAAAATCGTTATCAGGGTTTTTCTTTGCTATAAAGCAACTGCAATATACTAAGTCACTAAGACCACTCATTAGTGATATTTGTGAAATCACTACGTTAAATTCATTCGTCAATTTGAATGATAAAACTATCATCAGCCCACGCAGTTTATTTATCAACATCAAAAAAAGCGGCACGGAAGTTTGCCGATTTCAATTTCCATGTCGCGCTATTGAAGATATTGAAGATTTAATTCCTTCTGAGCATAGAAGCAAACTAGAGCAGTTGGATATTAATAAAATTAAACATGAAGTAATTTCTTCTAATTATGCTGCTCAAACAGTATTTCACATTTATGAGAACACTAACGAGTATCGATGTTGGATTGAGTAAAATTACTTATTAATTTTTTCAAGTAATGAAAACATCAAGACGAATCCAATTGTTCTTGCTGCAAAAGCGCACCAACCAAGTTTTTTGTGAGCGTCACCCGAAGTGTGTTTTGCATAGGCTTGCATTCCAAAATATGCAGTTGCCAAATAAAGAACTATAGCAAGGGTGGAAAAAAATATGTGTCCTATTTGAAATAGGTTAAGACTATTTCCCATCGCAGTCTTGATGGCTTGACGAGTGACTTCTAAAAACAGGACTAATGTAATATCCATACCAATCACAGATGTCATAACTGCCCGATGCATTTTTCTGTCATGTACAAAAAATATTCCGAAAATCATGCAAGTATAACTAAAAGTAGCTAACGCCATATAGGGAGTAGCTAGACTCCATACCAAAGAAAAAATTAGAAATGAAGTCAGTACATAATATTTAATTTTGGCGTTTGCAATGCGGTATTTTAACATCTGATTTCCTTTAATAAATTTCTATCATTGTAACCATATTGATACAATTTGTCCCTTAGTCTTAGGTCAAGTTTTTCAAATAACAAATAAATTTTATGTTAACTTACCAATACTAGTCTTATCAAGATGCAAAAACACACGATATACTAATATCAGTAAGCAAGGATTTAAAATGATGGATAATAAAATGTCATCTGCAATGCAGGAATTTTTTTCTGAAGTGGAAGATGTCTTACAAAGAATTAATATCTCTTTCAGTCAGTTGGAAAAAGATCAATCTGATCCAAAGGTCATTGATTCTTTGTACCGTGATATTCATACTCTAAAAGGTTCCTCACAACTATTTGGTTTTAAAAAAGTAGGTCAAATAGCACATACAATCGAAGCCAGTTTAGATCCAGTGCGAAGACACAAAATTGCAATTTCACAAAATTTGTTTGATTTAATTTTTAAGTCTGTTGATTTAATTGATAAAATATTCAAATCACCTGGTATTACAAACGGAGAAAGCGACACTTTCGACGACGAAATACAAGTATTAATTCCTAGGTTAATGGAAGCTGCAACAAATAATTTTTCTGCAGATATTTCACCAATACAAACGCATGTTTTGAATATGGCCACAGATGTAAATCAAAATGTTGAACAATTCAGTTTAAGTGAAGAAATAAAGCCAAATATTTCCTCTAAAGGTGATAACAAAATAAGTAGTTCAGCAAGCATAGATGCTGCCGTCAATTCCAATAACGTAGTCAATATTCCAATTGGCCTACATCAATCTAAATCGACAACATCAGCTACACAACAGCCAGTTATGACATCACCAAGTGAGCCAACAAAAATGAAAAAAGAAGCAACCACCGACGATTCTCACAATACAGCAAATGATCCTAACTCGTCTATACGCGTTCAAGTATCTTTACTAGATAGACTTATGAATTTGGTCGGCGAGATGGTCTTAGTGCGAAATCAGGTTTTACAATATGCTAAAAACTCAAACGAATTCGGACTGGTTAATTTATCACAACGTTTGGATGTACTAACAAGCGATCTACAAGGCGAAGTCATGAAAACTAGAATGCAACCAATTGGTAGTATTCTTGGCAAGTTTCAACGTGTCGTACGTGATATCTCTAGAGACTTAAATAAACAAATAGACTTTGCCGTTCAAGGTGCAGACACCGAGTTAGATAAAAGTCTTTTGGAATCAATTAAAGACCCCTTGACTCATATCATTCGAAATTGCTGTGATCACGGAATCGAAACACCTTCTGAAAGAACAGCCAAAGGAAAAACTGAAAATGGAACTATTCTTGTAAAATCATTTCATGAAGGTGGACAAGTCATCGTTGAAATAATCGACAATGGACGTGGTTTAAACTACGAAAAGATTTTAAATAAAGCCATTGAAAAAAACATTATTACTTCTGATGCAGCTAAGGTCATGCATGAAAAAGACATTGGACTACTTATTTTTGCACCGGGCTTTTCTACGGCGGATCAAGTTAGCTCTATCTCAGGTAGAGGCGTGGGCATGGATGTCGTCCGCACAAATATTGAAAAGGTCGGCGGCAATGTAGAAATACATAGCGAGACCGGCAAGGGTATGACAATTCGATTGAAAATTCCATTGACGTTAGCAATCGTACCCGCCTTAATAGTCAAAGCAAGTGGAGAACAATTTGCAATACCTCAAGTTAAACTTGTCGAATTGGTTCGACTTGAAAAAGACTCTGATAAAGAAATTGAAGAGTTGCAGGGAAAACCCGTATTTCGATTACGAGGTCAATTGCTTCCACTTATCCACTTAGATAAAACTCTTCAATTAAATGAAGCTGTAACTAATAATGATTCAACTAACATTGTTGTTCTAAATAATGAAGGTGATGTATTCGGTTTAGTTGTTGATGAAATAACAGATACTGCAGACATTGTAGTAAAGCCAATTCCAAATTTTATAAAAAAATTAACTGCTTATGCTGGATCTACAATCATGGGTGATGGCTCTATTTCGATGATTTTAGATGTAGCTGGTATTGCACAGCTTTGTCAGTTAAATAAAAATTCAAATAGAAAAGATATTAAAATTGATTCCAGTATTACCTCGAAAGCTAACAAGAGTGAAATTCAAGAGTTTTTATTTTTTAAACTAAATGCTCCTGGAATCTATGCCATGCCTCTTGCGCTGGTTCACCGCCTAGAGGAGTTTTCGCCAAATCAAGTCGAGTTTTCAGGACAGCAACGAATTATTCAGTATCGCGATTCTATTTTACCTTTGATTTCTTTAAATAGTCTTTTAAATTTTTCAGCTACGAACGAAAATACATCAAACCAAAATCTTGTCGATTCAAATACAGATGAATACAAAGTTCCGGTGATCGTTTACGAAAAAAGAGGACAATTTATTGGATTAGAAGCCAACGAAATATATGACATCGCGACGACGACAACCGAAATCAAAGATCCATTAAAAAATTCGCACGGGATACTTGGTACAATAATTTCAGAGAATAACATTGTGACTGTAGTCGACGTATCTACGTTGGTAGATAAACTAGTAAAACCAGCTAAGTCCAATTCCGAATCTTCACTAATCACTAAATCAGAATCAAAATTGGTTAAGACGTCAAGTGAAAACCAAGTGGATCAACAAGCGACTAAACCAGATTTATCAATCCCCTCCGGTCTGCGAATCTTGTTTGCTGAAGACACCACATTTTTCGTAAAAAGAGTCAAAGCTTTGCTGGAAACTCATGGCTCTAAAGTTACCCATGCACCCGATGGTGAAGAAGCATGGAGAGTTTTATCCTCAAAGCCAAGTGAATTTGACCTTGTTTTGACTGATATTGAGATGCCAAATATGAATGGCTTCGATTTATGTTCAAAAATAAAATCTGATCAACGATTTAAAACAATACCGACGATTGCACTGACCACCCGATTTCGTGAAGCCGATATCGAAAAAGGAAAATCCGTGGGCTTTAATTTGTATTTGGAAAAACTTAAAAGCGAAGAGCTTCTTCACGGCATCAATCAGGTGATGACAATAAGAAAGGTTGGATAATGACTAAACAATTTTCAACATTCTATATCGGTGGACGATTATATGGTTTAGATGTGATGGCTGTACAAGAAGTCACCAAAGCCTTGCCTACCACAAAAGTTCCATTAGCACCGAAATTTGTTAGAGGCTTAATTAACTTACGCGGTCAAGTTGCTACGGCGGTGGCTCTTAAAAATCTGTTTGATCTTCCTGAAGAGGAAAAATCTGAAGAGAACATGAACGTAGTTTGCCGTGGTGAGGACATGCTGTTGTCATTCGTAGTTGATGAAATAGGCGATGTTATCGAAGTAGATGAAGGTTTATTTGAACCAACACCTGATACCGTATCCGAGTCAGTAAAAAGATTTATGTCTGGGGTCTATAAGACTCCTGGAGATTTGCTTAGTATTCTAGAAATAAAAAAAATTACAGATGTTTTACAAAAATAATTAATTCATAAGGAGAAAAAATGGAAGCGACAGTCAGAAAATTGAACCCACGATCAAAAACCAAAGGTAACAACAAATCACACGTAGCCTTTAACTCGATGGAAGAGGTTATTGGGTTAATAGATAATTCACCCTTAAATGTGATGTATTGTGATAGGTCACTTGTATTAAAATTCGTAAATAAAAAAAGTTTAGCAACTTTTAAGCGATTAGAACACTTACTGCCTGTGAAAGTAGAACAGATCATTGGTTCAAATATCGATATATTTCACAAAAATCCAGCCATGCAACAACGACTATTAGCAAGTGATAAAAACTTGCCTCATCAAGCCGTTATTCAACTAGGACCTGAAAAACTAGACTTAAATATGGTCGCTATCTATGATTCAGAAAATCAGTATATTGGCGCAATGGTCACTTGGGAAATTGTCACTCAACGTCTAATTGATCAAGCCAACCTAGCAAGAATTCAATCCATGATGGAAAATGCTCAAACCAATTTAATGTATGCAGATTTAGATTTTAAATTGCAATATTTAAACCCCAAAAGCCGTGAAACATTAAAACGTTTAGAAAAATTATTACCTAAACCTATTGATCAATTAGTCGGCGATTCGATTGATATTTTTCATAAACATCCAGAACAACAAAGAAAGCTATTATCTAGCGAGAAAAATCTTCCTCATCGAGCTAATATTAAATTAGGAAATGAAATTTTAGATTTGTTAGTGTCACCGATATATGATGCAAATAAAAAATATATTGGACCGATGGTTACATGGGATATCGTAACTGCCAGAGTGGCTTTGGTGGAATCTTTATCAGAAACAGCATCTCAGTTAGCAGCCGCAGCTGCGGAAATGTCAGCGACAGCAACGCAAATGTCAAAAAATGCAGAAATGACTTCTATGCAATCTGGAACTGCAGCCGCTAATACTGAAGAGGTTTCTAAAGGAGTTCAAACTGTAGCAACTAATACTGAAGAAATGGTCGCTTCCATTAAAGAAATCGCAAGAAACTCTGCAGAAGCTGCTAATATTTCAAAAGATACTTTACGTCGTGCTCAAGAAACCAATAACACAATTCAAACATTAGGTGCCAGTTCGCAAGAAATCGGTAATGTTATTAAAGTTATTAGTTCCATTGCACAACAAACAAATTTATTGGCATTGAATGCTACAATCGAAGCCGCTAGAGCTGGCGATGCAGGTAAAGGATTTGCAGTTGTTGCGAATGAAGTTAAAGAACTTGCAAAACAAACTGCAAAAGCAACTGAAGAAATCACTAACAAAATCGGTTCTATTCAAAACGATACGAAAGAAGCCGTAAACGCAATCGGTGGTATTTCTAATGTCATCGAAAAACTAAATGGTATCTCAATGTCCATCGCGGCATCGATTGAAGAACAAACAGCCACAACAAATGAAGTCGCTCGAGTTGTTAAAGAATCCAACCGCGGTGTTGATAACATCGCCGATGTTGTAAGACAAGTATCTGGGGCCGCTCAGCAAAGCTCAACAGGTGCCTCTCAGACTTTAGATGCTGCAAAAGAATTAGCTGTATTAGCAGAAAGACTGAAGGAACTTGTAAAAAGCATTCAAGCTTAATATATTTAGAAAGAAACCACTATGCGCGTACTAATTGTAGATGATTCTGTTGTATTTCGAACGCAAATCACCCACGCCCTGGAAAACATTCCAGGCGTGGAAGTTGTTGGTACCGCAGCAAATGGAAAAATTGCTTTAGAAAAGCTAAATCAACTTTCTGTTGATTTAGTTACTTTAGATATGGAAATGCCAGGACTAAATGGCATAGAAACACTGAAAGAAATTCGACGACAAAATTTTAAAGTTCATGTCATTATTTTTTCTTCACAAACACAGCGTGGAGCAGATTCTGCATTGGATGCTTTAAGAGAAGGCGCGGATGAGGTTTGTGCAAAACCTTCTGGTGATAATCTAAATTTTGAAAAAGCTGCAGATGCTGTTAAAGAAACTCTGCTGCCTAAAGTTATACAGTTCAAAGCCATCGATGAAAAAAAAGTGGCCCGAGTAAATACGACCTCCCCCGCGCCAGCAGCTGCAAATATTAATTCATTCAAAATTAATGTCAGAAAAACTTTAGCGACTTTTCAGCCAGCCGCGATCGTAATTGGCTGTTCAACAGGTGGACCAGCCGCACTAGAAGCTATATTTTCACAATTAAAAGGACCAACTAAAGTTCCCATTTTCGTCACTCAACATATGCCACCAGTGTTTACCACGTCTCTTGCTAAGCGACTGGGAGATATTTCCGGTATTCCGTCAGCGGAAGGTAAAACGACAGAGATTGTTACTTCGAATCGAATCTATATAGCTCCCGGAGATTTTCACATGGACCTTGAGTTAGATGGAGCAAGTGTAAAGGTTAAACTACATCAGGCTCCACAAAGAAATTCTGTACGGCCTGCAGTTGACTATCTTTTTGAAACGGCAGCCAAAATTTATGGAAACAAACTTTTGTCAATTGTCTTAACTGGCATGGGCGAAGATGGATTAGTTGGCGTCAAGGAAATTCGTAAAAAAGGTGGCGCATGTTTAATACAAAATCAAGAATCTTGCGTCGTTTTTGGTATGCCAGGTGCCATATTTGCTGCTGATGAATACGATGAAATTGGTGATCTTAATTTAATTGCTTCGTACTTAAAAAGGATGATCGCTTTATGAAGTATTTTGGCGAATACTTGATAGAAAAAAATATCATTACCGAAGAACAACTGGTAATTGCTTTGATCGAGCAGATGAAGTTGTCGGCGCCAATTCCTGTGATTGCAAACAATCTTCATTTATTCACGAATACTGAATTTCTTAAAATATTCAAATGGCAAACTGAAAAAGGTGTAGATTTTATTCAAGCCTGTAAAGAGTTAAACATGTGGACAAGTGATAGACACAATACCGTCTTTTCACATATCACAAAAAATAGACCGCCCATAGGTCAAATCATTGTTAACTTGGGCTTTTCTGATTTAGAAACATTGACTAAATCTTTGGATGATTTTTTGTCCAGATTAGAAAAAGTAGCTGAACCAATTGCAAATAGCCCCGTAACACCAGTCGTGCAAACAACACAACTAGCAGAAGTTGTTCAAGAGGCTAAGGCTCAAGAAAAAGAAAATTTGATACAACCAACACAAAACAATTTAACTCAAAAATCAGCTGCAGGTATAGATATTAGTTTTGCCGAGGAACTAAAAGACCAGATGAAAGAATTTTGTAAACAAGAAATTTTAGATTTATTACAAGCGTTTGAAAGTACCCTTGATGAAGCAGCAGCTGCTGAATTGATAACAAAACTTCACTTGTTAAAAGGTACTGCTAAGCTGGCATCCGCTGTCAAACTGAGTGAGTTTTTAAACCGTATTGAAGCCTGCATACAGCATTTAAAAGTAAAAACAAAAAGTGAAAATTTCAGTGCTGCCATCAGTTTGTTAGCACAAGCTGTCGAATCTTCATTTTATATGAAAAACCAAATAATTAAATCATTATCAGAGGAAATATTAAAATCTGATCCGATTTTATTATCGTTAACAAATAAAACTACTCAAGATCTTGATACCATTTTAAAGATTTGAAAGGACTAGTATGAAGTTAAAAATTTTATGCATCGATGATTCAAAGTCAGTACATGCTTTTTTAAAGCAATGTCTTGATTCCAAATTAGAATCCTTAACTTCAGCTTACAACGGTGAAGAAGGTTTAAAAATAATAGCAAGTAATAAAAATTTTGATGTTATTTTTTTAGATTGGGAAATGCCAGTAAAAACGGGTCCAGAAACATTTCAAGAGCTAAAAAAGACAGAAAATCGCATTCCTGTTATCATGCTTACATCTAAAAACAACACTGAGGATGTGGCCCAAATGTTGGGTATGGGAGTCGCAGAGTATATCATGAAACCATTCACCCAAGACATCATATTTGAAAAGCTAGAAATGGTTTTGGGGTAAATATGAGTACTCATGCAATATATTTAAAAAACTTTGCCGATTTCATCGAAAAGAATATTGGCATCATCTATCAAGAGGCGAATTACTTTCAGTTAGAGCATCGACTGAATGACATTTGCACTCAAACGGGTGTTGCATCCATATCTGATCTATGGTCAAAAGTCTCTGTTGGCACAGAACCCAGAATGAAAGAGCTGATTCTAGACCTAGCTACAAACAACGAGACTAGTTTTTACCGTGATTCAGCTATTTTCAAATCACTCATTGATTTTATTGTTCCCGAGTTAATCAAAAAATTTCCTAATAAAAAAGTTATAGACATTTGGTCAGCTGCTGGTAGCACAGGTCAAGAAGCATATTCAATTACAATGAGTTTCTATAATGCTAAAGAGCAAAACCCTTCATTCCCAGATTGTTCAATTTTAGTCAGTGATATCTCAGAACGTGTTTTGCAAAAATCAAAAGATGGATTGTATAACCACCTTGATGTCCAACGTGGTTTGCCAGCTAAGAATTTAATTACGTTTTTTGAAAAAGAGGGTGATTCCAATTGGAGAGTAAAATCCCATCTAAGAAATAAATTATCATTTCGAAAACTAAACTTGTTAGAACCATTTCCAACCTTAGGATCTTTCGATGTTATCTTTTGTCGAAATGTTTTAATATATCAAAGTGTCGAAAACAAAATTTCAGTCATCAAAAAACTAAGCCAGCTTTTGCCAATTGGTGGATACCTAATATTAGGATCTGCTGAAAGTATGATTGGATTGAGTGAGGACTTTAAGCAGACACATCAGGAACGCGCTGTGTTTTTTGAAAAAATAAAGTAAAGACTTCTTTCATATCAATTAACGTTATAGTTTGTTTGTTTAAGATATATAAACCAGCTACTCCATTCAGTGCTGATTGAATATGAACGATATCGCTTTGGCTATCAACAATGTCTAAAACTTTTTCGATAAAGATGCCTACAAAAACTTTTTCAAGTTGAAATACTAGACATTGTTTAACTGAAGCTAAACGAAGTTCTTGTGAGGTCTTAAAACCAATAAGTTCATCTAAGTAATACATTTCCAATATCGATGACCTATAAGGAATGCTCATACCGGTTCCATTGAATTGAATTTGATCGACAGCAATTTCTTCCACACGAAATACCTCGCTTTGTTTTACAGAAAAGACTTCACTGCCTCCCAATGAAAATGTAATCAATTTAGTCGTCGATCCGTTAATTGGGTCTACTGAACTTATCGTTTTTATCGACTGTAAAACTTGTCGTTGTGAAAACCTTGTAATATCAGCCAAAGCGGCTAAGCCATCCGTGTTAACCAATAACCCTACACGTCCATCCCCTAAAAAGGTGGCTCCGATGTATGCATTTTTAGGATTCACTTGTTCTAATATGTTTTTTACAACTGTGTCTTCAACATCTAAAACTTCGTCAACAATTAATCCGTATACATAACCATTTTGTGTATTTACTAAAATTAAAGAGGTCGGATCCTTTATCGTTTTATCATTTGATATTTCCAGTAACTGACTTAAAAATAAAACTGGAACTAAAATTGAGTTGTATTCAAAACTGATTGACCCCTCTAAATCACGAAAACTTTGCAGTGCTTCTCCTTCAAGTTGTAGAACTTTTTGAATGCGTTCTTGTGGAATTCCCACGCGATGACCACTAACAGATACAAACAAACTATTCATAATTAGCACACTTTTAGGAATTGGTATTTTTAAAGTAAATTTAGTACCAATCCCTAGCTTTGAATCAATTAAAATTCTTCCACCAATACCTTCAACGCTGTCTTTGACCATGCTCATACCTACACCTCGACCTGATATGTCTGTAATTTGCGTGGCCGTGCTAAATCCAGCAGAAAATATTTGCATCATTAATTCATCATCAGTCATTTTAACAACTTCTGATTGTGAGTAATTAGGATTATTCATCAGTTTATTACGAATAAAAACAGTGTTAATACCATTACCATCATCTTGAATTTCTACAAAAACATGTTCATCCATTTGTCTGAATGAAAGACTAATTTTTCCTTTTTTACTTTTACCGGAAGTCAGTCGTTGATCTGGTGATTCGATTCCGTGATCTAAACTATTACGAATTAAGTGAATGAGACTATTTGAAAGTGTTTCCGATATAGACGTGTCTATACGCAATTCGTCCCCTTCGGTTAAAAACTCCACTTGCTTTCCTAATTTATTGGCTGTATCTCTGACAACCCTTTGTAGTGGCTTCACAAGATTTTTGGCAGGAACTTTTCTTAATTCAGAAATTCGATTCTGAAGTAAGAAATTGGTTTTGTGCAACTCTTCTAATAAATCACTTAATAGCAAAATATCTTTATCACCTGAGTAGGTTTTCTCTATACCTTTTACTACTTTATTGATCATATTTCTAACGACGGTCATCTCTCCAGATGTTTGAATAAACTCATCAAGAACTGAAACTTGCACCCTGATGACCTCTTCATCTTTTGATTTATTAGCTTTCGTAAGATTATGACCATGATCCTCTGTATTTTCAGTCGCATCAAGTTGTACCTTGCCACCACTTTGCTCAAGTTTTTCGAAGGGAGCAAATAATTCAATAAAATCGTAATTTTTAAATTTGGAACATTTTAGTTCATCGATAAATATCTTTATCCAATCAATAGCCTGTAAAATCACAGCCACAGTATTAGAATTTACCTGAATTTCATTAGATTGAATTTTTTTTAATATTTCTTCAAAGCGATGCACATACTTATGTAACGTTTTTGGAGAAAAAAATCCGCTGGACCCCTTAATGGTGTGAACCATTCCAAATATTTTTGCAATAAGTTCTTGGTCGCTAGGGTGCTCTTCTAAAGTTAACACAGCATCTTCGATTTGCTCTGTCAGCATTTCTGCATCTGACACAAATCCATTCAATAGATCCAAATCATCCTTTATTTGATTCAATCTAACAATTGTGTCGGAATAGATTAGGCTTAGAATATTATTCAAACCTAAAGTCTTTTCAAAGAAAATATTAATTTTTAATTCCAATCCCTTCAATGCTAATTCTTTATCAACATTTCCAGATAAAACCGCAACAGGTAACGACATGTTAATTTCATAAATCAGTTTTCGAAATTCTAAACCTGACATCGATGGCATTTTTAAATCAACAAAAACAAAAGCTATTTGATTTTGATTGGACTCAATAAATTCTATGGCTTTAGTGGCATCGGTTGTTGAAAAAATCTTAAAACCAGTATTGATAAAAAGATCACTTAACGAGTCCAAAATTTCCTGATCATCATCTAAATGAACAAAATATAATTCATTTGTTCCATATTCAGATTTTAATTCTTTGCTTTTTACATCCGAAGGTAGATTCATCCACTCTTCTGAAAACAACTTTTTAAACATATTAACCTCTGCTAGTTTTTATCAATATTCTCCGGCAGAAATAGTGAGGTATGTACAGGATCTATTTCTTTTAGCCATAATTCTATATGCCCTCTAACGATATTAATTTCTTCCATTATACCGCTGAATCGAGGAATTAAATTTACAATGCTTTCAAACTCTTTATGCTCTAACAATTGCGGCAGCTTTTGCTTTAATCGCTGTAATTTTAAATCCATAATCATCGTAGCATTACCAATATCATGTTTACATTTGCCAACTTCATACATTAGATATTGTAAATTTGATTTTACTATAAAATCTGATGGCATTACCCTGGATTGAAAGACTAAAATGGGTAACAAATTTTTCGCGTTTTCGAATGGACAATAGACAATCGGCAACTTGACTAAATCCGAGTGATAAATCAATTCGAATTGATCCGTCATAACAACTAATTTCGACTTCAAATTTTCTTTTAACATCACGCGAAGTTCATCCAAAGTTTCATCCGTTGATAAATCCTTAGAAAAAATAAATGCATCACCTAGGTTTTTATTTCTGGCTGACATAAGTTCTTCCATTGATGAAAATATGGTAAAGGAACAACCTTGAGCTTCAAAAACTGTTTTTAGCTCAGCCATCATTGCCTTGCTATCAAGATAACAACCCACAGACACATTTTTTAAGAACAACGAAGAAATAGACATATGAAAAAGTATACACTTTTTCATATTCAGAATTGATTAAATCCGTGAAGTTTTTAGAAACCTAACCTAAGGTTGAGCAAAAATTTTTTCTGCAATTTGAATTCCGTTTAATGCGGCCCCTTTACGAATATTATCTGCAACAACCCACATCATCCACAACTTGGAATCTTCAACATCCCGATGGATTCGCCCCACGTAAACTGGATCAGTTCCTGAAACCTGATATGGCATCGGATAAATAGAGTTTTTAGCATCATCTTCGACAATTAGTCCGTCTGCAGATTTAAGTGATTTCGTAAATTGTTCTTTTGTTATTTCTTTATTTAACGTCACCCAGACCACTTCACTATGTGCATTTAACACTGGAACACGCACGGTAAATGCAGATACCTTTAATTTGGGTAAAGACAAAATCTTACGAGTTTCCTTCATGATTTTTACTTCTTCGCTACAAAAGCCGTCATCATTAAAAGATCCAATTTGCGGAATCAGATTAAACGCGATCTGGTGAGCAAAGTTTTTAATAAGACCATTGTCTTGTGAAACCACTTGCCCTTTTTCAACGGCAACAGTTTGCTTTTTTAATTCAT
>JBPOJH010000115.1:0-6909 GCA_052033755.1 Bdellovibrionota bacterium | reverse complement strand
CACCCAGTGTAGATATCGTAGACACTAGGCTTAAAATTGTGATTAGTTTTTTCATATAGATCTCCTTAAATGGTTATCGGTTGGATTTTTCCACGCCGATAACCTTAAGAGCAATTCCAATACCAAGTATTCCACCAAATCGACGAATGTGGCTAAAGGTAAATCAATATCATTGACTAAATTTACAAAGCGCCTTGATCTATCCACTGTCGAATGACGGCGATGACTTCCGGCTTGATTGCGTAGTATCGATCTTTAATCGGCGGCATTCTTTTTTTATCTGTTCTTTCCAAAGAAATAATCAAGCCGGACTCATCTGCATTACCAGGAATGACTAACTCTAACGGTGAATTTAATAATCCTTCACGATCAAGCGGTACGCGCTTACCCGTACCTGTCGGGTTATGACATTTGATACAGGTTTTTTGAAAGACGGACTTGTTGATTTCTTCAAAGGTGGGCGCTACCGGAATCACTTGCTGTTCTGGTGGTAAATCATTGGGGTCGCCACTGGCTGGATCACCAGGATTTGGCGAACCAGGTGTTGGCGCCCCTGGAGCGGGCGATGCCCCCTGCGAAGGATCAGCTGAATTGGGATCCTTTACGTTATCATGGCCATTTTGTTTTGAGTCATTGGATAATTCAGAATCTTTTGGCTCATTTCCATGAGGACTTTTAAATACAGAATAGTTACAAGCCACAATGAAACAACTAAATAAAATACTTAGTAGAATTTGCATCGTGGACTTAAGCAAAGGATTTATTTTCATTTTCGTGGCTTTACCTGCAGCGAAATTCCATTAAAGGAAATGTGAAAACATAGTTGGGTGCTATTTCCGATTCGTCCACCTTCACAGTCGGAGGGTTTAATAAGATCTTTCGAATATCCGCTAAAAGATTTTTTTCAAATTCTTTGGTGTTTGAAATTTGACCTCGATTTTGTAGCAAGCGTTCGTAAACCAAAGCATGCCCGTAAGCAAAAGCAAATAACAAATGTTGCGCTTTCGGGTAGAGTTCTCCAAATTTGTACGCTTCGGCTGGTTGAGGGTACCAAGTAGGGCCGGCCAGAGTGATTTGTGATGAAATATAGGAATCATCTTTTAAGGCGATTCGATCCCAGACCATACGATAAAAAGACTTCGGATCTTGTTCTAAACCTAAATGCGTATCGTGAATCATCGGTAATTCATATAATGGCTGACCGAACTCAAATAAATAACGAATCGAAGCCGAAAAAACTACGACTAAATAATTTATAACAAAAAAGGCTTCGTAGCGCATTTCACTACGAAGCCTTTTTTGTGATTTTATCAAAATTTCGTACTAATACCAACTCCAACAATTAATTGTTAGTGTCAGTATAGCTTTAGTATCTAGTAATCAGCGTTGCGCGGAGTTCTTGGAAATGGAATCACGTCTCGAATATTTCCCATTCCTGTGATGTACATCAGCATGCGTTCAAATCCCAAACCAAACCCTGCATGAGGAAAACTTCCATAACGGCGCAAATCAGTATAAAAAGCATAATCCGCAGGATTTAAATGAATCGCTTGCATGCGTTCGATCAATTTATCTAACTGATCTTCACGTTGACTTCCACCGATGATTTCCCCAATTCCAGGAGCCAATAAATCCATCGCGCGTACTGTTTTTCCATCTGAATTTAACTTCATATAAAAAGCCTTAATGTCCTTTGGATAATCTGTTAAAAAGACAGGTCGCTTAAAATGCTCCTCAGCTAAATATCGTTCGTGCTCTGATTGTAAATCAATCCCCCACTTGACGGGATGTTCAAATTGTTTGTTGGATTTCAAAAGTATCTCGACACCTTCGGTATAAGAACACCTTGCAAAATTGTTTTGTAAAACGTTATCCAATTTTGCAAATAATCCTTTTTCGATCCATGAATTAAAGAAATTCATTTCATCAGGACATTTTTTTCGCACTTCGGTGATGATGTATTTAATCATAGCCTCAGCGACATCCATATTGACGTTCAGATCCGCAAAAGCCATCTCGGGTTCAATCATCCAAAACTCTGCCGCATGTCTAGAGGTATTCGAATTTTCAGCGCGAAAGGTGGGACCGAATGTGTACACGTTACGAAAAGCTGGACAAAAAGCTTCCACATTTAATTGTCCCGATACGGTTAAATTGGTTTCCTTCGAAAAAAAATCTTGTGAAAAATCCACACTGCCATCTGGTTTTTTAGGAGGATTTTTTAGATTAAACGTTGTCACGTGAAACATCTCGCCTGCGCCTTCACAATCACTTCCCGTAATGATTGGCGTATGAACATAGACAAAGTTTTGATTTTGAAAAAACTCATGAATGGCATGAGCTAATACCGAACGCACACGAAATACGGCAGAAAACGTATTCGTACGAGGACGTAAATGCGCGATCGTACGCAGATACTCATACGTATGACGTTTGTTTTGTAAGGGATAATCTAAATCTGCTTTTTGGACAATTTGAATAGAGCTGGCTTTGACTTCAAAAGCTTGCTCTTGACCTTGCGATTTAACAATAACTCCGTTGACAATCATCGACGTAGCCAAGGGACTTCGCGAGACCTCATCAAAATTATTAAGCGCTTGCTCGAACACCACTTGCAGTCCATTAAAGCTGGATCCATCATTTAACTCAATAAATCCAAAACCTTTCGACACACGAATCTTACGAACCCAACCTGATAAGCGCACCGGCTGATCCCACATTTTTTCATAATTATTTTGTAAATCACGAACAAGATTCATTTTTTCGATTTTAACGTCCGCTGTAGGAGCTGTCTTATGTTCTTTTACATTGATCTCGATATTTGTTTTTTCTGAACTCATTTCTATCCTCGTTGCTGGTAAAGAATTAGATCCTTGCAATTCTTAGTTTTTAAATCCTAAGTTTTATAATTTATTGAATTTAGTTATTTAGTTATTTAGTTATTTAGTTATTTAGTTTAAATATCTCAAAAACACTTTGTTTTTCCAAGCAGTTATTTGAAATATTTAAACTATACACAAAACTATATTAGCAAACGATAGAGCTCTTCTCTATTTAGAAAATCGACAAATGAAAGACAGGCCCCTGCTTGATTATCAAACACCTACTATTTAGTAGACAGTTTACTTTTTATTCAATTTTGATTCAATGGCATTCTTCAACGGCTCGTATCCAAGCTCTTCAAGCTGATGCCCATTGATATAAAATGTCGGCGTACCTGTGACTCCAATTTTCTTCCCGTCAGCCATATCCTCCATGATTTGCTGATCATATTTCCCTGCTTTTGCGTCAGCAATAATTTTTTGCAGGTTTAATCTCAAAGGTTTAAGAATTTCTGGAATTAAATCAGGATTGGGATTTTGATGATCAGCCCACTGATGCTGTGTTTTAAATAACAGCTCAAGCGCCTCCCAATATTTATTTTCAGCGCGTGCTCCTTCAAGTATGTTTGCCACATACCTCGAGTTTTGATGATATGACATATACCTAACTACAAGCTTTATGTCTGTCTTATATTCCTCAAAGATCTTTTTTACAATCGGATACATAGCGCTACAAGATTCACATTCAGGGTCTAAAAACTCTACAACTGTTACTTTGGCAGAATTTGCCCCTTTAATTGGTGAGTGTGGTTTAACTAAAATATCGCTACTGATAGGAACCACAGAAAAAGTCGGCATGGGTGACTGTCCTGCGCTGACTGAATTCTGCACCGCAGTCACACCTGGGTTCATTCGATCCTTCAGATAAATAAATACAGCTAAAAATACAACTATAACTCCGATTGCAATAGTAAAGAATTTGTTCTTCATATATTTCCTTTTTTTGAATCCATTTTGTTTGTAAAAAGATTAAGTAGTAAAAGTGTTAAAAATGCGAATAGAGATAGTAATGGAATCGTGATAAATCCCAGATAATTCAGTTGTTGAGCTGTACAAGGAGCTAGTTCCGTACATGGCACAATAACCTGTATTACTTTATAGTACACTAAATTATGATAGACAGAGAACAAAAGACCTATCGAAATAAATGGTGCTAAAAATTTGTTTATGTCTTTTGAACCCAAATACAAACCGGTTAAAATAATCAACGCCACAGGATAGATAAAAATTCTTTGATACCAACAAAGATTACATGGAGGAAATTTCATTATTTCACTAAAAAACAAGCTCCCAAAAATGGAGGTCAGTGAAACAATAAATTGAGCCAGCAGCAAATACATTTTTTTGTTCGACTCTTGCATAACATATCCTTTTTCTTAACACATAGACCAAACTTATTTTGTCGATCGATAGCTAAATTAGTTGCATATTGTTTAATTATTTTTTAATTCGTAATTTGATTCAGTTATGTTTAACAACTGTCTAGATTAGATTTTTGCAGTTTTGTGAACCACTAACAATGAGCAATTGGAGGACGTTCAATTCTTTGAGTAATTTCATTCGCTGAACAGTTCGAGCGAGATTTATCATAGCTTACATTAGGAACACTGATAATTGGGACCTGATTGTAAACTTGTACAATCATGCTTATGCATCCACAAACATGAAGTGTTGCAGTAGCTTGCTCCCCATCACTAGAATGAGTAGAATCTGCACAGTGAACATTCAATCTTATTTGCGATTCACATCGAGCCATATCGGAATCCAATGTACCACAAGCACCATGCGCAATAGCATAATAAGAAAAACAAACAAGAAGTAAAAAAATTCTAATCATAACTTTAATCACTCTAGGATGCTATCAAACTATTTTTTAACTGGAAAGTTATTTTGCTCATAGTGCTATTTGCCATTCACTATAATTACAAAACCACCGATCGGTGGTTTTTTGGGGCTAGTTATTGAGAACTAGCAATCCTAGATAAGATCAAATAAGTCTGTGGGGTTAAGAACTAAAAATAAAATGACAGTTTTTTCTTGGACTCAATGAAATAAAATAAGTATTATTTATAGATCCAACGAAAGTTTAGTTTTGAGATCAACTTACGCTCAAATAGCGTATATTGGACATAAGATTAATTAAAAAACAACCAACATAAAGTTACGTAATTCTGTAACTTTATGTTGGATTATTCCGATAGAGGTATTATAGTGAAGAAAGTAAGTCCTAGAATAGACAGGGGACAGATTAAAGAAATTACCCTTAAGCGGCAGCTAAATCTTAATGGTAGTTTAATTAAGAAAGCCGTTATTGAAATAGACCATATTAATTATGGTTTGAACTCAAAAACGAAAGGTCTAAACAAAAATAAAAGAACGAATTTCACTATCAGTGATGTCGAGAAATTTATAATGATGCTAGATGGAGAATATATTCTACCAAAAGGCTCAAGAGGTAGATTTTCTAGATTTGAGGTTAAAATTGACTGCCCAGTACCTGGACGCTTTAAAAATAGATTATTCATCATGATTTTTGAACTTAATTACGATAAGTCGGAAGAAATATATACAGTAACTCTTTTTCCTGGATGGTAAGTATGAAGAAATATACAAATGAACAACTTCTAAAATTAGAAGAAAGTGCTAAAAAGAATAAAAAAAACCTAACCCATATAACTGATAAATCTCGCCTCTCGGCGCAAGACATAGTGAAATTGGGACTTTGTAAACACTTTGTTCAGTTTTCTATATCCAAACAAATGAAATCAAAAGCTGTTGCCGAATTGGTTGATATCCCCCCTTCCAGAATGTCTGAAATTATTAACTATAAAATTAGCAAGTTTACTGTAGATCAACTCTTAAAATTTTTATCGGCACTAGCCGAGCACGATGCTCAAATTCGAGAATACTTAGTGTTCTTTGGAAAAGCTGCGGAACTTCCCGCTTTGTCTGTAACTACAACAAGAAAACTGACTCAGGGTTTAAAAGAGGCCGCATTAAGAGTTTAATTTAATTATTACAATATTTTATGGCTCTGAAAATAAAAAAACCACCGATCGGTGGTTTTCTGGGGACCAGTTATTGAGAACTGGTGATGCCGGCACGATTCGAACGTGCGACCACCTCCTTAGAAGGGAGGTGCTCTATCCAGCTGAGCTACGGCACCGTTATAAAGTTGTAAAAGCTTGATAGGACTAACATATCAAGCTTTATGACTCAAGCGCTTTTTATTCGCCCGTATAAATTGTCTTGTAAAAATGACAGTAAAAATAATCTTTTTGCTCGCTCATATCAGGTAGTGCACTCATTTTAAGCCAATAACCACCATCTGTAGATTGCTTTAAAGCCAAATTGCCCACGGGATAGTATTCATAATTCAAAACACTTATAAAGTTATCGCCATCAAATTGCCCAACCTGATTGGCTGATAGGAAAGAATAATCCTTTACTAGATTGCGTTGGTATTCACCATATTCGTCCCAATAAGTAAGATCTGTATGGATAGAATACGCCGGAATAACCATCTTAACGCCATCCCCTTCGTGCACCAACAACAGCACACCACTTTTCATCACCGCTGGTTCTTTTTCTGTAAAACAACGACCTGCGATAAACTGATCCTTCTCATTGAAGGTCGCCTTACCTGCCGCTGTAAAGTTATTCTTATATTCAGCATAGTCAGCCTGAGCCACAACACCGAACACCAGTAACACACTAGCCACTAATATTTTTGACAAATTCATCACTTTCATTTTTCTCTCCTTTATTGAATCTATTAATTTTTTATTTTTATTCTGTTTATTCATTACTCACTCGCTCACACAAAGTATTATGTTACGAAAACACTAATCTGATTATTTCTCCACTCGGTCGTAATCATCTTGGTAACGGACAATGTCGTCTTCGCCAAAATAAGTTCCCAACTGCACTTCGATAAACTCCAATCGGTCCTTCGAATTATTGCGGATGCGATGCTTAGCCCCTAATGGAATTTTCACATACACACCCGGCTTCACTGGAATTACTC
>JBPOJH010000064.1:0-6544 GCA_052033755.1 Bdellovibrionota bacterium | reverse complement strand
CTAAGCATTACTCCGTTGCCGAAGGAGATATGCGTCGCAATTGCTATTCTTTCCTGTAGCAAAAAAATTGTTGACAGCCTATTTGTCGACTTTTTTAGTTTTCATTTTACATTCTCAAGATGCAATTAAAATATCTTTAATTAGGCTTAGAATGATCTAGATTCAATTCTATTTTTACAAACCACACCGTCGTCGAATGAATTATTTTGCCTTCTTAAATCGAATTATAAAATCAAAAAAAAGGCATCAAAAATCTGTGTTATACATCTTGTGATCAAGAACAAGAAGCCTCTACTTCTGAATAAGAAGAATAGAAATTTATAAAAATAAACTTATTCAAGCAACCCACGATTGGAGCCCACATTATGAATTTAGAAAAATTATCAGACCAACAGTTAACGGATCATTTAAGTTATTTATTCACTCGCGAAAAACAAATCGGCGACTCCATTTTATTGGTGTTGAAGGAAATAAAATTCAGACGTATTTATGCCAGTCTTGGCTATTCGAGCTTATTTGAAATGTTGGTTCAACATTTCCATTTAAGTGAAACGTCTAGTTATCAAAGATTAAATGCCCTTAAATTGATGGAATCTGTTCCAGTGGCGGCGAAAGAAATTTTTACAGGTGACTTGTCATTAACGAACGCGGCGACTTTGCAAAGCTTTATTCAAAGGGTGGAAAAAGGACAAAATAAACCCCTGACAATTCATGAAAAGACTGAATTAGTAAATGAAATCAAAAATAAATCCGCCAAAGAGGCTCAGCAGATTTTGGCCGCTATTAATCCCTCAGCTGTTATTCCCAAGCAAAAAGAAAAAATCATTACGGAGCAAATCACTCAATTGCAAATACTTGTTGATCAACAAACTTTAGATCAACTGAAGCAAGTTCAAAATTTATTAAGTCATTCCATACCCGATGGGGATTATAATCAGATTTTGAAATTTATGACAAAAGAAATGATCGTGATCTTACAAAAAAGAAAAGGAATTTATAACAGGCCGACTGAGAATATAAATTTAAAAAATAATAGCCCGTGTACAAAAACGGCAGTTAATACTATGATTGCAAAAAATAAATCGGACCATAAATTGGAACGTATGAATTCAACTGGAAATTCAGTCAAGAGTGAAGTCATGTCCTCAACCAAAAATTCGACCAAATCTTTATCATTGAGCAATGACGAAAATTCGAAATCACTACCGATGACGGTGAAGCAAGATGTTAAAGCTGATGACGACGTTAAAATTTTTGACGATGCTAAAGTTGCAGAAATTATTAAAGATGTTAGAAATAGTAGTGATGTTAATGATAATAACGAGATTAACACTATTAATACTTCTAGATATATATCCGCGGAGTTGAAGAAAAATATTTTTACGAAAGCAAGAAACCGCTGTCAGTATGTAAGTCCAGAAGGACTTCGTTGCAACGGCCAACATCAATTAGAAATTGATCACCTTCGTCCCCTCAGTCAGGGCGGATCCAATCTCGAAAGTAACTTGCGTTTACTTTGTCGCACGCACAATCAGTATCGAACTAAATACACGCATGGGTTTTGGTATCAACCACGATCAGCCAGAACAAAAATTGGATAGAACTAAATTGGTAAATGGACAAATAAGTAGATAAGTAGACCAAATTATAAAGAGACTTCAATTTGCAGGGCCCTCTGGATGGTATTGACATGTACCTACTCCCACTAATTGATAGCGTGGAACTAAAATTGATTTTGTGAAAATATAAGAGTGACAATTTTCTTAAAAAAATAGCAGTGAAATTGTTTTTTTTTCAAAAAAATCAGCTGTATTAAAATTTAAAGGGGTCTGGTGTGGGTGCACGCACCATTCACTGACAAAGAAGTTGTCAATGAGGGCCTTCCATTCTACGTAAGCCCTTAGTTATGAAGAAATCCATCCAATATGCCATTAGGGCTATCATTCTAACTTTTGTTTTTATCGCTGTGAATGGTTGCGAAGGTTGGCAATTTTTTGAAACCCCTTCGCACGCAGAACAGAATAAAACCATCCAAGTCGGTCTTTTGAAACAGGCTTTGTTTGGCTTTGAACTTGATCTTTTAAAAACCTATGCAAAAGAAAATGGATTTGTATTTAAATTCAATTATTTTGATGATACGCAAAAATTATTAGAAAGTTTTGATAAAAAAGAAATCGAAATCGTCGCTGGACGATTCGTCAATGGTGACTGGGTCAAGAACCATCACCTTTTGCCATCATCGCTTTATGATGAACAAGAGTTAACAATGGCTTGTCACCCAGAAACAGATTTTGAAAGTCCTATTCAGTTTTTTTCACGATTCGACACCTTATCTACGGCTGATAAAATCAATATCAAAAATCAATACCCGCAATCGCGATTGATCCAATTAAATAATATCAACATGAAGCGCCTGCAAATGTTGAAGACTAAAAAGCAAAGCTGTTTATTTATCGACAAAATTTTTCAAAAACTGATCCTTCCTTTGTTTCCAGATTTAAAATATCAAGATCTAGATTTATCCTTGGGTTTTCATATTTATTTTTCGCAGCAACAACCTGAGTTAGTAGCTACATTTTCTAGATGGCTTCAATCACAAATTCGTTCTGGTAAATTAAATGAAATTCGTTTCAATTATTTTGCGCATCTAAATACATTTACTAACGCTGACTATCGCTTGTTTGAAAAACGCATTCGCTCTAGATGGCCAAATCTAAAAAAGCATATCATTAGTAGCGCGCAAGAATTTCGTTTTCCATGGCAAATCATAGCCGCCGTTTCCTTTCGTGAATCCCAATGGGAAGCTCAAGCCGAAAGTCATAAAAATGCCATGGGTCTTATGCAATTGACTTGGCCGACCGCTCAACATCTTGGGGTTGATGATCCATTTGATCCACAACAAAGTCTGTGGGGTGGAGCTAAATACCTACGTCAATTGTCCGATAGCTTTGACGAAGAACTGACCTCTAGGAACCGATTCATTTTTTCTTTGATCGCTTACAACATGGGTTATGCACATTTAGTGGATGCGTTTCAACTAGCGGATGATTTTGGTTTAAACTCCAGTCAATGGATTCACATCAAAAAAATATTACCATTGATGCGACTGCCTGCAATTGTCCCTCAATTGAAATACGGTCAAGCCAATGGCTTTGAAAGTATGAATTTTGTGGACGGAATATTAACTTATTTAGATTGGTTCGATTTATACCAACTCCACTAAATAATTCTCCATCGTTGCTGCGCTTTCGCAGTATTACAATACAGCTTCAAGCTTGCGCCTTGGACAATTATTTATTGGAGTTAGTATTCTTAGCGCTTAATGAAACAACGTCGAAACCTCAAAAACCACTTCGCCGTCTTGTGCGGAAATAAAGAACTGTCTTGAATCTAATAGCGGACTAGAAATTTCGACTGACACCCGCCACACCAAAAAACTTTTTCCAGGAGCCGCATTATAAATGCTTGGTCCATCGTCGACTGAAATCGAGCGAATTGTTTTTCCGATCAGTCGATCCTTCACGATTTGCACAGCGGAGTCTTTGGATTGAATAACCTCCTGTGAAATCGATCCCGTTTGTCTTAGGTCCATGGAAACTGAGTAAATTTGTTTTTTAACTTGATCATAAGACACAACCATCTTGGCATCATCTAGCTCATAACCATCCATAACTTGAGGAATATGAATCATCATCGTTTCTTCCAGCCCAACGACAGATTGTTTTTTATAATCCAACTGTAAGGACGGGATCTGCAACTGATCCAACATGGGTTGCAACGATCTAGATACTTGTTCTAGATTTTCACAAGGGATGTAGCCGCCGCGTACAAAAGTGACTTCACCCGTTGAACCACTTAACACCGTCCAACCATTAGTTGATGGATAATGAGTGTTCAACCATTTTTGCAATTTTTTGGCTTTTGCTGACGTGAAATTTTCAGGCTCACTCGCAACGTGCCTTTGTAAACCGATCAAAGGAGCCACTGAACTGACAGCATTGGAATGAGACGATGGCTTCGTTATTGCTTTAGAGTTCAGTGGATCGATTGTCGATTCCTGCACTTTTACCTGTGCATTTAATAGTGAAGACTGTTCAAAATGTGATGGCTTCTGTTTAAGAAGCATCGCCACGCCACCTGCAAAAAGTAAAATCACAAGTCCGAAAATAAAAATATTTTTATTATTTTTAAACATCACAGTCCCCTATTTTTAAAAATATTTTGTATAATATTTTGATTCCAACCACCTAGCTGCATATCCATAGCCAACAAGGCTTCTCGCGATTCAACAAAACGGGAACTTGCATTTAACATTGATAAATGTCGCATAAACGTTTTTTCAAAAATGGGTTTATTCGTCTTTGGGTCAGAATAGATTTGCCATAAGATACTGGCATAGTAAGCCCCTAAGTCATGAATCTCACCTTGCACAGCGACTTTCAAATTTCCTTTTTTAGCGTAACGAATTACACCATCGTAAATATCATTATTCGTTTTAAAAATTTCTGTGAATTTATCATTGCGTGGGTCCCTAGGGACCCCTGGTAATACATCAATACCAGCTACATTATTAAACCAAGTTTCCCCCAGTGATACGGAATTCAAAACAAATTGACCGGTTTCATCATATTTTGAAAAAATAATTGCGTTGTAAAAATCAGCTTGCCCTTCGTGAATGGCACGAAAACATCCCGCCGCTGACGTGCAAGCAAAAACGCCGTAATTATCATAAAGCGATTGATTTAAATTATTATCATTCAAAGACTGGGGAGTTCCATTGTTATTAACCGAAGACGCCCAATACAAATTACCATGACCCATTTCATGAATATAAACTTCCGCGCTAAGTGCCATTTCATGTGCGACGGACTCATCTGGATTTTCCACATAACCCATATAGATCGATCCATTTTGGTAGGGCATAAAACTGGCATTCGATTTGACAACAATATCTGAGGTCCCGTTGTGGTCGATGTCTCCGTCGAAAGTCACAAAGGCATCAACTAGAATAGATTTCCCTGCCGCATAAAAAACACCTGTCCGCTCCATCAAAGTTTGTTCCATATGATTTAACCAATAATAAGCCATCACTTGCGCCGTTTCATGTTCGTGTTCAGTTGCGTAAGGTTTCAGATAGCGACCATCACGTAAAGTCATTTGTTTAAAGTTTTCATCGTCACCATGATACCCGACTCGAAATGTAGTTGACTCTAATTTATCGGCCTGAATTCGATTTAGTAATTTGACTCCAAAAATTTGATCATTGATTAAATCCGTACCCATTTGTAGCAAGGAAGAATACACGGCACGCGCTGGATCTTGAAAAATCAAATACCTTTGCGCCACGGGATTTTTCCAAAAAATACAAGCATCATATTCATTGGAATCTAAGCAGTCGACATTCAAATATCCAGGTAAAGATTTTAATCGCGCTGGCAGTGTCACCAATCTAGAACTAGAGGATCCTGATACGTTCTGACCAGCACCATTAGCATCTGTCGATGAGCCACCCGATAACGAGGCCGCATTCCGACAACCCAATATGGCACACAAATCCTGATGATCTTTGAGCTGCTGACTAAGTTTAATTTCCGTGACTTGAAACTGACGACCACAATTGTTAAAACCAATCAGAATAAAAAAGCCAACGATGACTATAGCTAGCCCTTTTTTGAAAAACCTATCTAAGACAGGCCGACTGGTTAACTTTTTCCCCATAGGCTTATCTTATCGAAAAAAATCAGGATTTAATTAAGCCAAATCAAATATTTTATTCGCAATTCCTTATTCGCAAGTATTGCATTTGACGACAGGTTATGGCCATATTTACTGAAGCATTATCTCAGTTTGAGATAATACCGATACACGAATCAGAACCAGAACATTCATGATCAGAAAGAGTTATGAAAAAAAATACACCTATCAACAAAAAACTGTACACCAATATCCAGTCTATTATTGAAGCTTCAAAAAATGCTGTTTCCCGTGCAGTGAATACCGTGATGGTCAAAGCCTACTGGGAAATAGGTCGTGAAATATTTGAGGAAGAACAAAAAGGAAAAAATAGAGCTGACTATGGCGCCTACATTGTAGAGTCCCTTTCTAAACAATTGACCAATGATTATGGAAAAGGGTTTTCGCTCTCAAATTTGAAACAAATGCGACAATTCTATATTCAATTTCCAATTGGCCAGACACTGTCTGGCCAATTATCATGGAGTCATTATTCCATTCTTGTTAAAATCGAAGATAAAAAAGCTCGCCAGTTTTATATGAAAGAATGTGCTAATTCAAAATGGTCTGTTCGTGAACTAGAACGACAAGTAGCCTCATTACTATTTGAACGTTTAGCTTTAAGTAAAAATAAAAAACAGGTCAAAGCTCTATCGCAGAAAGGCCATGAGCTTCAAGTCCCAACAGACCTAATCAAGGATCCCTATGTTTTAGAGTTTTTAGGCCTTAAAAAAGAAGCTATACTTTACGAGAAGAAATTGGAATCTGCCTTAATTGAACATCTGCAAGATTTTTTACTTGAACTTGGAAA
>JBPOJH010000092.1:0-8206 GCA_052033755.1 Bdellovibrionota bacterium | reverse complement strand
AGACATTGATCCAAAAACGAAAAGCTTATTCAGTGTCAATAGGTCTGCCGTTTCAAACTCTGTCATTGATCCCCTCCTACCAAAGACGCATTTTTTAGACGCGATTAAAGACGCATTTTATGCCAATCTCACTAAATAATTCCCCTGCGTTGCTGATAGCCTGCACTTGGGAATTAATTATTGAATTTGGCATTATTCATTTTTTTAAGAGTCGTCCTTTTAGCAAAAGATTGATTAAATAGCAACCATGTTTCGAGTTAAGGCTCTATAAAAAAATTATGCTGGCTTTTTAAAAAAGTTGTTGCGAAATGCGTTAGAGTGTAAGTGAATCCTTTTATGAACGCAGCTGGAGGCCGTACATGAGCGAACAGTACAGAAATTTTATGGGATACCTTTGGTATCAAAAAGAAGACAATATTTATACCATTGGATTGAACGAAGATGCATTAGAGGACTTTGACGAAGTTCAATCTTTGGACCTTCCTCGTGAAGGGGAAGAAATTGAAGAGGATGTCGTTTGTGGAGCTTTGGAAACAGACGAAGGCCCATTGGATATTTACTCGCCAGTCAGTGGAACTGTCATTGAAGTCAATTCAAGTGTTGTGGAAGATCCATCTTTAATTAGGGATGATCCTTATGATGCTTGGTTAATCAAGTTGGAAGTCACCGATGAAGCAGACGAAGATGATGAAGATGATGAAGATGAAGACGAGGATGACGACGACGATTATGATGAGGATGAAGACGAAGAAGAGGACGAGGACTAACCGTCCTTGTTCTTGATTCGGTTATGAATTTTAAGTTTCTGTTTCGCTTTTTATGGCCCTCTTGGAAATTCTTTGAAGACACCGGGTGGCATCCCGAATTACAAATTATGTTACAAGAAAAACAATCATGGATAAATGTACGTTTTTCTGATGGACGTATATATCTGTGGAATTGGTTTTTTAATCCTTATTTAAATTTAGATTTGTGTGCGCAATCACTTGTCTATCAATGTCTTGACCTGATTAATCAAGATAAACTACTGGGATCTACCGAACACATTTTACTTAAAAACTTAGCAAAATCTGGCTACGCACACATCTATAAAAACTTAATAAATACTCAGCCCATTTCTTATCGGATACTTGTTACAGATGCACTCAACAAAAAAACAGAAGTTGCTTTTTCCGAGGTCATTACACTTAGCGAGAGCACATGTTAGCCTATCACTATCTTATTATTAAATACTTGTCCTATCTGCTTTTGTTTTTTTTAGGATTGCATACCTGCGAAATTCTATTTTTAAAAAAATATTTATTTAGCTCAAATCCTTTTGGAATTTGGCACCATCAGACACTTCAAAATGACATCGATGCTATTTGTAAGGAAAATCTAAAAAATAATCGCCTCATCATGTATGTAAAATACTATTTATCAAAGGCCTTGTTGCTCTTGCAGGTAGACTCATTGTTTTACACCCTAATGAATTTACGCCTAATCGTTATTTTCTTTGCTTTCTTTTATTTAAATCCGTGGAGTTTTTTCTTCGTACTGATGACTTCGATCATTTTAAATTTACGTTTTCGCGGAGTCTTTAACGGCGGAAGTGATTATCTTTCGTTTATGCTACAGTGGGTGTGCCTAATTGGCTTATCATTCCCCGAAGCTAAAATAACAAAAATTGCTTTATTATATTTAGCAGTACAAGTTCTGTATTCCTACTTTATCGCAGGATATATTAAGATCACCAAACCAAACTGGAGAAAGGGATCTGCCTTACCCGCGTTGCTACATAATTCATTATCTACTTGGGGACAAAAATTTTCAAAATTTTTAGAACAAAATATTTTAATCAGTCAGATCGTGACATACGTTTTTCTTGCTTTTGAGATAGGGTTTCCAATTATCGTTTGGAAATCTGATTTAGCAGCTTTCTTTTTTGGCTTTGGGTTTGTTTTTCATTTATTTAATTTTATTTTTTTAGGATTGAACCGTTTTTCACATATATGGAGCATTAGCTATTTAGCAGTGTGGTATCTGATAACTGTTGTCCATAATTAAAAACAATCCGCACAACAATCAATCACCATGCAGCTTGATTAACGAGCGACTTGTTTTGTATACTTTTTGTAAGTATGAAAAAAACAAATAATCAATTAAGAATTGCTATTCAAGGATTTCCAGGCAGCTTTCATCATATAGTAGCCAATCAATTTTTTGGAAAAAATATTTCTTTAAATTGTTGTAAGACTTTTCCGGAACTAACCAAGTGGATTTCATCTGAGAAATCTGCTCAGGCAAATCATTTTGCAGTTATGGCCATTGAGAACTCTTTAGCTGGTAGTTTATTACCTAACTATGGATTATTACAAAAATCGAAGGCGCAAATTATTGGTGAGGTGTATTTGCATATCAATCAAAACTTACTAGGATTAGCTGGACAAAAAATTTCCGATATACAAGAAATACACTCTCACCCAATGGCCTTATTGCAGTGTCGCGACTTTTTAGAGTCGCTTGGAGGCGTTTAAATTGTTGAATCCGAAGACACGGCACTTAGCGCACAAATTATTGCCGATCAAAAAATCAAAGGACGCGCGGCTATAGCAAGTGCTTTTGCTGCAGACTTATTTAACCTTAAAGTTTTGAAAAAGAACATTCAATCCGATAAACGTAATTACACACGGTTTTTAATACTGGCTAACGATCAAAAAACAACACAACAAATCCAACAGGTATTGCCACGTAAAAAAACCAATAAGACTTCTATTTACTTCGAAGTCAGTCACAAAGTAGGAAGCTTAGCATGCATTTTAACTCATATTGCGGAACAAAAAGTGAATCTTTCTAAATTGCAATCATTTCCAATTATAGGAAAAGAGTGGCACTATTATTTTCATGCTGATTTAGAGTTTCAAAGTCTGCAGCAGATCGATCAATTATTACTGTTTATGAAAAAAAACACCATCGAGTTTCGTCACTTAGGATATTACCAGAAGGGTCGATAAAATCTAAGTGAAGTCATGTGTGTTTGAATATTCTTGAAAACCTTCTCTTAGCGGGAACTGATCTGAAAAAGATTGCTTTAACGTCGCTTTTAAATACGATTTAGCTAGCTCTTTTGGTGATTCCCATCCTAGCCGAACAATGGATGGATCAATGTAAATCTCAAGAAAGTTATCATTAACATGTTGCTCATCCTTAATGAGGGGCCCATCTATGACTGTGGACCGAGTATTTGCTAATGACTTTGCAACAACCAAGCCCTGTGTTGTGTTCTTGCTATTGCTTTCGGTAGCTATTGGATCTGCGTAAGTGTGAGCGCCACTGATTAGCATGCTAATGGTAATGTAATAGGCTAAGTGGGATTTTGATGTCTTTATCGCGTGCTTATTAATGTGTTTTTGCATGATGAATAAATAACTGTTTTTATAAAAAATTTAAACTGACGGGTTTTGAACAGGTAATACTTACATTTTTTATACACTCACCCAAGTTAATTATTGATGTAAAATCCAGACAAGTTAATAATTTAAGTAATTTACAAAAAAGGAAATCACATGAATCCTGTTATTATTGTCCCTTTTATTGTTGGAATCATCGCCGTTTTACAAGCATCCATTAATAGAAAAATATCTGCCTCTATAGGGTTAGCACCAACAGTCGTGATTGCGACTTCATTGCTGGCGTTGCAGGGACTTCTATTGTTATTTTTCGTATTTAAAATGAAGGAAAAATTTCCTAGTTTGTATCATTTGCGGCATCAAAATTTGATGGAAACTGTGAATTCTATTGAGTGGTGGTATGTATTGCCAGGACTAGGGGCTTTTGTATTTATCGCGTGTATGCCTTGGGTTGTCAGTAAGGTTGGTGCTTACTCGGCATTTTTGGCTTTGATATGCGGGCAAGTGTTCACCAGTATATTGTGGGATTTTATGCAGGAAGGAAAACCCGTCACCATTCAAAAAATCATCGGCGCTATTCTGGTATTAGCCGGCGCCTTGTTGGTTCGATAGGTTTTATTTTAGTTATCCAATACGTGTCGACAGTGCCAAAATGAAAAATCTTAACCATCTTGCTATTAAGATGGTGTCTTTTATCCATTAAAGTTGACGCTTAATAAAGCCTGACTCTTTTTATTTTTCTACAACTTTATTTTGCTAGGTCCATTAGGTAAAGAATATGAAAAAGACTTTCATCAAAAATATTTTCAAATAGCCGCTTCAAATCATCAGCCCCCTGGCCAGAATTTTCAAAACGATAGCTCATATTTGTTAAACTACACTGCGGCGATATTGCCACTTTCAATAATAACTGGGTGTCATCAGCCATCAAATCCATTTCACCAAATGGAATTATTTTTCCCGAATCAGTTCCTGCACCACCACGTCCCCTAGATATGGATGGATCAAAAAATGACCCCTGACAATTCACCTCAGTGACACCTTTAGATCTGTATTCTCCTAATTCAACCACAGTCCCCTCTGGAATCACAACGGTCCTAGAGGCCGTTTCTTCATTTAAACACATGGAAAAAAATCCGTAAAAGCTTCCATTCGGAGGGTTTTGTGATCCATTATTGTAAACTTCAATTGAACCGGTGTTTAAATAGTTAGAACACTGTTTCCCATATGGGATTCGAACCTCTCGCATTAACATCACTTCGGTGGCGCTCGTGGCGATTTCCAAGTGCATGACAATAGCCGCAACGACGGTCGTTAAATACATTATTTTTTTCATAAAATATTTCCTTCAATTAAGTTAGAGGTTAAGTTTATTTTTTTAGTACTTCTTATAAAACTGTCTGGAATAATCAGCAGAACCCCAATGAATCGCTATTTCAAATCCATCGGGATGGAACCAATCCGGAACCTTTTGCTTTTCACCCGTATCACGATTGTACATCTCGACTTTTTTGACCCCGTATAAAAATAGACATTGTAGTTCTTTTTTTGAATCGATTTTTTCTTTATAATCTGTGGCCCCCCAAATATATAAATCATAATTTGGCCAATTGGTGATCACGATTCGATCATCTAATATTTTAATTTTGATAAATCTAAAATTACATTCCCACGGCTGACCGGCCCAACCCACTGGACATTGCAAAGCAAAGCCCGCGCGCTCTTGCCATTTATAAAAATATGTCTCATCAAAAGTTGAAATCTTGCCAACCACAGAAAATGATTCATCAGGCTTTGAAATAGATTTTCGGAGCTCGTCGGAACTCCATTGTATCGAAAACTCAAACCCGTTGGGATCTTCGTATTTGTCTACCAATTTTTCCGATTGAGTCCCATTATCTTTATGAATCAGTTGAAAACGAGTGACCCCTAAAAAAATAATACTACTATTTAATCCATTTGAACTACGTTCTTTATACGATTTGGTATTTTCTAAAATCAATTGATAAGCCCCAGATTCTAGATTCAAAATAATTTTATTAGGCAGATCAGAAATCTCATCGACTTTATAAGTTGGCCACTCTTTTGGATCAAAATTTATCCCTTTCGGAGATAAATATTCAATAAAGTTTTCCTTCACAAATTCAAAAAATTTAGTTTTTTTGAATTCTTGTATCGTCACCGTTCCCATTAGAAATGTCCTTCTTCGATGATCCAACTTGGTTTAATAATCTTTCGACCATTTAAAATATAAACTTGACTACCGCCGCCCAAGAGCTGTCCTATATTTTTTCCAGATTGACTTTTTAAATAAATATCGCTCACAAGACCTTCACACACAACATTCCCTTTAGGCACACGAATCTTCACCCAATTAGTAGGTGGATTGCCAAAGCGTGGATCCAAGGCAAAATCCAAAGTGATTTGCAAAGGACCACTTGGCTTAGTCAATGACCAATACTCTTTAAATTTATTGGTTTCATTCGCATACACACGGTACAAATCCAAATCTTCGGTTAATTTGACTTCTAAGTAAGTTTGACTGCGAAAGGTGTCAGCAATAGATCCCAACTGCGGCATTTGCTCATTCACTAGAGTTTCGTGTAAGGGTGAGCCCTTTATGTTTTCCAACGGGCCACGATATTCAATCTCACCCTTGATTAATGATCGCCCTTCCATCGAAGCAATTTGCGCATCAAGTTCTCCAGCACGAGCTCCGATTTCTGCAGCGGTCGTAATCTCTTTGGTACCTAATTTTGAGCTTGTATCTAAATGAGTCTTTCGAAAAAATTGTGCGACTTTATCAGCAAGGACTTTAACTTCAATTCTTGCTTTTTTTGTCACCGTAGCCAATAAATCTCGATTGGCGCTCACAAATAGTCCCATCGCACTGAGAGTCAATTCACTTTTCGTTAAAACTCGCCCATTGGGCTGACAATATTCTTTTTGCGTCAACAACTCGCAAGCATCGATCACCTCTGAAGCAGCAAAGCGACCAGCTAACTTGGCCACTTCAATCGGAGCCCCCATGTGCACCACATTTTCCTGAAAGGACCTCATGGACTCCATCTGACTTTGATTCATGGCTAACAGCTCGGGATCACTGACCTGCTGATCCATCACCATTTGCGAAAAATGCATTTCCTGGGTTATAAATTCATTCGTGGCCAGATCCAACAATCCAAATCCCAACAAATATACCGACACAGGATCTGAGGTTTGACTCATCTGTTCCTGAATTACATTGCGAATTTCGTCAGGATTGACGTTCGAAAATTCTTGGTCAGCGCTTTCTGGCTGCGGCGCCTCATCTCCAAAATCTTGCGCTTGAATTTGCTTTTCCACTTCGATTACTTTTTCAAGCTGATCCAAAGGAACTTCCGCAGGCATTTGTGGAGCTGGCTTTCTAATTGCCTCATCTATTTTTTTACGAAGCTTATCTTCCCCTTGACGTTTTACAGTCGCTAAATTTTCCACTTGAGTCTGGGAGCGCTCTTTACTTTTTATCTTTCGCTGGACCTCTATTTGATTTTGAATAGGAGATAGGTTGGAACAAACATCTTTCCCACAAAGACCAATCGGAATATCAGAAATTTTTGATCGATTGGGAACATGGTAGTGTCCTAAAGAAATCCATGCTTTTTGGTCATAGGAAAAAGACAACTCGTAATCAAACTCACAACCCGCTTCAATCCCTGTATAATCAGCCACTATGGGAGTTGTTTTACCTTGAGAATTTAAAAAAGATTCATTCAATCTATTGATTAAGGGCGACGATATCGAATGTGAAAATCTCGATAATTCATTATCGTTCGCTTTTAAAACGGCTTCGGTTTTATGATTTAAATTAGTCGCAAGGACTTTAATTTGAATATAGCCCAAATCAGCTTTACAAATGGACGAAACACTTAAAAAGAAAAATAAAATAAACTTCGCGACGTGATTCACGAAGGATCTCATAATGAATTCCTCTTGAAAGTTGAAGAAGTCGTTGCAGGCGCAAAAAATGTTGGCGTCAATTTCGAACTATCCAATGGTTTTAATGGCCTATTGCGATCAACATTGAGAGCGTTACTTAATTCCATGGCTTGTCGATAATTTTGCTCGAGCAAAACCACGAAATTTTGAGGTGGCGGAGATTTTCCGAATTTGGCCAGTAAATCGGTGTCTCTTAGCTGAAGGCCATTTGCCCCATTGCCCGTTTTAGTTTCTTTCAAGGTATCAGTTGAAAAAGGCAATGTCGCTAAACCTGCTTTTAAAGATTCAAATCTTTGCTGAAGATACTTGATACGTTGTTTAAGTGCCGTTCTTTGAATTTGAATTTTTGCTAAGCGCTCAAATAATCCCGACTGGCCAGCCAGAAGTAATTTGAAATTTTGCACTTTGTTTAATTTCTGCACGCGATCCAAAATACTAGCTAATTGACGTGATCTTTGTTTTAATTTTTCACTCAACTTATTTTTTAAGACAAAGTTTTTATTCGCCAAAAAATGTTCGATTCGATCGATGGCTGATTGAAGACGCCAAATGGCTGTTTCCGTGACGCCGAAAAACGCCATTCTTTGCTCGCTCAATATGACACTTTTAATTTGTAATTGGTCCTCAATTTTAGATTGTGACAAACTTGCATCTATATCTTCGTAAGCAGAAATATAATTGGTGGCAACGACCTGTCCCAAACTTTGGATTTGATGGTTGATCCACTTATATCGAAGACTGCTGAAAGACATTTCCAATTCCGTTTGAAGGCGTTTAATTAAAACTAAATCATCTTGCGGCACCGGTGATTGGATTATTTTAGATCCAGGTTGCGAATT
>JBPOJH010000068.1:0-11596 GCA_052033755.1 Bdellovibrionota bacterium | reverse complement strand
CACAATTCAAAAATAATTCTGTTTATTCCAATGCTATCCCCATTCAAGTAGAAGTTCTTGACGGTCCAAAGCTGGAATCCCCCATCCTAAGTTCGTTAAAAGAAGAGTTTAAGGCAGATCACACGCCGCCACCTGTTGTTTTGAAAAAAGTCGAATTTGCGAATAGCTATGTCATTGAAATTGCCAACGACGATCGTTTTCAAAACAAAGAGGTCATTGAACTGAAAGATAAAAACCCTTTAAAGTACACCTGGAAGAAATCTTTTCTTGGTAAAAAATATTTGCGCATTTATGCCAAAAACGAAAAAGGAGAATCCGGTCAGTATAGCTCCGTCGCTGAATGGATAGGACTTCCTGAACATATCACCTTACTACCAACTAAAGATAAAAATATTCAATCAAATAACCCTGATGAACAGCCGCCAGCCGTGTCGTTTCAATTGGATTGGAAGGCTCTACCGATGGTGAATGAGTATTTAATACAAATTTCCACGCAAAACGATTTTAAAAACAAAACTGAATTCAAGACAAATTCCTCGCAATACAAAATCACACAAGAAAATCCAGGACATTATTTTTGGCGAGTCAAACCCCTGATCGCAGGCCTAGATACCAAATTCAGTCCCGCTGGAGAATTCCATTATTTATTTGAGATCCCCTTGAAGGCTCCCAAATTAATGTCTCCCAAAGACAAAAATACTTTTTATTTTCAATCCAATGCCGATGCTTTCTTTTGGGTCGAATGGAAACCTGTACGTCAGGCTGAGGAATATGAAATTCAAATCGCCAAAGATAAGAAGTTTACTAAAATATTAGGGGAATTAAAAACCAAACTGACCAAATATAAAATCGACACCAGCTACAAAACGAATCCCATGTATTTACGTGTTCGCAGCACCAGTTCACTTTCAAAAACCAAAGCTCGCGTATCGACATACAGTGATGCACGACAAGTATTTATTATCATTGGACGTAGCCCCAGTGGTACTATCAACAATTCCAGCTCTGAAACCGAGGACAACGATGGACTTTAAAATATTTGATACACTTCTAGAGCCAGTATTTGTTCTTGATGAGAAAGCCAATATTATTTATTGCAATGAACCCGCGGCTTTATTAGCCGATATGTCGCTTAGAAAAATTTTGCGCCTAAAGCCAGCTTTGGATACTGTTTTTAGTTTTCAAGAAAACGTTTCGTTTTTAAAGAACCTATCCGAAGTCACTGAACCCACATCGTATATCGAAACACACTTTCGCACCCCGACAGAAAAGCATGGAAAAGTACAAATCACCGCACAACCTCTAACAACAACCGCAGCACATACAACTGTTACACAGTCGGAATGCTGGTTGATATTCTTCCGTGACGTCACTCTAGAAGAAAATTTGCAAAATAAATATCGTGCGGAATTGAATCAAAAAGAAAATGTGATCACCGAACTACAGATTGCTAAAAAAGAACTAGAAAACTATTCAAAAAACTTAGAAAAAATGGTGGAAGAGCGAACACAAGCCATCAACAATTTAAATAAAACCTTATCTGCACTGTTAGACTCTTTGGGACAAGCCTTCTTTTTATTTGATCAAACAGGACAATGTCTAAATGTATACTCGAAAGCGTGTGAAAATTTATTAGAATCAACTCCTCATAATTTGGCCGCCATGGAAGTCTTAAAAGTTCCAGAAAAAGAAAAAGAAGGATTTCGCAAATGGGTGCAAGCTTTGTTCTCTAATTTACTTCCCTTTGAGGATGTTGCCATCTTAGGACCCGAAAAATTTCCTTCGACGCAAAACTTAGAAATCAAGTTGAACTACTTCCCTATCTATAAAAACTTACAAGACAACAACTTGCAAAACAATAGCCTGCAACTAGAAAAAGTCGTTGTCGTTGGTACAGACATCACCGAAGTGATTCAATTGCAAAAAGAAGCCGAGTTTGAACGACAATCTAGTTTGGCGATTTTAAAACTAATTGAAAATAAAAAGGAATTCCTTCAGTTTTTACATCAGGCTTTTGATACGCTTGAAAAACTACAACAACCCCAATCCTTTGAAAAACTGGAAGAATCTTGTTTGCGTGACCTTCACACACTTAAAGGGGGGTTTTCTTTGTTTTCCATGCAAGCCCTTGTTGAACTTTGCCATGAAGCCGAGTCCACAGTGAAAGATGTGGTCGACAAAAACCAAGTTCAAACAAAATTACAACCATTAATAAAAAAGATGAATCTAGAACTAGAAAACTTCATCGAAAAACATAAACAAATATTAGGCTCAGCCAAAAAACTAGCCGGACGGTGGTTAGAAATTTCCGTCGAAGAAACTGGAAAATTATTTGAACAAATCATAACCGATAAGCAACAACTTCAACGTTTGGAGCAAAACCTTTTTTGCGAATCCATCGAATCTTATCTATGGCCCTATGATCGTGTCTTGACTCAGGTCGCAGACTTAACCAACAAAAAAGTCGAGCGCCTAGAGATTCAAGGTGGAAATATTATGATACGTCCTGAGCCCTATGCCGAGCTGTTCTCGTCATTAATTCATGCCTTTCGGAATTGTGTGGATCATGGCATCGAGTCCCCTGAATCACGCTGGGAAAAAGGAAAACCTGAAGCTGGTCGGATTACGATTCATACTTATTTAACTAATGAACATAAAACATTGAATATTGAAATAGCCGATGATGGCGGTGGGATCCCCGCTGATAAAATTCGCCAAAAACTGATTCAAAAAGGGATCGATCCATCGCAGGAATCTGACGAGCAAGTCATTCAACATGTTTTTGACAGCGAGCTATCCACACGCGAACAGATTTCGTTAACTTCAGGACGTGGCGTGGGTATGGATGCCATTTTACATGCTGCAAATAAAATCGGTGGTCATGCTTGGGTCACATCAACACTCCATAAAGGGACTACGCTCCATTTATCACTCCCCTATTATACAACTTATGATGAATCCACCATTGCTGCCATCCAACAGCTGTACTTGCAAAAAATGTCTCAGTTACTGACTCCCTTAAAGTCGGCTTAACATTGATATCTAGCTTTGAAACAAAACGTATGAAATCGGATGAATAAGCGCTGGCTGAATTTCAATTTGACATGAACGAAAAAGTTTATCTTTTTTGTTTTTAAAATTCCATCCAGTATTTGCGAATCAAACTGAAGAAAGTACTTGTTTTTTTTAGTAAAAATCCGATCAGTCTAGTAATCATGAGCGACAATAATTCAAACAACAATAAAAATCCATCGACCGCAAATCAACCCATCATTCTTGATTTTGATTTTGATGTTTCTGACTTTGGCATTGATAGCGTTGAAGAAATTAAGACTGCCTTCGTCAGAGAGGCCTTAGAAATCTTATCAGATTTAGAAAAAACTATTTTGCAGATTGAGGCCGACCCGACCAATGATCTATTATTGGGTAAATTATTTCGAAAAATTCATACTCTGAAAGGTAGTTCTGGCGGTGTCCCCGGTGGGCAACTGATCGCAACCTTATCTCATGAATTTGAAGCCCTATTAGAACAGCTACGAAAAAACAAAATCCCTCCCGATGTAAAACTGATTGATTTATTTTTAGTCTCGGCAAGACTGCTTTCTGTATTGATCATTTCCCTACGCGATCGTCGCGAGTTGTTACCTGAAGAACTAAGTGAAATCATCGAAGGCATTGCCAAATTTGCGGAGGCCCATATTCCGACGTCAACTACTAATACCGAGGCTTCTACAGATATAGAAGCCACGGAATCCACAGCTCCCGTTCCAACAGAACAGCCAGCTGCGACAGAATTAGTAGCCACATTGGAATCGACGACCACATCCACAGATAAGGCTACAAAAGCTCAAGGAGCAAAAAAGAATAATGTCAAAGCCGTTGGCTCTGGAGCTAAAAATACTGCAGCCAAGAACGCAAAGAAAAATAAATCCAACTCAGAAAAAGAAGAAGGCGTCTGGCTTTCGAATTCACAATTAAAAGAAATGATGAAGATCTCGGGCGAAATGATTGTTCTTAAGAACTCGTACCAAATGATGATCCAAAGTACTGACTTAAAAACTAATCCTGATGTTTTCCAACGCCGACAAACCGAGTTTTCTCAAAGCTTTTCTAAAGCCGCTGATAAATTGCAAGAACAAGTCAAGTGGGCACAACGCGAAGAAGCCTCCACATCATTCGAAGGACTGGCTGTCGTCATTCGACAGGCCACAAGCGAGCTAAAAAAAGATGTCGAGATCATCGAAGAGGGCTTTGATCTTCGCATAGAAAAAGGTTTGGCCAAAGGTTTATTCGAAGCCTTAGTGCACTTACTAAGAAACTCGATTGACCACGGTATTGAATCCCCACAAGAACGACTGGCCAACGGCAAAGAGCCCAAAGGAAAAATTAAAATTAATTTAACGGAAAAAAATGAATTCACGATTCTTGAAATCCAAGATGATGGGCAAGGTTTGGACAAAGAACGCATTCTAAATCGAGCAATCAAAAATGGTTTAGTCGCCGAAGACAAAGCAAAAAACCTTTCTGAAAAAGATATTTTCAATTTTATTTTTCATAACGGCTTTTCCACCAAAGAAAAAGTATCCACCATCTCTGGTCGAGGTGTTGGATTGGATGTCGTAAAAACCTTCGTTGATAATTACGAGGGTCGCATTGAAATTAATTCTGTCCCTAAAAAGGGTTCCACCTTTCGCTTAGTCATCCCAGAACCTAGAAATGTCATGGTTGAAAAAGTCTTGCTAGCCCAGTGGAATCAATTGCAATTTAGTGTGCCGTTGTCAGCCATTGGACAAATCAGTTCTTGCGACACATTGCAATTCACCATGGTGGATGGCGTGCGCTTTTGTCAATTTGACAAACGTACGGTCCCCATTCTGACGTACAAAGAAATGCGGCTTTTAAACGAGCAAACAGAATTAGAAAAAGTCAAAAAAATGAGTGTCGTCTTTGTCCAAAACAAAGAAGGCATTGTGGGCTTGTTGGTGGATCAAATCATTCGCCAACAAGATATCGTTTTGAATCGCTTTGATCGATTAGTTAAAAACTTAGTGGGTTTTAAAGGCACGACGGTTTTATCAGACGAGGTGGTTAGTTTCGTCATTGATCCTGACCAAATTGTCAAAATGGTTAAATTTCAGGAGTCTGCAGCATGAGCCAAGAAAGACAGATCGATGATTTCACACGGGATATGATGACACATTTTTTAAATGAAGTGTCGTCAACCCTACCTAAAATCGAAGCTCTAAGCCCAGAAGATTGGGTTGAGAATTTAACTTCATGGAAAAATGAAGCTCTTTCCAATCAGTTTCCGCATTTTTCAAATTTCTTAGATAAAATTATTAGCGAAATACAAAATTCGATCACTGAAAAAACACCTCGCACTTTAAAAGACTATACAGTGGCAATTTTGACCTATGTCACGGATCTGGGATCTGGCTTAGTTGACAATGAAAAATGGCAAGAAAAAAATTGGCCATTAGTCGCTAAAAACCCCTCTTCCTCCAAAAATAAAACCGCAACAGAAAGTGATTCTAATTCCTTAGCGACGGACTCCGACATGGCTTCGACAACAACCCCAGAAGCCAAAATCATTCCAATTGCTTCTGCTACAAATACTAAATCCACTTCATCATCCGACAACACCAGACCAAATGGTGCCGTTGTCAGTTTGGCTGATACCGAAGAGGTCGCACAAGTTCCTAATCATTTATTTTTAATTTGTTTCATCGGCAAACAGGAATTCATTTTACCCGTACAGGCTGTGATCGAAGTCTCTAGTTTTAAAAATTCATTTCCTCTACCCGAGCCGCGTGAGGGCATTGAAGGCCTGGTAAATTTTCGTGGAGAGGCCATACCGATAGTGAATTTAAATGATCACGATTTTAATTTGAACTCGCAATCAGATCCAATGCGTCTTTTAGTGGTGTGTGAGCACAACGAATCGCGCTTCGGTTTACGTATCAGTAAGACGGACGAGGTCATCGAAGTCGACACCACTACTTTTCAAAAATGTGAAGACACTTTAGCTTCGGTGCACCATCAAGTGATCACTCACTTTTTCATTTATAAAAATCGCACTGTTTTTAATTTTGACATAAAGAGGTTATTCGTAGCATGAAAACATTTTTCTTATACCCAGGCAAGTTAGCCGCTTTTAAAGAGGAAACTCTAATCACGACCTTACTGGGATCTTGCGTCGCTGTAGCCCTGTATGACCCAACAACTAAAATCGGTGGTCTGAATCACTATCTACTGCCTGAGCCCACACATGGTGAAAATCAATCACCAAGATATGGTTCTTATGCTATTCCGACTTTGATCGAAGAACTAGTTAAACTAGGTGCAAACCCTGATAAGTTACAAGCTAAAATATATGGCGGTGGCAATGTGATCAACATCACTCATCAAATTGGTGAGGGCATTGGTCGGCGCAATATCGAATTGGCAGAAAAAACTTTAAAGTCGATGAAGATCGCGATCATTGACAAAAACGTCGGTGGAGAGTCGGCTCGCACGATTAAATTAAACACTCTGACTTTTGAGCTGACCCACTCGACTTCCGATGGCGGAAAACAAGTCAACAGTACAGTCGGTGCGGAATCCAAAGCCGCTGCGGCTAGGGCCACTCAATCAGGAATGCCGGCTCCACTTGATATCACAGGTTTTCGTCCGTTATCGGTGATGAAAAATGTGAAGGTTTTAATTGTGGATGACTCAGCAACAGTGCGCACCTTGTTCACCAATATATTTACCAAGGCCGGACTGGAAGTCGTGGGCGCGGCCACAGATCCATATCAGGCTCGTGAAATGTTAGTCAGTAAAAAACCCGATGTGATCACACTGGATATCGAGATGCCAAAAATGAATGGTGTGCAGTTTTTAGAAAAAGTCATGAAGCACTCGCCCCTTCCTGTGGTGATGGTCTCGTCACTGGGAGCTCAAGGGGAAGCCGCGATGAAGTCTTTAGAGTTAGGCGCCATCGAATTTATACATAAACCCTCGCAGTTTGACCCTGCGGTTTTAAAAGATTTGGCGTTGATGTTGGTGGATAAAGTGCGAGCTGCGGCCAGTGTGAATATTTTAAAAAAATTAAAAGAAACTCCGCAGTTCATTCCACCGGCAGAAACCACGACAACGTCAACCACGGGTTTTAAGAAAACCGCCGCCTTGCAAGCCGTGTTGATCGGCGGCAATGCGGGTAGCCCCGAATCCTTAGAGAAATTAATCTGTAGCTTAGCTTCGGATACTCCGCCCGTCATTGTGGCGTGCTCGACGGTTGCCAACTTCATCGAGGCTTTTCAAAGTAAATTAAAACCAAAATCGAAAATGTTTTTGCAAATAGCCAAAAATGGCGACGCCTTAAGCCTGGGGAAAGTTTATTTTATACCCGCAGGACATCAGGGTAAGATTCAACAAAATGGTACGATGCTAAGTTTAAAAGTGGAAACTGCACCACCGGTTTGCTCGCAATTACCAAGTGCCAATGTTTTATTTCAATCTGCGGCCGAGACCTTAGGAGCTGGATGCTATGGCGTCATGTTGGGAGGATTCGGAATGGATGGAGTTGAGGGGCTGACAAAAATTCAGGACAAAGGTGGTATGACGGCGGTGCAAACACCGGCTCAAGCCGCATTCCCCTATGCCCCACAAAAAGCCATCGAATTAGGAGTCGCTGCCGAGATTTTAAATGTAGAAGACATGTCTGCACATATCTTCACGTATCGAAATCAAAGCGTCAGCAAAGCCGCCTAACTCCAATTTCACTTGCTTCGTATACCTTCGTTGCTCTGTCGGTCGGACTTGTGCGGCCTGCAGGAAGCAGGCCTCCGCGCCTTCCTCTGTCGCGCCTCGGTCTACTTTGCAATTGAAATTGGAGAGATTAGTTACGGCGGAAGATGCTATTGTTGCGTTCTACCTCGGCCGAGGTTTTTAAAGACTCAACCCAGTCACCAAAATATTGAAAAGCTTTTGAGTCATTCGGTTTTCCAGCGCTGGCAAAAACTTTATCCTCGTCGGTGTTCTTCACCAAAGCTGTGTCCACTTTCTTTAAGTCGACCCACTTTAACATGTATTTATCATTCGTTTCGCGCACCAATCTAGGTAGCAATGGTTTTTCTTTCGATAATTCAAAAACCGCTTGTGTCAATGTAGGTAACGTCAACTTTGGAATCGCATCCACATCCAAACCAAAGTAACCCGTTTCTTCCCATTTAAGACCCATTTTTTTAACCAAGGCCTCTACCGTAACTGCGTCGGATTTAGATAAAGCCTCTTCTAATTTTTTAAGATCTTCTTCCAAAACAGCATCGGCTAATAAGCGTTTAACAATCCCCGCCTTAGCACTTTCTAAAGTGACTTCCACTTTGGCTTTTTTGTCGGTCACTTTAATGATGTGATAACCAAAACCACTTTTAACGGGAGCACCAATTACACCGACTTTTTGTGAAAATGCCGCTTGTTCAAATTCAGGAACCATTTGTCCCTTACTAAAAAAATCTAAGTCGCCCTTCTTCGCGGCTGAGCCTTTGTCCTCTGACACTTCAGCGGCCACTTTACCAAAATCTTCTTTCGCTAAGCGCTCTTTGATTTTGTTGATTTTTTCTAGGGCCTGTTTATCGGATTCTGGTTTTTTAGGATCCACTTTGATCAAGATATGACTGGCTCTAACTTTTTCGTCTTGAACATACTCAGCTTGGTGAGATTGATAATAGGCTTCGATTTTTTGTTGCCCTTCTTTAGTGGCATAATCGGATTTTAATTTTTCCTCGACCAATTTGTTATCCACTTTATTTTCAGCCGCATATTTTTTAGCCAAATCTTCGTGACTCCATTTTATAAAAGCCACGTTCAATTGTAGACCCGATAAGCTGGCTTCTTTCGCCTTTTCTAAGGCGGTCGTTTGCGCCACACTTTCAATTAAAGCACGAGTTTTACTTTGTACCTTATCCCTGCGAATTCGCTGCTCAAATGAATTTGTAGAGTAGTTATTGGCTTGCAAAACGCGTTGGTATAAATCACGGCTAAATCGACCGTCTTTTTTAAATGCTGGAATTTCGTTAACGATCAAATCCTTCACTTCTTCGTCGGCAACCAATATGCCTTCTTTCAAAGCCCCTTGATGAATCAGTTCGATGCTGATCAGATTTTCCAAGGCTTGCATCGTCATGCGTTCACGCATATCGCCACTTAAGTTACCACCAAACATAGGAGCATACATTTGCTCCAAGCGACTGGCTTCGGTATTAAGATCAGCCAATGAAATGATATTATTATTGACTCGAGCTGCATAACCGACCCCGCCACCAATAGCGTTATCTTTTCCCATCATTCCAAAAAAGACAAACACCACAGTGATTGCTGCCATAATCAAAATAGCTATTATTTTTTTAAAACTAAACTCGCCGGACTTCAGTTGCTTTTTAAGTTGATCAATCATTCGCGCTCCTTGGTTCTCTATATCCATCAATTGGATTTTTAGTATCACGCATTTTATTTTGATTTTTCAAGAGGAAATGTTAGCGTAGGATGTTATTAGAGGTGAATTTTGAATTTTTTGAATTTTGATTTTAAAAAAGCGGTTGTTATTTTATGTTTATTGGCGTTGCCATTGGTCTCCATCAATGCCCAAAAAAATCCCTTAGATCAAGGTTGGTTCAATCAGCCTTTTTCGTTTGTTGCCAGTCTTGTGCAAATGGGTTTTTATGGCTTTAGTGAAGGCGTTCGTGGCACAACATCACTCTATTTAAATTTGATCAATATTAAAAAAGATAACCAGCGCATTTTAAGTGACAATCGCGAATTGCAATCACGCCTAGAGGCCATGGCCGAGCTGGAAAAAGAAAACCAACGCCTAAATCAATTGCTCGATTTTCGATCGCATTCAAAAATGCATCTGATTGCTGCGCGAATCATGAGCAAGGATATCAGTTTAGATCACAACACCATACAAATAGATAAAGGCACGCAACATGGATTAAAAGCGGGTCAAGCCGTGATCACGGTCAATGGAGCTGTCGGTTATGTTTTTAAACCCGGATTAATGACCTCACAAATATTATTGATCACGGATCGTTTTGCCGTAGTGGATGGAATCATCTCCAGAAGTCGTGCCCGAGGTATCGTCGAAGGAAAATCTAAAACACATTGCACCCTTCGTTATGTTGAAAAATCGGAAGACGTTCAACCGGGCGATGTCGTCGTTACCAGTGGCTTAGATAATATTTTTCCAAAAGGTTTCCCTGTAGCCATTGTGGAAAGCATTGAAAGTAAATCTTATCTGGCCAGTTTAAAAATTGATTTAAAACCGGTTGTGGATCCGGATAAAATCGAAGAGGTCTTCGTTATTGCCGATGCCAAAATGGAGGATCTTTCTGCACCAACAGCGGCAGCCACTTCAGCCAACGCAACTACTGCTACTTCGACCGCTTCATCGGCAGCTGCTGCAACTTCTACCGCAACCACCCCTTCAACTCCAAATCCCCCTGCCAATAACACGACGACAGGCTCGCCTGGTCGCGCAGAAAACAAAAGGAATTAACTGTGTTTGGTTACACACGCTTTCAATATTTAAACTACTTTTGCGTTTTACTGCTGGCTTTTTTAATGGCGGCCTTTCAAGGTACTTTTTGGTTTCAAGTATTTGGACCTGTACCGCCGCCACTCTTATGGTTAAATGTCATTTTATATTTGTGTTTATTTCGCAAACCCTTCGAAGCGATACTATTGGCTTACGTGATTGCCTTTTTAATTAAAAGCTTCACCGCATTTCCGTTGGGGTATATGTGGCTCAATTTATTGATAGCTGGCAGTATTGTGATCTATATTAAAAATCGCTTTTTTTGGCCAGGCCCTCGATATTATTTTTTCTCTGGATTAGGTTTTAGTTTGTTATACGAAATCATAAGTCTACTATTAAATGCTATTTTTGATTCGCATAGCATGCCCATTCAATTTTTCATGCGTTTGGCCGAGGTGTTATTCACAACATTGACTGCCATTCCTGTGATTGTATTTATGACTCAACTGGATCGCTGGACAATTACCGATCAATTCACCGAAAAATCCGAGGGGGATACCCCATGAGTATTCAATATATTTCCAATCCAGAAGAAGCCAAAGAGTTCCTTCCACGATATCGAATTTTTTACGCCACCATTGCCATCACTTTTACGATTTTTACTCTTCGACTGTGGTATTTACAAATTATTCAAGGAACCGAGTTGCGGCAGTTCTCGGAAAAAAATCGAATCAAACAAGTGAAGATCAATTCTCCAAGGGGTTTATTTTTAGATCGTGATGGAAAAATCTTGGTCGAAAATCGCGCTGGTTTTGAAGCCATCTTGTATCCACAATATATAGACGAAATCGAAGACCTGGCTGAATCCGTCGGTCCCATCATTGGTTTGGATAAAGAAAAGTTTGCGCAAAAGGTGATTAAAAGTAAACGCCAGAACGGGCCTTTTACGCCGATCAAATTGAAAGACAATTTATCTAGAGAAGAAGTTTTTCGATTAAAGCGCATTCGATTGGATACTCCGGGCTTGGACATCCGCGAAAGCACTTTGCGATATTATCCTTTGAAGCAAAACTCGGCGCA
>JBPOJH010000051.1:0-25596 GCA_052033755.1 Bdellovibrionota bacterium | reverse complement strand
GCTTTGACGTCTTTGGGAAAACAACTTCCACCGTAGCCAACTCCCGCAAAAATAAAATGTGGACCGATTCTAAAATCAGAACCAATACCCCGACGAACCATTTCAATATCCGCACCCACTTTTTCACAAACTCTAGAAAATTCATTCATCAAAGAAATTTTTGTCGCTAACATCGCGTTGGCTGCATACTTGGTCATTTCACTAGAAGCAGGCTCCATAACGATAAATGGATTGCCGTTTTTTAAAAATGGTTCATACAAACGTTTTAATAAATTATGCGCCTTTTCACTTTCGACACCAACGACAACACGATTCGGTTTTAAACAATCTTCGATCGCCGTGCCTTCACGCAAAAACTCCGGATTCGAGGCCACATCAAAAGTTAAATTTAACTGACGCTGATTTAACTGCGCTTGTATCACATCTTTGACTTTTTTCTGCGTCCCAACTGGCACTGTCGATTTATTAATAACCAACTTATACGTTTTCATATGCTGTCCAATGGTTTGCGCCACTTGCAAAACATATTTTAAATCCGCAGACCCATCGACATCACTTGGAGTCCCCACAGCAATAAATAATAAATCACACTGCTCTATCGCTGTTGCCGAATCCGTAGTGAATTGAATTCGCTTCGCTTTAATGTTGTTTTCTAAAAGATCATCTAAACCTGGTTCGTAAATGGGACTTTTACCTTCCCATAACATTTTAATTTTTTGAGGATCCACATCCACACACAAAACATCGTTCCCCATATCTGCAAAACAAACTCCGGTCACCAAACCGACATATCCAGTACCAAACACTCCAATTTTCATAATAGTTCCTCCACATTTCTTCGACAAAATAACGTTGCCAAAATTCCCACCTAAAGTCCAGTTGAGATTCTGTTATTAACCTAGCCAAAAGTAAGTAAACTTAATTTCGGCCAGGTTAACATCTGCGAACACCAATACGAAAAGGATATAGACCAAAGCCCACTTAGTTCTATTCTTAAAAATGCCGTTAATTAGGTTAATATTATGAGCGAGGGACTATGAGCGAAAAAGTATCAAACAATCCCAATGGTGGTCTGAATGCCAACAATGCAGATTGGCGAAAAGATGCAGGTCCACTTCGAATTTATCTGAATGATAAAACGGTGACCGAAATCATGGTCAATCGCTATGATCGAGTTTTTGTGGAACGCAACGGAGTGATCGAAGAGTGCGAAGCTCGCTTCGACAGCACTGAGTCCCTCATGCGCTTGGCTCAAGCCATCGCTGTAAACCAAGGCAAAGAACTTAATCGCAGAACTCCATTTGTGGATGCTAGATTGCCCGATGGTTCACGCGTGAATGTGGTAATACCGCCAATATCCTTAGAAGGCCCGGTGATTACCATTCGTAAATTTTCCAACTCGGTGATTACTTACAATCATTTAATTCAAACAGGTAGTGTGGATGACAAGATTGTTTATTTTTTAAAGCAGGCAGTGACCGCCAAACAAAATATTATCGTTAGTGGGGGCACAGGTAGCGGTAAAACTACTTTTTTAAATATATTATCTAGTTTTATTCCTCAAAAAGAGCGCGTAGTCACAATGGAAGACACCGCCGAGCTGCAACTGAGTGTAAAAAACTTAGTCCGCATGGAGACCAAACCTGAAATGGGTAGCGAGCCTCCAACAACCATGCAAGAACTTTTAGTCAATGCCCTGCGAATGCGACCAGATCGAATCGTGGTTGGCGAGTGTCGTGGTCCCGAGGCTTGGGACATGTTAATAGCGATGAATACAGGTCACGAAGGAAGTATGACGACACTGCATGCGAACTCTGCCAGCGATGCCTTACGTCGATTAGAAAATATGGTTCTTAGAACGGGACAAGAAATTCCGCTATCACTGATCCGAAATGATATCGGCAATACGGTGCATTTTGTTTTACAAACAGAGCGCTCTGCCGATGGCAAGCGACGTTTGGTCGAGATCATCGAAATTCGCGGTATGCATCGCGATCAATATGTGATTCAAAAAATTTTCGAATTTCATCCGCAATTAGGTTTTTTATCCACGGGTATAGTCCCAATGTTCGTCGAAGACCCGATGAACCAAAAACGCATCCGCTTTCCGCACGACTTTTTTAACCCAGAATACCGCCCCAAACTTACTGCCTAGCGGCCGATTCCACTTGCTTCGTATACCTTCGTTGCCGTCGTCGCCGGACTTGTGCGGCCTACATTAAGTAGGCCTCCGCGCCAGCTCCTAGTCGCCTTGGTCTACTTTGCAATTGAAATCGGCTAGTTGTAAAAATTATTGAACTCGGCTTTAAAAAGCCTAACGGCCTTGGCGGAATAGGACGACTCGGACGGTCTTCAACAGAATGGAAATATCCATCATCAGCGAATAGTTTTTGATGTAAAATAATTCGAATTGCAATTTTTCTTTGGCATCTTCTAAACTGGCTCCATAAGGATATAAAATCTGTGCCCATCCTGTTAGTCCCGGTCGAATTAGATGTCGCATTTGATAAAATGGCAGTTGCTTTTCCAGGTCATGAATAAATTCAGGCCGTTCAGGTCTAGGACCAATAAAACTCATCTCGCCTTTGATGACATTCCATATCTGCGGCAACTCATCTAATCTGGTTTTACGAATAAACTTTCCAACGCGAGTGATTCGATCATCGTTTGCACTGGCCCATTGAGCTCCATTTTTTTCAGCATCGATTCGCATCGAGCGAAATTTAAACAAATGAAATGTATGCCCATCCAATCCAGTACGCACTTGTGAAAACAAAGCTGGCCCATCCGAATCTAATGCGATCACCAAGGCCGTCACTAACATCACTGGTAAACTCAGTACCCCTAACAGCAAAGCCAAAGACAAATCAAAAACTCGCTTTAATCGCAACAAAACCAAATTACCAACCAAGTTAAATCCTTTGGACAATATAAACCAATGTGGTCCCAAATAATACACTGGCACTTTCTTCCATTGTCTTTCATAAAACTCGATCAAGTCCCAAACACGAACTCCAGAAAATCTTTTTTCAATTAACAAACTAGAAAGCTCCACGGAAATTTCCTGGTCTTTTAAGGCGACCACAATCATATTCCAATTTTTGTCTTTAATTTCTTGCAGCTGTTGCAAGGTCACCGCCGATGCGGCTGTCGAGGTCATAAACTCGCAATCCGGGCGAAAGTTATTTTTTAATAAGTCCGTTTTTAAATAAGAGTAGTACTCGGGACTGACTAAGAATAAAAATTTGCTTTTTGATAAGGTCTTTAACCACTTGGCGTTTAAAAAATACTTCACACAAGTTGAAATGGTTAATGTCCCTAATAAGCTTCCAATAAGTAAACCTCGACCAAACAATCCGGCTCGCTCTTTAGCTCCAAGGTACACCACTAAGATCGTCACACTTAGAGTTAACAAGAATGACAAGCTGGATTTACGCAACCAAGATCGACCGATGAAGTCCTCGTCAAAATCATAGGAGCCAAATATGTATTGAAAATTTAAAAAGCTAAGAGCAATGATCCAAAAACCGATACTACCAGCTAAGTCGCTAAAGCCAATTCCAAATAAGCGTAAATGGAATAACCCCCAAGTCGTGAATAAAAAAATCAAAAAATCAAAAGATAATAAAAACCATTTTACTGTTCGCATATTCTATTAACTTCGCGAATTAAAGGACTAAGGTCAACCCACCTAACGCCCTGGTATAAGTAAAGCCGCGTATACAGTAACAATTCTAGGCCTAAACTATCTAAAAATTAGACACTTTTATTTAAGGCTAATTTCCTATAAATGGGCTTTTTTATCGCTGTCAAATCACGAAAAAAAATGACAATCAAACTTGCCCACCCTGCCCCACACAAGCGAAATACATATTTAGTTTCAACCAGTTACAACATTTCTGCATCTTCCTAGATCTGCATTTTTCAAATCCAATCAGTGCCAAGTAGGCCTTAATATACCGAAGTCCATTTTGTTGGTACAAGGCTTGCCTTACATAAGAATCGTAAAGAAGAATTCATTTTTTAAAGCCATCGTGCGGAGGAAGTTATGGAAAAAAAATCTATGTTTTTAAAACAGTGGGTTTTAGTAGTGGCATTAACAGGATCCATTTTTTCGACAGTCGCCTGTAGTCAAAAGTCAGACGATAATAAAACAGGTGTCGAAGGCAACATTGCTAATGACGGCGCCAACGTCTCTACACAAATGACAGCCAACGGTTATCCTAGTAGTTTAGTATTAAACGGCTTAACAAAAGATGCTTATGCAAATACAGCTGGCTATTACGCCGGATACACAACTGGATATACTGGCCAACAACAAATCACTATAGGTTTTAATTTGATGCTTAACGGACAAAGTGTGCGCATCCAGGTACAACCCAGCTATCAAGGTTATGCCTACACATATACCAATGCAATCAACACACAATATGTGAACGGACTAGTTGTACAATCCGAGGCCCGATGTAACGACAGTATCTGTAATGGAATCTATTTACACATCATCATACGCTCTAATGATTCTGCTACTCAAGCGGCTGGATACTCTTATGTGGGTGGGACCGCATATCCCAACACTTACATGATTCCCAAAGAAATCGGTATCTTGAAAATCGTCGACCAGAACCGAATTGCAGCAGCCTGGGAAAGACAAACTGGTGAGCTAGCAAGTATGGATCAAGTCGTAGGAAAATTAGAGTCCATCAAAAACTAACTAAAAAGCCCTGAGCCAATAATTAATTACTGAAATTGGTATATTAGATTTTTGTTACGAAAACAGTAGTACAGGGTAAATTCTTGAGCCCTGTACGATTTCCCAATCCACGGCTCAACAACGACAGGCATCGTAGCCATTTCCTGAGTGATCGAACACTGAAAATCATGCAAAGCTTTTGTTTTTGAAAACGGATAATCATGAGCCACAATAAAAATGCCTTCTTGATAATTATCTAACCCACGACCAAGACGTTCTTCTTCTTCTTCCCAAATATCAAACTGGTCCTTACGATCATCCATCACAAACACAGGGGCAAGATCCTCTAAATAATACTTCACACGACTACCTAAGGTCCAATTCGGTACAGCCACAAAGAACTTCATCGATTTGAACCCGTAGACACCTGGCATTCCATTGATAGTAAAATGCGTTGTATTGTCGTTTGCAGTGGATGGCGCTTGAAAGGAAAACCACGCAGATACAACTTCTGTTTTTAACTTTGAATACCCCATCACATCCGTGTAGGGACTTTGAAAATCAGGAAACGAAAAAATCTGAAAACTAAATTCAGCAACAATCAATGACATTAAAATCGCTGTGATTACAACAGCTCTTTTAAAGATTTTTTGCCATCTTTGATAGATAAAAATCCATCCAAATGGCAATAGCAATATCCAAACGGTCAGTGTCCAATGCAACAATACAAATTGCTTCATGGACGAGTAAATAAAAAATAAAAAAACTGGCAAGGCTAACACACTGATTATCCAAATTTTATCTTGGACAGATTGTATTTCCTTGGACGAAGGCAACTTACGAAATCCTGAAAATAAACCGACGACACCCAAAAAAGTAAATACAGGATGATAACCCATGATTTGCGAAAGCAAAAAACCAACTAATCCGGATAATGAATACCCGCCGCCTAAGACTCGTGATGTTTGATATTTAAAGCTCAACCAATCATGCTGATAATTCCAAATCATCACCGGTAAAACACAAAGTCCAGCAACAACAACTCCAGCAAGGATCCAATACCATTTCGATCTATTCAAGAATCGATATTTCAAAGCAATAAACAACAAACCTGGCAAAAATAAAACGGCTGTGTACTTGGATAAACCCATTAACCCCAAGATCAGTCCCAACACTAACCACTCGATGGTCATGCCAGATCTAGTGGATTGAGCTACTTGAAAACACCAACTACATAACGCCAAAACAAAAATTGTTAAAATCGTGTCTGGCAAAAAAAACATCCACATCACAAACGGAATTAACAATAACTCAAAAGCAGTGCCCATCCATAATCTTTGCGATAATGGTATTTTCAACTGCTTCCATTGCCCCTGCACCCAAGCATGAGCAATGGCTCCGCAAATGATCGCAGGCATCCTGGCGATCAGATCCTTGATCCATGTCCAATGGTAAGTTAATGGCGCTAATACTTCACTAAAGATTTTAAAACTAAGCGCCTCTAGCCAACCCACCATTGGCGGATGGTCGACATAGCTTAAATCTAGGTGCAAGCCATACAATACGTAATGAGCTTCATCCACTCCCAAGCCAAAGCGAGTTGATAAAAACATCCTGACTGCAATAAAGATAAAAATAATTAAATACTCGATAACTAAGCCTTTATTGTTTTAGATTCTAACTTTGCATCTAAGTATTTAAATATGATCGAAGCGACATACTCCGGTTGCATTTCCTTCATACAAACATTGTTCTGGCATCTGGTATCACGATGATTGTAGGCACTCACACAAGGCGAACAAGCTAATCTTAAACTAATAGATTCGGTATTGCCAATGGGTGCATATAAATCTGGAGTTTCAGGTCCAAACAAAACATAAGTTTTAATATCAGTGACGCTGGAAAAATGCCCGGGTCCAGAGTCATTAGTCACTAAGATATCAGACAAAGAATAAAGTGCCGGTAATTCGGTAAACTTCACTTCACCTGCAAAATTTTTCATCCGTGGATGATTCACCAAATCGACTAATTTTTGGACGTGCTCACGTTCTTGTGGAGAACCTGTAACTAAAATCCAATACGCTTCATTCTTTTGTAATAATAACTCGGATAATTTTCGAAAGTGTTCCATCGGCCACCTTCGTTGTGGAATCATATCTCCCGCATTGGGATTGATCAGCAAAATCTTTTTTTCTCCGAATACTTTCTGTTCTCCGATGGCATTTGGCAGTCCTAACGTCGTGGACATTTTTTCGGCTACTTGCGTGCGAACTTCAGGTTCTATTATGGCTTTGGCCAATTGTACATCTTGATCACGGACGGTTTTTCTAACAAAATTTTGCTCGACGGGTGCAAACAAAGGTTCAATCAATGCAATAAAATTTTTAGTAATATGAATATGAGGGTTATAAGACACGTAGTCTGTAAATAAATTCCCTCGATACAAGCCCTCACCTGTTTGATTCGTATAACCAATTCTTTGCTTGGCACCGGACAAAAAAGTAATCAACGAGGTAAATCTTGAAAATAACTCTAAATCAACAACAGCTTGAATTTTTCTTTGGCGACACCATATTAAAAATCGCAAAGTATCCCAAACTAACAAACCAAAACTTTCACTTCGAATACCAAAAATATTTTCTTTAGGAATCGTATTCAGCAAAAATAAAGACGCTTTGTTTTTATCAAAAATCACAAAATGCAAATTAAACCCAGCGTTTTTTGCTTTCCGTAATGCCGGATCGACTAAAATCGCTGAGCCCATTTCACTAAGTTCTACAAACAAAAGATTTTTTTCAACAACTGAAGAGCTTAATACTGGTGACGCAGTCTTAATTCCTAACATGGATTGAAATTCGGAAACCACCTTACGTACACCGGTAAACAATGCACAGATGGGAACTCCGATCCAATAATCAACTGTTCGCATAAAATCGACTTGCATACGTCTACCCTTCTTTGAACCCCTTATTTAGTTACTTCCCAAAAACTACCCTGAGGCGTATCACTCACTGAAATCCCCATCGCATTTATTTTCGCTCGTAATTCATCTGATTTTGCAAAATCTTTACTGGCTCGAGCCTGCATTCGCTCTTCCACTAAGACTTGTACGTCCGATCTTTTCAGTTTCATATTCTCTAACAATAAATCATCCAGCGCTGTTAAAAACTCAGAAGGCCTTTGTTGAAATAAGGACATCATAAAACCGAAATCCTGAACCACAAACTGAACAAAATGAAAACACTCAGATAAAATCTTGGGATTCGGCTTCATACCTCGCTTGAACTTAGAGTTAAATTCACGCACCTTTTCAAAGACGACTGCAAACGCTTGTGGCGTCGAAAAGTCATCACAATAAGCCTGTTGCATTTTCAACCAATCCTGCAAATACTTTTTGCGAATCTCTGCAGAGTACAATCCAGCCAGGGGTTTCATCACATCCAGTTCCGTATTAACATCCAAAAGTCCAGCTAGTCTTGCTGACATGTCATTGGGATTTTTATTCCCCAGATACAAATCCACACCTGCCTCTTTGGCAATCGATTCAGCGACACCAAGGGCCGAGTAAATCCTTGCTAAAGAAGACACACACTGAGACACCGCTGCATCTCCAAAATCAGTCACTGATCGATAATGCACCGATAGCATCATGTACTTTAATATTTCTGCATCATATTTTTCTAAAAAAGCTCGCCCTGTTAAAATATTTCCTAGGGACTTAGACATTTTTGCACCAGAAAAATTAAGCATATTATTATGCAACCAATACTTCACATAATGTTTTCCCGAGCAAGACTCGCTTTGTGCGATCTCATTTTCATGATGTGGAAATATCAAATCCAGTCCACCACCATGAATATCAATCTGAGGTCCTAGTATCTCACTGGCCATGGCCGAGCACTCAATATGCCAGCCTGGGCGCCCTAACCCCCACGGTGATGGCCACGCTGGTTCTGATTTATCTTTTTGAGGTTTCCACAAAGCAAAATCCAATGGGTCTTGTTTGCTTTCTTTGACTTCAATGCGATAACCACTGCGCATATCTTCAGGATCCCGATGGCTAAGTTTACCATAAGGTGCAAAGGCCTTCACTTTGAATAAGACCTCGCCATCAACAGCATACGCATGGCCATTATCAATCAATGTTTGAATCATTTTAATTATTGGATTTATAAAAGCCGACACGCGAGGATTGAAATCATGGGCTCGAAGCCCCAGCGCTTTAAAATCCTTTTCAAATTCAGCAATGTATTTTTCAGCCACTTGTTGACTAGTCAAACCGTCAGCGGCAGCGCGATTAATAATTTTATCATCCACGTCAGTGTAGTTGTAAACATAGGTCACCTTATAACCAAGGTACTCTAACCAGTTTCGAACAAAATTATAAAAAATGGCTCCACGAAAATTTCCGATATGCAAAAAATCATAGACCGTTGGGCCGCAACAATACATCTTTACTTGTGAACCATTCCAGGGCTCAAACTTTTCCATCTTTTGAGTTTCTGTATTATAAACGTATTGTTGTAATTTCATTCGTATTTTTTCCTTTGATAATTTCTAATTTAAACTGGCAAGAACTAAATTAGCTCGGTGAATTAAAGAAACGCATGGTATCAACGGCACCAATATTTTTAAATCCGTACCATGTGGTTTTCCAATGACCGCCACACGAATCGGCATGAATAAAAACTTTCCCTTTACTTTGACCGTATCCTTGACCTGATCTTGCAATTTAGAAAACTGTTCCTCGGTTAAAAATTCAGTTTTCAATTGATCACTGGTTGTCTGCACTAAATTTTTCCAAGCCTCTAATACTAACTTTGAGCTTTCCCATTTCAAACACTCTTTAGTCGCGTCGTCTTGGTGAATCTCAAAATGTGCCTCGCTGAGCGGACGGTACAATTCCACAGTCTCTGATAATGTTTCCATATACGAACGAAAAACTTCCACGCTTTGATTTTGCCATAGCGTTTTTTTGTCAAGGTTTGATTCATTTTGCATAGGCAACTGCAATTGAGCCTTTAGTAAAAATGGCTGCAGCAATTGCCAAATTTCTTCATTCGATTTGGCTCGTAAATAAGTAGCATTCATCCATTTCAATTTGACGGCGTCAAACACGGCTCCAGATGGATTCAAGCGATCCACACTAAAGTTCTCGATCATTTCTTTTTCAGTTAAAATCTCTTTCGACTCGGGCATAGACCAACCTAACAAAGCCACAAAATTTTTCAAAGCCTCTGGCAAGTAACCTTCTTCTTTGAATTCATGACAACTTGTCGCCCCCTTGCGCTTAGATAACTTTTGTCGGTCTTCATCCAAGATTAAACTCACATGTCCAAACTGCGGCATTTCCCAAGCCATGCCTTCGTATATCATCATCTGTCGCAATGTATTTGATAAGTGCTCTTCCGCCCTTAGGACATGACTGATCTTCATCATGTAGTCATCTACCACACAACAAAAGTTATATACTGGCATTCCATCACTTCGTAACAACACAAAATCACCGACCATATCTGAAGGAAAATGCACTTCGCCTCGGATGAGGTCTTTTAAAATATAGTCTTTTTTAATCGTTTTTGTCCGAAAGCGTACAACTGCTTTATCCCCTTTTTGTAATCGCGCCTGTGCCTGTTCAAGCGACCAAGATTCGTAAGGACTTTCGATGTGTGCAAAAGCGGCTTCTTTATTTCCATCTTTTGATAATTGTTTTAATTGTTCACGTTGCTGATCGATTTCATGATCGGTCATAAAACAATAATAGGCCTTGCCCTTTTGAATCAAAGTTAAAGCCACCTCTTTGTATATACTTAAACGCTGGCTTTGCTTATAGGGGCCATATGGCCCCATATCTTGCAAAGTCACGGGATTCGGCCCTTCATCCCAGTTTAGCCCCAGACATTGCAAATCCTCGATCACCATTTTTAAAGACTCTTCTGTACTTCGAGCTTGGTCAGTATCTTCAATACGAAGAATAAACTTACCACCATGTCTTTTTGCAAAAAGATAATTGTACAATGCCGTTCTTGCTCCACCAACATGTAAATAGCCCGTCGGACTTGGTGCAAATCGAACTCGAACTTCTTTTTGTGACATAGAAACTACCTCCAACATGTTTGAACAGCTCAGCAAAATAAATAATAAGCATCCAGAAATTATAACCCCAAATGCTATAATTATTTTTTCTAAAATGGAAGGTTTCTGATTGAGGGTGTTGTTTGAAAACTAATAATTGCGATTGAATTATTACATTCCAAAAATAGCGCGGACTTCTTCTTGAGCTTTAAGCTCTTCTTGATCCATTGCTAAAGCCAATTCTTTAATCAATAGACCTTTAGCACTATCAAGCATTTTCTTTTCACTAAAGCTTAATTCTTTGTCGACTTTTAAAATAAATAAATCTCTTAAAACTTCAGCAATTTCTTTGACGGAACCTGTTTTGATTTTTTCAGTGTATTCACGAAAGCGACGATTCCATGTCTGAGTGTCCACCTTGATATTTTTTTGTTTAAGAATATCAAACACTTCCTGAGCTTGCTCTTTAGAAATAATAGGACGCAATCCAACACTACTAACGTTATTTTTCGGGACCATGACTCGCATCCCGGTTTCGATGATTTGCACACAGTAAAAATCTAATTTACTACTCATGATTTCCTTGGTTTCAATAGAAAGGACTTTCCCTACACCATGCCCTGGGTATACGGCGTTGTCACCGACCTTGAACTCATAATTCGTTCTAGGAGCAATTTTAGTAGCTTCGGTCTTTTTCATGAACAAGGACCTCCTCATCTTTTAAGCAGCCCTTAGTTCTTATCAAAAATGACACGTTCTATCAAGGAAATAGAGTCTATAGCTCAAAAATAAAAAAGGCAGAGGTAATTTTTTCCCTCTGCCTTTAAACTTTGAAAAGTAAAATTTTCAATTATTGAGCTGTATAGACTAATGCAAATGGCTGTTTACCATTTTTACCCATAGGTACATTTTTACCAACTACTCTTAATGTGTAAGTGCCATTTACCAGACTCGAAAGCTCGATAATCTCGTTGTTGTTTATCATATCATGATTTCCAGCAACCACAGCGCCTTGAGCATCTACCAACTCTAAATCTAAGTTATTGACCAAGGCTTTGCCCGCAGCAGGCGTTCCTGGTGCATCTGTGTACATCAAGTTAGCCAACAACTTCCCATTAACCACCTGCACAGTTCGTTCAAATTTTTCTCCAGTTGCAAGACCGGCTTCTTCATCTACGAGGTTCATCGCAGCGCCTATATCCACTAATTGTTTCATATCCACTCGACCATAACCTTCGTCACTGTTCGGACGGCGTGTTTTAAGCTCTTGCGTCGGGGTTCCTTCACCATACTGGCCAGGATACATATCAAACGCTGTGTGTACCAATGTTGCTTTTATCAAAGCCGCAGACGGATTAGTTATTCCATAACGTTTTGCCAAAATTTCCCTAGTTAAAATTGCAGCACCCGCTGTTAATGGTGTCGCCATAGAAGTCCCACCTGCAAAAACATAATATTGATTGTACTCACCCCACATCACTTCCGCAGTAGGCACCGGCGAGCGATTACTTAAAATGTTTGTTCCTGGGGCTGAGATCTCTGGCTTTATACGCTTATCAGTGGCAGGCCCCCTAGAACTAAACATAGCCATACCATTTGGATTATCAGAAATTTTCGAAGAAAAAATAGGCTCCGCCGACCAAACCTCTTTAGCAATCTTTAGCTTACTTATCGGAACCTGGATGCCACCTGTACTAGTTGTATTTTCACTGGCCCCTACCGTTAAACAGTTTTTAGCAGTTCCTGGGGAACTGACTGAACCTGGATCGATCACTCCATCCTTATTCATATCCACACCGCTATTGCCGGCTGCAAACAGAATCAAGAAATCAGGGTGAGCCCACATATACTCATCCACCTGCTGTGCCATTGAATCATAATCACCAAAATTACGAGCACTACCCCAAGAGTTTGTATGCACTCGCGCACCCTCATTATATGCAGTATCAAAAAGTTTAACCAATTTGGGAGGCACGGTTAAGTTATCTAGAATTGGACTCCACATCCCCTGACCAATTAACATGGCCTCATACGCACCACCGCGAAACATTCCATTAGAAGACACGCCCCGACTGACAACACTTCCTGCCACATGTGTTCCATGTCCCATTGGATCGTTCCATGAAATCGCACCCATTCCATATGAAAAACCAGACTTCACGGCATCTTTAAAATCCGGCGATAGTGTATTTTTATCACCAGAATCTAATCCTGTATCCGCCATAGCTGCAATCTGTCCAGATCCCTTAAAACCTTGAGCCCATGCAGACTCAAAGTTCATCACTTTTGTTCCGCCTTCATCTGCATTCAAATCCGAGTAGTCACCTTTTACTGATACCGGATGAACAGGTGAGACCTCATCTACTTTCAAATCCATATGCATGGACTTCATATTATCCAAACGCTGAATAAACTCTACACCCGACATATCCGCTAACAAAGAGGCTAAATTAACGCTTCCATGAATTGCTAAATGACGACCTGTTAAATCAATCACCTGAATGGAAGAGTCTACAGATTGAATTTTAGCTAAAATATTTTTTGCATCATCAGCAGTAAATGCAGAAACTAAAATGTTTTCACGTTTAGAAATCGAAAACACACTTAAGCTTGGAATTGTGTCAGAAATTTTCACGACACCTTTATATGGCATAAACGCTCTAACTTGAACATGAGCACTTTGAAACTGCGTTAACTGTTGTGCTGTAGCGCGGACGATCAAGGCATCGTCTGGAATAAATCTAAAGATACGAATTTGATTAGCTTCTAACATGGCCTTATCGTTATTCGTGATTTTATTTTGGAACTGAATTACGAATTCTGAAACCTCAGTAGAACCTGAATCATAGAATCTTGCATTTGCTTGTGCGACAGTCTTAGGATCGACAGCCCCTCTAGCAAATCGAACGCTAGTACCAGCCTGCGACAAACTAGCAGACAAACTAGCAACAGCTACGATCGAAACAAATGAAACACTTGCAAATAATTTAGTCAATGTTGCAGACTCAGCACTAACTTGAGCAACAACGCGTTGACTGAATTGCTGTCCGTTTCTCCCCTTCATATCCCCTCCTTCTTACTGTTGATTTTTTTGCAAGTAATCTGGGCCCCACGCACCAAATCATTTACAGTTTTTATATAAAAAATCGACAGTTCATCCTTGTGTGCGAAGGATCAGAGCATCTTTCATTTAAAGAATAAAGAAAAAGTTAATAAAAATAAATGGATCGTATGAATTAAAAAAACTTATAGCTCTTTTGAGCTAAATTTTCTCAGGTTTTTGCTCCGTAAAACCTAATAAATCTGAGAAAATTTAAGTAAGATTGTGTAAGAATTACAAAACAATTTTAGAGCGCAAAGAAAAGAAACTTATCAATGATTTTTGAAAATGTTTAAAATCAAATATTTAGCAATGCGCCGGGTCCTTCTTTTTCTAAAAGAATTTTTTTGAGGTGCTCATTTTCTGAATTGGACAAATTGACATCCTTGACAAAAACCAACTCGGCAGCGCGCTTGGCAGATTTTAGAATTTCGACGTCTTGCACAATATTTGCGAGCTTAAACCCAGGAAGACCCGATTGTTTAGCCCCCAGAAACTCACCCGGACCGCGCAACTCTAAATCAAATTCGGAAATTTTAAAACCGTCCGTGGATCTTTCCATCATCTGTGTTCGTTGACGAGCCTCTTCGCTGACCGCCTTGCCCATCACTAAGATGCAAAAACTTTTATGAGTCCCTCGCCCGACTCGTCCTCGCAACTGATGCAATTGCGATAAACCAAAGCGCTCGGCATGTTCAATCATCATATAGTTTGCGTTTGGCACATCCACGCCCACTTCAACGACTGTTGTTGATACTAATATTTGGATTTCATTCCGGCGAAAAGCTTCCATCACTTGATCTTTTTCTTGCGACTTCATCTTACCATGCAGCAAGCCCACTTTAAACTCTGGAAAATACTCTTGCAGCGATTGCGCTTCATCGACTGCATTCTTCAAATCCATTTTTTCACTTTCTTCCACCAAGGGATAAATTACATAAGCTTGTCGCCCCGCCTGGATTTGCTCCTTCATAAATTGCAACGCTTGAATTCGTTTGTTTTCAAATATCACACGCGTCTGTATCGGCGTTCGCCCCTTTGGTAACTCGTCAATAATAGAAATATCTAAATCTCCGTAAACAGTCATTGCCAACGTCCTTGGTATAGGCGTTGCGGTCATCACTAAGAAATGCGGGCTATGACCTTTTTGCTTTAAGCCTGCTCGCTGATGCACACCAAAGCGATGTTGCTCATCAATAATGACCAAACCTAAATTTGCAAACAAGACGCCCTCTTCGATCAACGCATGCGTACCAATCACCAAATCAACAGAAAAGTTTTTTAACTTTTCAAGTTGTTCTTTTTTTTCGCTGGCGGTTTGACGACCCGTAAGCATCCCAAGGCGCACCCCCATAGGCTCTAAAAACTTTTGTGCATTTTTCAAATGTTGTTCTGCTAAAATTTCTGTTGGCGCCATCAGACATGACTGAAAACCAGCCTTAGCTAACAACAAACAACTGGCAAAGGCCACCAGTGTTTTACCACTACCCACATCCCCTTGCACCAGCCGATACATGGGGTGAGGCTGTGCTATATCATGAGCGATTTCTTGGAAAACTTTTTTCTGCGCCTGTGTCCACTCAAAAGGTAATGTCTTTAGGAACTCATACACCACTTTGGAATCTGTCGGTATCGCTACACCCGTTTCTTTTTTAACTCCCAATTTGCGAGCCACCAATAAAAATTCTAACAAAAAGAATTCTTCAAACTTGATTCGATAATGGGCCGAAGAATTCGCCTGTAAATAATCCGATGGCTCTGTCGCAGCTGGGAAGCTGGCAATTGGCCTGGTCGCGGCCGGCTTATTCGTGCTTAGTGTATTTGTGATTGGTAGCGGGCAATGGATTTGATGAATGGCCTCTTTGTAGGAAATCAACTTCCATTCTTGACGAATGGATTCTGGCAATGGATCGCTTGGCCAAGATTGCTCTTGATCCAATAATTGCAAAGCTTGACGAATTAAACGCTGAATCTTCATGGAAGATAAACTTTCAATCTCGGGATAAATTGGAATTAAGTCATCTTGAATCTCTTCTTCTTCGGGCTGAATCAATTTTAATTCTGGATGATGAAACTCGATGCGGCCACGGTAGTTTAAAACTTTGCCGATGACTCGCACCTCTTTGCCCACTTGAAATTGATCAAAATAACCCTTGAAGGGAGTTCGAAAAAATTTGGCATGAATTAAACCAGAAATATCCTTAAGGGTGACATCATAAATTTTTTTAGTCGTGCGCCCCATCGGTATTATCTGCACCCGAAAAATAAAGGCTTTTAAACTGACGATTTCATTTTCTTTCAAATTCGAAATTGAACGAACAGCTCGGCGGTCCTCATAGGCTCTGGGATAGTACTCTAATAAATCCTTCACCGTATGAATATCTCGCTTGGCCAACAAGGCGCCCAGCTGCGGACCTACGCCCTTCATATACTGAATATCTGTGCTAAGTTGAAACTGCGGTCGCTGCAACTTTGGTGTTTTTCTTTGAACTGGTTTATAATCACTTAACTTTGACATTATTCACAATTCTGTCAAAGGACTAGACGTTTGCCAAGTCATTTAGAGAATTCCAGAGATTCATTTATTGCCTGCAAAAAATCGTGATACAATGTTAGCACTATGTCTGAATCCAATAATTCTAATTCAAATATTATCACCACTGTAAACAAAGACTCTGCCGATGGTTTTTTTAAAGTTCGCATTCACACCATCACTCCCTTGAAACCACTTAGTTTTGATTTGTTTATAAAGGTGGGAGCACAAAGAGTTCTATATTTACGCGCCGGAGATTATTTAACGAAAGAAAAAATTGCTGGGCTTGAAGCACGTGATAGTGGCGGGCACTTTATGGTGCAAGAAAAAGATCGTAAATCCTATAAATCCTATGTCCACGATCATATGACATCGAATGATTTAAACACGAAAGATAAAGCGTTCTTACTGCGTGAATCTTCGATGACTTTGGTCGAGGAGATTTTTGAAAATCCAGACGTCCATCAAGCCTTAAATCAAGCACGTCCTATCATTCAAGATTTTGTTGGCTTTATGCAATCTGAACCCGAAGCCATGCAACATTTGATTTCTTTGTCGGGTCATGATTTTTATACTTATAACCACTCGCTGGATGTCAGTATTTATTCTTTGGGCCTAGGGGAAGCTCTTGGGTACTCTAAAAAAGAATTGGAAGAACTGGGCATTGCCTCTATTTTTCATGATATTGGTAAACGCAATGTTTCACTGGATATCTTATGTAAAAAAGGTCCTCTAGATGATGCCGAGTGGGCACAAATGCAAAAGCATCCCCAGTTTGGCTTAGTGATTTTAAATGCAAATCCTAATATCAGTGATGCCGTTAAAGCGGCTTGCTTTGAACATCATGAATCCTGGGCTGGTAACGGCTATCCTCAACAAATATCTGGCGAGGAAATCCATCCCTTTGCCCGCATCGTTGCTATCACAGACACCTATGATGCCTTAACAACTCAACGATCCTATAACGTACCGATGAAGCCATTCGATGCCGTTACCATGATGAAAGAAAAATTAGCTGGACGCTATGACCCTCAAATGCTGAAGGCCATGCATAGTGTATTGTTTAAATTGACGACCTCGGCCGCCTAAAAACGACAGACCATTATTTCTTAGTTTCAGTGGCCGGTGGTGTTCCAACTTTTGGTTCATTTGAGGCCACTGCCTTTTGTTCACCACCGCTAGAGGTGATTTCAAGATAACCTTCACCGGAAACTTCTTTGGCCGCAGCTAATGTTAAGTAGGATGATAGAACTTTTGTCGCATCCGAATCATCACCCGCTAAAGACATGGTATTTCTACCAATGAGAACCAAATTATTAGCTCTGAAAGTGAAGTAACCCAAACCTTTATTTTGAAAATTTAAATCTTGGATTATAATACGATTAGCAATAAGGTTCACTACCTTTGCACTACTTGCAATATCACATAACAAAATCGTGTTCGCACGCACAAACAAAGGTGCCGTCACGTTGGCCTTCGCATCTGCTAGAACTTTCACTAGATCCTTGGCTTTTTCCTCTTTATTCGAATCCAATTTTCTTTCTTTAAGTCCTTCGATTAATTTAGGATCGACTTGCTTACATCCTAAGTTCACATAGGTATCTAATTTATCTGCGATAGCCAGTGCATCTTTTTTCCCAACAACTTCATTGCTTAATTTCGTATGTAATACCGTCTTATCAGCTAAGTCTTCTTCTTTTTGGTCCTTGCCTAACTCAATACTGACCTTCACCTTTGAAGCTGCAACTTCTTTATTATCTTTGACTAAACCAGCTCCCTGAAGACTGATAATCGCTGGTGACGCTGCTTTTATTTTACCACGAGCTTCTTTGGCGACTTTATCAGCGTCTGAAACCGCTTTTTCAATTTCTTTTTTAATGTCTTCCAAGTCCTTAGTCAGTTGTTCATTCATTATTTTTTCAGCATCTTGCGCGGTTAATACGGATTTGCCATCTTTGCTGTCGTCACCTTTCGGTCCACAACTAACCACTCCCAATAATAATACTGAGCTTAATAATACCCTTGGTGATAATAACAACTTAGAATGAACCATAACCTCAACCTCCAAATAATGAAATAGACGCTTGTTAATGTCTCTAACGTCTTCGTTGGGGCAATATTCATTCCAGAACTAACTACTCTAAAATAGCTAAGAATCCACTTTGACTGTCAATTCGCTTTACACCCGCCGTAAATTGTCCGTCATACTGCCGGCCTCTCTATCAATTACCACATTTTTACATTTGCAACAACTGTCATGGACGTTCTTATCTTTTTGCTTTGTCGCCGTTGGTGCCAGTGTGTTGGTTATACAGCTAATCATGATATTTGTACGGCGATTTTCTAGTGGCCTAAGCGACTGTCATAAAAAGTTTCCTTAAAATCTTCGCCTCTTAATATGTGTTCGCAATATTTTTCTAACTGTTCTTTGATAATGGATGGTAATTGACGTCCTACTTCCTCTGGAATTGGAAGTTCTATATTTAATTTTTTCGCAACTTCTTTTGTACAAAATTCAGATCCTGTAAAAGTGAATCCTTTTCTTCGTGATTCATTATATATTCGAAATTCAAATAATGCGAATCCTATACCATTTATACTTCCAGGATCAGCAACAATATCAAAATAAATTGTATCTGATGAGTTAGAGTACAATACCCCTAGAATTGGATCAGATTTCTTTGTTTGCGCTCTTAATATAAGATCAAATCCTTTCAAATATTCCGTTAGAATTGGTAACCCTTCATAGAAGGCTTCGAACATCTCCGATATATCATTCAACATTATTTAATCTCCGATACTTATAGTTTTCCATAATTAAAATCCATTATTGATTGCTCTAGATAATCGTAAAAATGACTGTAAGACTTATTATGAGGATTTCCTAGATCAATAATTGTTGCACCTTCTTTTATTGCATCTTCTAAATAGTTTTTATTTAATTGATATGTCATAGTTTTTTCAACTTCATGCGGTCGCAATATTTTTCTTTCTTCTAATCTACCAAGCTTTTCAAGTTCAGATTCTAAATGCTTAGGCAAAACAAAATGTTCGGCATTCACACCTGCTGTTTGTAGTCGCTCTGTTAGTTGAATAACTCCCGGTTCAATCACTTCTTTTGCATTTGCCATTCCCATATTTCGTCCAATAACGACAACTCTGTCACCAGCCCCGGGAACAATCCGTCGAGCTCTAACTCCTTCAACACCTATGTTTTGCACAAAGTTAGTGGTCGTATTTACAACCTGAGTGATCTCTCCCAACTTTTCTGGTCTTTCCGCGAAAACTTTACCGACGACCTCAGCTTCATTCGCGTAAGCTCGTCTGTAATCACGAGACAGATGAAGAAATCTTCCATTAGCTATCCTTGCTGCTTTTTCAAATATAAAATTTTGAATAGGTCGAGTCAATCGATTGATCAATTTAGATTCCTGCAAAAGCTTGATGCCCGCATGAATTTTTGAACCGAAACCAAATGTGACCATCCCAACCACTGCAAATGTTCTGGATATATTATCTAAGGGTTCACCTGTTATTAAATTTAACCCACTCAAGGATTCATACGTGTCCCTGATTGTTCCACTGATTGGATCAAGCCCTACTGCTAAATCTGCAAATACAGTCGCATATTTAAGAAAAGCAGAACCACCTTCGATATTACCAATTGAAAAGTACTCATCAGAAAATTCATTCATTTTTAAGCCAAGATCCTTGGCCTGTTGATCACGTGCGCGAAATGTAACGATAGAACTTAAAATGGCTCGATTCTCTATGATAAGACCACGATAGGGTTCGCTTGTTGTTTTAACTCCGCGTGAAGCTCGATCCCAATCAACAGGACCCGTTGAAAATTTCGATGGATCTAAATTTTTAGCTGCCAACTTATAAGCGCCTTCGATTTGTTGATTAGTTAATTTATAAGTTTCACTAATTTGTTTGTTCGTTGCATTTAACGTTGCACGCACGCGCACAACGTTTTCGGCAGTACCTGTACTAAGAAGCGCACCTCTAAATGCCGCCGTAACTGCACCAGCATAAACACCCGCAACGATTCCAGCATTTAAAGATTTTTCTATCGACTGACTGAATTGGTATCCAATACCATTACCCCGGCTGCTGCCCGTGCCATTCCCACTACCAACACCTGCCCCATTACTTCCACCAGTGCCATTACCAGATATCGCCTTATCTCCAGCTGATAAATAATTAGGGCGAAGCTTAGTTCCTCTAGCTGGGGCTGCGGAGTCTAAAGTTAACTTATCACCAAGAATATCACTTTTTAAAGTTCTACCATCTTTTGAAATCTCAACATCAGCAATACGTGTAGGTACACCATAGGAAACTCCGGGATAGTTTCTTTTCATTGCATAAATTTCGCGTCCATCTGGTAAACAAATGATCGCTTCAAATGGCATTTTATCTTTAGGTACTAGCGTTCCATTAGCATCATAATATTCACCCATGCTAATGGGCTCACCATTACCAGAAGTTATTTCAGATCCATTAGGAGAAAAAGAATACCAAGAAATCGCCATCGATGGCGATGGAAGAGCCAAAAAAAAGCTAAGAACAATTTTTATAAAGAATTTGGCACCTTTCATTTTATAATCCACTTAAGCGCATTTCCGCCCCTCTGATGTTTTCTTCTATGACGTCTATGGTAGTGTCTATATTTTCAAGTATAGATTGGGCTTGGACGGATTCGTTAACCAATCCTTCAAAAAAATTTTCTAACCTTGATGGCGTGACAGCTCCAGTGTTTCGAAGACTTTCCACCATTCTTTTAAAAATTCCTAATATATTATTTATTTTTGACTCGTAACTTGCTGAAAGAGAATTCGTAGAACCATTCATTAAATTTAGCATCCCTTTTTGAGTTTCTGTTAATCGATCAGCATGTCGATTTAAATCTTCAATCGTTACATTGACTTGACGCCAAGCTCGGATAACGCCGGCCACATCACTTCGTACTAATTTCCAACTATCAACGGCTTTGCTGGCTTTTACTTTTATAGATCTAAATCGCGCTAATCGTTGTTGATTACTAGAAATACTGTCTTGCAAAAGTCTTTTTAAATACTCTTTGTTTTGATTATTAATATCTTGCTTCATGCGTTCAATGGCCAATTGCCCTTCAGCGCGAATTCGTGCTTTTTCAGCTTCAATATCTGCTAACCATGTTCCACCAGAAACTGCATTAGCTCCAAACTTTAAAGCTTTTTCAAGATCACCTTCGGCCTTACTGATTTCATTATTAATAAGACAAAAAAACATTATTGATAGTGCTAAAATATATTTTTTTATGCTCATTATAATTTCTCAATTTCAGAGTTAAGACTTTCTACCTTTGCAGATAAAGCATTTTCATCAATTTCCAATTTAGATTGTGATGACTTCCACGACCGTGATGACTTTTCCAAGGTTGATATGACTTTCTTTAATGTCCTCAAATCTAAGTTGGAAATAAAATTACTATAAATAATGGCTATTTCCTTACCTGTAGAAACTGCTATCGCATTTAATTGTGGACCAATTGTATTAACAACATCGTCACTTGTAAGACGATCTCCTTGTTGCTTAGCAAATTGAGCAACAGCAAGAGTGTCGTCTTTAATTGATTTTGCAAAATCATTTTCAATTTCTGACATCATTTCACGCTTCATTGCTTGTGTTTTTAAACTTTCGATTAAAATCGATTGCGAACGTTGCAATAATCGTCCATTTTCTAGCAACCTAATCGTATTTCGATAGGCTGCTAACTCATTATCACGAGCACTAACTAAATGCTGAAGCTTAAACTGACCAGCTGATCTTTTGGCGGCTTCATATTCTTGATTTGCAATTTCTTGAAATCGCTGCCGTTCTTCACGTAATTGATTATCTCGATAGATCTCACTAGCACAAAGCGATACTATACAAGCGTTCACTCTACCCACTGAAACGAAGGTCAGGATATTTGCCGCATAAACACTTCCAACTTCGCGTGAAGTATTTTTTAAAAAAATATCAGCTTCCCTTCCAACATTAGAAACAGTAACACCACCTTGTTTAATGATATGTTTAATCACCTTTTCTACTTCTTGGGACCCATTTTCTATTCCATTTTTAATGGTAGTTACCGGATTGGGTATTGAAACTGGCATTACCGGCCCCAGTGGAAAAATCGGATCAGGTCTTATACTAGGACCCGATGGCGTTGTTGGCAGGCTAGGTAATTTTGGATCGTCGCCTTTAACCTCGATAGGACCAACATTGAAGCTCCAGCCAAATGAGTTCCAAGACCAAATATACATAACACCAACAATTATTACTTTAATCAATTTCATCATTATATCCGCCTTTTCTAAATTCAGGTAATAAGCATTTATTTGTTTTATTTTGTTGTGATTCTGCTAGGGTAAGTATTTGTTTTGTGGATTGAAACAAATTGTTTTTACAAATATTAGTACTTAATGTTTGTATTTGCTGAATCAATCCTGCTTGTTTAACTAAATCCTGGCGACTTGCTGGTAAACAACTTGGATTACGTATGGAGACAGCTAATAACTCATTGGTAAGGGCTCCAATGGAACGCTCACATTTTAAATACGGTGCTGCAGACCCCATAGGTTCGTTCATCCATTCTGATAACGCTACCAAAGCTGATTTGGACATTTTTTCCAATATCTTTTCACTTTCATTCACATTGTATTTTAATTTGTTAACAATTTTTTCATATTCGCTAGACCTGACCATCGGGCCTATTTTTAAAATCAAATATTGATCTGAATATGTTAATTGATGCAAATCTATTTGACGTTTATTGAGATACATTTGCTTTTGGGCTAACGATAAACACCTATCTACATAATCAAGACTGAAACGATTATCTTTAAGCAGGCATTCGGCTTCGAAAAACTTTCCAACGGCAATTGCTAAATTATTAACAGCTTCAATTTTATCCATTCGATGACATAATAATTTAATATCGGCCTGCGCTTGATTAAACTTATCCTGTGCTGTCCTTAAGCGAATATCTGCTATCTGTTGTTGAATTTTTAATACATCCTCTTGGGACTTCATCATGATAATTTGTGTGTTTAAATCATGTTGAAGCTTTACACTTTGAAAAATCAACGAGTATGCTGGCAGTGCAAGACTAAGTGAATCAACTACGACCTGACTAAGCGCTGAATATTTTGCTAAGTCGTTATCTGCTTTTCCATAGGCTTGGACTGAATTTGCAATTCCTATGTAGGTACGAATGGTTAAAATGGTATCTACAATGTTAGTTTTTTCATGTACTTTCTTTTCTATCATACGAAGTAGCTCAGCTACTAACTTTTCTTCACCGGCCTTAACTGCGGCACGAAGTGCTTGATATATAATAGAATTCGATTCCATATCAGATTGAAATTTTTTAAGCTGTTGATCGACTTCATTCATATCAATGGAAGGATTAACAACGCTATTTTTACAAGTTACATCCAACGACTCTGCAAAAGACAGCCGACCACTAAAGATCACTAGTATTAATAATAATTTTAATAGGAGTGGAATCCATTTCTTCATTCAGTATTACTTTCCTGTATTATCAAGAAACTCTGAAGAAATACAAAAATTCATTTCCTCTAAACGATTAGCAACAGTTTCATTCTTAATTAATTTATTTATATCTTCTTTGCTGCCGCAAGATAATCGACCATTGTTGGTTTGTCTTTTAACTTCGTCTTTTACAGTTTGAATAAGAGCTTTATTTGCAGCCTCGCCTCCACTCATTAATCGTAATTCAGTTTCAGAGCGAGACGCATCCTTGTCTAGTTCTTCCATCAGTTCGTCAAGACCAGCATCTTTCGCCATTTTTTGACCCGTGCGCAACCAAGCTGATTTAATCAATAATAGACATGCTCGTGATTTTTTCCCTTCCGACTGAGTGGGATCAATTTGATTAGCCACCTTCGTGAAGTCTGTGTTGATGGCTTGATTCAACTTCATGATGGCATCTCGTCCAAATGCAATTGAACTAATAAATGTTGCTACAGTGAAAACAATGTTGATGTTGATATTTTTTTTCATATACTATCCTTTGCAGTTATTAATACTTTAGATAAGCTTCTAATATCAATCCAAGCCCTTCATGCCAAAGTCTTTTGTGTTCAGATTTCTGTGTAGCTACGGATAAATAATATTGATTCCAAGCCATTTTTAGCGCTTTATCAGATGACATCCATAAAGGTCTTCTTTTTTGATTCTTTTGTTGATCATACAGACAATAAAAATCATCAGTCTTTCTGTCCGCATTTTCATAAAAATCGACTAATCTCTGAATATTAACCTCACCACTTGGAAATTTATAATATGGGATAGTTGCATAATTAATAGAAGAGTATTTGCCTGTAATCTCTGTATCTAAAATGTTATCAAAGTTTTTTGGATACCGACTTGGATAGTTACGAATGTCTATTGCAGCATCTATTAAAGTAGCCGAAGGAACGTTGTTTGAACTACAAAAATAGTGAACTTTAGCGATCCCTACTTTATCTTCATTAGCCTTATAAAATTCAAGAAACCGATTAAAATCCAAGCTATGGGTAGTAATTTCAAATGGTACATCAAAATAAGTAAAGTCAACCCATGGAATTAAGAATATGTCATTATTATATTTGCTACCAAAATAGCGCCTTTTGAATGATCGTATTTCTTTCGAATCATATTCCTCACGATATCTCGTTTCGTTATAGATAATATCATCATGGCTATTCCAACTATTTCGTATAATAAGCCCATCTTCATTGTAACCGATAACAGCGACTTCATGATTCATCTGCTGTCGCGACAAATCATTGACAGGCACTGTATTTTCTTTTTTTAAGCCAGAATATCTATCAAAATCTTCAGATAGATAATCTCCATTTAAAGATAAGGTTATAACTGTATTATCAGCGACAAGTTTTTTTAATTCATCGATTGCGATAAATACGTTATGTGATCCTCGGTAAAAGTCAGTGAATTTTCGAACATTATCTTTATAATTAAAATTCGGAATATTAAAAAAACTATAAAGACCTAATTTATCAATAGTGTGAATATTACCGGTAGCATTTTTAAATTGATTTGGAAATCCCATCAGTCGCTCAGGAAGTATATAAGAAGGCACTAATGGACCAGTTCGATTTAAAATATCAATTATTTTTTTAGTATACATATGCTGTAATC
>JBPOJH010000170.1:0-3200 GCA_052033755.1 Bdellovibrionota bacterium | reverse complement strand
TGGACTTTTATGAAGAACACTCCTGTGGCTAGAAGGAATGCTGCTTGGTTGTATGCACAATTTGTCGTTTCAAAATCAGTTTCGTTAAAAAAGACGATCGTTGGTTTAACACCGATTCGTAAGTCCGATATTTTTTCAAATGCGATGACCAAGATGGCTCCTAAATTGGGAGGCTTAGTCGAATTTTATCGTTCTAAAGCCAGAGATCTGTGGACGCCGACTGGGACGAATGTTCCTGATTATGCAGAGCTAGCGCCTGGATGGTGGCGTACTTTGCCGAAAGCCGTTAGTGGAGAATTGAGTCCACAAGAAGCGACCAACGAGTTGGCAGCCTTCTTGGATGAGCGTCGTTTTTGAATTAGTAAAAGATAATTTTTTCAAAATGCACAATGATTTGAATTGGAATTATTTGACCAAATAATCTTTCCAACGTGTCATGACCAGCGAACTCATTTGTACATGGCAAATGGTGCCTTCGGTCGCAGGCTCTTTGCGCACGATGTGAGTGTCTCTGGATAAATCAAAAATTTTATATTCATCCTGTTTGGGAAAAAATAATTCGGCATCGGTTTGAATTTCATTGATCGTGTCCGCCATCATCTTTTTTAGCGTATCAACACCTTGGCCTGTGGCCGCAGATAAAAACACGCGTGGATAGGCACGAACTTGAAACTGTTTATCTACGGGAGCGATATCAACTTTGTTAAAGACGTGAATGATTTTTTTGTGTTCCCACTGAAATTCTTTAATTAAATTTTCGACGACTTCGATTTGTCGCTGCATATTGGGCGAAGACAAATCAATAACATGTAGCAACACGTCGGCTTCCGAGCTTTCCTCGAGCGTGGCCTTAAAAGCTTCGATCAATTGTGTGGGTAGTTTTCGAATAAATCCCACGGTGTCAGTGACGACTGCGGGGGGGCCTTCAGGTAAAAACACTTTGCGAGTCGTTGGATCCAGCGTAGCGAACACTTGATTCTTAGCCATCACTTGTGAACCGGTTAGTCGGTTCAGCAAAGAACTTTTGCCAGAGTTTGTATAACCAATCAAAGCAAAGCTAGGGACTTCGCGATTGCGACGGCTACTGCGATACTGTGCGCGGTTTTTCCTGACGTGGTCTAATTTTTTTCGAATTTGAGCGACGCGATCTCGAATACGACGACGATCATTTTCAAGTGCTGTTTCGCCCGGACCGCGAGTTCCGATACCGCCACCTTGACGGGACAGTGATCCCATCCACGCATCTACCATGCGAGGCATCTGGTCTAACATCTGTGCTAGTTCAACTTGTAATTTTCCTTCATAGGTATGCGCTCGTTGCGCAAAAATATCTAAAATAATTTGATTTCGATCTAGGATTTTAACGCCAATGCCTTGCTCTAAATTTCGCGCTTGCACGCCCGTGACTTGATGATCCATCACCACTAGATTCGCGCCCGTTTCGGCAACCATTTGTTGCACTTCTTCGACCTTGCCAGAGCCAATTAGTGTGGCCGGATTCCAGGTTTGCAAAGTCTGTACAAGCGAGCCAACAACATCGCCACCAGCGGCGCGAACCAGCTCTTCTAACTCGCAAAGGTTTTCTTTAATTTCCGATGTGGATTCAGATTTTAAACCCACACCGACGACAATCACGCGATCTAATGTTTTAATTTGAGATTTAGTCATTCGTTGGTTTTTTTCCTCCGATGGCGTTCTAATAAATATTGAGCTTGTAAAGTGGTTAACACGACGGAATTGACGATGGCATCCACGGTCGTAGTGCGCTGAAGAACATTGGCCGAGCCTTTAACTCCTAATAGGAATGGACCGATAACTTCTCCCTTCCCTAATTGTTGTAACAATTTGTAAGCGATATTTCCGCTTTCCAAATTAGGGAACACTAATATGTTAGCATCTTTTTTTAGATTACAAAAGGGGAAAATACGGCTCATAATTTCGTGATTAACGGCTGTGTCAGCTTGCATGTCTCCATCCACTGCCAACTCGGGTCGAATATTACGAATCAACTCAGCGGCCTTGCGCATTTTTTCAGGAGTGCCTTCTTTGCCAGAAAAATTAGAATAGCTTAATAAGCCAATCGATGGAGTTTCTCCAAAGTATTCAGCGACCGAGGCCGCTTGCAGTGCAATCTTCGCTAATTGTTCCGCGCTGGGGTTGATGTTCACCGTGGTGTCAGCCATTAATAAAAATCGATCTTCCGCTAATAAAATTGTTAACCCACAAGGTACAGCTTCGTGTCCCAATCCAATCACCTGTAAAACAGGACGAACAGCATCCGCATAATTAATACTGGAGCCGGTCACCATTCCATCGGCATCCCCCATAGCCACCATCATCGAGGCAAAATAATTTGGGTCCCCCATCAAGCGTTCCGACTCTCCCATGGTGATGCCTTTACGTTGACGTTTGCGATAAAATTCCAAAGCATATTTTTTATAATTTGGATGCTGACTGGGGTGAATAATGGGAACGTGATCTAAATTTTTTAATTCCAAAGTTTTAATTTTTTCATGAACTCGTTCGGGGTACCCCAATATGATTGGCTCACAAATGCGTTCTTCAACAATGGTTTGCAAAGATTTTAAAATTTTAGAGGATGAACCCTCTGGAAATACGATCTTTGGCATATAACCATTCATTGCTGTTTGGTTGCTATGTACTTTGTGAATGGCGGTGCGGATGAAAACTTTTTCAGGGCCTTGATAAGCTTCAAGGCTGTCTTTGTAAGAGTCCATGTCGGCGATTTGTATTTGCGCAACACCAGTGTCCATCGCGGCTTGCGCAACGGCGGGAGCTACCCACATTAAGACCCTTGTATCGAAGGGTTTTGGAATTAAATAATCTGGACCAAATTTAAAAGATTTTCCACCATAAGCCGCAGATACTTTTTCTGGAACATCTTCGCGAGCCAGTTTTGCAAGTGCTTTGACAGCGGCTAACTTCATGGCCTCATTAATTTGTGTGGCACGCGTGTCTAAGGCCCCTCGAAAGATCGAAGGAAATCCCAAAACGTTATTCACTTGATTGGGAAAATCACTGCGTCCAGTGGCGACGATGGCATCTGGTCTGGCTGCCAAAGCATCTGGAGGTAAAATCTCAGGATCTGGATTGGCCATCGCAAAAATAATCGGATTCTTCGCCATGGGTTTGATCATTTCTTTGGTCAGGGCGCCAGCGACACTAAGGCCAATAAACAC
>JBPOJH010000117.1:0-29793 GCA_052033755.1 Bdellovibrionota bacterium | reverse complement strand
CAATAGCTTTAGATAAGCCATTTAAAAAAGCATCAAAGTTTTCATTCTTTGAAGTTTTGGGATCATCCATCACCATCGTATTACATTTGGTTTCCGTGTGATCTTTAAAGGTTACTAAACATAAGTTTGCTTGAATATTTTTAGCTTTCATCTGCGCAACAAATCTTTGCACTTTGGCTTTACACTGATCGATTGTTTCCTGCATGGAACCGGTGACATCTAAGACAAAAACAACATCGGCAATTTGCCCCAAAGATGTATTCTGATGACTGAGCTTAAAATTCTTAACTGGGATGCCATTTTCAATAATCTCGATATCGTTAGTATTAATATTTGAAATTTGCTTTCCAAATTTATCGACGACTTGAAACACCAAGCCCGTTTTATTCATCTGTAAATTCTCTTGCTGAAAATAATCTTGAGCCGGTTTGTAAGGAACTTCTTCGCCGAATTCAAATGGCTCAAACTTATACTCAACAGGATTAGTGCCAGGATTTGTGCCTGGGTCACTCGGTTGATTTAAACTTGTATTTTGATTAGTACTTTGCGAGATATCCTGCGGGGCGCACGCCATCATACATAAACTAATGCAGCCAACAGTTGACCAGCGCCAAGCACATGCTGGCAAAAATACAGATTGGAATTTGATCATAATAACCCCCATAACCATCGCCCCCATCATCTAAGCCTTAGAATCTGAGCTCTTGAATCCGAGCCCTTCATCAAAGTTAGAAAAGAAATTCATTTTTTGGTGGTATCATTCAGCAAATTCCGTTTTGCTTGATTTGTTCTTAATGATCGTATCGACAGGCCTAGAAATTATTCCTAATCCTTTAGTCTTGAAATGCGTTAAACCAAAGCAAATCTGGACCTACGTCAGAAGTCTGGACAAGATTTTCATTTCACGTTACTTAATAAGAATGCGAATACTTCATTTATTGTCTCAATTAGGACTGACTGGCGCCGAGGTCTATGCTCAGGAACTATCAAATCAACAGATAGCCGAGGGACATCAGGTTTACGTCATATCAGATAAGATCCACGTGCCCTTACAAGCTACCTATCAAAGCCTAGAAGTATCTAATAATCACTGGTGGAATAAGCACCAAGTGACTAAAAAATTAAAGCAATTCCTAATTGAAAATAAAATCGACGTGATTCACTGCCATTCACGAGCGGCAGTTCGCCATGCACATCGCGCTCGTCAGCAGTTATCTATAAAACAAAAAATAGGCGCCAAAGAAGCCAATCAAATAACCTCTAAAATTGCTATGGTGACAACATTACATGGTCGTCAGCATTTTTCTTGGTCCAAGCGATTACAAAATATCTATGGCGAATACATGATTGCCATTTGTGAAAATGTGAAAAAAGCACAAATTCAAGATTTTAAGTCTCAACCTCACAGCATTAAAAAAATTGGCAACCCCTTTTCAACGGATCAATATCAACCTAGAACCTCGACAAATCCGAAAAATCAAATCGCATGGATTGGTCGAAGTACAGGCCCTAAGGGCTTGATATTTAAAAAATTTTTTTTAGAAACTGCCGAAGAATTACTAAGAAGCTATCCTGAGTTAAAATTCGATATTATTTGCACGAAGCCGGCGGAATTCGGTGCCGAATTTTTAGAACAGATTCAAAAATGGAATTTGCAGTTCCAGGAACGCATACGCATTTTAGACCAAGTCACTCATTTGAATAGTATTTATCAACAATATGATTTAGTCATGGGTGCTGGCCGAGTTGCCATCGAATCTTGTTTGTTGGGTGTCCCCTGCTTTGCCATGGGTGAAGCTAGCTACCATGGTTTGATTCACCTGAACAACTTAGAAGAGGCTATGCACAGTAACTTTGGCGATATTGATTTTTTACCTCCCACAAAAAATCCTTTCAGTCATTGGAATTTTCCACAAATGAAAATAGATTTTCTTCGCAGCTGTCGAAAGCTCTATGCGGGTGTGACGGATTCTTTGGAAGACAAAATTCAAATACGATCGATACTTGTAAAAAATTACGATGTTAAAGTGATTCATGAACAAATTTTAGAAACTTATCGTGCCGCTATATTTAAATGTTATTTCCCGCATTGGATTCCGATTTTAATGTATCACAAGGTAGTTGAACAACCGATTCAAACCGAACATAAAATATTTATCACCAAAGATCGCTTCGAAGAACACTGTCGTTTTTTTAAAAAGCAAAACTTCACTCCAATGTGGTTTTCAGATTTATGGCCCTACTGGAGCGGACAAAAATCTTATCAATACTTTCCAAAAAAACCAATCCTTCTGACTTTTGATGATGGTTATAAAAATAATTTAAGCATTGCAGAACCTATTTTGAAACATTATCAATTAAAGGCGACCATTTACTTACTAGCCAATCATCAAATCACCCAAAATAATTGGGATCCCAACGAGGAACCCATCAGTAACCAACTACTGACCTTTGCGGAAAAAAATCAACTCTCTCCCGAGGTATTTGAAATTGGCTCCCACGGATATAATCATCAGCACTTGACTACCATCAGTGCCGCTGAAGCTTTTGAAGATTTAAAATCTTCACGCTACAAATTAGAATCTGAATTCGGTGCAAAAATATATTCTTTTGCCTACCCATTCGGTTCCACTTCAGATGCTATAGCTCGACTGGCACAAGAGGCCGGTTATGAGTTTGCTGTTAATACGGATCGTGGTGGAATGTTGTTATCTGATGATCGCTTCGCTTTATTTCGAGTCAATATTTTTCCAGAAGACAAAGGCTTTGCTTTATGGAAAAAAACTAGACCTTGGTATCGAAAACGATTCTATAAACGACGAGGACAATAGTCCATAGAACTAGACTTTAGCTCCTAGGATGAAAATCCGTAGGACTTAGTACCTATGGACAAAAGAATAAACCACAAAAAATCCATTCAAATATTTTCAAATGTATTACTAAGCCTGTCTTTATATACTTGGGGAGACATAGCAAACGCTATGGAACACTGGTACCTACCAAGCCATATGAAAGAGCAACCTGTAGCAGAAGTACAGATTGAAAACATCTCTAATGAACCCCTAGACTTTTGGCTTAATCCACCTTTTGTCGCAGGAGAAGAACCCTTAGAGTATACGCAAAGCATTCCTGCACATAGTACTGTTACAGTCACTATGGATCAGCTGAAGGATTTACCTGTCAGTAAGTTCTATCATTTAAAATCCTATGGGAAAGACTTGAAAGTAAAAATCTTATGGCCTAATAGCACTAATTCATCAATCGGTACCATTGCCCAAGATCTCGTCCGTTCAGTTCGAAATCCCTCTATAGCAAAACTAGAAAAAAAATCGGAAATGGAAATTCCTAGACAAAGCATTGGTAGCAAATACTTGATCAATGCCACGAATGTCATTTACATGTATAATTTGTCGCCATTTGAACAAACCGTGCAAGTGATAACGCAATCAAAATGGACACACCCAATACAGACTTTTAAGATACCTGGATTTGGTGCCATTGAGGTGGAGCTTAATGTTGCAGATTTTTATGAAGTGAATTCTCAGCAACGAGTAATGATCCTAGATCCAAACATAAATCGCATCATCACGCCTCAGCCAGCGAATGTTTTGTACAAGCAACCTTCGACTCAAAACCTTCACCTTGTCCACCATCAAAGTAGTCATCAAGAAAACCCCAATCCGGTTTTCTTTGAGTTGAGTAATCAAGAAAGATCTATTAGTTATGTAGTCAAATTTACAGATGCCATTATGATCGAACAAGCTAGATATCAAATTAAAAATCCAAATAAGATCATGCCGCGAGTCTTAACAGCTAGAATTCAACCCACCCATGGTGGCTTCAACCAAGATCTACGAGATCCGTATTTAGCACCATGGAGTTGGCATGTTACTGAACCAAGCGGTTTTGCTGAAATCGTCGGAGATTTTTGTGATGTTTCTCCTGATATTGTTGAATTTTTACTAGATGCCTGGTTGGCTAATACAAAACCCATTTGCTTTAGTAAATTTCGAATAGTAAAAGAATTAAAATAATTTTTTGCTTTAGGATTAAGAATGAATTTTCGTGAACGTTTATTGTTTTTATGGAATTTTTGGCCGCCCTTTTTTTTCACTGGAATTAAAATTCAAACTATTTCCAAAGATTTTCGACATATCGAAGTTCGTTTAAAATTGCATTGGTGGAACGCGAACTATGTGGGAACCCAATATGGCGGCAGTTTATTTTCGATGACGGATCCGTTTTATATGCTGATCCTTTTAAAAAATTTAGGTAAGGATTATATTGTTTGGGATAAATCGGCGTCGATTAAATTTATCAAACCTGGAAAATCAACGGCCAAAGCGGTGTTTATGGTGAATGAGCCGATCCTACAAGAAATTCGCGAACAAGTCGAACAAAACGGTAAGACCACCAAAGTTTTCTCGGTTCCCATTCATGATGCCAATGGAGAGTTAATCGCCTTAGTCGAAAAAAATCTTTATATTCGCAAGAAAAAATTGATATGAAAAAAACACAAAACAAGCCACAGCCCCACTCCGCTGGTGGAGTTAAGTTCGCTAGCTATTATCCCAATTTTTTAAAGCCTCAAGATAAAAAAGAAGTTTTAGATTATTTATATTCTTTGCATCCGATTTGGGAACAGCGCTACTCAAAAAGCAATCCACCTCCTCCCGATCAAGAACAACGTCAACTACTAAGGCCCGTTTACTGGTTGGGGAACTGGCAATTTGCGTGTTTGGATTATTATCACCCACCGAAGGGAATCTTTCATCGTTGTGTGGAAGCCGAGCCTTTTCCCTTGTGTTTACAAAAAGTCATTCATCAGGTTGAACAAATGGTGCATCAAAACTATCCCGCCAAGGACATCCCTAAGGGCTGGCACATGAATACCTGTTTGATTAACTACTACGGTGATAAAATCGAAAATGGAAAAAAAATAGATTGTGCACGCGTGGGCGAGCATAAGGATTTCGAACCGGGCCCCGTCGTGTCCTTGTCATTTGGCGATCGCGCTTTATTTCAGTTTGTCAGTAGCACATCCAAAAATGCAGTTAGCCAGGTTGTATTGCAGCAATGGCTTGAGGACAACAGTTTACAAATATTTGGTGGAGATCGATTTAAAAAACAATTATTTCACCGTGTTCAACGTGTCGATCGCAAACGGGGTTTAGAAAACCCTATGATCATTCCCAACTTTGAAACTCGACGACTGAATCTGACTTTTCGATATGTTCCCAATGAACATATTCAAGAATTTAAAAAACTTCCAACTCACTTGCAAGATGATATACGCCCGTATATGAAAGAACTATCCAAGCACTCGGACCACTTTGCTAAGGCCTTATAGCAATTCCATATTAAAAAATATGACAGACTATTTTGCTACAGGCTGTGAATCCTCAGCCGTTGGAGATTGTCCATAACCACCACGAGAAGTATTGGGTTGACCCATCCTGCGAACTTTTTGCCAAGCTGAAAAATTTTCGACACAACTATTATGTACGCGCTTCAGAGCCAAAAATTTTTCATTGTTCAAGACTCTAAGTTCTTCGGATTTCTTATCTTGTTGCTTCTGTAACACTTTAGTATCTGCACCAATAGTGCCGACAAAATTTTTCACCGTATTAACAGTCCCCTTTAACGATTCCGTTAATCCCGAGGAATACTTAGGATCTATTTCTTTGCGACGAGCATCAATAACAACTTCAAGACCTTTAAATCCAGTTTTTGAATTAATGACATTTAGTTTTTTATTCAATAAAGCATTTGATGGATTACCTACAAAAGTCTCTTCACCAATAGACATTAGTTGCATATTTTTTCGAAAGACTTCGATATCGCCACCACAACGCTCTTTATCATTAGGATGTTTATCAGAATACAATCTAGAGCTGACTAAGCAATTTGTCGCTCGTTCCATCTGTTCATTTTTATTTTTTAAAAAATCTGCAAAATCTGGTTTAGTAATTTGTTGCAAATATCCAGCAGGATATTTTTCTTTACCATAAACATCCATTAACCTAGTACATACATTCATATTTTCTTGTGTACAAAAAAACTGATCGCTTATGTTTTTACAGTAAATTTGCTGCCTCGGTAAATTCGTGTCTTTGATATCGACTTCGGTCATGGTCACAGATTGTGTATTTGGATTATAAATTGTAAACTGGTTAAAATCTTGTTGACCTTCTTTAGTCGCAACAGGATATGCCAATAGTTTATTCCCATCAGGTTGGGTCACCGTTAATATATTATTCTGAAAACTGGTGTCTTTAGTTAAATCTTTAAGCGCATTGACAGCTACAAAATTACTACCTTTCATTTTTCCAATACTTTGACCATTCCAACAAAGTCCATTTCCAAGTTGTATGTCCTTATTAATACCGACAGCGTTGATATTGTAACAAGCGGGTTCCGCCGCATCGACATTTTGAAAAATGCAACTAATAGCAAAAACAACAAAAAGAGATAAACAGGAAACAGAAATAACATTATTCATCCGTAAGACTCTCCTTCAATGACAGAAATATCGTTCATTTACGTTAGTTTCCCTTAATTTCTTTCGAGAATAAAGAAAATATAAAGAACCCATAGAGGCCTTAGGCCTGAATCTCATTTTAAGACCGACTAAAGTATGGCTGTAAAATCATTAACGACATTCGTATAATTGGAAATAAGCTTGCGTGGTGCCATCTGGGCAGCAGTTACCCGCTCGCATGTCAAACTCAGAACACGCAGCACCTCCAGAATTACCGTAATAATACCAGCTAGAGTCAACAGAACAGGATGGTACGGATTCATGAGGTACATTTATACGGTTTGCATTAGCAGACAGAAAATTATTTTTTACTTCTCCACACATGGTGCTCATCATACCACCCATGACTCGGTTTAATACAGGGGCCGTATTTTGAGTGGCCAAATAAGCTTCATAGACAGATAATTTAGCGGTGTCGTTCACTTGTGAGCAACTGTAAGAGACCGCAATCGAAGATCCCTTGTATAAATCAAAAGTATAAGGAGACATGCCCACTGGTAGTTTCATATTACCTAAAGCATCTGGTTTATAAACAATCAACTTTTGACTGATTTTATCTAGCTGACTATAATAAGTCGTTGTAAAACCCATATCTAAATATTTTTTAATACTGAACTGACAAATATTAGGTACGACCTCCAGCAAAGGCGTCACACTTGAATTGGAAGTAGACCCTTCTGGCTCTATCAACAAACTATCAAAGTCCACCAATTGTGGACTAGTCGCAGTGTCAACCGACTGAGGGGCACTACTATTACTATTAACAGAGTGACTAAGGGTAGAACCCAAGTTCACGGTCGACTGCTGACGAAAGTTGCCCTTACCGCAGTTTTGAAAACTTAAGACGACTAAAATACTAACTAAACTTAAAAAAATAATTTTATTTTTTGGTTTCACCAAGACTCCCCCTAAAACTAAATCAAAAGTTAACAGTCTTATTCAGCTTATCGGAAGGTTTGCCTTTGTCCAAAAAATAATTAAAATAACTATCATTTTCCCTCTGAATATCTCATTTTAGGATGCGATCTTTTAGTCAATGAAGAACTTTTTTACAGAAGTAAAAACATTTTTATTTTTATTTAGAATTTCAACACCTGCCTTTAGACTGATTTTATTAGATCGATTTTTAAATAGAAGTTTAAACAAAGAGGTTTGTATGAAAAATATTTTAATAGCAATGATTGCTTTAACAATGACAGCATCTTTAACTGGATGCCTAAATATGGAAAACGATAAGCCTCATACATCACAACAAGCTTCAACCCAACCCACAACTGAAGACGCTAACACCAATCAACAACAAAATACTCCGTCGGATAATGTCACTTCGACGACATTGAATAACACATCTACGACAATACCTACTTCAGGTGGACAATCAAATGTAGTCACGACAACGACCACTTTGCAACAACTCCCTCCGCAAACAGATTGCGAAGTCGTACCGCAACTTCAGTTTCCAGGAACAATTAGCATGGCTAATAATCTAACCATCACGAAAGATTCCCAGGTTAAATTAAATATCTTTCGCGATGAAGCCAGTAGTATGAAGATTAGTTACAATGACACTTGTACGTGTGGAACTTGGGAGCCCTATGCTACTGAAAAAGTAATCAACGTGGCTAATTTAAACTCGATCAATAAGGTCTCTGTGCAGTTTAAAGATTATGATGACTCACCTTCCGTGTGTACATCTGTTAGTTATATACATGATTCCAGCGCACCACAATTAAGTCTGACTCGCATTCCCGGCTCCTTAATCTTAGGAAGCACAATTAGTTTTACCGTACAAGCTTCAGATAATTTATCTGGTTTAGATCACTTTACTTGTTTGTTGAATGACCAGCCTTATAATTGCTCTGGATTAAGTATCAATACTCAAGCTGGAGGATTGACCACATTCAATGGCCAATTGGATTTCCCCAATTTGCCGGTGAATGTTTATGTCGCTAAAGTCATCGCTTACGACAAACTAGGTAATTCAGTCGAAGCGAAACATGCATTTGAAATTGTTCCTGCTTCTTACAATATTTCTCAGGATATAATCGTGAAGCAAAATAAAAATATGGTTGATATTTTATTTGTTGTCGATAACTCGGGATCTATGTCCTATGAAAAATCCAGCATGGATCAACGTATTGGTCACTTTATGGCGATGGTTGCGGATATGGATTATCACATAGCTGTCACGACCACAGATCCACGCAATTCCGTTTATGGCGATGGAAATCTAGTTACTTTTTATAATACATCCTTGAAATATATAACACCCGCATCGATGAATTTAACCGAGGCGCAAACTATTTTAGGAAAAACTTTAAAGCGAACTGAAACTGGTGCTTCTGACGAGCAAGGAATCTATGCGACTTATCGAGCAATCGAACGTGCAAAAACGGCTGGCTCTCCGAATTCCCAATTTTTTAGAGCCAATGCCTCTTTAGCTGTGGTTCTGATTTCCGACGAAGATGAATCTGCTACTGGTCCAAAAAATCAAGCCGGTTCATTAATCACTTTGGTTCGCTCGACCTGGCCTGGGAAATCATTTTCTTTCCACTCGATTATTACTAAACCCGGCGATGTCGCTTGTAAAAATGGTCAAGGTTATACCTACGGAACGAAATATGCGGATCTATCGAACTTACTAGGTGTGGGAACGATTGGTGGATCTATAATCGGCTCTGTTTGCGCCACAGATTATGCCGCACAGTTATCTGGTATTGGACAAAGCGTGCAGGATATGGCGTATACATCGCCTTTGAATTGTCAACCCAGTGGTGATGTTCACTCAAGCGTCGAAATCTTTTATCAAGGTACAAAATACACTGGCGGTTACGAAGTGCAAGGGACTAAGATCGTCTTTAATCAACAATTATCTGACGGTACTTATACGTTGAATTACACTTGCCCTAGACAATAATGAAGAATGAAGCCACGATATTGAACGATAAAAGGTTAATTATAACTTGGTTAATACGACACAAGTTATAATTAACTGATTAAAAATAAAATATCGGAATTATATTCATCCTGGTATTAGCTATATCTCGGCATTATCTTCGCAATGATCTAACTTCAGAATAATATAAGATAACTCCTGAGGCCACAGGGATGGGCTTCAGGGGCTTTAACTGAAGGAAAGATTAGCTATTTTGAAGAAAAATATTTTATCAATATTCATTCTGCAATTAATGACATTGTCGAAACTTTTGACAGCTGTCATTGCATTTTCGTCACGAATGATTGTGGCACTTCTGATCACTATTCAACCATTAACAGCTTTAGCCGTTCGTAGCACCCCTTTGGATTCGGGCTGGATTCTGAATACAAAGTTAGATTACTCTAGCAACTCAATGATGACTGTAGCGGCGGCAGAACGACAAAATATTTTAAATTTAGAGTTCAACCCCTCATATCGGTTTTCCAAAGTGGAATCGATATTTTTGTCACAAAGTTTTTACAAGAACCTATCCCGTGAATATGAAGCCGAATCTGGTCGTTCAACCACGAGTTATAGCAACACCGTGCTTGGCTGGAACTATTATTGGGCTTGGTTGTCTGTGACATTACCTACAAATTCGGAAGCTAATCGCAGTGATAATTTTCTAGGAGCCACGACCGCGATGGGACATTTCAATTTTGGTCAAAGCCCGTACACATTATTTAATTACTCGATCAGTGGTACAAAAAACTTTCACGAATACGCAACAAATTCCCAAGGATACACCAATATCAGTCATAAATTAGTACAAGCAATTGAGTTAAACCTAAAGCCATTCAACGGAAAACAATCACTACAGTTTTTATTGGCCTTTTACTATACTCAAGCCTGGACTTATCAAGTCGAATCTAGATCCACACAGAAGGATTTTTTTTCAACGATTATTGAAGCTCAAATTCCTACTAACTATGGGACGTACTATTTCGGTTTTAATAACGAAGGATCCGCATTAAAACCCAATGGCAATGATACGAATATTTCCTTTTACGATACTAATTCATCGATGATTTTTATGGGATCCAGTTGGAGCTGGCAATAAATAGTCGCTATTTGATGAGGTACTTAATCCAGTACTTCTAAACTAAAATTAATCATAAATTAATCATAAATTAATTTCATTTAGAGTTGAAATTAGTTAACATGAAGTACCGGAGGCTTATTTTGAGTATTAATTTAAATAAAAGTTTTTCTCTTTTTTTTATGACAGTTTTCATCACATTTTTACTAACTAGGCCCGTCCTTTCTAAGGAAACCAAAAATTCAGACCTAATAGAAATTGGTGTTTTAGATTACCCCCCTTATTATATCGTAAAAGATATGGATAAGATTTCAGGATGTTTGGCGGATTTATTAAACGCCGTTGCTACCGAAGCTCAATTAAATTACCACATGGTCGGATATCCTAGCAGTCGCCTATACAATAATCTTGCTAATGGAGACACTCAACTATGGTTTGGTACAAAGGGTGTTCCCGCATATGACAACAAAGTTCTTTACAATAAAGAATCACTAGTTAAGTTGCAATTAGGATTATATCGCTTAAAAGAAACCCCAGAAATTACTAAAAAAGAAGATTTGGCTGGCAAATCTGTACTTGTTATATTGGGTTTTGCCTACAGCGGCTTTATTGATTTTTTAAAAGATCCAAAAAATAAAGTTCAGTTACAGCCTAATACAACCCATTCTGGGGCATTAATGATGCTATTAAACAAACGCGGAGATTATTTATTAGACTATACTCAAACTATCGAAGGTTTTTTAAAAACCCGAGGTTCAAAAAATGTTGAAACTACTATTTTAACAAGTGTCCCATTGTTTTTTGTCGTGTCTAAAGCCTATCCAAAAGCACAAGAACTAATGAGCAAAATTGAATCTGCCATTGAAAGTTTAAAGAAAAAAGATGAGTTGAAGCTGCATATTTCCTGTTCTAAATATGCACTTTAATTGCACCTGAATGGGGCGGGAAAACAACCAACCAAACTTATAGGCAGGAGCGATCAGAGATTTTATGAGCTTTGTGAATGAAACTGTCTACACTCGCCATGCTCTACAAAAAAATAATCGTTTACCATAATTTATTCCGATTTTTTATACAATCGCGTGAACGTTAAGTTATTTTACATTTATCAATGTTATTATTTTATGAAGAATTTGCTCCATTACCTCTAGACTAAAAACCAAATAGAATTCCAATACCAAATAAAATAAATAAAGCACTGGCAATGCGATGAACTAATTTCATCGGAACTTTATTGGTAAACTTGTGACCGAAAAATACAGCAAGGCCATCAGCACCTAACATTCCCAAGGTCGTTCCAACTGTCACCAACAATGGCGCGGCAAATTTAGCTCCAAGAGCGACTGTGGCTAATTGTGTTTTATCACCCATCTCGGCAAAAAAGAAAGCCACCGTCGTCGTTAGAAAAGGCCCCCAACGTTGATTCTGATTAAAACCATCATCCTTATCTGGAACTAACATCCAAATACCAAAACCAATAAATGTCGCCGCTAATAGAAACTTAAGTACATCAGGTGAAATAAATTGCGTCACAAATGAGCCTACATAGCTGGCCAAAGCATGATTTAAAATCGTAGCTACTAAAATACCAAACATAATCGGTACAGGCTTACGAAATCGAGCTGATAAAACCAAAGCCAGTAATTGAGTTTTATCACCCATCTCACTAACAAAAACCAATAAAAAAGAATTCAATAGAGCTTCCAAAGTAATGACTCCTCAAAAGCGACAAATTTACTTAAGGACTAATTACCTGGCAAGAAATTTTCGATATTGAATAATACACAGTCATAGTAGCTGTACGCTATCTTTATCTAGTGTTGCGAGCCAACACAGTTGGCTCGCTGAGGCTTTTGAATTAATGAACATCATTGAATACTAATCAGATCCATGGTGCGACCTTCACTGACGGATTCGCCACCCATCAAGTAAAATTGTTTGTCGCCAACTTTTTTAAGTCGAAATGAAGAGCGTGGTTGGCTTAAACGCTGGTCAACGGCTTCGACACTTTCTTCTGCTACGTTGATGATCTCGACAGTATCTGAGCAATTATTACAATAATCCAAATCGTCTCGATACACACCTAGTTCAGATTTTCCACCAGCGATAAGTACATTGGAATCTCCCACTAATGTGGCTCCATGAAAACCTCGAGCTTCGGTCAATGTCTCATATAACATAGTCACGGATTGATCCTTTGGATTCAATATTTCGATGCTATCGATAGCTTTGTTATTACTATCAATTCCACCAACAATCACGACACGACCATCTTTTAATAAGGTAGCAGAGTGGCCACCTCGTCCTAGCTTGAGCGATTTTCTCCATGGAGTAAACTTTCTAGTGGCAGCATTGTATTGTTCAATCGATGTATTGGCTCCTCGAGCACTCAAACCTCCGACTACTAAAATATCACCATTCGGAAGAACTGTCGAAGTATGCATCGCCCGCCCTTGGAACATAGGCAGAGTCACCGTACGTGACCGATCCCCACCAACTTCAATAATCTCAGCCAAGTAATTGACTTCAGTCGTATCAAAAATCGATGTTCGAGAATAACCACCAATCAAAATAACATGCTTATCATCCAATACATGCGATGTATGGAAAGCACGACTTTGTGCTAACGAAAAACTTTTAGATAAATCATTAGGACGTAGCGGTTGATACACATCATAGTTCGACATTTCACCCCATCCACCCGAAACGACAACGGCACCTTTCGGCATAGCAATAGCACTTCCGCCAAATCGAAAGTTACTGACGGTACGAATAAAGCTCGAAAGTCCTGTACTGAAATCATACAACAAAGCACCAAAAATATTGTTACCTGTTTTGACGTTAAATGCAGTTAGCTGATTATCACTACTTAGATCATTTTCAGGGAACAAAGCTCCTTGTAGATTATAGCGATTAATACCTGCTACTTGAGCGATATTCACGGCACCATCAAAAGAATTCACAGTACAAGATCGTAAACCTTCCATTTTTGGACAGCTCGCAGCCGGATTCATATTTTTAATAAATAACTTTTCTAGAGAAGTCACAGATTGAAGCGGTGTTAAATTACGAATGTTATTGTGATTCAGATTCAACACTCGAAGTGATGGCAAAGCGGCGATATTCTCTACGGAGTTCACACGATTATTAGCTAAATTAAGAATTTCTAAATGATTCATTTTTGTTAATGGACTTAAATCACGAATCTCATTATCAGCTAAATTTAATTCTATCAGATGCACATATTCCGCCAATGGCAATATCGTTGAAATCTTGCGCTTAGGTAGATTCAACACCGTATTGTCACGAATCACCAAATCAGCCATAACACAGTCATCAATTCCGGAATCCTTAAACCGTGCCGCATCTAATTCTTTGAGTGCAGATAAAATTCCGCCGATTGAATTCGTTAAATTAATATCAGACGAGGTTGTTTTAGAAAGTGCACAATACTGTACAAAACTTTCAGGTTGAATATCAATCACACTATTATCAACGATACTTAATCCATCTGGAGGCGGTTGATCTAATCCACGAGATTGTGATAGGCACTCCATTGGGTAATCATAGCAAGACTTAATTGCTGCAATCAATTTATCAGAGTTTCGATTCAGTATCTGTTTGGCATTATCTAATAACTTCATCTGCCTAGCACTTAATGGAACTGATCCTGTATCACGAAGTAATCGGGCCTTATCTAGAAACTCCAGGTTATGGAAGAATAATGTTTCAAGACGCTTACGCTCTAAGTTGATTGCCGGATTCAACACTGTCGGATAGGGAGAATAAATTCCAGCATTTTCATAGGGCTTTACAACATAAGTTAAATCGACAGTTTTATCGACAACAGTTTCAACTTCTTTTTGAATTTCCTTACCATCAACAACGGATTTCATGATTTTCTTTTCTACTTTCCGTAGTTGTGAGGGAAACCCCTTATCGACGTCCGTAGCATATTCAAGCGCTCTAGCTAATACGCCATCACACTTACTAAAATCTCCAAATGAACATTGTACAAATGCCATTCGATCGCCATTTGCACCCGTTCCCGAATTACCAAATAACGCAGACAGTTTTTCTATATCCCCACCTAATTGATAGGCAGAAACTTTCACTGAAGTACGACTGGAAAATTTTCGACTACCATGTTTTAAACTTGCATATGCCGAACTAAAAGAACTTTGATACGAGAATGCCGACTCAAACAAAGACTTATCTTCTTCCGAAGCAAAATCAATGCGTATCGAAAAGAAAATTTTGGCACCTTTTTGAATTTGCGCGACATAACTATCGCCACAGGTTTTTGCAAAACGCGTTTGGTTTTGCAAAAGCTCATTCCCTTTCGTTGTTAGTGTTGGTTGCGAAAGAATTTGATTTTTGAACGCATAACTAGCCGTATAGATACTTACCAAGGAAAATGAAGATGACACTGTGGAGCGGAAAAACTTTGCCGATGCACTGACATCCCCAGCGCCTATTTTAGCACGCCCACCTGCATCGAAGTTCAACTCTTTTGATAGTTCCTCCCTGCTAATGTCCTGAGTGAAATCAATGGACGAATTAGAAACTCCAGCTTCTTCTATCGCACCCGTTAAACATTCCCCAGCTGGCAAATCCGTATCCGTATTAAAGCCAAATCCCAATTTCGCTTCTTGTCCTAGGCCTGCGGGTAAAGTTTTATCCGCTTGTGCCACAAGCCCACTCAACAAAAGCAATACAATGAGTGATTTTTTCATAAGATATTCTCCTTATTTTTGAGAGTAAAAGTTTTTTCCAAATCTATATATTCGCATCAACTTTTCAGAGGAAACCGCATCCATAACGCTATCTGCGTACTGAGGAAAGTCATGATGAAGACTAGCATAAAGTTCAACTCTATCTGCAGCGATAGATTTCCTTTGTTCGGGATTCAAGACCTCGTCCACATAATCTTTTTTAAGAAACCCAGATACCTGTTGTGCAACATTGTCACCACCATAACGTCTTTGTGTTTCTAATCCTTTTGCTAAAAACTCGACGGCATCCATACGTAATGGTTCATTCTCTGGCTGATCCAAAAGTGAAAGTGCTAGATCAATAATTTCTTGGTTTTTGAAAATTTCGCGTTCTAAATTTTTTTCATTTTGCGTTTTTAATACTTTTCGCGACAAATTTAGATTTTCAGTGATTACGGAATTTAGCTCCTCATGTGACGGCGCCTTTGATTTCGCCGCCACTGTTAGCCATTCGTTATGTTCTCGCAATTTTTTGACTGCCATATCTCTTGGCTGAATGATTTCAGACTTGGCTGTTGATATTGATGTAGATGTTGTTGGTGTCACCAACTGAGCCTCTACGTCATACTGGCTATTCACAGAATCTGAGCTTGATCGACGATTCTGTAAAATAAAAATAGCGACCAAAACAAAAACAAACGATATACATGCAACTATTTTAAAAGGAACCTGCTTTTTTTTCATTTTCTAACCTCATTAGTTTGGAGTTCTTGTAAAATTCGTTTTTTTTCTTCTCGTAGACGGCGATTAAAAAAACCTCGAAATACTTCATCAATTGCTTCGGCTAAGTCGTGTCCTTGATATATTTCTTCAGCCATTCGCATTGTATCGTCCTGGTTCAGCAAACCGTGACTGCGCAAGGGTAATCCATGAGTTTCTGCTCCCAGGATCAAGATCCATTTCAGTTGTTGGATAGTAAGATTAGGATACTTGGCATTAATGATATTAGCAAAACGACTGATCTTTGCAGCCGCTTCCGAGGTTGAGTTGGCCTCAACTGCCAGATCTGCATATTGCTCACCGTAGTTAGCTCCACCACCTTGTCCTTGCCAAAGACGATCACCGTTCGAAGCGGCAACAATCAAAATATTGAATTGTCCACTTAAACTTTGAGGACAAGATTCTAACTGAGTTGGATTTTCAACTAGCTTTCCTTCATTACCAGCAGACACCACCCATAGTAGACGATCTTTCGTCTTAGCAATTGAACTGGCTGTGCGCTTTGTGCATTGTTCAAAATCCATATCCGTCGTCAAAGATACGTTCACTATTCGAGTCGAATTCGGAATCTGTGTAATCAAAGATGTCATTTCATCCTCAACCAAACAACGAGGTCCAGACAAAGGTATCAACGGCGTTCGTTTTTCTTCCCCTTCTAACTCAAACGGCTCTGTAATCAGCCGGCTGATAAGTACTTCGTGGGAATTGTTATCACTATTCTGTGACTGTATTGGATAGCGAATCCATAAGTCACTGGTTTCGAAATACCTGCGTGCTAAATCAATTTCTGATAATGCTCGCAACGCTCCCCACCCCCAATACGACCCTGAAATATTTCGACTTTGCAATAAAGTTTCAGCTGATCGCGAGTTCGGTCCAAATAGAATGCTCTTCGAAAATGACTGCAAAGATAAATTGAAGGGATTCCACATTTCACAAACAACAACAGCAGGAGGACGACTCTTGATGTCGTCTACAGCTAAAATATCTTTTAGCTTTTCCATTGCAGATAAATTAACTTGTCGAGTGGATTCATTAACTAAGGCTCCCCAATAAGTGTAGACTGCACCCTTCAGCTTATAGCCATCTTGTTCGATCGTTTTTGAGAACACTGCAAATGAATTCACTTTTCCTGAAGGTGTCAAACCAATGGACGCGATCACATCCCCACTTTCAAGATAAGTCACTGTCAGCAAATCCCGAAAGCGTTTTCCATTTAGAAAATCAATATCTCTGGTAATCAGGAACGGATTGAATTTAAATAATTGTCTTAAGTGACAATCACGCAAACAAGCCAGCTTGTCGATATAAGTCGATGGTTCATAAGTGGGAACTAATTTATTTAGTAAAACTTGATCAATTGCAGACGTGACAGTGGCACTAGTGGCCGCATCTAATTTCAACTTAGTGGAAAACAAATTCAGAATATTTTTCTGAATTTCAGGAAGCGCCTCACTGGTTAATGATGAAAGCGGCTCATCCACTGGCAAATAATAAGCCGTCCGCAGGGAGTTATAGGAGTAGGGACTATGACTGGCAATTAATTTTAATAAAGCTTTGGGTTGATTGGGTTCATCATCGATGAAAATTTGAAGTAAAGGATCTGCAAAAGCCAAAGCGGCTGAATCCATGCTGAGTCCAGCCGTTAGCTGTGCCAATTCAGCTGGTAATTTTTGCTCTGATATATCTTTTTGTGAATGTAATAGAATAGATGTGAGCTGGCTTGACTCGCCCACATCGCAATTATATTCACCAGAGTTTTCATCACGCGCACATTTTAACCGTGCGTCTAAGTTAGCACAATTCGGATTTTTTCCACCGACAAAAATTTTGTCCGATGGGCATTGACACTGATGCAACTTTTCCCTGAATTCGCCGCCGGCAAACTGGCAAGCCCTTCGAAGACAATCGAACTCGTCATTCTCGTGAATACTTTTACATTCAAATGCATTCTGAACAGCAACCGGATCATTCGAAACTGGTTTCGATTCCGCTCGCGGGGAACTTTGCAAAGTACAACTTACAAGTACAAGTAATGACGAGATCAGACTAAAAAGCTTCATTCTTACTCCCAATTATTGAAAGATTAAAAATTTAGAACTCGATCTAACATTCCTAGGCGGCGTAAAACCATACGATTCACTTTACTTAAACTTTCGCTTTGATAATATAAAGATCCATTCAAAAATCCCTGGCCAATAACAATCTGATCATCAATATCAGTCGATTTCAGTTGAACATTAGCTACACGAACAACAAGATTTTCTTTTTGAATGGATGTAATTTTATCCGCAGAACCATCGGCTTTAACAAGTGACTCTCCAACTTTGAAAGAGTGAGCTTCTCGCATATAACCATTGCTATCGACGACAGGGTGGTTTGTTGTTACACGCAATACTCCACCCGACTTGGTTCGAATTGTCAGAATGTCTTGCGCTTTTGCAACGGGATCTGAAACGATACCAGCTTTTTCAATTGTACGAAAAAGAATTTTTTCGGGTGTGCTATTGGTACTTAGTACTGTAGATTCTTGAGCCACTTTTGCTGCGTGACTGCCGATAGGTAAATAACCATCCTTACCAAAGTGAACCACTTGATCTAATGTGTAACATCCAGAAACACAAATCCCTACGATATCCACATTAGCGTTGGTTAAGCAGGGAGCGTCTGCTGTGATTGGAGCATTTAATACATCTTTAATATTGCCGTCCTCATCCATGGTTCCAATTAGAACATAAAGGGGACGTTCATCAGGAAAACCGTCCACGTGAATATCTAGTCCGCCATTTGCTCTCAGTTTTAGATGTTTTCGATATTGCGGAAAACACTTTTTAGCCCATTCATTTCGTCCGCGAGCAGATGTTTGTTCAAGGCCAATCGGTGTCGCAGACTCTTTTTGGCAGCGAGCCGCCTGCATACTCCAAAAAGCATTGCTAGAGTTAACGATCCCTAATGTTAAAAATAGAATTGTTGATACAACAGACTTATTCATTATTACCTCCATATTAGAGTTAGGTTTTATTTCAACTGCAAATATCGCAGCCAACGGCGCACTTGCAAAACATAAGCCGGCTTCGAGAATAGCGATGCTGACCTATAATGGTTGCCAAATCTGGCCTAGTCCATTTAACTCACTAGGTTCGCAAGACGTTTTCTATTGTTGAGGAAACTCATCCAAAAAATAAGACGATGGGGTGTGCAGAAAATGAAAAGCCTGTGTATGATTTACAAAGTTTGAAGGCTATCCCAGAAATGGGAGGATTGCTATTAAACAGCCAACACCTTCGGGAATGACAGCATCTAGTCTATAAAACTCGGGGTTTTCATTTTCTCATGCAGATTTTTTTCAAACTCTGCCCTTGAAATTTTGTTGCCTTCTTTTGACAAATATTCTTCGAAGCACTGAATGATTTTATCAGTGGAAATTTTTGGAAATTCTTCAAAAACCTTTTCAAATATGCCGTAAAGTGATTCGACCATTTTTTAGATCTAGGGTTGGTTTTCCAAGCCAAGGCTGAAGCTTTTTGCAAAAATAATCGATGATACTTCCAGCTGGGCCTTGGGTAATTTGCACTAGATCGATATCCTCAGAGTATCGGTTCTGAGTTTTGAAAAATAACTTTTGAAGTGCCGTTCCACCACGAAAGGCAAAATTCATTTTTCCAAAATCTTCGGAGTAAATTTCACATAAGGCACGACAAATAATTAAATCTTTTTCAACTTGATAGTCTTCAATCCAAGGAGCGTTCTCTCGCGCCATTCCGTTACATATGCCGATGGAGTCATACTTCGTCAGGTTCCAGTACGGCATTTTCAATGATTTTCCATTGGTTATTCTTTTTTGCAACTTTGAAGGGGCCCTTTGGATCGAGCTTGATATATTTGATTGGTTTCTTTTTAAGCCACTCGTGAATCTTTTTTGAATGGGTATTTTCACCGAACGTTTTCATCATATAACCTAGTCGCTGCGCTATTGATTTATCTTGATTTGATATAAAAATTCTCAGGAGTGCATTTGGATCAAGATTTTTCGAGATCTCCAAGATAACTGTCGCGACATTATTTAGCCCTCCACACTTGTTCATGTACTGAATCAAATCAGTCGCAGTAGCCTCGGGAGTAGAAACAGTGATTTGCCCTGTTTGTACATTAACGCCCACCCGCGCAGCCGGGCCGCACGGACATTTTGGAACATAAGCTGGTCAAATTCATAAAGATGTATTATGTAGGCGTCTGATTTTTCAGGGGACTAAAAAGGCCGAATGTAGTCTGGCCCTATGAAATCATCAATGATTTTCATCTAGTTTTTACAGGTCGATATTTAACGTGGCTGGTTGGGCGATCAAAGGACTTTACGTATGGAGATTGAAAGATCTTCGTTGAGCAAATTTTGTAGATGTGCCGCCCCTCTCATGTTCTCCTGAAAAATCTTTAAAAAATAGAACTTCATCAGTTTGCTGAACAAAGTTAAGTCTAATCAACAAACCTTTTCGTATTGAGTAAGTTAAATGAAAGTATTCATGACTTAAAAACTTGATGACTAAATTATCAATGACCAGGACGGCTCGGTATTATTTTTCCATTTCCAAAAATAGAAACTCGGACTTTTTATAAAATGAACTATAACTTTTCAATACATCCTGCTGGCTTTCAAAGTTTAATAAGGCTGATTGCTTTTCTTTCAAATCAACCTCCACTTCAAAGCCTGTGTAAGATCTAAAATTAAATAGAACTGTGAGCACACATTTTAGGAGAAAAGTTGAATTTTCTTCTTTATCGCTCAAAAGCTGATAACCCTTTAATATTCGATGTGCGATATATTTTTTCTTTTTAAAACTAAAATCGTAATTGGGCTCATCGGTCGATCGTTCTAGCAATTTTTGTTCGCTAAAAAAACCAAATTGAACTGAATAGAATGCACAAAAGTCTTTTGTCGTTCTGTAGATCTGAATGTGATGTGGGTGCGGTTTTTCTCCACCATGAGGTGGATGTGTGATTGCTAAATCGATCTTATATTTTGAAAAAACCTTTATGAAAGCTTGTCGCAGATCGGTCGGTTTTAGCAAATGATCGATTCCAGTATCTTCGCAGTGACCAAAAGCTACCTTAATTCCAATTTCATCAGCAACTTTAGACAGCTCTTTTCCTCTTTTTGAGACTGCTGCATGAGTTAAGCAGAATACTAAAATATCATTATCTTTTTTTAATTTCTGAATTGATTGAAAAAACCATAAAGTCTCATCATCGGGGTGAGCCACGCAAAGCAATATTTTTTTATTTTTTATTTCGCTGAGACACTGCATAATGATCCGAATATATTGCCCATTTATAATATATAAGTAAAACTAATAATATAACTCATGACATAGGTATGGCTAATGATAAATATAAACCACTTAAGATCTTTTTATTACTGCGCATTACATAAAAATGTAACAAAAGCAGCTAATTCGTTAAGCGTGAGTCAGCCTTCTGTGAGTCAGCAAATTAAAGTTTTTGAAGATGAGCTCGGGTTTCCGCTATTTTTTAGAAATGGTCGAAATTTAGATCTTACATCACAAGGAAAGCTTCTTTTTCAGAAATCTAGAACAGTTTTTGATTCTATCGTCGGAATTGAGGATTTTTTAGAACATCGAAGCGAGTTTACCGGACAAATATCTCTTTTTGCCAGTGAGGAAATCGAGAGACCCTTTTTGTCGAAGATTACAGCTGAACTTATAAAGAGTCCTTCTTTTCATCAAGCCTCATTTTCAGTGAACTCTCTTGATATTGAAAGCACGGTTTCTGAAAAATCTAAAACTGAAAGGCTATATTTATCTCATAAAAAAATTAAGTCTATGGAACTTATTCATGAGTTTTCATTTCCTGTAAAGCTAATTTCTAGTGTCCAAAATGTAGAAATGGGCCCAGTCAAAACAAGTCATTTAAAATCCTTGTTTTCCAAACTAGGACAAAAGTTATTGATTCCGAGCAAAGGTCACATTCTACGAACAGAAATGGAAAAGCTTATTCATTTGAATGAGTTTAAAGATCATACTCTATTGGAAAGTAATGTTATGGCCTGCCTGACTCAATCCGTACGCGAAGGGCTTGGGTGCAGTCTTTTACCAGTCCAGTATGTTTATGATGACATTAAGAAAAATAGACTTTCCGTATACGGTCCCCCAAATGGATTTTGGGAGCATCGAATTTATTTATATGCCCCCAAAGATCAGCACCAGAGTGTTGCTAATGAACTCGTTCGAATTATTCAAAAATTTTCAATTGATAAGGGAGGCTAAATGGTCAGTGTCATTATACCAACTTTAAATGAAGAAAAGCGGATTTCAGAAATTGTTAAATTTTGTCTTTCATCTCGTTTGGTTTCGGAAGTCATCGTTATTGATGACGGTTCCGTGGATAATACTTTTGAACTCGCAAAATCGGCCGGTGCCAAAGTGTTTTTCAGTTCGATGCTTGGCAAAGGGACATCAATGCTCGATGGGCTTTGGAAATCGAAAGAAGATGTCGTTTTGTATTTAGATGGGGATATCTATAATTTTTCTAAATCGCTTATCGAAGAAATGGTTCAACCATTGCTGGATAATAAATGTGATTTTGTTAAAGGACGCTTTCATCGAACTGCTGGCCGTGTCACTGCTTTGACAGCTAAACCTCTTTTGAAAGCTTTTTTTCCTGAGATTTGTGAGATCGATCAGCCACTTGGTGGAATAATAGCAGCAAAAAAGGATCTCCTAAAAAATATTAAATTTGAAACAGACTACGGTGTGGATATTGGACTGCTTATTGATGCGGCTCAAATTGGTTCCAGAATTATTGAGGTCGATATTGGATCTGTTGATCATGATCACCAAACGCTTGAACAATTGGGAAATATGTCTGTTCAAATTGTTCGTGTAATTTTGGAACGGGCCTCTAGATATAAAAAGCTTGATTTGAATCAACTTAAAGACAGCTATGAAATTCAAAGAGTTAATCAACTTCAAATGGAACCCATTATAGGAAAAATTGACCCCAAAAAAAAGTTAGCACTATTTGATATGGACGGAACCTTGATTGAAGGTAGATACATAGAAAGATTAGCCCGCTATGTAAGCCGAGAAAGCCAATTGGCGCGACTCCTTGATAACAAAAAGCTAGATCCAATTTATAGAACTAAAATGATTGCTAAAGTACTAACAGGATTACCAAAGACCGTTTTTGAAAAAATAGCTCAGATAATGCCGTTGTCTAAGAACGCCCAAAGTCTAATTGTTGAGCTTAAAAAACGCGGATACATCGTCGGAATTGTTACGGATAGTTATTTCGTTGCATCAGAAATCATTCGTAAACGTGTTTTCGCAGATTTTTCAATTGCTCACTTGCTTGAGTTTAAAAAAGGAATCTTTACAGGAGATCTTGAAATTTCCCCTCTGTTTGTATCCGATAAATGTCAAAAGCACGATTTTTGTAAACTGAATGTTTTAGGCCACATCGATCGATTCTATGGTATGGATCATGCGCTGATTCATTTCGCAGGTGATGGTCTTAATGATGTTTGTTTGCTAGAAAATCTTTCAAATACGTTTGCCGTGAAACCTAAAGATCCAAAAGTTGAATCTGCTGCTACTGGTGTTGCCTATGAGCTTAACGACATACTGGCAAGATGGAATTAGATGATGGATTTGAGTAAGAGCACGCAAGATCTTTACAAAGATGGCACAGAAAAATTCGACGAAATTAAAAACCAGTTTTTAAAACTCTTACCTTTCTGGATAGCAGGTTCTTTGACGGCTTTGGTTGCCACCATGTATGCCAAACTTTTTGCGCTAGCAGAAAATTACTCAATGTATTTTTTTGAAAAATCAGGGAACTGGTTTGTATTGATTCCGCCTGCGTTTTTCCTAATATCTTGGTTTCTCGTCTATAAGTTTGCACCAAGAGCTAATGGAAGCGGTATTCCGCAGCTGATGGCCTCCATCGAACTTCTCCACTTAAAAAAGGAAAACTTTGTTCAAAATTTATTGGGTGTTCGAATAATTCTAGTTAAAATTTCCAGCTCATTGCTTGGAGTTTTAGGTGGAGGAGCAATTGGTCGAGAGGGTCCTACTTTACAGATTGCTGGGTCTATTTTTTCAATATTTACAAAATACTGGAAAATCACAGAAATTCAGAATAAGTCGGCATTTGTTATGGCGGGGGCAGCTTCTGGACTTGCTTCGGCCTTTAACACGCCACTTGGGGGCATTGTTTACGTTGTGGAAGAACTTGCGAAATCGCATTTAAACACATTTAGAACTGGAGTTTTACATGCAGTTATTTTTGCGGGTGTTATTTCCCAAATGATCATGGGTCCGTATTTATATTTTGGATTTCCTAAAATTGCAGACTTTAATGGTATTTTTATTTTTCAATATATTTTAGTTGCTATTCTTTCTGCATTAGCTGTCATCGGTTTTTCATATTTCTTGAAATTAGTTGTGAAAAAACGAAATGATCTTGTCAAATTTCGTTGGCAATTCACGTTTGCTCTGACGTCTGGACTGTTGTTTAGTCTCTATGCCGTATTTATTTCTAAAAACGTACTCGGACCCGGAAAGGAACATTTAAATCACTTACTGTTCAGTAATGAATCGGCGCAGGCTGGTGATGTTATCAGTCGATTTTTTGGTAGTCTTTTGACGTACGCAAATGGCGGTGCTGGTGGAATATTTGCGCCTACGCTAAGTCTTGGTGGTTCTTCGGGTTCTTACATCGATAGCCTTTTTAATTTCAATCTGGGGCCACTTGCTGTTCTTCTCGGAATGACAGCGGGACTGTCAGCTTTAACTCAGTCCCCCCTCACATCTTTTATATTGATCCTAGAGATGACTGATAGACACAAGGCAATTTTTCCGTTGATGTTAGCGGCCATAATCGGACATGGATTGTCACGTTTGATTTTAAAACAATCATTTTATGAGTACGTCTGTGAATCTATTCTGAAGAAAATAAACGAGCGCGAAAATGAAGGCTAAGATTAATTTTGACGGAAATTGGCTTTCAGAAAAATTTTTTGATTCGCATCAGTTTTCTACCAAAGATCGACTAAAGCGAAGCCTTAAAACCTTTTTTATTTTTTTTGGGGCTGCCATTTTTTCAGTACTTACTCCCGTATTACACTTTTTTTTAGTTCCTGTATTTTTAATCCTTTCTGTCTTTTTGTCATATCGTAAATTTAATGAAATTATTTCGATTAATTTACTAGACCTGAATTGTCCAGGCTGTGAAACAAAGTTGAGTTCGAGTGAAACGACTTTGAAAAAAAATAATTCGGTTATTCGCCTTAGTTGTGAAATTTGCAGAAAAAATTTAACAATTATTTTTGAGGAAAATTTGAATGAAGTATCCTAAATTTAAAATTTTACGGTTGTTTTCACAAATCAAAAGCTTACTTGATTTGAAATCTGATTTTGATGAAAGTGGGACCTATTCGCTAATTAGTAGCGGAGTGGATTTTAAAAGTGGTAATGCATGGGGTTTAATTTTTGCCATTTTTGTTGCTAGCATTGGATTAAATGTAAATTCAACGGCGGTTATTATTGGAGCCATGCTTATTTCGCCGCTGATGGGACCTATTGTTGGAGCCGGTTTTTCATTGGGAACTCATGACTTTGAGTTGTTAAAAAGATCTGGAAGAAATCTTGGCTACGCCATTGCCATAAGTATTGTCACATCAACTTTATTTTTTCTTATTAGCCCCACAGGTTCAATTAAATCTGAATTGTTGGCTAGAACACAGCCAACAATTTTTGATGTCCTGATTGCCTTTTTCGGTGGTGCGGCTGGAATTGTTGCAAGCACTCGAATGAGCAAGGGAAATGCTGTTCCGGGGGTCGCTATTGCAACGGCACTTATGCCGCCACTTTGTACTGTTGGGTACAGTATTGCTCATTTTCAATTTCAATATGCAGTTGGGGCGCTTTACTTATTTTCCATTAACGCCATTTTTATTTTGATTGCCACATACCTCTTTACAAGAATTCTAGGCTTCAAGATTCAAATTGATCGAAATCCTTCTCGTGATAAGGTTATTCATCGCTATATGACTTGGGGATCGCTTGTCTTTATAATTCCAAGTGTAGTGATGGCTTGGTATCTTCATAAAAAAACTCAGTTTGAAACCAGCCTTAATGATTTTATAAATTCTGAATTTAATTTGCCGACAACGATTGTTGCAAAAAAAGATGTCTTGTTTGATTTTAAAAAATCAAAAATTACAATTTATTTGTTTGGCGAAGAGCTAAGCCAAGAACAAAAGTCAAATATTGAAAAGAATATTTTAAATTATCCTTCTTTGAGAAATTCTGATTTTAGTATCAGCTCGATTAAGCGAGATGGGTTTTCAATTAACGATCTCGAAGAGCGATTTATTAGACGAAGTGAATTGTCTCAATTGTTAAAAATAGAAGAAGCTAATAAGAATAAATTCAGCCAAGTAAAACAGTCAGATATTTTAACCGCTTTGAATTTGAAGTTGGACAATCAGATTTCAAATATTGAAGTTATCGACAATCAGATTCGAGTTTTTTGGAAAGTTAAACCAACTAAAGATAAGATCAGTTTGATTGATTTAGAAATTTTTAAAATTTTGACCGAGAACAACTTCAGTGTTACTCATTCAGTACTCGTTAGGTAGAGGTAAAATTGACTTTTTGTGTTAGTTGTGTTTAGATAAAAAAATGAATTTTCGCTGGGTGTGTAAGACTCAAATTACATAGTTTATAAGAAATAGGGTCGTTTCTAAAGGGAGCCCTATGTCAATCAAAGTTGGTCTTTTAGGATTTGGTCGTACTGGATCGCTGGTCGCTAAAGAGATCGTCACCGATCCCGAATTGGAATTGTGCTGGGTTTGCCGCAACAATATTCCAATCAATCAAAAGTTTGCAAGTCACTCTTTAGGATATGATGATAGTTTTGCGGAGTTTATGAATCCTTCAATGTTGAATGATCAATTTTTAATGTCGAATCCTGTCGACTTAGTTATCGATTTTTCTGCAGGAAGTTCTTCAATGCACTATCAATTGTTTGCAAAACATAGAATAAGAATCGTGACTGCGATTTCCAAGTATTCTGATGACCAAATGAGTGAGGTAACTGAGGCCAGTGCCAGTACACCAATATTAGCTTCACCAAATATCACTTTAGGAATAAATTGGCTTTTAATTGCTTCAAAGGTATTGAAGAAAATTATTCCATTAGCAGACGTAGAAATTGTTGAAGAGCATTTTCGTGCTAAACGCGAAACATCAGGAACGGCATTAAAAATCGCGGAACATCTTAATATTGAACCGAAAGAACACATCAACTCGATTCGAGTTGGAGGAATTGTTGGAAAACATGAAGTCATTTTCGGACTGCCACACCAAACTTTGCGGCTCACGCACGAATCCATTAGTCGTTCTGCATTTGGAACAGGCGCTATTTTCGCAGGAAAGTGGCTTTTAAAAAAGGACACTGGCCTTTATAAAATGGAGCATCTCATTCACGAAAAATTTCTAAAGCATATTACCAACTTAGAAATTTAAGTTTTAGGAGTACTCATGATAACAAAATTGAAAGCTTCAATTAATAAGTTTATTCATATTGAATCGTCGTCCAGTATTATTTTAGGTGTCGCGACACTTTTAGCATTGCTTTTAGCGAATTCCAGTTTTTCGATTGGTTATCACGCTTTTCTAGGCTTGAAAGTCTTCAATCTTTCAATTTCTCATTGGATCAATGATGGTTTAATGGCCATTTTCTTTTTTCTGGTTGGTTTAGAGATAAAAAAAGAGATTGTTATTGGTGAGCTTAACTCTGTAAAAAAAGCATCTCTTCCCATCGCAGCGGCACTTGGAGGAATGATCGTTCCGGCTTTAATTTATTGGTCATTTAACCCACGGCCTCCGGAAGCGACTGGTTGGGGAATTCCAATGGCAACGGACATTGCTTTTGCGTTAGGTGTGCTAAGTCTGTTTGGTAAACGTATTCCAGCAGCACTTAAGATTTTGCTGTTGGCTGTCGCAATAGTTGACGACTTAGGTGCCATTATCGTTATTGCTGTGTTTTACACTTCAAAATTAAATTTACTGGGACTTGCAATCGGCGTAGTAGCAATTTTGGCCATACAGTTATTAAAGCATTTTAGAATTTCCAACTACTTCGTATATGTTCCATTTGGAATTTTGCTTTGGCTTGGTGTTCTTTACTCTGGAGTGCATGCCACAATAGCCGGAGTTATTCTGGGACTTTTGACTCCAATTCAATTTAAAGTCAATAGTGCAAAGCAAATTGAACCTGCAGAACGTCTAATTAAATTTCTGCACACACCAGTCAGTTTTTTGATTATGCCCGTTTTCGCCTTAGCAAATGCAGGGGTAGAGTTTAGCGTCAGTTCACTAGCTACTGCGAGCTCAACGGGATTATTTAAAGGGATTTTATATGGACTAGTAGTAGGCAAACCCTTAGGGATACTACTGTTTAGCTATGTTAGTTATAAGTTCAAGTTGTCCCATATGCCGAAAGGCTTGAGCTGGCGCCATATTTTTGTTTTAGGTAATATTGCCGGAATTGGATTTACAATGTCGCTCTTTATTTCGAAGCTAGCACTTTCCGCTGATTTAGATCAAATTGCTAAATTGGCAATCCTTGTGGCTTCGACTTCGGCAATCTTAGTCGGAGCCTTAAGCACATTGCTTTTAATTCGAAAAGAATATCAACTAACTTAATACCTGATTCCCTCTCTGATTGGGTAGAACCGTAGAATCCGACTCATTTGCCACTGCCAACGAGCTGCTGGTTCAGCCAACGAAATGACATGCCACCATGTTGATGGGCCTTGGCAGCTTCACGACCTACAATGCCAGTGGCCTCTACCAGCGTGCCAGCAGCACCAAGTAAAACTGCCACTAACAGCAGACTTCTAATAAATTGTACGATTCCCATCATATGAACCTCCGTTTTTGTTAAGGCTCTCGATAGTTAAAATGGGGGCAGATCAAAGAGGCATTTGATCGAGGTTCGCCGGCTGTTGATGAAAATAAATAAATGCCCCGAAAAGGGGTCCTTATCCAGGACCCCCTGAGCTTTGCCAAATAACGTATCGTAACTTGCCCTCATGTCGGTGGCTTCTCGGCAGACAAAAACCTTGGTAAGCCTGTTAAAACTAATCATGGTGATTTTTTTAAAAACTCCACCAACTGCTCCACTTGCTGAAAACGGATCTGTTTTCCATTTTCAATCGTAAGCTCAATCCCCGGACAAGGTCCGCTTTGAATGCCGGCATTTTCGCTGACTTTAATCTCTTTAAAGGCATCCGCAGCAAAATGTCCCTCTCGTTTCAATTTTTTCGCCCTTCCGAGAATTCGTGCGGCTTTTCTAAAGTCTACACCAATGGCTTTATAAAACCCATTGGCAGGCCCGGTCCACTGCTCCCACGCCAAAAGCATTTCAATAGCCAGTTCATCACTCACCTTGGTGAGCAGCCCCTTCTCGGTGCGAAACGTGCTGATCTTTTTCCTCAATACCTCTAAATCCACAAACACCTCCTGTGTAGGTGAAGTCAGAATATCGGAGCTCTGGCAAATTGAAAATACGTGGCAGAAAGACGATTTACGTACTGCTGATGCTTTATGCAAAATGATAGCAATCAATTGTATTATTTCTTGGAGAGTTTTCTGGATGACTATGCTCAATCGGGAAGGCTCCACTTTGCCAGCACAATTGGTATTGAGCGAAGTGG
>JBPOJH010000023.1:0-144690 GCA_052033755.1 Bdellovibrionota bacterium | reverse complement strand
GATACTGATACTGATACTGATACTGATACTGATACTGATACTGATACTGATACTGATACTGATACTGATACTGATACTGATACTGATACTGATACTGATACTGATACTGATACTGATACTGATAGGCAAATTATTATTCACCAACTAACTCAACTAAAGAAATGGAAATGCAATGTCGCTGAAATATTTATCTTATCAAGAGCTTGATCTGAAAATAAAATCCCTGGCTGCGCGTGAAAAACAATTACTACATGAAATTCTTTTAACGATTCAAGAAATAGATGCGCGGAAAATGTATTTGGATTTTGGATATTCTAATTTGTTTTCATATCTGACGACGGGGGTTGGATATAGCGAAGGGGCGGCTCAGCGCCGAATCGATGCGGCTCGGTTATTAAGTGAAATTCCAGAAATAGGAGCCAAAATTCAGACGGGCGAGATTCAATTGAATCAAATCTCATTGCTGCAAAAAACAGTTCGTCTGGTGATGAAAACGCAAAAACAGAAGGTGAATACGACTCAGAAAAAAGAAATTCTTCAGCAGCTTACACACTTAAATCACAATCAATCCCAACAGAAAATCAGTGAGTTTTTTGATCTTCCGATTTTGACCGAAGTCAAACGGCAAACTCAGGCCGATGCTAGCGTGCGCTTGGAAATGACTTTATCAAAAGAATTATTTCAGAAAATCGAACACGCACAGCAATTACTATCGCATCAAATTCCAACTGGAGATCTGGTGCAGTATCTAGAATACGTTACAGATCAAGTTATTAAACATTATACTTCAACGAAAGTTGAAAAATCTAAAACGAGTCCCAATTTATCCTTGCCTGGCCATCATTCAATAAATATTAATAACCCGGCAAGTGCTGCTAATATTAATAACTGCAATAGTAGTAAGATTGATATGGCTAACATTACTACTATCGGTACTAATAGAGTTGGTACTAATAGAACTGGTAGTAATAATGTTTGTAATACTAGAATAGCGGCTACCGCTAATCAGGTATTTCCTCCCAGCAATCCACCATATGAACGCGAAGAAATAACTAAAACTAATACCTTAAATTTATTCAAGGATGAATCTAAGAATGTGACAACGGGTGCTTCAGTTAGTACTGCCATAGTGGCGGTATCAACATCACAACGGGCATCAGTGAAATCAAATGCAGTGCCAACAACATTATTGGCGACCAAACCTGAAGCAAGACCGCTCGCTTCACAAATTAGTGCCGTTGATCGGAGGCGATTACTCGCTCAACAAAAATGTTGTCAGTTTGTAGATCCTCGAACTGGTAAGAAATGCCAAAGTCGCTGGTTCTTGCAAGTCGATCATCGCCAACCTCGTTGGGCGGAAGGTTCTAATCAATTTGAAAATTTGCAAATACTTTGCAGCGCTCATAATCGGTACAAATATCGACAAGAAGCCAGTACTAAATTTATTTCTAAATAATCTATAATTTAAATGAGACACTAGAAATTGATGTGTCTATCTAGATGAAAAGAAAGCGGTTACCCGTGCAGAAACTCGTCGGTTTTTAAGCCCGTCATTTGACGGATGCCTTTGAATAAATACCATAAAATCACTCCCAACATCAGCATCGATGGAATCATAATCACAGCCGTTGACCATGTGGTCATTTTGGCAATTTGCTCATTCAGTAAAATGGATTTTTGATCAGGCGACAAGTCATTGGCAAGCGGTACAAATATGATACTAGATAATAGAAAATTCAATAAACTACTAATCAGAAAGCTGCCACCTAGTAACAGTGTACACTTTCGTAAATGCAGATGAAAGGTCTGTGCCTTTTGGTTTTGTTGTAGCTTTTCTTGAATTAAATCTAATTTTAAAAGTTGCGGATTTAAAAACAAGGTCTCGATAAATGGTTTTTTCGAGTAAGCCGATGCAAAAACAAAAATACCGATTAATAACGGAAAGGCCGCTTCCTTTATTTGGAACCAAACTCCTCCTAATCCAAAAACCGCCAAGCTGCCCGTGATGCTCACATTCAATAATCCCAGCAAACTGAATGCATTCCATTTTTTTCGACGAATCAAATCATAAATTCCATAGGTCAACGGAAAAGCAACCGCCAATATCAGAGCCTGTGTGGGACCTATTTTTTGACTAAGTTTGTTGAGTATAAAAACAGGTATTGCAATGTTAACAAGCAAATTAATAAAAGCATTTTCGTTCGGGGGATTTTTTTTGACGGATTGATTCATAACGATCATCCTTTCACAAACATTTAAAGTTTGTCGATCATTTTTTACTCAAACTGAGATGTCACTTGCCGCTTTTATCCAAGCCAATGTGAATGCAGCAGGTTTTCACTGGGATCTAAATGCCTTGATCAGCTTGGAAATAATTTTTTTTTAGAGTTTTTTATCACTTCTGTGTCCAGAAAGTCGTCGGTGTTGATGTCGCTTTGACGGCGCTAAAAAAAAATTTTGTGATAGCTGGAATTATAAAAACCGGCGGGACGATTCTTCTCAAAATCAATCAAATCAATAAGTTATATGCGAAGTGCTTGCAATTCAATTCGACCTAGGTCTTAATTAAAGTCATAGATAAAAAATTTAAAGTAAATGCTTAAATTATAAAAACGAAAAAGGAGTAATGCGTGGAAAATCTTCCATTATATGGATTTTTTGATCAAAGTCAGATCGCCGGTGGATGGTGGTGTTTGGCTTCAATTTTAGCTGTGGTTGTGACAGGATACTTGGGTAGCCCATTAATAGTATGGTCACTGGTATTGCTGGCAATAATGTATGGAGCGGGAGCTTCTTTAGCTTTGATCGCAGCTTACTTAGTGTTGGTAGTCATTTTTAATACTCCATTGCGACGTATTTTAATCACAGCTCCATTGATGAATGTCATGAAGGGCATCATGCCGAAAATTTCTGAAACCGAAAGAACAGCTCTTGAAGCGGGCGTTGTTTGGGTGGAGTCTGATTTATTTTCTGGTAAGCCGGATTTTAAAAAAATCTTAAGCGAGCCTTATCCCAACTTAACAGCTGAAGAAAAAGCTTTCATGGATGGTCCTGTCGAGCAATTGTGTGCAATGATCAATCCTTGGAAAATTTGGAAGACCAGAGAAATGGACCAAGAAATTTGGGACTTCATGAAAAAAGAAAAATTCTTAGGGATGATCATTCCGAAAGAATACGGTGGCTTGGGATTTTCGGCTTTGGCTCACTCGGAAGTGGTTCATAAAATTTCCACTCGTTCTGTGACAGCCACCATCACAGTGATGGTACCGAATTCTTTGGGACCTGCCGAGTTACTTGTGCATTACGGAACTGAAGAACAAAAGAAATATTACTTGCCACGTTTAGCAGATGGTCGCGAAATTCCTTGTTTTGGTTTAACAGAGCCAGGAGCGGGATCCGATGCTGGTGCCATTTCTTCTTACGGAGAAGTTTTCAAAGGTGATGATGGCAAATTATATATGCGTCTGAATTGGAACAAACGTTATATCACTTTGGCAGCCGTAGCGACGACTATCGGTTTAGCGTTTAAATTACGAGATCCTCAGAATTTACTTGGAAAAGGGGCTGATCTTGGAATTACTTGCGCGTTGATTCCTTCGAATACTCCGGGAGTTGTTTTGGGTCGTCGTCATGATCCATTAGGAGTTCCATTTTATAACTGTCCAACTCAAGGTAAGGATGTAGTTGTACCAATCGATGCGATTGTTGGCGGCGCTGACGGAGCTGGAAAAGGTTGGGGCATGTTGATGGAATGTTTAGCGGCTGGTCGTGGTATCAGTTTACCAGCACAAGCCACAGGTGGAGCGAAATTGATGACTCGTGTGACGTCTGCCTATACAGTGGTTCGTCAACAGTTTGGTGTTTCTATCGGTAAGTTTGAAGGGATTGAAGAGCCGTTAGCGCGCATTGGTGGATTTACTTATGCCTTAGAAGGTATGCGTAAATTTACTTTGGGTGCTTTGGATAAAGGGATCAAGCCACCGGTGATTACAGCGATGCAAAAGTATTACTCGACAGAAATCAGTCGTAAATTAATGAACGATGCGATGGATGTGATGGGTGGTGCCGCGATTTCAATGGGACCTAGAAATTTATTGGCAGAGGGATACATTGCCATGCCAATCGGCATTACGGTTGAAGGGGCGAATATTTTAACTCGTACTTTGATGGTGTTTGGACAAGGGGCTTTGCGAGCACATCCTTATGCTTACAAAGAAGTGAACACGATTGAAAAAGGGGACTTGGCTGGTTTTGATGAGGCTTTCTGGGGTCATATCGGACACGTCGTTAGAAATTCATTCCGAGCTATCGTATTAAGTTTGACTCGCGGTTATGTAGCGCCAAGTCCTGTCAGTGGTTCGACAGCTGTTTATTATCGTCGATTAACTTGGGCTTCTGCTAGCTTTGCCATCTTAGCTGATATTGCGATGGGAGCCTTGGGTGGTCAGTTGAAATTCCGTGAAAAAATCACTGGTCGTTTCGCAGATATCTTAGGTTGGATGTACATTGGAACTTCGACTTTACGTCGCTTCGAAGCTGAAGGTCGCAAAGCGGAAGATGAAGTGTATGTGCACTTTGTAATGTTGAATGTATTGGCCGAGATTCAAAAAGCCTTTGATGGTATCTATGACAATATCAAAGTTCCAGGACTTCGTTGGTTATTCAAAGGAGTGATTGGTTCTTGGTCACGAATTAATTCATTGGGTTCGCAAGGCAGTGATGGTTTAGGAACAAAATTAGTTTCTACCTTACTTGTAAAAAGTGAGCAGCGTGAAAGATTATGTGAGGGGATTTATGTTCCTAAGGATAAATCTCAACATATGGCTCGTTTAGAACACGCGATGGAAGTGGTACTAAAAGCGGAAGCGGCAGAACGTAAAATTCGTAAAGCCATCAAGGATAAAACTTTGCCTAAGAAAAAAATGGCCGAGTCTTTGGATGAAGCTAAAGCGAAGTCTGTTATTACTGCCGATGAGTATCAGTTAATTAAAGATTCGGCTCAGATTCGCTTAGACGCCATTATGGTGGATGATTTTGGTCCTGAAGATTACAAGGCCTATAAGGCATAAAGTGCGCCTAGGTCTACTTTGTAACTAGACTTAGTTTTAAGTAGATGTAATGAATAGGTGAGGGGTTTGAGAAAACCCTTTCACCGAAAAAGTAAAAACTACGACAAATTGAAATCATCGAATTGGACGAATTTAAAAAACAAAAAAGCCAGTAGGGATTTTCTTACTGGCTTTTTTTGTTTTGGTCTGATCTTCTAGGATGGCAATTACCTAGGAAGTAACCCCAGGGCCTTTAAGGCTTGTTTCCATGGTAGTACATGAATACCCTCAATCATTTGCGAATGTTTAACTTGAGAAACGCAAATGAACTGTGCATTCGAGAAATCTTTTTTGAAATTCATTAAGTGCTTAACATGGCGCTGATCAATATGAGTGGCTGACTTGATTTCAACTAGAGACAGATCGCCATTGGGTTTTTTTATAATTAAATCGACTTCAACATCATCCTTAGTTCTAAGATATGAAAACTCATAATCCAAACTATAATAAGAATTCAATATTCGACATTCATTAATAAACCAAGTTTCAAAGGCCTCGCCATAAATATTGGTTTCGGGAAGAACGGGTATAGATAATTGATTTTGCAAAGCTCGTTTAACTCCTAAATCAAAAAAATAAAATTTAGGCGCTTGGCTTTGAGCTTTGCGAATTGAACCTGAATAGGCATTTAAAAAACTACCAATATAAGTTTCGGTTAAAATATCAAAATAAGTTTGTACCGTTTTGTAATCCACGCCGGTGTCTTTGGCGATGTTAGAAAAATTCAATGTTTTGGAGTTCATTTGAGCAGCGATGGGTAGAAATAATCGAAACGGTGTTAAATTCCTAACCAATTGTTCGGCAACGATTTCTTCCTTAATGTATGTTTGTACATAAGATTTTAAATAATTGGCTTTAGATCTATCTTTTTCATATGAAAATATTTTTGGTAAGCTGCCCCAGTTTAATACGAAATCTAAATTAAAATCTTTCCCTAATTCTTGGTGGGTCAACGGAAATAAGGTGTTCATAAAGGCACGGCCAGCTAATAGATTAGCTCCCTTGCGTTTTAACTTTCTAGAGCTAGAGCCCGTTAAAACAAAGCGCAACTTCTTTTTTTCAATCAATGAGTGTACGACATCTAGCAATTCAGGAATTTTTTGTACTTCATCAATACAAACCCAATCATTTTTTTTTAGTAACTCACATCTTTCATACAATAGTTGTGGACGTAAGCTAAATTCACTTTCTATGTCTTGATCTAATAAATCAAAGCGGGTTGCGTCTTGCAAAAAATCGAGTTGATCTAGTAAAGTCGATTTTCCTGTTCCTCGAGCACCAAATAGAAAAAAGCTTTCCTCTTCGCTGATTTCAATTTTTCTAGAATACATTTTCACTCCCATGTCGGTACATTTAGCATATAAGCAATATGGTGTTCGTAGGTTTTTCTAGGAACACACTCCTAAATTGTCGTTAAAATTAGGAGTATGGTCAAGGAAGAAACTGGACTCGTATTTTTTTTGCGAAAATTGAAGTAAAGAGATGTACGTCTAGTGAAAAGAAGTGCCACTTCTGTTGCGGTAGGTGCAGTCACAGGTACGACCTTTGTTTTGGCATCGGAGTATTTTCAAACAGAGAAATTAGCAAAATGTGTAAGCATCAGCGAAAGTGAAGCTAATGATTTAAAAGGATACGTTGCAAATACAGGAGGTATTTCAAGTTAACTATTTCTAATTAACAATTGACTAGTGTATATACATGTATATACACTTAAAAACATGTTGTTATACCAGTTAATTGACGAGTTCGAAAAAGCTAAATTGAATTATGCCGTTGTGGGTGGATATGCCCTGGCTTTGCATGGTATCGTTCGAGCTACGATGGATGTGGATTTGGTGATAAATCTGACTTTGCAGGACTTTGAGTTGGCTGAAACTTTATTGGTTAAACTGGGGTTAACTTCTAGATTGCCTATACGCGCTCAAGATCTGATTAAAATGAGAGTCGAATATATAGAAAATCGAAATTTAATTGCTTGGTCGTTTGTGGATTATAAAAATCCGACAAGGCAAGTAGATATTTTAATTACTAATGATGTTCGAAAGATGGATACAGAAAAAATATCCGTGGCTGGTCGAAAAATCAAAGTCGTAAGTTTAAATGAATTACTTGCAATGAAAATAAAATCTGGTCGGGATCAGGATTTAATTGATATTCAAAATATAAAGAAGAAGTTAGATGAAAAAAAAGAAAAGAAAATTAAAAAGTAACAATAAAAATTCACCCTCTAAAGTTAAGGTCAAAAGTGAATTGGATATAAAACCCGAGGATGCGGTGCAATTTCTAGAAGATATTCGTAATATGTCCAGCCATGTGGATGAACCCTCGGTGGCGATCAGCATCCGAGTTCCAGGAAATATATTACGATCGTTGAAACTAAAAGCTAAAGCTGAGGGAAAAAAATATCAATCCCTTATGATTGATTATGTTCGTAAGGGATTGCTGAAAAATTCTTAATATTTTGAGTTTAGATTCAAAATAGGCTTATACCTAATGATTCACCTTAGTGCTTTCGGCAACGTAGGTTTCGCGCACAACAACGACCTTAATTTGGCCTGGGTAATTGCATTCTTCCTCGATTTGGCGCGCTATCTTTTGCGATAATTGCAAGGATTGCATGTCATTTACTTCGCGGCCATTGACCAGCACGCGGCACTCGCGGCCTCCAGATAAAACGAAACAATCGATAACGCCACGATGGCTTTTCGCAATTCGTTCCAGTTCAGTGACTTTTTGATTGTACGATTCCATTGTCGATCTTCGAGCCCCTGGGCGAGCTCCTGAAATCGCATCGGCGGCAATCACCAAGAAGGCCATGTCCGTGCTAGGTTGCTCATCATAGTGATGGGCACGCACAGCATGAATAATATCAGGCGCCTCGTTGCGTTTAGAAATAAAGTCCGCTCCAATCACAGCATGCCCACCCTCAAGTTCATGATCCATAGCTTTACCTAAGTCGTGTAACATCCCAGAACGTCTAGCTTTTTTAATGGGGACGCCACCTAGCTCGGATGCCAGTAGGCCACACAGCCATCCGACCTCGCCACAGTGAAAATACTGATTTTGTGTGAACGAGTAGCGGAAACGAAGGCTTCCCATCACTTGACGAACTTCCGGATGCAGATGCTCCAGACGCAATTCCTTGGCTAGGTTGTCACCATCGCGTTTGATCTGGCCTAGCAACTCGCGTTTTTGATTTTCAACGACTTTTTTGACGACCTCAGGAGTGATCGCTTTTTTCTCTTTCAATAGTCGCTCTAAACTACGACGAGTCAGCTCGCGGCGAACAGGGTCAAATCCAGCAACACCGATCAATTCCATTTCAGGCTCCACATAAATATCACAACCGGTCAACTCACTGAGTGTGCGAATGTTAGCGCCTTCGGGATCCGATAAATGTTTTCGTTGATTTTCATTTTCAAAGTAGACACCTGGAATCCCTCGCTCTGGACAGTAGGGACGCTCAAAGCGCTCGATCACTTTGCTCAATATTTCTTTTGCTTTTTGCTCAGCATGTTCTTTCGTTTCTTCTTCCTGACGTTGAGCTAACTGCATGGATCGTTTTTGAACCTCTTCAATCCAAATAGCCTCTAACAGTTGAAGAGTTTCTTCACGCGTTGTTTTTAACTGCGTGCAAATTTTGTCGATAAAGGTTTCGTTCAGTTCTTTCAAGGACATTTGCTTTTTGCGAAACTCGGTCTCAAAATCCTGAAGAGTTTTTTCTTTTTTAAGCACCTCGGCTTCAGCTAACTTGGATTTGTTTTTTAGAATATCGATCTGAGATTGTGATTTTTGTCGACGAACTTCAGCTAGCTCCGTCAACTCTTCAATCTTGTCTTCAGTGCGAAGAAGATCCTTCTCGACGTTGGTCCACATTTGCATTTCAAGTTCTTGTGTTTTTTCCTTTTCGTCGAGGTCTAGGATTTCAGCCTCGTCCTTGGCTTGTTGAATGAATTCAGCGGCCTCTGCTTCAGCTCGACGAATCACGCCACGATGGTAAATCCTAAAAGCCACAAAACCCAAAGCACCACCGCAAAATAATGCCACGACAGCATTGATTAAATTAGTGGCATCAGTAACTAATTTGATAAAACTAAAACTATCCATAAAATAAAAAATCTCCGATTAATACAACTGACTAGATTCTAACTGATCTTGCCCCAGAAAGGCAAAATTCCTTTGCGTCTGTAGGTGTTATATTCTGGCATTATGTTCTGCAACACTTTGCAAAACATAAGCCCTAAGTCGTTCTGTTTGTCTCAAAAGAAGAAATCATTTTGTTTTGGTTATAGTTCAAGCATATCGTTCAAAAATTCTTAACAAATGTTTTTCGTAGGAACTCCGATAGGATAACTATGAAATGTTTGTTCTGGAGTTATTATTTTGTCTTCATGTTGCTGATGGCCCCGCTTAATGTCGCTGCTGGCGAGGCATCCCAAGTGGATTCAACTCCTACTAAACTGACTAATCTGGAAAGTTCAAATACTGTTTTCATTAATTCTGAAAAATTACTACATCCTGAAAAGCTAAAATTAGGACCAGCAGATATAAAAACACTGCCTGAAATTTCAATTAACGATAAGACCGAGGATCTCAGTATCGGCAGTTTAGTGCAGGTGGGTCTTAAATACTCTAAATGGAATGAAGTCATGCAAAATGGCTTGCCGGTAGATGTCGACTTTACCACGAATGATAAAGAAATGTTTTTGCGACCCATGAAATCAGAATTGTTTTGGTTGCGCTTTAGTTTAAAAAATAATGATGTTAAAGAAATCTCTAAAATCATTTACTTACCGAATTATATTTCGGGACGCATCGAAGGATTGGTTTTTTCAAGCTTAAATCCTTTTGGGGATAATGCAGCCGCGGAACAAGATCATCTTTTGTTGCAAAAACATTTTTTAACGGGTTCTTCGGTGCCGCCGGCGATAAGGGACGTCTTCGAGAAATCTCCACTGAGTGGTTTCCGCTTAGATTTTCAACCTGGAGAACAAAAATATATTTATTTGGTGATTAATCATAAGCTGACATTCACGAATAAACTGCTAGTTTCATCTGAGAAAAATTACATGGACCACTCGAATTCTGAAAAAGGTTTTTTTACCTTCTTTTTCGGAGGTCTATTTTCACTGATCATCTATAATTTATTTGTAACCATATATCTAAGAGACAAGTCCTATATTGTTTATATTTTATTTGGCATCAACATGACAGTGACAGTTGGCACATTGGCTGGATTACTAGATAGTTTTCCAGCAATCGCGGGCAGTAACGTTTCATTTTATGTAAATGTACAAACAGCCATTTCGTGTTTTTTAGCATTGCAATTTTTGAATGTGTTTTTACAGATTAAATCTAAAAGTGCAAAGATTCATCGATTTTTAAATATCTATAGTGCGGCTCAGTTAGGATTAACTTTTATTATATTTTTTGGACCTGGTAATTTAAACATGTATAGTGGAAGATTTATCGAAGCTGTGATTTTGCTTGGATGTGTTATGTGTATTAGTATCGGGTTCTGGGCATGGGTAAAAAAAGATGATCCATTGGCTCGTTTTTATTTATTAAGTTGGGCTGTTTTAATTACCTGCGTGGTGTGGTGGGTGGCTTCGAATTTTGGTTGGGTGGAAAAGAATTTTCTAACTCGGTTTTCAATCACCATTGGCACCTTGGCAGAAATGTTGATTTTATCTTTGGGGCTGGCTTATCGAATTAAAATGTTAGATCAAGCCAAGGCCAAAGCAGAAATTAAAGCCATGCAGAAAGATCAGTATCAGCGGTTGTTAAGAATTTTTGCACACGATGTTTCTAATCCCTTGTCGATTATCAATATGCAATCTAGGTTCTTACTGGATCCCAAATATTTTAATCGCCATGGGCCTGAAAAAATTGCGAAAAGCATCATTAAAGCGGCAGATCATGTCGAAAAAATTTTAGACTATGTTCGTAAAAATGAATTAGAACAAAGTAAATTATCGCAAAAGCTAGATCTGAAGAAAGTGGATATGCGAGAGCTATTAGAAGAGGCGCAGTTTATTTTTGATAATCGCATTACAGACAAAAAGATTCGCTTAGAAATTTTTAAAAATCAGAATGCAGCTATTTTGGCTGATAAAGATTCTTTGTTACATAATGTTTTGAATAATGTTTTATCCAATGCGATTAAATTTACGCCACAAGGTGGAAAAATAAAAATAGAAGTCCTTAGTGAAACCGAATTTCATGTATTGCGTGTTGTGGATAGCGGCGTAGGCATGACCATTGAAGATATCGACAAGATCAATGCAGGTAAAGATTTAGAATCAACAACGGGTACCGATGGTGAAAAGGGGACAGGATTTGGAATTGATCTAATTCGAAATACCATGCGGACTTTTGCTGGCGAGGTCGTCTATGCACGCGACTCAGAAGCCGGCGGAACGCAAGTCGATTTGAAGTTCCCAAAAATTGCAGCCTGATTAATTATTGGAATTGGTATAACTTAATGATTTTCAGCTTGAAACTGTTCTAGAACTTCTTGTGGTTTACCAATGCATCGTATTTTTCCCTGGTGTAACCATAAGACGCGGTCACAATTTTGCAGTGTCGATAAGCGATGCGCGATGATAATTACGGTTTTTTCTTTAAAAAACTTTTCAGTGGCTTCAACTAAAATTTGTTCCGACTGCGGGTCCACGTTACTAGTGGCTTCGTCCATGATTACGACGGGTGCTTTTTGTAATAGACATCGGGCCATACAAATTAATTGTCGCTCGCCCTGAGACAGATTTTTGCCCTTTTCCTCGATCATCATATTCAGACTTTCAGGATTGGCCAAGTGCTCTAAGCCAACTTGCCGAAGGGTGTCGATTAATTCTTGATCACTGATCTTGCGATGCAAGTCTTTGGGTTCTGTTGGTGAATAAAAACTAAAGCTCAGATTTTCATGCAATCGCCCGTGAAAAATCGTGGGATCTTGTGAAATAAACGCCATTTGTGAACGGAAGTCTTTCAAGTCCATCAAGTCAGGTTTTGTTTTGTGTGGATAGCCCCCTAAATCAGGAACTCGATCCTGAATACTAACGGTACCTTTTTGTGGGGGGTACAAATAAAATAAACACTGAATCAGACTGGATTTTCCACTTCCAGTTCGTCCAATGATTCCAAATTTTTCTCCGGGTTCAATCTTAAACTGAATGTTTTCTAATACCCAAGGAAGCTCGGGTGCATATTTCAAGGATACATCTTTAAATTCGACCGAGGCGGCTGGTAGTGGTGACATCGTGGAAGATTTTTTTGTATCCTTCCAGTGTTGAGTGGGAATCTTTGTTTGCGATGGTAACTTAGAGCCGCTTTCAATGGGCATGCGAATAAAGTGATCCATTCGCTCTAGGCCGACAATCGCCTCTTCCATCTGAGTCATCCAATCAAAAAACATTTGAATAGTATTTCCACTAGCAACTACAAAACCGAACGCAACAACCAAAGAACCTACGCTGACTAATTGATTTTGAATTAAAATCCAGGCCAAAAATCCGGTGAAAAAGAAGCAGAAAACCGAAGTTAAGTTCATATAGATAGCAAATTGTGATAAGCGAATGAGTAATAGTTTACGAATACTTTGATATTGTGATTCTAGCTTTTGAAAACGATGCAGGAAAATGCGTTGTTTTAAAAATAACCGGATCAAACTTACGCCCTGAGCAGATTCGGAAAAGTGCGCAATAGAGGGCGAACGATAGCGGCTGGTTTCTCGGCGAAGTTCTCGCAGTTTAGCAATCTGGGTTCTATAAATAAAATAATGACTGATAAAGACCACCAACATGATTAAAATATAATAAGGACTGGCAACGGTTAATAGAATAATCATGGACAGTAAATCAAAAATTAAAGCGACGAACTCGGCTATGGGGCCGCCAAATAAGCGAAACACACTGCCATAATCGCTACTAAAGCGTGTGGTGATTCGTCCCACGGGTGTTCGATCAAAAAACTCAATCGGAAAGCGGGAAGTGCGAAAAGTGGTTTCATCATAAATTTGACTAACAGCTAAGGAAGAAAATCGAGAAAAGAAAATGCGGTAAATAAACGTACCCGTTAATCCAAATGTGGACATCAGGATTAGGATCAATAAATATTTTGAGCCAGTAATGTCGGGTTCATCTACCCAGTGTCCGATGATATTAGCTTGTCCCAGCATAAGTAATCGGCTGATGAAACCAATGATCACGATACTGAGCATGCGCCACTGGTAAGGTCGATAGGCCCACTTTAATGTTGATAGTAAAGTTTTAGAATAAGAACCCTCAAACTGGATTTCTTCATTCAAATAAGACTTAGTCGAAGCGCTCTTTGATGTTGTTGCGGTATCAGACACTGTCGGTCTCGCGATCTGGATCCTTCAGGGATTCTTCTAAGTCTGGGCTTGTTTCAAGCTGATTCTTCTTAGCAACGGAAGTCAGATTATTCTCTGAGGCTTTTAAATTAAGACTCGAACAAAAATTTCTAAATTTTTCAGATCTAGTCAATAAATTATGAAAGTTCGCAAAATCTTCGATTTTTCCATTATCGATAAATAAAATGCGATCACATTTATCCAATACAGTCAGACGATGTGTGATTAAAATCCGAGTTTTAGATTTCCATTGTCCTAAAATTAATTGATCCATAAGTTTTTGCTCTGTTTCCACATCAACAGCTGATAGGCAGTCATCCAACAATAAAATTGGTGCTTTGGAAAAAGCTACACGGGCTAAGCTGATGCGTTGCTTTTGGCCGCCGGATAAGTTGACTCCACGCTCGCCAATCGAGGTTTCGAGTCCCTCGGTCAGTCGTTCTTGTGTGGGGCTGAATTGGCAGTCTTTTAGTACTGAAAAAATTTCTTCATCCAGCTGTGGACTGGATTGATATGAAAAGGCCACATTATCACGAACATTGGCACTCATGATAAAGCCTTCTTGAGGGATCCACGAAAAAAATTGTCGGACTTGATTCAAATGCAAATCCAACGAAGACTGTCCAAACAAATGATAGGCTTCAAATTGCGACGGTGTTTCGCCAATTAAACTTAGTAGCAAAGATGATTTTCCACTGCCCACTTCGCCGACGACGCCAATCAATTCACCCGAATAAATTTCAAAAGATATATTTTCTAAAATTTTTTGACTGCCATAATTTAGATTCAAATTTTTTACAGAAATGCATGGCGCTTTGGTGTCGATATTTAATTTATTAAACTCGCTGCTGTCGTTGCTTTTTTCTTCTGGCCAAGAACTGGAGTTGTTTCGTAAATCAAAAAAAGCTTGCAAACGATCTATAGAGCTTTTCGCGTCAAATAAAAAAACAAAAAACCACGGTAGGGTACGACAGGGCTTAGTTAAAAATATTCCGACAAGCCAAAACAGGGCTAATAAATCCCCTTTGGTTAAAGTCTTTGTAGAGTAATGAATTAAAACAAATAAAGCACCAAGATTTAAAAAAAAAGTAATACTGGTGCTAATTGAATTCATAGCTTGACCATTTGTGACCATGGAAATGCGATTGGCGGTCTCAATTTTTCGAGCGTGAAAGATTTTGGACTCAAAGCTGTCTACCCAGCCTAAAATGCGCAATGTACGAATGTTTTGTATCCATTCGTTAACAAGTCCAATTCGAATGGCGGCTAGTTGTTTGAAGCGATAAAAAAAACGACTTTGACGAAAGGCCATACCTAAATTCAATAAAACTAATGTCATTAAAGTTAAAAGCGAAATCCACCACGGGATGCCAAAAAACCAATGCAACACAAAGGGAGTAATTAGTAATGGAAAAAAAATACTTAGGCCCGAGGGTAAGCTTTGATCTAGCAATATCGTCGCGCCGGGCACATCGGTGGTGTAAAGTGAAACGACTTCGCCGATGCTACGCCCCTTAAGGCCGTCACTTCGGAGCTCAAGAGTTTTTGCAAAAATCATATTCGAAATTCCAGATTGCATGCGTTGAGACTCTAAAATGCCAATCAAGTTGGTTAAGCTTTGAAATAAAAATCCACTAGCTAAGGACAAGCTAGCAAAAAATAGCAACAAGGGGGCTTGTTCGGTGGTGATGTTTTCCACAAAGTGTCTTTGCAAGAAAGGGCTTGCGATACCCGACAGTGTAGATATCAGTGATAACAACATGATCAAGCTACGGATCCAAGGCCTTGAGAATAAAATTAACTTCCAAAGTTTCATTAGATAAAATTACAACACCCAGGATTGGTGTCTGGCAATATTTATTGCGAACTGTATGAGTTCATGAAAGTATGTATTTTATGAAACGTATGCATCGAAGAAAGTTTTTATCTAACTCTGCAAGCTCTTTAGGCTTATTAAGTATTGCCTCGGCTTGGCCAATGATTGGTTCATTGACGGGTTGTCAAAGTTTAGAGCGTTTCTTGATGGGCGAAGACCGCGACAGTGAAACGCGGGTGTTGATTATCGGTGCTGGTTTAGCAGGAATGACCTTGGCCTACGAGCTTAAAAAAAGAAAAGTGCCTTATGTCGTTTTTGAAGCCAAGGATCGCACGGGTGGCAAGATATATTCGATCGATGCTTTTGATGGAATACATGCGGCTGATTTGGGGGCTTCAAGATTTTATAGCGGCGATCTTGATTTTATTGATTTATTAAAGGAATTGAAAGTTCCCTTTGTTGAATCCAACAAAGAATTTGATGCTTCTAAAAAAGAATTGCTACGTAAAATGGAAGCATTATGGAATCAAATCTACGAAGGTAAATATAGCTCTAGCTATAAAAGCGTGATCAGTGTTTTGGTTGCTGAAAATATTGCTGGATTGGATCTTATCAAGGCCACTGATTTTATTTTAAAGATAAAACCAAAGTTAACAGGTGCTCAAACGCAATATTTGGAACAATTTTTATTAAGTTTAGCGCCCAATGTGTCTGATGTTTCGGCTTTTTGGTTTTTACAAAGTTTTTTACGAGTCCACAAAGGCACCGAGCATGTTATTCCTGGTGGAATGGGTTTAGTGACGAAGGCTTTAACCCAAAGAGTGAGTGGTTTGTTTCAGGATACATTTTTAAATGTCGGGCATGAATTGGTTTATTTGGATAAGGACGAAGATTTTTTTGAACTCAAATTTCGCAGTTCGGAATCAGGATTTTTTAAATCGAATCGTTTAGCTAAAGCTCGATTTTTAGTTTACGCGGCCCCATTATCTCAGGTGGAAGGTATTCAATTAGGATCGATGTTTCAGTGGCCAGAGCCTTTGTTGAAATTGCGGTCCAAGGTGGGTGAAAGCTCGCAGGCGCGATTGGTATTTAGTGTGTCAGATAAGTCCTTTCAAAAAGATTTAGGTTTAATAAAGAACTCGCGCTTTAATCTGGGCGATGGAATGACCTTATCCTTTCGTGATTTAGAAAACATTGGTAATAAATGGGGATCGGTGATTGAATTGGAAGGCCCTAGTGATTTGATCATGCTAGGTAGTGAACAGCTATCAGTGATTGAAAAAAAGGTTTCGCAAGTCCTGAAGAAGGAAATTCGTATAACTGAGCCGATGTTTCAAAAACGATGGAATCGTTTACATTTGAAAACCGAAGGCTACGAAACTTTGCAACTGCCATACTTTTTTCAAGAAGGACATTTTCACTTTGCTTTTATTGGCGAGTCTTTCTCTAAATCTGATTTTGGCAATGTGAATGGGGCTGTGCAATCCGCACGGATGGCCGCGGAATGGATACAAAAAAAGGCCCTTGTCTAAAAGTTTGATAGTAGTAATTACTTCATTGTAAGCCTGTGTTGTTTATACCACAAATTTATCTGGCACTTAAATTGTAGTTAAGGCCACCATACAAAGGTGGTTCTATGAAACATATCAAATCCAATTGTACCAAGTTAGCCATGGGCAGTCTGTTAGGATTAGGAGCCTTAGTGGCTTCGCAAAAATCTTTAGCCGTAGTTTCTCATAGTGAAGCCGACAAAAAAGCCATTGAGTTTTGTGCCAAGCATTCTGGAGTAGATAAACCAGCTGTATGGGCACAAAAGATGGCGCAGTGGGGGCTTAGTGCTAATATTGTTAGTTTTGCGAAGGATATGTTTGGTGATAAGTTTGGTTTGTATGTGAAGTCTAGGCATGAAGCTAAAGCCTCTTCGAAAGAGGGGTTATATGTTCGTAAAGATAAATACGGCATAGGAACGCATTTGATTCCTTGGTCTGAACCTTTATCTGAAGGGGAAGATTATGAATTTAGTGCAGGCTTAAGTTTAAATCATGATATCGAAGTGATTTACATTCGATATTTTGCAGATCCATGTTTGGCAGAGTTGATGCCTCCGTATGTAGATGAAGAATTTCCTTCAGATATCGAATCGTTTGATAAATTAAATATAAATGATGTAGTGGTGTATCGCAGTCCCAATCGCATTTCTATTGGTACACAATTACTATCTGATTTGGGTGTCGAGGTACCAGTGGGAGCAGGGTATACAGCTCAGGGGCAGTTTCAAATCACCATTCATAAAATAGATAAGACTCGTATGCATTTAAATATTTCTGGTTTAGTGGATAAAAGTTTTGGTGTGGGTAGTGAATATTCTGGAGGTAATGCACTTAAATTTACGGGTATTAATTTTATTGATAAACAACTCCAACGATTACTGGGTTGGAAGCCCTGGGATATCAGTTTTGCCAAAGGGGAGTCTCAATTGTTTGGAGCTGATTATGAATTAGATTTATCAAGTCCAGAAGTGGCCTCGGCATTTAAAAAAACAATTGAAAGCTACAAGTTAAATGTCAAAAATCTAGTTAAAAATAACGTAGCACCGTGGGGATCGATCAAAGAATATTCTACGGATGCTGTTGAAAAAATTAAAGATATCGAAGACCAATATTTAGAGGAAAAAAAGAAGGTAGAACAAGCACAACAAAAAGGACAACAATATCAGCCCAAAGTTCAAAGGCATGTACGAGGTCGTTTAACTGACGATTATATTCGTGGTGGAGGACGAGTTGGAAATAAATATTTAGCGTTGGGATCTATTTCAATGGGCTGTTCGGCAGGAAAATTTACGGTTTTAAATGAAAATGAAGCAAAAGAGTATTATCGATTGGACTCTTGTCGACATGAAAACAGTATTTCCATGTTGCGAGAGTGGATTAGTGAACAAAGAAAAAAGGAAATGTTATTAATTTCAAAATCGGAAAATACATTTAAAACAATCGACGGTTTGAATTTAGTCTTTAATGATACAATTCAAGAAGACAAACGTTTTACAAAATATGATTACGCCGATTTTAGACATGATTTACAAATGACATTGCCAGATTTTGTTTACGCTCAGATTCCGTTTGATCAAAAATGGCAACAAGGTGGAGAAATCGTCAATAACGTTTATGCGCATATGTCTGTGGTTTTAAAACCGGATGTAATTTACAATTTACCACAAATGACAAAAGAACAAATTAAAGACAGTTTTAAATCCTATATGAATAAGTTTCCGGTTGAGTATTTGTTACCAGTTCGTGATGCGAACAAAGGAGAATACAATGGAAATGTAGAGGAATATTCTTATGGAGATCAATTAGAACTTATTTCTAAATATCTGGCTGTTGCATTAAAGAACGATTCAGCTAGTGAGCAAAACAAAATATTAACTTTACCAACGCGAGTGATTGCTTTGAAAGAAATTGTAACTGTGCCATTATTTGAAAAGATTGGATTGGGGTATTTGTTAAGTTTAATTCCTGAGAGTGAGTTTAATAAAAACGTCAATGTTTTTGTAGTTATGAATTCCACAGAAGCTACAGAGGATAATAAGAAATATAAAATGAATTTTGAATTACCAAACAGTCAAGTTCAGCTAAGTCCAGTGTATATTAAAGTTCAAACTTTGACAGAAACCGTGAATAATAAGGGAGAAGTAATGATGGGTCAAAGTGAATCAAAAGCGTTTGATAGCAAAGATGAAATTCGTAAAAAAGAACAGAATTTAATGCGCGCGGCTTTAGGTCAGCCATTGATTCCATAAAAGCTATTAAACAAATAGCAGCACACAAAGGTATTGGCACAGACTGCCCGCAAGGACAAACAAGTGCCAAATACCGTGAGCGTGTCGCATTTTTTCGTCGATGATAAAAAAGACAATGCCTCCGGTGTAACATAGGCCACCGGCGGCCAGTAGCCAAAATCCACTGGGACTTAAAGCTAAATACAGCGGCTGAATAGCAATGATAATCAACCAGCCCATGATAACATAAATAAACATCGAAAATAAACGAGTTCGATGACCAATCCATAATTCTTGCACAATACCAATGATCGCCAAGGCCCAATTCACTCCAAACAATGACCAACCCCAAGGACCTCGCAAAGTAACAAGTGTGAACGGCGTATAGGTACCAGCTATAAGTAGGTAAATTGATATGTGATCCATCTTCTGTAATATTTTTTTCGTGCGTCCCTTGGTGGTGTGATACAAAGTCGAAATTAAATAAAGCAAAATCAGTAAACTGCCATAAATCGCAAAGCTTACTATTTTCCAAACGTCATGACTGGTGCTTTCTAAATTTAATAAAATTGGCAGACCAGCAATGGCCAGAACAGCACCCACTAGGTGTGAGTAAGAATTAAATCGTTCGCCCTTATACATAAATCATCTTCTTTCAGTTAAAGCCGAAGCTTGATAAATATTACCAAAATACACTATCCCAAAAATGTCATTTTCGACAGAAAAATAACATCTAGTTATTACGCTCTGAATCCATTAGATTACTCAATGAAAAAAACAAATATATATCGCTGATTCGAATCTGTTTAGTCAGGAAAAAAGCTTCAGCGAAAGTTTCAAATTTCAGCACTTGAAATTAAAGGATTTAGTTATGAAAAAAATATTCTTATCGTTCTATGTTTTAAGTATTTTAGTCGCCTTGATGATTGCAGATTCTGCGTTTGCTACAGATTTATACGAGGCCTACGATGGTAAGCTCAATGGTAATCAATTTAATTTTACCGCCAATGGATCCAGTGGTTATGTTTTAACTTGTAGGGACGATAAATTAGAAATTCTGACTCCTGATAAAAAATCCATTTCGATTTCAGAAAACGACTGTAAAGATTTACAAGGTTTGCTGTTAATTGCGGACGCAAAAAATGTCGTTCGCTTGCAGGTAGAGGATAATCAGTTAACCTCCAAAGAACCCATGTTTGATGTCGATGCACAAACCATTAAATCCAAAAAAAGGAAGTAATTTATGAAGACTTCCTGTCCTTCAAATATGTGTCGACTTTATATTGCTGGCATGGCTTTCGTGTTATTGCTGCTTTTAAAGATTTCGGCACAGGCTTCGATACTTGCAAGTGTGTCAACACGGAATGATCTTAGCGTGGTTCAAAAAGATTTTTTGACTCAAATTTATAAAACCAACAAAGATCAGTACTGGTGGAATTCGTCCATGACTGTGCCACAAATGCAAATGCTATTGTCTAGTGCTGATTCTCATGGATTAAAGCTTCAAAAATACAAAGATTTATTGCAACCCTTGGTCGACAAAACTAACAACGGTATCCCATTTGAAATCGATGAGGCTGAGATTCGGTATACCTTGTCTTATTTTACTTATTTATTAGATCTGTATCGAGGAGCAGTCACTCCGGAGTTGTTTTTCAACGAAGGTGTGAAGCTAGCTACCAAAAGTTTAGCGCAGTTTTTAAATCAAATTAATTTAGCCAAAACGCAATCGCAACAAAGTGGTCTAAGTATTTATGATTGGCCCAATTTATTTTCACCTAAAGCTACCGAATATCAAACGTTAAAAGCATTGCTAGCAAGGTTAAAAAATATCGATGCACAAGGTGGTTTTGTCAGTGTCGTATTAAGCGCTAATGGAAAATCCATTCGACCCGGACAAATAGGCCCTGAAATAATCCCACTACGAAAAAGACTATATCAACAAGGTTATGCGATTTCGAATTTAAATAGCACCGATTACGATGCTGAGGTTTTACGAGCCGTAACTCTTTTTCAAAAAGAGGCTGGCTTGACGGCCGATGGTGTTATCGGTCCTAAAACGCAAACAGCCTTTAATTTTTCAGTTAAGCAACGTCTTCGTCAAGTGGAGTTAAACTTAGAGCGTTTTCGTTGGTACCCGCAAGATTTTGGCAATCGATTTATTTATGTCAATATTGCCAGCCAAAAATTCTATCTACAAGAAAATGGCAATAAAGTACTAACGATGAAAGTCATCGTTGGTAAACCAGATCGTAAAACACCTATGTTAGTGGATCGTTCCTCGAGTGTTGTTTTTAATCCAGCCTGGGTAGTACCGCCAACAGTGTTTCGCGAAGATGTGTTTCCATTTTTGAAGGTCAGTGATTTATCGATATTAAATAAAAAACGCCTGACTATTTTTAATGATGATGATCAGCCTGTGGATCCAAACAGCGTGAATTGGTCCAAATACTCGGCTGATAATGTGCCTTATTATTTTAAACAAGTGGCAGGCTATTCAGGAGCCTTAGGAGTTCTTAAATTTAATTTATCAAATCCCTATGCGATATACTTGCATGACACAGGACTTAGAAATTTATTTAACGAAGAGGTACGTTATTTGTCCTCGGGCTGCGTGCGATTGGAAAAACCAGTTCAGCTAGCTAATTATCTGCTTAAAGATAAAATGGTAGAGGCCGATATTCGCTCGGCATTATTAGAAAACGACAACGTTCCACCTGAAAAAGAATCAGAAAAACGAGTCAGTTATAACCAGTCGATTCCTGTTTATATTAACTATATGACAGCGGATCTAGATGTCGACGGCCATATGGTATTTTATAATGATACCTATCAGGCGGACGCCAATTTACATAAGCGTTATTAGATAGCTTCTACTAACTCAGTAGTTAGCTGACTTTTTTTAATGGATCCATGTGCGGGTTGTGCATGTCTAAATTCACCTCGCAGTTGATTTCAAGTTTAGTTTTTTCAATGCTTTGTAAACCCGAGCATTCGGGCCAGAAGACTTTGTCGTATCCTTCAACTAAGCCGAAAAGTTCTTCGCGTATTCGATATAGCAAACCAGTTTCAGTACCCAACAGCCAATCCATTTGGACGATATACAAAGTTTCTTCCAGCTGATGATTATTCATCGCTTTTAAAAAAGACGGGGGCAGATTTTCGATCAGGCAATAACCGTTATGACAAAATTTAATATATTTTTTTTCTAGTTCTTTTTTGACAGAAGTCGGTATCTTAGCACTCATTTTCTTAAAATGAAAATACAACATAGCATCGTTGGCAACGTATTCCGCTTTGCTAAGGTAATCCGTAATGGCATCGACATGCACCGCTTCGTAAGTTGGATCTTTAATTTGAGAGTTATAATCAAAGGCCACTAAGGCTCTTAGATTGTACAAAAACGAATGCAAAAACTGCAATTTCTCGATAATGGATTTCGAAAAATTCACTTGAAAATTATAGAGCAATGGTGAGTTCAGTTTACTTTCTAAATAATCAATTGCATCGATGAAATAATGAAGATGATTCAGATCCAATCCCCATGGATGACTAACGCTTTCAAGAATATCCGAGATATTTCTTTCAAAATATTGTTCGACGCTGGGGTTAAAGGCTTTTAAATTTTTCTTTAGTGATTGCACGCGAGATTGCGATCTTAGGTATAACTCTTGATGTGGTTCCAAAGTCAACCAAGCCTCGTGGCATTTGCCATAATGGTAGTGCGGACTATGAAATGGATTTTTGATAGACGTGTTCAAATGTATTCCAGCTAATCCCGTAATAGCATCAGCATGAAATTTGAGTGGAGGTTGTGGGGCTGTGTTTTGAAAGCGGTCTTCTTTCCAATAATGGATTTTCGTGGGACGGTAGCCATGATCCAAATGTAAATCATAACCCAACCACACTAAATCTTTATCTGCTGGGGAATGACGACCTTTTTTTGATGACATGTTTATCCTCCTTGAACAAACTTAACCCATTACTTATCGGTACAAATACCAAAGTCTCAAGTCGAGAACTATTTATTCGAATTCGCAGGCTTCAGTCTTTGGTCTTGCTTGTGTGAAAAAAAAATGCCAGCTTGTAGTCATGAAGTTTGTAGATGCGCATGTCCATTTAGCTGATCCTAGATATTTGCAGTCATCATCGGCGCAACAAGTCCTGCAATCGAAGGTCCGCATATCAACAGTCCTTGGGCGAGCCCAGGCACAAGGGATTGGTTATTTTTTACAGGGTGGTATCGACCCACAGGACTGGCAGCAACAATTGCAATTGTCACAAGACTATCCAGGGCAAATTGGTTTGTGTTTTGGTCTGCACCCATATTTTGTAGCTCAACATAGTTTAACGGATTGCGAACTGGCGTTGGATCAGTTGTCGCGATTGTTGCCTCAGGCTGTGGCCTTGGGCGAGTTGGGTTTAGATTTTCGAAGTCAATTTTCAGACAGCTTCGACAGGCAGTGGGCCATATTTGAAGCACAAATGGAATTGGGTTTGTTGGCGCAGAAGCCTCTGGTGTTTCATCTGGTTCGTTGTTTTGCGGAAATCAAAGAATATTTTCGTTGGAGTGCGCCCTTATCTCGATCTGGAATGATTCACTCATTCAATGGCCCTCCCGAACATATGCACTTTTACTTAGAAAAAGGCTTTTACATTTCCATTGGTGGAGCTGCTACTTGGCCACAAAATCAAAAACTGCATCGTAGTTTATTAGAGCTACCATTGAATCGATTATTGATCGAATCAGATGCTCCGGATCAGTCTCCCCAGTGGGACTCCTTCAGACCAGCTTCGCCCACATTGAATGAGCCCCTTTGTGTCGTTGAAGTGGCGCAAAAGATAGCTGAAATTCGTCAAATTCCTGTCGAGGAGGTTTTACAAATCGCAGCTGATAATTTGAATCACTTTCTTGGTGGTGTCATCAATTCATAGGTTGCTGATTGTGGTCTTTGTTGGTATATCCAGGCGCTATGCAGAAATTTATGTCAGACAATATGTCAAATACTACAAATATCGAAAATACAAATATGACTCCATCGTCGTTTGTTAAATCCGAAGATGGCATTCAGGAAACCAAATACGTCATGCATCGGCGATTCGACCGCATGGGGCGCTTAGTGGGTGATGCCATGATGGAAAAGTTATTCAACTCGCATGTGATGGTGATCGGTTTAGGTGGTGTTGGATCATGGGCGGCTGAAAGTATTATGCGAAGTGGAGTTGGTAAAATGACAGTCGTCGATTTTGATGAAGTCTGTATTACCAATACGAACCGTCAGTTGCCAGCCTTGCAAGGTTTAGTGGGCAAAAAGAAAGCCGTATTAATTGCCGAGCGTATGCGGAAAATCAATCCACAAGCGACGGTCAACGAAATGGTCACTTTTTATAACCAAGAAAATTCAGAAATGATTTTATCTAGTAAACCCGACTTTATCGTCGATGCGATTGATAATTTAACAGCAAAATGTCATTTGTTAGCGACTTGTCGTCAATTAGGAATTCCAGTGATTTCTTCCGGAGGCGCGGCCGCTCGTATGAATCCATTGGCGTTAAAAATCGCGGATTTATCTGAAACGCACACAGATCCCTTGCTTGTACAGGTTCGTAAGATTTTACGTCAGCAATATAATTTTCCGAAAGATGAATTATTCGGCATTCCTACGGTTTTTTCAACCGAAGAACCACAAATTCCAGAAGAGTTAAAATACGATAACGGAGAAGGATTTAAGTGTGTTTGTCCACAGGGTCAGAACGATTTGCATTCGTGTGATCGCCGTCGTGTGATTTATGGAACGGCCAGTTTTGTGACGGGAGCCTTTGGTTTGGCGCAGGCTTCATACGTGATACAAACATTAACAGGAAAGTCATAAGTCATGTCGATAGTTATTTTTTTTGGAATGGCTTTTTGTATATTGGTCGTCAGTTTTACCTACTTGGGTATTATTACCTATAAATACTTCGAAATGCGCAGACAAGCTGCGACGAAGGAAGATACGCAGGACTGAATTTTCGTTATTATTTTTCTTGTCAATTATTCTAAATCCTTCTAGAAAATTTGTTCACAACAAAAGAGGTTAATCATGCAAAAACCAGTGGGACCCATTTCACAATTTATTGATCATCATTATCGTCACTTTAATGCAGCCGCATTGAAAGACGCTGCAGCTGCTTACCGAACACACCTAGCAAAAGACGGTAAAATGCTAGTTACTTTAGCTGGTGCGATGAGTTCAGCCGAGTTGGGCTTATCTTTGGCGGAAATGATTCGTCAGGATAAAGTACATGCGATTTCTTGTACGGGTGCGAACTTAGAAGAAGATGTTTATAATTTGGTGGCTCACTCGCATTTTGTGCGCATTCCGAACTATCGTGATTTAACTCCTGAAGATGAGCAAAAGTTATTGGACCGTCACTTAAATCGAGTGACCGACACATGTATCCCTGAAGAAGAGGCTATTCGTCGTATTGAAAAAGCAATTCTTGAGGTATGGCAAGATGCGGATCAAAAAAAGGAAAGCTATTTACCACATGAATATTTTTATAAAATTTTGCTATCTGGTAAATTGAAAGAGTATTACGAAATCGATCCAAAAAATTCTTGGTTATTAGCAGCAGCTGAAAAAAATCTACCTATGGTTGTTCCAGGGTGGGAAGATTCTACGACTGGAAATATTTTTGCCGGTCATGTGATTAAAGGTGATATCAAAGATGCTCGCACGATGAAGTCGGGTATTCAGTATATGACTTCATTTGCAGAATGGTACATGGGAGCCTCTAAAAAGCATGATGTGGGATTCTTTCAAATTGGTGGTGGTATTGCCGGTGATTTCCCTATTTGTGTCGTTCCGATGTTGCATCAGGATTTAGGTTATACGGAAGTGAAATGTTGGAAGTATTTCTGTCAAATCAGTGATTCGACGACTTCTTATGGATCTTATTCAGGAGCAGTTCCAAACGAAAAGATCACTTGGGGGAAGTTAGAAATTGATACACCTAAGTTTATTATCGAATCCGATGCAACGATTGTGGCGCCATTGATGTTTGCATATATCTTGGGTCAGTAATTATTAGAATTGGTATAATTAATAAGAATTAGAAAATGAAATTAGCCGTACGTTGCAAAATGGTACGGCTTTTTTTTTGCCTGAATTGATACATGAACCAAACAGTCAGCAAGTAAGTTAATTGACTTTCGGCAGGGGTCATAAGTCTTGGTTTGAAACGATTTTTTGATGTTTCGATGAATTCTTTATAAATTTATTTCGAATTTAGCCGATAAGTTTGGGGTATGAATTTTAAGACCTTAACCATTTTTTCGCTGAAAATATTGTTTGGCTTACTTTTGCCAATTTTGATTAGTTTAGATTTGTATGCAGTTAGAATATCAGGCGTACTTATTGCAGCAACTAAAATCAATCGTCAGCCAGATTCTGTCGAACCAAAGCAGGCTTTTTCTGTTACGATAGATTCGGCGTTGATTCAAAATGACAAAACAGTCAAATTGTTATCACATCGAGTTTGGGCTGGGCCTGAAACTTTCTTAGAATTCGAGTTCTATAACTCTTGGAAAGAGGACTTTAAAGGAATTTTATTTTTTGATTTTTTTCCCATTGGTGAGGTCGGTCTTTTTGAAAAAAATAGCGCGAACGACTATGTATTACAGCAAACCGTCGGCGACAATATTCCAGGAACTAGAAAAGTCTTACGTGGGATTTTTCCCTCTTTTTTAATCGAAGTACCAAAGGGGCAAACAAAAACCTTTCGTTTAAATATAGATGGGCACCGCACGTTTTCCTCGGATTTATATTTAGCTCCCAGTTTTAAAAGCTATGATGATCACAAAGATCCATATATCTTTTTATATGTCGGGTGTTTGGGAGCCATTTTATTTTTAGCATTTTATAATCTGACTTTAGGGCTTTCGATCTCGGACAAATCATTTTTAATTTATTTTTGTTGGTGTGTATGTGTGTTGATTGTTATGTCGAATCAGTCGGGAATGATTGACTATTTGCCATTAGATACCAAGCTTTCCATTGGTGGAATTTTGTACTTTCCTGTGGTGTTATTGGCTTCTGGTTTGTGTTTGCTATTCATGAAGTATTATTTAAATACGAAATTGTATTCGCCGTTGGTGGATCGATGGATATTGCGTATGTCTTTCATGGCATTAACGTTGTTAGTAACGGCGTTGATCATTGATCATGATTTAAAAAGTCGCTTGATGCCATGGTTAGTGGATTATTGGGTGATGATCATGGCGATTTGTGTGCCTGTATTTGGAGTGATTTTATTTTTCAAAGGTCAGAAGTTATCGTTATTTTATTTAGGAGCTTGGGGAACTTTAGCATTTACGATTTTACTTTTTATGTTTGCTCACTATGGAATTATTCCATCAGCGGCATGGACTAGGTATATCGTGATTATGGGCATGTCCGTCGAGATGTTGTTGCTAAGTGTGGCCTTAGGATTTCGAGTCAGAGTCTTGGATCGAAATCGTTATATGGCAGAACGTCGAGCTTCCGAGAACGAAAAATTCCGTCGACTGACTCGAGTGTTGGTGCATGATATTGCAAATCCACTGGGTGTGATCTCGATGGCAGGATTTGGGCTAGAACATGGTATTACTAATTTTTCGCAGCAAGAGTACGGGCGACGTATCAATCGCGCCACTCATCATTTAAAGGATCTATTAGCAAATGTCAGCGCTATGTGTAAAAGTCAAAGTGGAGTATTGAATTTAGATAAGACCTCGTTGAATGAAGCGATTCAAGAGTGCTTATTTATTTTTGAACCCAAAACTGCGGAAAAGAATTTAACTATAAAAATTGAATCGCCGTCGAATGTATATATTCTAGCAGATCGAACCAATTTAATCCATGACGTTCTTAGTAACTTATTTTCTAATGCAATCAAGTTTTCAGAGGCTAATAGTGAAATACAGGTCGTGGTCAAAGTGGATCATTCCAAGGTCCTATTTCGCATTCGCGATCAAGGGGTGGGTATTCCTAAAAACTTGCTAGCCGAGTTTGAAAAAGACGGCGAAATCACATCTAGAACAGGTACCAAGGGCGAAGTCGGTCATGGTTTTGGATTAGGATTGGTACGGGCTTATATGAATTTATTTGGTGGTAGTTTAAGTTTAAAATCAAAAACAGAAGGTCCCGAGCAAGGCACTGAAATAGAGTTGTCGTTTAAGTCCGCTTAGGGTTAACTAAGGGGTATGGAAATACAAACCATCAATCCCCTGAACTCGCAAATATTATCTACCTATCAAGTGCACACGGATCAACAAGTGCAAATGACAATAACTCAATCTAAACAAGCTTATTTACAATATCGCCAGATGTGTTCGTCTGCGGATCGATCTGTTTTTTTACGACAGATAGCTAAGGGATTGCGTGAACAAAAGGATCTTTTAGCGCGGCAAATGGCATTGGAAATTGGTAAGCCGATCATGGATGGTCGCGCCGAAGTCGAAAAAAGTGCGCAAGGTTTGGAATTTTTTGCGGATAATGCGATGACTTTATTTAAAGATCAAATTTTACAAAGTACACAATACACGGAAGCTGTCACGCATCCAGAACCTATCGGTCCAATTTTGGGAGTCATGCCTTGGAACTATCCGCTTTGGCAGGTGGTGCGTTTTTTAGCTCCCAATTTAATGTTAGGAAATAGTTTTATCATTAAGCCAGCAGAAATGGTTTTAGGAACGAATGCAATTTTTCAAAATATAATCGCAAAAGTCACTCCAGTTGCAAATTTGGTACAGACGTCCCTTGTGTTGCACTCGCAGATGCATCACTTTTATGAATCCACAGATATCCGAGGCGTGACATTTACGGGTAGTGAGCGTGTGGGAAAAATTATTGGTGCGCAGGCGGCGGGGCATTTGAAAAAAGTGGTATTAGAGCTAGGTGGAAGTGATGCCTATATTGTATTACCAGATGCGGATGTCGAACTAGCAGCGCAAGTTTGTGCGCAAGCCCGAATGGTGAATAATGGTCAAAGCTGTATTGCTGGCAAGCGATTTATCGTTCATAAAAAAGTGCGTGAGTTATTTTTAGAAAAGATGGTTTTAGAATTAAAAAAATGGCAACAAGGAGATCCTCTGTTAAAGACCACTCAAGTAGGGCCGATGGCCGCTGAACGATTCTGGAACTGTTTGTTTGAACAAACACAAGAGTTGCAAGCGGCAGGCTGGGATTTATATTGGAGTAGTGGTAGTCAGAAGCCTTTTTTTCCAATACAGATTTACACTTGGTTTCATTCTGTAAAATTAAAATTAGAGGATGTCTTTTATACAGAGGAATTATTTGGACCAGTGGCTTTGATAGTGGAATATGAAAATAAGGCCGATGCCGTCTTGTATGCGAATCAAAGTCCGTATGGACTAGGAGCTGGTATCTTTAGTCGAAATATCGAACAAGCCAAGGAGTTAGCGAAACAATTGGAATGTGGTATGGTTGCTATAAATACAAATGTGCGTTCAGAGCCTGCGGTGTCTTTTGGAGGCATGAAGAATTCTGGATTTGGTCGTGAATTGGGAAGTGCCGGCGCTCTCGAATTCGCAAACCTAAAATCTATATTGGTAAATTAGCTGCTATGAAATACAGATTGGCACTAATAGTGAACTTTAAGTTCCATGTATTTAGAGCTGCCGTCAGGCATATAGGCCCAAGAGTCTTGAATATATTCTGTTGACGGTAAGTAACTGGTGTCTGAGTTTGATGCGGGAATGGTTTTTATTGGCTGGTTTAAGCTTGGATCTGTGAATGATTTGTGATCCAGATTTTGTAGAGCTTGTAATATCTGCGTTGTGATATTTGGAATATCTTCGCTATGTTTTTTCATACAAACATTGTTGCCCTGACAAGGCGGAGTATTCGTGACGTGAACGCAAGGTGAACAGGACAGATTTTTACTAAAGTGTAGACTGGGAACAGGTGATGGGTGCAGGATAGCGGATGGTTTGGTGGGGCCCCAAAATCCCAGTTGTGGAACCTCTAGAAAACGCGCTAAGTGAATTAAAGCGGAATCAATACCAATAAAAAATCTAGAATGCTCGATCATTTGAATGGATTGTTTTAATGATAACAAACCGCAGGCATTGGTGATTTGTGAATGCAGATTCGATGGCAAAGAAGCAATCAGTTGGTTGGCAGGTGTCTTGTCTTGAGGGCCTCCCAAAAGTAAAAAATGACAGCGATGATTTTGTGCTAAGCTTTGCAATAACTGAGACCAAAATGAAAATGGCAGTTCGCGCTCTTTGGCTAAATCCGAACAAAATAATCCCAACGCGATAAGGGATTTATTTTGCTCGCGGATAGACTTTCGAAGATTTTCTAGTTCGGTTGGTATTTGGCACTGAATATTTTTTTTGAAAAAAGTTTTGTACTCTTGCATGTGAAAAGTATCTATACCAAACAATTGCGCCAATGCATCGTAAGCCGAATACGAAGAAGTCGCAGGAAAAACATAAATTGAGTGCGTGTAAATGCGACGTCGCCACTGACTGTGAGAATCTATTAAACCAATTCGATCCCTGGTAGCACTAAGGCTAGTCAAAGCCGTCGTCAGCCGCGAGTGAAGCTCCAGATCAATGGTAACATCGGCGTGCTTCCATAAAGCCCACCAGGCTTTTAGGCATGACATCAGTAAGGGCCAAAATCCATGATCTTCAATTTCAATGAACTGATGAAAAAAAGGAAGAACACCAGCAAAGGCCTTAACACCTTTTGAGCCAATCAAGGAAATTTTCACATCAGGATATTTTTGTTGCAAATGAAATAAGGTGGGGGATAGTGAAAATAAACTGCCTCCCCCTAAAAGTTTAATCACGAAAATGTGCTTGGGGCTTTTTAGTGAATGATCACGTTTTAAAATAAAACCTGTCAAACGAATCGGAAAATACAAAATCGCTAAGATAAATCCACCGATATAAAAATCAACACTGCGTTTGAGGGATAATGTTGTCATAGGTATTCAATTTTCCTGATTGATTTTTTTAAAGGCATAGATAAGTCAACGCTATCAGATTCATTTTTATTTTAAAGCAGATATTTGTATGTTTTTGATTTACAGTGCGGCGCAAAAGGTAGTAAAAAATAAGAATGAAAAATTCTACTGAAGATACTTTAAAAAAGTCCGAGCATTTTAAACCCAAAAAAATTTTACTGACGGGGACTGCTGGATTTATTGGCTCTCATTTGGCGCAGAAATTATTAGATCGCGGTGATGAAGTCATAGGACTGGATGTGATCAATGATTACTACGATATTCGAGTGAAGTATGGTCGGTTGGAAAGGGCCGGAATTTTAAAAGCTGACATTCAATATGGTCAGCTTGTGACTTCCAAAAAATATCCCAATTACAGATTTATTCAATTGAAATTAGAGGACAAAGAGGGCCTTCAAAAGTTATTTGAAACAGAAAAAAATCAGGCAAAAAAAATTGAGTCGGTTTGTAATCTAGCGGCGCAAGCGGGTGTTCGTTACAGTCTAACCAATCCGCAAGCTTATATCGACAGTAACATCGTTGGTTTTATGAATATCTTAGAGATGTGTCGACATCATCAAGTAGAACATCTGAGTTATGCCTCTAGTTCATCTGTGTATGGCTTAAATGAAACAATGCCTTTTAGTACAAGTCACAATGTGGATCATCCAATCAGTCTGTACGCAGCTAGTAAAAAAAGTAATGAGCTTATGGCACATACTTACAGTCATCTGTTTGGACTGCCAACAACGGGCTTAAGATTTTTTACAGTTTATGGTCCTTGGGGGCGCCCAGATATGGCCTTGTTTTTATTTACCAAGGCCATGTTAGAGGGAAAACCCATTGAGGTTTTTAATAACGGCGAGATGAAACGTGATTTCACCTACGTCGATGATATTGTCGAGGGCCTTGTCCGAGTCATTGATCATATTCCGCAGGGAAATCCCAGTTGGTCAGGTCTAACTCCAGATCCTTCGGGAGGTCGAGGTCCTTATAAGATTTATAATATTGGAAATAGCCAACCGGTTCAATTGATGGATTTTATCAAGGCCATTGAAAAAGAGCTTGGTATAGAGGCTAAAAAAATATTTAAGCCATTACAAGCCGGTGATGTTCCTGCGACTTGGGCCGATGTTTCTGATTTGCAAAAAGATTTAGGATACAAACCGAATACCCCCATTGAGTTGGGTGTGAAAAAATTTGTGTCCTGGTACTTAGATTTTTTTGGTGATCCTCGGTAATTATTTCGTGGCATTGGTATTAAAACGACAGGAGTTTCGATGAATCCAGACAATTTACAATCAGCAAAAATCGCGATCATCGGTTTGGGCTATGTTGGTTTGCCTTTAGCCGCCGAGTTTGGGAAAAAAATTAAAACTATCGGTTTTGATATACATCAGGCACGTATTCAAGAATTACAATCTGGTGTCGACAAAACGTTAGAAGTTTCAAGTACAGATTTGAAATCGGCGCAAGATTTGACGTACACACATGAATTAAAAGATATCGCCGGTTGTGATTTTTATGTTGTGACGGTTCCAACACCAGTGGATGAGCATAATCAGCCAGATTTGACTCCATTAATTAAGGCCTGTGAATCGGTTGGTCAGGTTATGAAACCAGGCGCGGTAGTGATTTTTGAAAGTACCGTGTACCCAGGGTGTACAGAAGAAGATTGCGTGCCTATTTTGGAAAAAAATTCAGGTCTTAAATTCAATCAAGATTTTTTCTGTGGCTACTCGCCGGAAAGAATTAATCCTGGAGACAAAGAGCACACGTTGACTAAGATTTTAAAAATCACCTCGGGTTCAACGCCTGAAGTAGCTGAAAAAGTGGATCAGTTGTATCGTCTTATTATTGTCGCTGGTACTTATCGAGCTTCTTGTATCAAAGTAGCTGAAGCGGCGAAGGTGATTGAAAACTCACAACGTGATATTAATATTGCTTTCGTAAACGAGTTATCTTTGATTTTTGAAAAACTGAAAATTGATACCAACGAAGTTTTAGAAGCTGCTGGTACGAAGTGGAATTTTTTAAAATTTCGCCCGGGCTTAGTGGGTGGTCACTGTATTGGTGTGGATCCATATTATTTAACTCATAAGGCACAGTCTTTGGGATATCATCCCGAAGTTATTTTAGCGGGGCGAAGAATCAACGATAATATGGGATTGGTTGTTGCCAACCGTGTAGTGAAGTTGATGATTCACAAAGGCATTGCCGTAAACACTGCTAAAGTGTTGGTGTTGGGTTTAACATTTAAAGAAAATTGTCCAGATATTCGTAATTCCAAAGTGGTGGACGTGATCAAAGAGATCAAAGATTTTGGTTGTCATGTTGATATTTTTGAACCCTGGGCAGATGCTAAGGATGTTCGGCATGAGTATGGCTTAGAAATTTTGCCGCAAAATCAGATGCCGGATTTAGCTTCTTATCAAGCCGTGATTTTGTGTGTGGCTCACAAAAAGTTTTCTGAAATTCGCGTTGAAAAAAATGCTAAGCAAGTGATTTTTGATGTGAAATCCTATTGGGATAAGCAACTTGTGGATGGAAGACTTTAAAGCATGTGTGGGATTGCGGGACTTGTTCATCATTCGAAGTCGCATGTCGTGAACTCGCAGTCCGAGCTGCAGTCCCGGTTGCAACAAATGTCGCAGGCAATAGCGCATCGTGGACCCGATGCTATGAAAATTCAGTCCTATGTTTCGCATGAAAACCAGATACATTTCGTGCATCGTCGGTTAGCGATTGTAGATCTAACTCCAACGGGTGTGCAACCGATGAGTTCTTCGTCGGGGAGATATGAAATCATTTTTAATGGTGAAATATATAATTACCTTGATCTAAAAAAAGAAATTGGGCCCAAAAACTGGCGAGGGACTTCAGACACCGAGGTCTTATTAGAGGCCATTGAGTTATGGGGTTTGGAAAACACGATTTCGAAGTGTCATGGAATGTTTGCTATCGCCTTATTGGATAAATCCTTAGGTGAGTTACTTTTGGTCCGAGATCGTATGGGTGAAAAACCATTGTATTACTATTTAAAGGATCAGCGGTTGGTTTTTGCGTCGGAAATAGAGGCGGTATTGCAATGGCCTTTTATTGAGAAAGAAAAAAACTATACTGCTTTAGAACAGTTCTTGGCTTACGGTTATATTCCCCAAGATTTGAGTGTCTATAAGGACATTCATAAGTTATTGCCAGGTACGATTTTAAAATTATCGTTGCAAGATTGGTCTGTGCATAGTTATCGGTACTATCAACTCCAAGACCAACTACAAGATCAGTTACAAAAACATTCGACGTATGAAAATAATTTATCGTTAGAATCTAAAACGGCGGAGCTCGATCTGTTGTTGCAAAAAACAATACACAATCAAATGATTGCCGATGTAAAAATAGGATCTTTTTTATCAGGTGGTGTGGACTCAAGCCTTGTCACTGCAATTGTGCAACAACAAAGCGCCAAGCCCGTTTCCAGTTTTACGGTGGGATTTCAGTTCGATAAGTACAATGAAGCTCCTTATGCAAAAAAAATCGCACAGCATTTACGAACGGATCATACGGAGCTGATCGTGGATGAAAAACAGTGTTTATCTGTGGTGGAAAAATTATCAGATATTTATGGTGAGCCTTTTGCTGATGCCTCTCAAATTCCCTCTTTGTTGATTTCGCAATTAACTCGTCAGCATGTCACGGTCTGTTTGACGGGTGACGGTGGGGATGAGGTATTTGGTGGATATAACCGATACGAATTAGTTCCAAGATTAAATACGGTGATGCAAATTCCAAGTGCGCTTCGCTGGATGGCTAAAAGCAGTGGCTATCAATTAAAACCTCAACACTGGGATTTGATTGCCAAAAAATTATCCTTGAATAAAAAAGGAGTCACTGGAGATCGGATTTACAAACTGTTAGAGCATTTTGCCGCCAAGGATACATGGGATTTGTATCAACGCTTAACTAGGCAATGGCAATCGGATGACAATCTAATTATTTCAAAATCGCAAAACCAAAGCCCTCAAAAAAATTGGGGACAACAAAATATCTTTAAAAAATATGCGGAAGAATCTTGGTTTCAACAGCTATCGTTAGTCGAAAAAATGATGTTCATCGATACTGTTAGTTATATGGTGGATGATGTATTAGTTAAAGTGGATCGTGCGACCATGAGGCACTCATTAGAGTCTAGGGCTCCATTTTTGGATCACAAAGTTATCGAGTGGGCTTGGACGTTGCCTATTTCGTATAAGGTGTCTGGATCGGAAAAGAAAATAATTCTTCGACAATTATTAAAAAAATATATTCCTGCAGAGTTATTCGAACGACCGAAAGTGGGTTTTAGTATCCCATTGGAGCATTGGTTAAGGGGACCATTGAAATCTTGGGCGGGAGATTTATTATCTAATGATAGCACTCGACAAACGGGATTGGATCAATGGGTTAATACGCCTTTGATTCAACAGCGTTGGCAAGAACATCTATCGGGCCAAAAAAATCATCAGTATGCTTTGTGGAATATTTTGATGTTACAGCAGTGGCTGTTGCGGGAAAAATCGTCTGTATGAAAAAGGTTTTGATATTAAGTAATACATGCTGGAATGCTTTTCATTATCGAAAATCTTTGAACAAGGGGTTGCAGAAGGCGGGTTATCAAGTGCAAGTCTTGGCTGGATTAGATGGTTATGAAAAATCTTTGCATGAACAAAATATTCCCGTCACTGGTTTATACATTAGCGCCAAGGGCTTAAATCCCTTCCAAGATTTTCAAACCTTTAAAGAGATTTTCAATTATTTACGACGTGAAAAACCGGATGTGGTTTTTAGTTTTACGATTAAACCAGTATTATATGCAGGATTAGCTGCGGGGTTATTACAGATATTCAATGCTTTTCAAAAAGATTCTCGACGCTTGAAAATAATTCCAACATTAACAGGTTTGGGAACAGTTTTTATCAAATCGAATTGGGTGACTCGTTTAGTTCGATTATTGTATTGGTTTAGTTTGAAATCATCGACATGTGTTTTTTTTCAAAATGCGGATGATCGAGATTTATTTTTGAAATTAAAATTAATTTCGCAAGTTAAAATAGAAATAGTGCCGGGTTCGGGCATTGATCCAAATGAATTCTCTCCTGATTTTGCTAAGGGTAATCGGGCGGCTTCGACGATGGATAGCAAGCTTGGACCTAAGAATGATTTGGTGTTTTTACTGATTGCGCGAATGTTGTGGGACAAAGGGATCTTAGAGTATTACGAAGCTGCCAAAGCCATTAAGAAAGTGTATCCATTTTGTCATTTTCAATTGTTGGGTCCTACGGGGGTTGAGAATCGCACGGCCATTCCCGTAGCGACTATTCAATATTGGGTGAACGAGGGCATTATTGAATACTTACCAGAAACTGCGGATGTAAGACCTTTTATTGCTGAAAGTGATGTGGTGGTTTTACCAAGTTATCGCGAAGGTTTACCGAAAAGTTTGCTAGAGGCTGCATGCATGGGTAAGCCATTGATTGCAACCGATGTCCCTGGATGTAGGGACTTATTGGCCAATGAAAATGGATTTTTATGCCAAGAAAAAAGCTCGAAGTCCTTAGAAAAAGCGATTGAATCGATGATTCATCTGACTAAAGAGGCCAGACTGCAAATGGGAATAAACTCTCGAGAGTTAGTCCTGCAAGGTTTTACCGAAAGCATCGTCGTGCAAAAATATTTAAATCGGATTTATTAACTCGACCAACAATAAAGACTTTAACTTACTTTCGGCTGGGTTATTACTCTAAAACTAGGTTGTTTTTTTTCCGAGGATTTTCTTAAAGCCGTGTTTAATACCAACCATACAATGTTTTAACTTTATCCAGCGATTGTCTTCAAAGAATAACATGAGAATCATCATTTTCATCCGTGAATAAACAGTTTTAAGGACCCAGGCTGTTTCGACACCTAGATACTCTTGCACTAGATAAAGATGGTTCCTCATCATATAGTATCTTCGTAATGGACTGTGGTTGGAAGTGCCTGTCTTGCGCCACAAAAACTTATGTAAGCTTTCGGCACCGATAGTGTGTTCCATCAAAGCTGATTTGTTGATCAAGACTAAATAACCTTTTTTACGAGCACGTAAGCAATACTCATCATCAACGTGATCGATAAAAAATTCATCTCGAAATCGACCGATGAGTTTTGTTAGGTCTAAATTCATCAAACTACCCGAGGTAATAACAGTAGGAATATAGGTCCATTCATGACCAGGGTTTTCATCCACAGGAAAGTGAAATCGAGTGTCATTAATGCTACGACAAAAATAATTAGTGCCAATGATGGCTATTTTATTAGGCTTACTACTTTCCGTAATAATTTTTCGATATTGGTCGATCATTCCTGGATAGACCAAGGTGTCTTGATCAAAGGTCAGCACCCAACGTAAGGGTTCTTTCGAAAAACTGTAAGCGCATTCAAGGGCTTGGTTTAAAGCAGTAGCTACACCCAAATTATCTCGATTTTTGATAAGTATGACGCCATTGATGGATTGAATTTTTTTAAGCTCTTCAAAGCCTGTGGACGATTTATTATCAAGCACGATGACTTTGTCGACCTCATTTAAAATACTTCGAATTCGGTTATCAAGTCCTGTATCGGGATTGTAAGTGATGACGACCGCTAAAGTGTTTTTGGAATTTGGTAAGAACTCCTGCGGGTCAACTGACTTACTAGTAGCTTTTTGATTGGATTTATTGGCTTGTGTAACTGAGGGTAAGTGATTCAAGTTTTATTCTCGACTTTCATAATAAGTTCTTCACCAGAGGACTTGTCGAACCACCAAACGATCAATGCCAGTAGTTGTAAAAAGCCAGCAACGATATTGGATATAAAATAGGTTTTATTTTGTAAATTGTAAAAGCCTCGCAACCAAATTTCAAAACTATACAAGGCTGTGAATTGAGCATTGCCTGGAGTGGTTTCAACACTGACATAATTTTTTAAAGAGTCTGGTACGATAGAAGAAAAATTCTTTTTATTAAATAAAATCAGATGTCTGGGGTGTTCGGTGTGAATCCAAAATCGACCAAACAGTTTGCGAATAATGCTGTTTGAATTGGGAGTGATAAGTACGATTACGCCATTGGGTTTAAGGTATTTTAAAATTTGCTGTATCATTAACTGAGGTTCATGTACGTGTTCAATCACATGACTTAAGACGATAGCATCCATCGACTTGGGTTCGATCGGAAGTTCATCCACCGGCATAGAAAAAATTTTTAATTGATGTTTGCTGGCTGCATATTGCGCCGCCTTGGGGTCAATATCTTGGCCTAAAACTGTCCAACCTTTTTTTTGCAATAAGGCTAAGCGATCTCCGCTGCCGCATCCCACTTCCAAAACAGATCCAACTGGGCGATTCAATAATCCCAAGTAATTTGTTTCATTCCTTAGGCGTGGAATCGAAGTCCATCGAACCCAGCCTTCAAATAAAAAGCGTAATACTTCTTTGCTAAGTTTTACAAATCCACTGAGAATTTTTTTTAAAAGCAAAGAATTTTTTAGATGCGGTTGGGTTTTCGATACATCGCTTGTAGTGACTGCACTGACAGAAGCCGAATTCGTCGTATAAGTATAATAATTATCATAGGCCAAGTAGATTGTTTTTTTATTCGGTCTAGGATTTAAAAAATGCGCCTGACATAGTTGATTATTACATGCGGACCAATTCCAAATGGGTTCGGCTTGAGGGTAAGAGTAATCTTGCAAATTTGTATACAAAGAGTGATAGGTGCTATTGCACAAAGGGCAAGATGCGATGGATTCTAAGTCAAAACTTACTTTTTTTGTTATAGCGTTGACTAACATTCTTGGTCCTCATTTTTTCTTTAAAAGTAATTTATGATCTAAGATTGGTTTTATTTTTGCTATCAAATTAACAATAAAGTTTTTATCATTTTCATTTAGAAAATATTTTTGAAAAAAATAAAAGCTTAAAAAAGCTATAAGTAACGTAACAGAAATTTTTAATAAAAAATTACTCAATGATAAAGGTGGTGATACTAAATCAGTAGATAAAAGACAGACTAAGCTTACAATGCCACCCAGAAGATAAGTCGTCATTTGATGTATTTTTTGAAATTTCCTATCTATTTTATAGTAAATATAACTCATGAGTAAGAGATTATCAATTACCACTCTGAAAAACCAAGCAAGTGCTGTTCCTACAATACCTAGCTCTTTTGTAAAAAAATAGACCAATACCATGTATATTGAAAATTCAATAACATGGCAAATGGCTGTGAATCGACTGGCTCCAGAACCTTGAATAAGTGCGAAAGAAATATGGCCAAAACAATTTGAGATTACGCCAAATCCTAAAATAATAAAAACGACAGTGCTGCGATAAGCAAATTCTTCATTAAGCCAGAGATGTAAAATTTCTTTGGAAAAAAAACCAACTATCAAGGTGACAGGGATTAATACTGCTAGCATAAATTTAAAAGAGCTTTCATAGAGGCTAATTATTTTCTCCATATGAAATTGTACTGATTTATTAGAGCTAACATCTGTGGTCTCTTTTAAGTGAAACAATGAAGAAAAATCTTTTGTAAATGTTGGAAAAAGTACTCCGCTAATGGCGCCGGGAAGGATCCATATTTTCGAGACAGCTTCAAATGGTATAGTATAATAAGCGGTTTCTGCGGCTGTGAAAAATTTGGCTATTAAAAAGCGATCCGCATAAACCATGATTGGTACAATGATATTTGATAGAGTTAGCCAACTAGAAAAGTTAAATAAAAAGCGAACTTCTTTTGACCAAAACTGAAAACGTTTAATATTATTTTTATTCCACCATTTTTTAGCTACTTCAGACTCTGGATGTGATCGAAGAAATATTTCAAGTATTCTAAAATGCCAGAAGCAAAATATAACTCTACCAAAAACAAGAACTAATACAATAATGTCAAGTCTTGTGGTCCAAATGCTTATTAAGTATGGAGATATAAAGTTAAATAGTCCCATTCCAACTTTGATAATGTTTAATTCTTTAAAAGCTGAAAAAGATTCCAGTATTCCTCGAACTCCAGTTGTCAGCAATATAAATGGCAAACTTATAGCCATATAAATTAGACTTTGCTCGGTTGAGTCCAATAAATTTGGTGAAGGATTCAAAAAATGTGAAACCAAAAATGAGTTACCGAAATATACGATTGAAGTTCCTAATAGGCCAAAGAAAAAAATAATAACTAATCCAGAAAAAATATGAAAAGATAGATCAGGCCATCTTTTTTTGCCTATTAGGTCAGAGATAGTAAAGGTGAGAGCGCGGCTGACACCAAAATCAAAAAGACTAAAGTAACCGATACAGGTCCAGATGATTGTCAATAATCCCATAGACTCTACGCCAATATTCTTAATAATTAGGGGGATTGTGATGATTCCAAGTAATGCTGGCAATATGAAACCGACAAGATTCCAAAAGCTATTTTTTGCAATTTTAAAATCAGAAATATTTTCTTTCATAAGCAATTGGAATAATATCTGACTTTATGAAAACGTGCAAGGATCTGAGTTTTTTTTAAAGCCTTGACAGATAATTGGAATTTCGTTCATCTGGCGATATGATTTAGAATCTACTAAGATAAAATAAGGCGGATTAATATGACTTTTAGTGACTTTGTAAAGAAAGACTGCTCATTAAGTAATGAAGGTATTGGTCTTGAAATTGGACCACTTTTTCGTCCTATTATCGAAAAAACCAATTATAATGTTTCTTACGCTGATCATATGACAACAGAGGGATTGAAAGAAAAATATCGTTATGATCCTAGGGTGGATATCGAACGTATTTGTAATGTGGATTTTGATTTATCGAAATTTACTTTACCTGAATTGATTTCAAAACATTCTTTGGATTATGTCGTCGCTGCTCACGTTATTGAGCATATTCCTGATGTTGTTTCTTGGCTACAAACTTTGGCGGTACTCTTAAAGGACACAGGATCTTTATTTTTATCGATACCCGACAAACGATTTTGCTTTGATTTTAGTAGAAAGCTAACAACTGCTGAGGACTTGATTTTTTCCTATAACGAAAAACGACAAAAACCGACACAAGCCCAAGTTCGAGATCATTTTGAAAATTTGCAACACATCTCATGTTTTTTATCATGGTCAATTCCATGGGTTTATTCATTAAGATCTCCCAAATCGTATTATACGCCAGCAGAGGTAAAGCAGGCTGTAATTTATAGCCAATCGAATTACTCAGATGTACATTGCTGGACATGGACCAGTTCTAGTTTTCTATTAATTATGCAAACACTTACACAACACGATTTAGTGCAGTTTTATATAAATAAATTTATAGAAACTCAGCCAAATTCTTTAGAGTTTTACGTGGAACTTAAAAAGGGACCAGAGGCTAAAGTAAATCAAGATAAACTCTTGTCATATTTTAGAGCAAAAAATAATCTGAATTGGTCAAATGCGGAAAAACTTCCTGAATATGCCTTTGTTAAATCATTAGGTCAAAAACTACAGTCCGTGTTTTTCGATAAAAAATGAGTGAAGTAAATAAATCCATCAAAAAAATAGCTGTGTTTACTAGGTATGATCGCCTGGGAGCTAGCAGTCGGTTGCGCTTTTATCAATTTCAACATAAATTGCAGCAACATGGCTTGCAGTGCGATTTTTTTCCCTTGTTTGATGACGAATATTTACGCCTTCAATATCAACACAAAAAAAAGTCTTTACTCCTAATTGTGTCATCTTACTTGCGAAGGTTCATGCAATTAAGTTTGATATTGAAGTATGATGTGATTTGGATTGAAAAAGAGCTTTTTCCTGGGTTTCCAGCTATATTTGAAAAACTTTTAAGCCGGCTTAGGCCTTACGTAGCAGATTATGACGATGCGATTTTTCATAATTATGATTTAAGTCGTCACTTTTGGGTCAGGATAATTTTTAAAAACAAAATTGATAAAGTCATGCAATATGCCAAGGTCGTGGTCGTAGGCAGTCCCTATTTGTTGGAAAGAGCTAAAGCGGCACTTGCGGCTAATGTCCAATTCATTCCAACCGTGATTGACGAAGAAAAATATGCTTTATTTACTGCGAAAATTCAGCCTGCGCCCACACCGCGAAAGGACTCATTTGTGATTGGCTGGGTAGGGTCACCAGCAACGCAATTTTATCTACAAGAATTAAGTACTGTCTTTTCCGCATTACAAAAAAAATATTCATTCTTGCAGTTGCACTTTGTCGGTGTCAGCAGTTCATTTGCGATCGAAGGTGTTCGACATGTGAATATTCCTTGGTCGGAACAGACTGAAGTGGCTTCGATTCAAAAATTCGATGTTGGTATTATGCCACTTAAAAACACGCCATGGGAATTGGGAAAATGTGGATATAAGCTAATCCAATTTATGGCTTGTGGAAAACCAGTAGTGGCCAGTCGGGTTGGGGCTAATATTTCCATCGTGCAACCGAATCTTGGTTTTTTATGTGATAACGATTCCGAGTGGATCGCCTCCCTATCGCAATTTATCGAAAACGCCCAATTGCGGGCGCAGATGGGGGAAGCAGCTTTACAGCAAGTGCAAAACAAATATTGCATTCAAGCCGTAGAGTCGCAGTTAGTTTATATATTTAAAAACGTCAACCAGCCTTAATATTCACTACAGATGGAATATCGATATTGAAACTTTTTGAAAACCGTTTTTTAAAGCTTAAAATTTGTAATCCTTCTACTGTTCCTGTTTTGGGATTTATATAGGCGAAAATTCCATCTTTAATCTCTTCCATTTCTTGACCAAGATATGGTTTTAGATATTGGATAATTAACATATCGGCATCACTATCGTAATACATATTTGTTTTAGTTCTTTTTTTAGTTTTAGTTTTAGTTTTCATTTTCATACTTTTCACCTTTTGGTTTTTTTCTACAGACCATAGCTGTCACTATAAAAGGGCGATTTTTATCACTGTTAATAACCACAACAACCATGAACTTCCCATTATAGATTGATTTAAACCATTTATATAAAATGATCTCGCCTGTGGATTTTTTAAGTTTGTCACCATTGTTAATTGTGTCATAAAACTCAAAAGCATGAGCTAAAACTTCTGGATGAAGGTGTTTAACTCGTTCTTCTGTCAACGCAAGTTTTAGCTTCAAGGAGTCCGATTGTAGAAATATTTCTCCATGAATCTTTGTCAGTTTAGGATTTTTTATTTTCAAAACTCCCACATCTCCAATCTTTTTAATTGTCTCAATCTGTCTTATAATAACAAAATATTAGCGAGCTTCTCAATTCAAATTAGAATTTGATTCAGAAATTATCGACAAGTTGGCATAGTTAGCATTAGACGCAGGCGGTCATTCTGGGGTTTACTATAAGTAATTCTCGAAAATTTGGTTTACCTATTGCTATTACTCACAGTACCTGAGTTGTATAGAATTAATTTTTAAAAGGAGTGGTCATGTCCCATCGGACGGATTTATTCTCGGATCAAAGTCTGTCGAATTTGTATGGAAATCATCCGTATTTATTGATTTTCCAAAAAGATGATTGGAAAGAATATTTACATATTTTAAGTCAGATTTATCATTTCCTTGAGGAAGAAAACACTCGCACTCCCTATGAAGTTCTAAAAAGCATTATCTATAATTATTATGCCAATATTGGTGCGACGAACTTCTTAGAGGAAAAATCGATTCGTTTTTTCCGCATGTGCATCGAAGACCTATGTGTTTTAAAGGATTCGCATGATCAGTATGGGCAAAGATTTATTGAAACGACTCGGTATGGAAAAGAACTTCTTCTTTTAGTCGAGTCTTTATTAAATCAAAAAACTAAATTTTCGGGAACAGGTGCGGAAACTTTATTGGGAGCCTTGAACAATATTCTGACTAGTCGTGATCAAATGAGTGAGGCCGATGCTTTGGCGCATCACCGTTTGATGATCAAAAAATATCAAAACGATATGGCTCGAATTGAAAAAATGGGAGTGACTCATGCCGAAATGTTACCGATGCCTCACTCGAACGAAGCTCTATTTCGGCAGGCGGAAGAGGCTGCGATGCATATTCTGTCCTCGATCGAAGACGTCAAGGCTGCCATAGAAACACAAAGAAAACTTTTAGCGGAAAGTTATTTAGGTACCACACAAAGCGCAGGACGAAATATTAGTGCTGTGGCTTTGTTCTATCAAAAACTATACGAATCCCCCGAGTATGTCAGTTACAATCAAGCGAAAATGTTATTGTCTTTTTTGGAAGCCTATTCAATTCGATTTCCCGAAAAAAATATTGATCGCTTGCTCAATAAAATTTCTAGCAAGGATTTAGTTTCTAAAGAGGACGTGCAAAGGTCTTACCTAAAACGATTTATGCGCCAGTTTGCAGATGCGGATGAGGTGATCCGGGAAAAAACCAAAGAGCAAGTCCGCATTCTTCAAATGCAAGTAAGCTATGCCATGAATAATGATGTTGTGGGTGTTAAGAATCAACTTGATCGGTTGTTTTCAATGTTGATGACTAACAAAGAGCAAGCCGCACAAGTTTTAACTCAGCAAACTTTGAAAATTGATTTGCTAGATGAATTTCAATTAGGAGAAATTGAATTATCTGAACTTCGTAAAAATATGGAATTTGCAAGCTTGCCGTTGACTCAAACTGAATTTGAAGCGGATGAATACTTGCAGATGATGCAAGCCCTATTGCAGGCGGAAGAGGCCACCATCGAGACTATCTTGCAAAATTTCAGGGATTGGTATCGTGATGCAAGCCCTGCGGTAGATAACTTGGTACGAAAAACAGAAAACAATAAAAATAACAAAAGTAGCGATATAACAAATCAAGCAAAATATTTAAGCCAATATGACTTTAAATACGGACTATCCGAATACTACGTGATTTGCCAGATTGAAATCTTTGATCCGCAATTTTTTAGAACTGAAACGGAGGAGATCGATCTGCCGATTTCAACTAAATATGGGGACTTTGTATTACGAGACATCAAGGAAATTGAATTTTTGAAAATCGCCCAAAATTAAAAATAAAAGAATAGAAAAATCTGAAAAATGAAAGTTGAAAAAATATGACTGAAAATACAATATCATCTAGCCATTTAGCCGATTTTAGTGACTCCGGAAAAGTCTACAATAAAAGACAATTGGAATTGGCCGGTATTTTACGCCGATTATTTCGGCAGCGATATTTTTTAAAATCACGCAACGAAAAATGGTTTCAAATTTTGATTGATCATCTGCCTGATGTGCAAAAATCTTTGATGCCATTTCTAATACGACTAGAAATCAATGAATCCAATGGATTGGCATTTTTGACCACATTGTCTAGTGAAGCTGAGGAAAAATTAGATTTTGCTATCGGTAGAAAACGAAATCTATCAGCTTTTTCATCCTTGATGCTTTTATTTTTGCGGCGATTTCGCTTTGAGTTTTTTCAAAATCCAAATCATTTAGATGCTCCACTTGTCAAATTGACAGCGATTCGTGAGTTTTTGGATAGCTTCCAAAAATTCAAAACCGATCGCGTCTTTGAAGTGACTTTTCGAAAGTCTTTAGAGGAGCTGCAAGAATTACAAGTTTTGATAGAGGTCAACGCCGACGAAGCACTTTTTGAAATTACAGCGGTTTGTGATGTGTTGTTATCAAGTGAAGATTTAGAGATGTATAGTCGAAAAATAGAGGCCTATTTTCAATCGTCTGAGTCATTACCTATACTTTCGGAGGAATTATGCTAGATCGTGGATACTCATTGGTAAAATTAGAAATGTTAAATTGGGGTAATTTTCACGGTCTACAAACATTAAACTTGTATGAACCTAGCGACAGCGGATTTCTGTTTGCACCTTCTCCGAATTCAGCAATTTTGGGAATTAATGGATCTGGTAAATCAACCATCATTGACGGTTTAATGATGTGCTTGTTGCCCTTTGAAAGGCATCTAAAATTAGGTGTTACGAATGATGTTGAAAATGGAAGCTCCGGCGGTCGTAGTGTAAAGGATTATGTTTTAGGGAAATATGCCTCTGTGGATGGAACAGAAGGCAGTAAGACGGATAGTAGCTATAGCCGACGCGATGGGTGCACAATATTTTTATTAAGCTTCCAGCACAATTTAAAACCGCAGCAAAAACTAACGATGGGACGAATTTGGTGGTACCAAAATTATAATGTCAGTGAAACTAATTTAGGATTTGTTAGTTATAGCCAGTTTTCGATCAAGGATTTGTGTTTTAAAAATGAAATTCCTAAAAGTCCTAAAGATTTTAAGGAGATTGCAAAAAAATGGTCGCAAAATTCGATTCAAGTATTTGATTCCGCCAATAATTATTTTATTTCCTTAAGTACAGCCTTAGGGAATATTTCCAAGGATGATCTTAAAATTCTAAATCGAGCATTTTACGTTAAATCGATTGCGCAAATAGACCAGTTTATTCGTGAAAATATGTTATTAGAACAAGAAGGTAATAATTTAAATACACTGATGGAAAATGTCAGAAATGGTCGTGAAATTGCTTGTGCCATTGAACGTTTTAAGCAAAAAATAAATGCCAGTGAGGGGATACTGAAAGATGTAACACGGCTGAAGGATATACAAGAAAAAAATCAGCAAAGTCAGATCAAAATTCAATTGTTAGATTTGTATCCAGACTGGTTATCGCTAAAAAATAATTTAGCTCAGATCGAAAAATTAGAATCCAGCTTAAGACAGATAGAAGTCGATTTACCAATAAGTCATGAAAATTTAAAATCGACACGATCGGAGCTACAGTCTTTGCAGAATTTGGTGGCTCAACAGGATATTGAATCACGTGTTTTCAGTCTGCAAACTGAAATTGAATTTCTGAATGAAAAGATCTCTTGGTTGGAAAAGTCTTATCAAAATTATTTATCGCAATGTCAGTTAGTGTCCCTAAAGCCAGTGTCGCGAGCCAGTGATTGGGGGGATTTTTTAGAACGTTGTCAGAAAGATCATGAAGAATACAGCGCACAAAACTTAGCATTAACTGAATCGATTGAAATGCAGCGCCAAGAAAAATTTAACTTGGAATTACAGGTCAAATCTTTAAGGCAGGAATTAGAACACGTTGTAAAAAATGGTTGTTTGATCCCGCAGGATATTTATCAGATCAAGCTAGATGCGATGAAGGATTTAAAAATTCCTGAAAAATCAATAAAATTTGTCGGTGAGTTGATTCAAGTTAAGACCGGATTTCAGCAAAACCGCCGTGCGATTGAGTCTGTGCTATTTGCTATTTCCAGAAATTTATTATGTGATCCCAAGTACCGCGATGATTTAACGAAATGGTTAGACAATAAAGGCTTAAACGCAGATATCACCGTCAAACGAATCACTGAGGACGAGCTAGTCAATCAGCATCTAGATTTGGATTTTACGGGTAATCAAATCCTTGGTCAGATCGACATTTTACCAAAATCACAGCATCAATTTACAGATTACTTATGGACATGGTTACTAAATACTTTTGATTATAAATTAGTAGAGGTGTCAAAGTTCAAGACTTCGCAGGAAAAGGTGGTGACTCAAGAGGGCCTGGTAAAGATGGACCATCGAACCATGCGCAAGCTGAAACAAAACTTTTCCTTTTCGCTGGGGTGGGATAATTCAGAAATCATTGACGAATATTCCAGGCAGTTGACACATATAAGTCAAGTTTTACAAAAAACTCAAGATCAGATTCTTTCGCAACAAAAAATTCATCAAGATTATGAAAGTAAATTACGTGTGTTGATTGCGTTGCAAAATCAGTCCGGCGATTTTTTGCAGTTAGAGTCTTTTCAAGTGAAAGCAAAAAATCTGACACTAGAAAAATCCAAACTTTTAAAAAGTAACCCCGATTATCAAAAGTTGAAATTGCGAATGTCAGATTTAGAAAATCAAGTGGCAGAGCACTCTAAACGTGTGCATTTATTAGAAGACCGAAAAGCAAATGAAGCGGCATTGTTGGAAAAAATTAAAGGCCTAATTCCTGGTGAAAAGCAGAATCTTTTTGGATCCTTGCTTTATCAAAATTTACTTCGTTATTACGCATCTGAGTCGGTATTAGAACAGAAAATGCAGGATTGGCATCTGATCATTCAAGGTCACAATTCAGAACGAGGCAAGCAGGCCGAATTAGCCAGAGCTGAGGTTTATAAAATCAGTTCTCAAAAAGAAGCTATCTTTGGTCGTTTAGGAGCCGCTCTTAGTTATTACCAGCGTGAATTTTCAGATCCAAATTTAATCTACACTGTTAGTTCCTTAGAGCAGATACAGGAGATGGATGCGCTTTGGGGGCGCACTTTGGCCAAGTTACAGGAAACAGAGCTTCCGCAAGCGGAAAAAACCTGGAAAGATTTCTTCGAGCAAATTTTGATGGATTCGGTTCGGGATACTGTCAATGAAGTTAAGCAGCGTTTGCACGATATCACGCAAAATATTACATCGATCAATGAAGTGCTCAAATTAACAAACTTTGAAGATCTCCCCACTGAAAAAAGATATTTGCAAATTATTTTTACTAGCAACCAAGATGATCGCATCAGAAAATTTAGGCATCAAATGAGCGAGGTCGAAAAATTACTGGGTACTCAAGTGCGTTCTTTGGCTGATGGTCAAAGTGAAAAAGTGATTCAAGTGCTGACGGGATTTGTGGATGATTTGCAAAAAGATGGCTCATATCGGGATTTTGTGACCGATGTACGTAATCATTTTAGTTTTAAAGTACAATCCTTAAGGCGAATGGCTTTACCAGCGGTGGATGAGGTGGCAGAAACATTTACTGGCGCTAGAAAAGACGCAAAAAGTTCCGCACAGACTACGCAACTAGCTTATACTTTGTTGGCATCCTGTCTAGCCTATCGTTTTCGCTTTAACGATCCCGAAGCCGGAGCGAATACGCCCAGGTTATTAATCTTGGACGAATTTGGTGGAAAATTTGATAATGAAAAACCAAAAGACATTATTAAACTATTAGATCAGATGGGCTTTCAATCGATGTTAGTCAGTCCGATGTCTAAGGCCGAATTGCTATCTGGTAGTATTAATCATTTAGTCTTGGTTCATAAGGAATCCCCCAGTGTTTCCAAGGCGCATTCGGTGCGAATTCAATCGAAAGAGGACTACGATAAGTTAATTAATTCCGTCAGGGCAGTTAAGGGCAAGATTTCGGCTGCCAATGCCAATGTCATTAATCCTAATATGGGGTAAGTGTTGTTGTGGAGCATAAGATTTTGAATTTGGAAAAATACTTAGATGCGGCGGAAAAAGATTTTGTTTTACATAACAAGACTGATTTTCAATTTTTAATTCGTCGTGATTCTAAGCTGGTTGAATTTTATTCCCTATTAGAATCAGAAATTCGATTGCAAAGCCTGCTGCAAGTTAAAAAATACCGCTTGGTTAAGGAAGGATGGACTCAGGTTTCTAGGCCAGCGGAAGTTGGTTTTGGTGTTTCGGAGTTACTAGCTTGTCGTCCTTATGTGAAATCGTTAAAACAGCAATTACAGGATTTGTTAGTTCGCTTTTCCACGGTTTTTAAGTCAGGCGATTTTGCTAGAGGACTAGTAATTGAACAATTTGAAAACACTAATAGAAAATGGCCGACAAATAAAGTGCTTGAAACTGAAGAGTCGATTTTCAATTTAGAAAACTTTTTTGAAAAAAACTATGCTGAAGTCACTAAAAATATCGAAACCACGAAATCCTGCTTAGAGGTATTTTCCTACTTGATGCAAAATAAAAAACAATTACAAGGGATGACGGCGAAGCAAATTCCACACGGACAATCGACCAAATTAATGGGTAAGGAATCTTTGTTGTTAAGACTATTTCAACATTGGGATTCCAATTTAACTCAGTGGCGGGATGTGTATCATTATTTACGTTTGCATCGGCGATCGGTGGAATATCGTTTTTATGCGCCTGTCTGCTTTAGACAATCTGCGGAACTTAAAAAGTTTCATGGTGTATTTTCCAGTGAATTATTACCCGAGTATGATTTTTCCACTTTGTCTTCGACTTTGATTATAGAAAATTTAGAAAGTTTTTTTCAAGCTGTGCAATGGCTGGAGAACAATGCGGCCAAAAATATTTTAATTATTTGGGGCGGGGGATGGCGAGTCGCCTCGCTGGCCAGATATATCGAACTATTACCTGGTACAAAATATTATTGGGGTGATATGGACAAGGAAGGCTATGAAATATATGGTTTTTTAAAATCCCGATTTCAGCCTTTGTTGCCCTTAGGAATGAGCTATAAAGATTTTGAAGAAAATAAATCCTTACAACAGACGAAAGAAAAATATTTTGGTCCCCTGGCCAAGGTTCCCGATTTGCAAACCGAGTACGAATATGTTTGCCATCAAGGGCTTCGTATCGAGCAGGAGCATGTATCAATAGACGCCGTACTGGAAATATTTCGTATTTATACCAATTCCACTAAATAATTGTCCTTCGTTGCTTTTTACTTGGTGCCGCTATTGCGGCGTCGTGCTTTCGCAGTATTACAATACAGCTTCAAGCTTGCGCTTTGAACAATTAATTATTGGAATTGGTATTAGGTGTTTCTTGCTGCGAAAATTTCTTTGAGACTAATAATATGATGAAAAAACTCTGCTTGTTGTAAGGGTAGATCTGCTCCGGATGGAGCAATCAACATGGTTTCGATCGTATCCGATTTTTTACAAGGTAATAGTTTCAGTTTTCTTTGCACTTCAGGAATGATGCTGGTTGTAATTGGACTTTCTGAATACTTGATTTCACAGACTGTATGAATATTGTTGGTTCTTATGAAGATAAGATCAATCTGGAATTTATTATCCTTCATGGAAAATAAAGGTGCAAAGGATATCACTTCATTAGCAAAACCGGCGGCTTCCGCTAAATACATTGCATTTTTTAAACAAAAAACTTCAAATGCGATTCCCAGCCATGAGCTCCAATGGGGTGTTACAACTAATTTGAATAAATTCTGTCTAGTGTTTTCATCAATATGTACTTTATTTTTCGCAATAAATTTGAAATAAAATATTAAATACTCGTCAAATAGTTTATATTTTTGTAATTTTTTTCGTTTTTTTCCGTAAGAATAGTAGGATCTGATAAACCCTGCTTTTTCAAGATTAAATAAGTAACTTCTTAGTCCGCCTCCTGAAGCAATTTTTAGTCTTTCAGAAATATCAGACAAATTCATATTTTTAATAGCTAATTGCTCTATAATTCTTTTGTATGTCTTGGCTTCCTTGAATTGACTGAAAAAAATCTTATCAATTTCATGAGTAAAAAAACCATTCTTTTGAAAGCAAAGTCGATTTATGTTTTCATCAAAAGAAAGGCTTTGATTGACCTCCTCTAGGTATTTAGGAATGCCGCCAAATAGCATCAGATATCTCAAAACTTCAGCCTCTCCGCGCCGAGACAACATTCTACGTGATTCATTTGGTGAAAGCGCTTGCAAGCACAATTCATAATTAATACGACCATAAAGGGCCTTTGATTGAATAACTTTTTTTACCATAAAGTGAGCTACGGACCCACAAAGAACCAACATAACATTTTGGTTCTTCCAATAATTGTCCCAATAAAATTTAATCAGACTTACTAAAAAGCTTTGCTGATTGGCCATCCATTGGAACTCATCCATAATAATAATTTTTTTATCCTTAGATTTTTCAAAGTGCTCCGTCAGTAATTCAAAAAACTCTTCCCATTTGGATAATTTCAATTTTGCGGCAATGGGTTTTTTTGTCTGCTTGGAAAACTCAAGAACTGCACTTTCTATTTGTTTCTTTTTATGAGTTCCCTCTAATCCCTCCAAGAAAATAACGGATTTATTTTTGGAAAAGGTCTTTAATAATTGTGACTTACCAATTCGTCTTCGTCCATAAATGACAAGTAATTGACTAGATTTGTTTGAAAATCTTTGATTAAGTTCTGAAAGTTCACGAGATCTTCCTATAAACATATTAACCGCCTATTTCGCAAAGATAGTTTAGTAAACTCTACTTGCGGAATCAAGCATAAAAAAGCATCGATTCCGCAAAGATAGTTTATGCAACTCTATTTGCGGAATAGGTATGTTTTTTTTATCGATTCCGCAAATAGAGTTGCAGGTATCAAGGCAGAGAATGCTTTTTTGTTCGTTAAAAAAGGTTTCTGTTATTTTTCTTTTATATGTAGCGAAGCCCAATCCATCACTAAAATGGCTGCTTGATAGGCGCCTTTTATCTCTTCGAAATCAATTGGCATAGGGCCGGATTCGTATCGTCGAATGGAGGCATAGGGATTTAATGCTGTCCAATCAAAGCCTCCTGGCGGATAGTCCTCAACAGGAAGTAGCGCAATTAAAATTCCCAAATCATGCACAAGTGGAAACGAAATTTGCTTTTTTATCAGTACAGATTTTAAAGCTTTCTCGACGGACTGTTGAATCATGTATAAAATATTTTCCAATCGCCCAGGGGCTGGGCTGTCAATCAATGCTTTTGCCGTTGCAAGGTCACCTTGAGCAATCTGTAATAATTGATTCGAGTAGGCGGGCTCAAATAATTGTTTTTTGTTTTTAACCATTGGGAAAAACCTTGATTCCTTCCTGAGTTGCGACTCTGGAAATACCCCCATTTAGCAATTCAGACTCAAATTCGGATTTATGTTTAAAAATCCAATCTGTGGCCATAGATGATAGGCCGGGTTGTTGCGAAGCTAAAAAATAATCTTTAATTTTAGTGTGATCTTCAATGACGACCAATATATCCAAATCAGAATCATCTGTATTTTTATGAATAGCTGCAGAGCCAAATAAATAAGCTTCCAAAATTGGAATTGCTAAATGTAATCTAGCAACAGTCTCTTTAGCTATTTTGACCCCGTCAAATGCCGGTTTGAAATTTGGATTTAATTTCGATAAATTGGACATGTTTGATTATAGCACTATATTTCACCATAGAGCAATCTGAAGTTAATTTCCGACGAAATTAAGCACTAATACTTAATTTTTCCATCTTAGCCACAGCATTTTATAGGCTTGTAATATTTCGTGATAGGATTTTCTAGAGGGATCGGTTTTTATTGAGTACGCGATTCGTAATAAAAATTCAAAAGTAAATATCACCAACGTCAGCAACCACTTTTGCCACCGCGGGAAATGTTTATCCGCATATTTGATTTTGCTTTCTAGGCTTAGACATAAACGAAAGGCCTTGACGGATTCTGATGAACCGCCTCCTTTGTGGATAGCGTAGTCATTTGTTAAAAAGTAAATTTGATGACCCGCTTGATGGACTCGTAAGGATAAATCTAAATCTTCTAGATAGACAAAAAACCTTTCATCAAAGCCATTCAGTGAAGTGAATACAGAGCGACGAATCAGATAAAAGGCTCCGATGACATGGTCAACAAATTTGGATTCCTTATGGTGCCACTCACGCATATGGTGAGAAAAAAAATGGGGATTATTGCGACTCCACCCCAAGCGGTCAAAGCCCAAGGATTCATTGATAAACATTTTTAAATTGGGCTGTCGCGCACAAGTTTTTTGAACCTCACCCGTCATGGATTTTAACAAAACCGAAGCCACAGCTGTGGTGGTATATGCAGGTTTTGTAAGATACGAAATCGTAGTTTCGATGGCGGATGGGCTGATGAAACAATCGGGATTTAAAAATAAAATATAATCTGATTTGGATTTTTCAGCGGCTAGATTGCAGGCTTTGCCGAAACCTAAATTAACTTTAGATTCCAGGTAATCTATCGGTAAGCGCATCCTCCACGGAGCTAAATTAGGTGGATTTTCTGGAGTGTTATCGATCAAGGTCACTTTATCTAAAAAGTAATTCGACCCTTGAAAGATTTTAACACCAGTATTATTAGTTATATCGATATTCAAAGAGTCAGGAGTTAAGCCACGTACAATGGATTCTAAGCAAAAATCTAAATCAGGACCACTGTTGTAAAGTACGATAACAATTTGCAAAGTGGGCTTAGGAAATAATAAGGTCAGATTGGATTTTGTTTGAAACTTATCATTTAAGTTTGCTGTACGTGTTGTTGTCATTCATTAGTCCTTCATATGGCCTTAGTATGATCTTCGCACGGTCTTCGTATCCGTCATGAATCATTGAATTTTATCATCAGTAAGATTTTTTTAAATCTTGTATAAACTGTACATCTAATTCGATGGCTCGGTCTAACATTTCTCGAAGGTTCCCTGGGTATGACGTAGGACAGTCGACAGTTTTTTCATATAGATGACGTCCAAGGCAGGCTAATTGTTCTAAACGAGCCTTCTTGGTAGAGGAATAAGCTGAATAGCTCCAATCATTTAGAAATCCCAAGAAGATAAAGCCAGAAACGTAATAACTATATTTTTTAGCTTTAACTGAGTCTGAAATGATAGGTAGCCACAAAAAACATAGAAACGGCATCATAAGAAAAGCATATATAAAATATCTTGAAGCAAAGGCTTGTTGTGCGCCAAAGGTGTGTCTAGAAAAAGAAACGATAAAGCTTGTCGCAATTGTACCGACAAAGAAACAAAGGTATGGGACAAGATTTATCTTTCGTTTTATGCCGGAAACCATATTCACAACCATGACAGCTAAACCTATGACAGTGATAAGACCAGTTAGATACAAGGTATGAGTATGATTTCCAATCACCAAGCTCATAATGCCAAGCCAATGCTTGACCAATTCCGTAATGTGAATATTGGTGGGGGCTTCTGCCGTAGTCGGTCGTCCTTGGAACCAATAAAAAACAGCATAACTAAAAAATAGAAATCCTATTAGCCAGTAGGCAAAGCGAGTTTTATCTTGCCAAACTTTATTTAAAAGCAAATACAGCCAGACTCCAGCAGCGATAAATACAGACATTACCAAGGAAAAACTGATAGAGTATGAAGCCAAGATCAAACTTAGGAATAAAACAAATGGTGCTTTTTTTTGCTCTAATATCGAAAAACTCCATAATGCAATTGTCAGAAAGAAAAATCCAAATAAGTAATTAGCTTGCCAGCCCCAAAGATGATTTTCTTCCATCTGCGGTGAAAACATCAAAGAAAAAACTAAAGGAAACCACCAAAATGAAGTATCAGTTAGTTGTATTTTTAATAGTTTTTGAAATCCACGCATGTAGATTAGGACCGAGCTAATATAAAGTAATCCATTAAATATTATTTGATGTTTTAAATTCCAATTATCATATTTTAAAAACAGCCAAGTTAATAATTGCGAAGTGGCGTGTCGGTTTTCAGTATGAAACGATACAATCCAATTCCAATCAAATTGGCGAGTCATGCCGTTTTGACGTAAAGGCTCCCACTCATCCCAACAGGGGACGTTCACTGAAAAATAGCAAACGCAAATAAAGTGAACTACTAATACAAATACAAAAAAAATCCACGAATACTTCCATTTTTTTTCAGGGGTCATCTTATTTGGTCCAATCTATTTGCTTATCAGTAGCTGCAGAGATAAAGGCCTTTAGATCTTGATGCGTGCAAAGTTGGCTGTTTTCGTAAAAGTTTTTATACCAACTCATAGTGTGATGTAGAGTTTCTTCTGTATTCCAAACGGGTGTCCATCCTAGATATTTTTGAGCCATAGTGCAGTCCAGTTTTAGTAGCTTAGCTTCATGGGACTTTTCGCCAGCATCTGTTTTGTAATTCAAAGTAGGCCATATTTTTTGAGCATATCGTAATACTTTTTCAACAGACCATTCTGCTGGTTCTATAGGACCAAAATTCCAACCCTGTGCATAGAAGGTTTCTTTTTCTAAAAGTTTTTTTCCAAGACTTAAATAGCCAGCCAAGGGTTCTAAAACGAATTGCCATGGTCGAGTGGAATAAGGATTTCTAACGACGACAGTTTGGTTCAGCGAGGTGGATCTGGCAATATCTGGGATTAATCGCTGAGCGGCCCAATCGCCGCCACCGATAACATTACCAGCTCTAGCTGTGGCCAATAATATTTGATGTTTTTTATCGAAGTCTTTTAAGTTTAAAAATGAATTTCGATAAGAGGATGTCATTATCTCCATACAAGCCTTGGAAGAACTATAGGGATCATATCCACCCAGTCGATCACATTCGCGATAGCCCCAGTCCCATTCTTTATTTTCATAAACTTTATCTGTAGTGATGCTGACGATAGCCTGCACAGATGAAGTGGCGCGAGCGGCTTCATAAACATTCATACTACCGGTGACATTCGTTGTATAAGTATCGACGGGATCTGCATAAGAGGGCAGTACCAAGGCTTGTGCAGCCATATGAAACACAATATCGGGTTGAAAACTTTGAAATGTTTCCTTAAGTAATTGTAAATCACGAATATCACCATGGATATTTTCTATGGGTAAATTTAATAACTTAAAATGTGAAGGCGTGGTGTTTGTGGGAAGAGAAAAACCTAACACATTAGCACCAAGCTGTTGTAGCCATAAAGCTAACCATGAACCTTTGAAGCCAGTTGTTCCAGTAATAAGCACTTTTTTATTTTGATAAATTCCGCCAAATAATTTTGTCATGCTATTATTTGCTCTAGATAAAGTGAGAATGACAATCTGATTTCGTTAAATAAATGCATAGCGGTAAAGTATATTGACAGTAGAAATAATCAAAAATTGTCTGCTAGTATGAAAGAAAAATTCAACCTTTCAATAGGAGAGCTGTCTAAAGTTTATGCTACAGAATAAAGAGAAATTGACAGTCATTTGTCCCGTATTTAATGAAGAAGTCACCATTCCGCTTTTTTATCGTCGAATCCAAAAAGTATTTGAACAAGTTCGTAATGAATTTGATTGTGATTTACTTTTTGTAGATAATTGTTCTACAGATAGTAGTTTAAGTTTGATCAAAAAATTACGTGAAAGTGATCATTCTGTTTATCATCTAGGACTAAGTCGAAATTATGGTTATCAAAAATCTATTGAATGCGGCTTAAAACATGCTAAAGGGGATATGTTTGTTATCATAGATGTAGATTGCGAAGATCCTCCAGAGATGATCCCACAATTTTTAGAAAAATATAAAGAGGGATATCAAATCGTATATGGAAAAAGAGTCGACCGAGTAGAGGCTAGTTATTTGAAATGGCTTCGCAAGTTATTTTACCAGTTAACTCGTTTTGTTTCTGACGAAAACTTTAATCTTTTTATGGCTGAGTTTGGTTTGATGACTAAAGAGGTTAGGGACGCCATTCTGGTAGATAACAATTCATTTCCGTTTATTCGTGCTTCGATTGGAAGAATTGGTTTTGATATTTTCGGCATTCCCTACAAAAGAGAACCTCGAGTGGCCGGAGAAAGTCATTATAATTTAGTTCGCATGACAACTTTTGCTGTTGCAGGTATTTTGTCATCATCAACCTTGCTGTTAAGGTTGACGGCCTATATGTTTGTTTTTTGGGTCGCTTTAATGGGGTTACTTTTGGTGATGTCAGAGGTATTCGCAAAGACTTGGGCATTTTCTTTATTTTTGTTTTTTGGTTTTTTATACTGTGGATATTCTTTGATGGCGATCGCAATTTATGTCGCTCGAATATATAAAAATGGACTGCATCGACCGAATGCAGTTTACAGTCGTCGCAAAACTCTATTGCAGGAATCACCACGGGAACAATTGTGGTAAGTAATTGAAATGTAGAGTTGGTATATAGAAATATACAGAAACTATAAAACAAGAATAAAAATAGACATAAGGAAAAAATATGAAAGCAGTGATTCTTGCTGGTGGATTAGGAACCAGGTTAAGTGAGGAAACAGTTATCAAGCCGAAGCCGATGGTTGAAATCGGCACTAGGCCTATCATTTGGCATATTATGAAAATTTATTCTCATTATGGAATTAATGATTTTGTAATTTGTCTGGGATACAAGGGTTATATGTTGAAAGAGTATTTTTTCAATTATTCATTGCATACTTCGGATGTGACTTTTGATTTGAAAAATAATTCTATTACTCATCATAAAAAAGAAACTGAACCATGGAAAATCAGTTTGATCGACACCGGCGAAGAAAGCATGACGGGTGGTCGTATCAAAAGAATCAAAGACTATATTGGAAATGAAGACTTTTGTGTGACCTATGGTGATGGTGTCGCTGATGTGAATGTTTCTAACTTAGTGAAATTTCATAAAGAGCATGGGAAATTAGCGACAGTGACAGCGGTGCAACCTCCGGGACGTTTTGGAGCCTTGGGAATTAAGAACAATCAAGTCTATGCCTTTCAAGAAAAGCCACAAGGTGGTGGTTGGATTAACGGCGGATTCTTTGTTTTTTCTCCTAAAGTTTTTGATTATATTGCAGGAGATTCGACTGTATTGGAACGTGAGCCTTTAGAATCTTTATCGAAGGCAGGACAGTTGATGTCTTTTTTTCACGAAGGATTTTGGCAGCCGATGGATACTTTGCGCGAGAAAAAACAATTAGATGAAATGTGGACAAAAAATCAAGCTCCATGGAAGGTGTGGTAAGATGGAAAATACAAAAGCAAAAACTCATTCAAAATGTCGGTCGTGCAAAGCAGAACTGAAAGTAACATTTGCAGATTTAGGAATGTCTCCTATTTCCAATGCATTTTTACATGCAGATCAATTACAGACCATGGAGCCTTTTTATCCCTTAAAAGCTTATGTTTGTGAATCTTGTTTTTTAGTGCAATTAGAGGAATTTGAAACCAGAGAAAATATTTTTAATTCTAATTACGCATATTTTTCTTCGTATTCAGATCTTTGGTTGAAGCACTCACAAGCGTATTCCGTAAAGATGATTGATAAATTGAAATTATCATCCACTAGTTTAGTTGTAGAGGTGGCTAGTAATGATGGCTACTTACTGCAATATTTTAAGGAAAGTGGGATTCCTGTATTGGGAGTTGAACCCTCAGGAAATGTGGCTGAATCCGCCATAAAAAAAGGAATTCCAACTTTGGTGGAATTTATGGGGCAGTCTTTGGGCGAAAGATTATCTATTGAAGGTAAGAAAGCGGATTTGATTGCTGGAAATAATGTGGTGGCCCATGTTCCTGATATTAATGATTTTGTTAAAGGTTTAATGCTAACATTGAAGGACACGGGTGTTATTACATTAGAGTTTCCGCATTTAGAAAAATTAATTAAGTTCAATCAGTTTGATACCATTTACCATGAGCACTTTTCATATTTGTCTTTACATAGTCTGCAAGTTGTTTTCGAAAGAAATGGTTTAAGGATTTTTGACGTAGATGAGCTGACCACTCATGGGGGATCATTACGTATTTATGCTTGTCACCAAGGTAATAAAAACTTTGCAACAACAAGTAATGTGTTGCAGTTACAGCAAAGAGAAAAAGATTTTGGTATTACGAATATTTCTATGTATCAATCATTTCAAAAAAATATAGAAATTACAAAACGAAAAGCCTTACAGTTTTTAATTCAAGCCAAAGAGGCTGGAAAAACGGTTGTAGGGTATGGAGCTCCAGCTAAAGGGAATACACTTTTAAATTATTGCGGAGTTCGTCAGGATTTTATTGATTATACTGTTGATCGAAGCACACATAAACAGGGAATGTTTTTACCAGGAGTTCATATCCCAATATTGTCTCCAGAAAAAATTTATGAAACAAAACCTGATTATGTTTTCATTTTGCCATGGAACTTAAAAGAAGAGATCGAGATTCAAATGAAAGAAATTCGTTCTTGGGGTGGAAAATTTGTCGTAGCTATACCCGCGCTTGAGGTTTTTTAGTGAAATTTATTGCAACGGAAATAGCTGGATTGTTTGTAATAGATATTGAACCTATCGCCGATGATCGAGGTTTTTTTGCTCGTAGTTTCTGCCAGGATGAATTTCATAAGCATGGATTGGTACCACGATTTGTACAATGTAATATTTCTTATAATCTACTAAAGGGGACCGTGCGAGGTATGCATTTACAGTTATCCCCAAAAGGGGAAGAGAAACTAGTACGATGCACACAAGGATCCATTCATGATGTTGTGATTGATTTACGTCGAAATTCGAATACTTTTGGTCAACATTTTGAAATTCAGCTGACTAGTAAAAATCATAAAATGTTGTATATACCACAAGGGCTGGCACATGGTTTTCAAACGTTAGAATCTGAAACGGAAGTATTTTATCAGATGTCTGAATTTTTTGATGCAAGATGTGCCAGCGGTATTCGGTATAATGATCCAGTTTGTAAATTTAAATTTCCATTAGATATTTCCAAGATTTCCGACAAAGATTTATCCTATGTTGATTTTGCATAAAACACCTAAAAGAAATAAAGTAGTTTTAGTGACGGGAGCGACGGGCTTTATTGGTCGACAAGTGGTTGGACCGCTTGTGAACAAGGGATATCAGGTGCATATCCTAACTTCGAAGAAAGATTTTCCTTCTGAAAAGCAGGTGGCATCTTTTTTTATGTTGTCGCACGAACAAGTTTTAAATGTGACATTTCATTTTTGTGATTTTTTAGATTTTTCAAACTTGAATCTGCAATTGAATTCGATTTTATCAACAGTAAAACCAAGTCATCTATTGCATTTAGCTTGGTATGTAAAGCATGGTGAGTTTTGGAACTCAGCTCTAAATTTAGATTGGGTCAGTGCTTCTTTAATATTGGCACGTCAGTTTGAAAAACACAGTGGGACTCGCATGGTTATGGCGGGGACTTGTGCCGAATATGATTGGAGTCAAATTCCCCACACGAAGTCTATAACAAATTTACCAAATGGTCTTGCAGAGAGTTTTCCAGTTGGCGCCAGTACTTTGTATGGTGAATGCAAAATCAGCCAATATAATATCTTACAGAAATTTTCACAGAATACTCAGATGGAGTTAGCTTGGGGGCGTATTTTTTTAACCTACGGACCACATGAGGGCGCAAGTCGATTGATTCCTTATCTAATTCAAACGTTATTAAAACAACAGTTATCACTGTTGAAAGTGAATTTGCATCAAGTACGCGATTTTCTGCATGTTCAAGACTTAGCTTCGGCTTTTGTCCATTTAGTCGATCATGACAGTGTTGGTATTTATAATATGGCTTCTGGACAACCTATTGCTCTGGAACAAATTTTTTTACAAATCGCGAAGCAGTTAAATATTCCACAAGTTGATATAGATGATTGGCTTAAAACTAATAAATCTTTACAATCGACTTCTGATATCATTTTTGCCGACATTCATAAAATCACGCAGACCGGATGGACTCCACAGGTGTCATTACAGGAAGGGATCGTGGATGCAATTCAGTATTGGAAAGAAAAAATGAAACATGAATCTTAAGTCAATGTCTCAACAGTTTATTAACAATGACTCATCTTCGACAATAACGCGTGACAAGTCTATTTTTTTTGTTTGTTATATGAGCTCATAAATTGTATTGAATTTATCAATAATATTAAGGGAGTAACTTAGTGATATCAAACTTAAAATCGAAGTTTCAAGTAAGGGAAGGTCTTACAACTGTTTTATTATTTATTCTAATATATGCTTCTTCTTTAATGCTTTTTTGGGATTGCCTACACGGTGGTTTTATGTTCGATGATTGGGGTGATTTTGGATGGGTAATGAATTGGCCAGATGGTTACTTTTTTAACTTTTTAAAAAATTATTCTCCGCTTTCGGGAGATATTTATACGACTACAACATTAGTTTGGAGAGTCGAGTATTTATTATTTGGCTTTAATCATTTTCATCATCATCTAGGGCAGTTGGGCATTCATTTTTTTAATATGTTTTTAATTTATATATTTGCACGAAAGATTGAGGTTAGTCGTTTTGCCTCTTTGTTCGCGGTTTTCTTTTTTGGATGCAGTTCAGCTTATATTACTACTGTTGCTTGGTGGAGTGCTGGTATTGATTTACCATTAGTCACATTTGGTATACCATCTATTCTCTTTTACATAAAAGCAAAGGAAGCCAAAAAGAGGATAGCAATTATTCTGTGGTACCTATTATCGCTTCTTTTCTTTTTAATGGCACTTAAGACAAAATTAATGGGTCTGTCTATATTGGCAGCGATATTTTGTTATGAAATAATAATCGGACAAAATACATACAGCTGGCAATCTATTAAAAATAAAACCTTAGTGTACTTCAAGTGGGCTAGTGTTTTTATAATGATAGCACTTATTCACGTTTATAAAAGACATGTGACGGCAGGTGGTATTGGTACAACAGGTGAATATGCAGTATCATTATCTCCACTTAATTATCTTAACAGCGTAGGCTGGTATTTAAATCAAATATTATTGAGTTTACATACTTCAGTTTGGGTAGTTTCATTGGTGTGGATGCTTTTGTTAGCTTTCGCTATTAAATATAAGAACAAAATTATGATATTTGGTTCTTTATGGTTCTTCTTATGTTTATTTCCAGTGGCAATTCTGAAAATTCATCATTATCCACACCATCTTTATTTTCCAGCCGTTGGATTTTATATATTTTTAGGTCAAACTTTTTATAGCATTATTGCTTGGATACGACTTAAAAAAATCAGGTTAGCAAATCCAGCAACCGTTGTTGTTGTAATTGGTTATATTATGTTGGTACGACCTGACTTTAGAGCATATGCGAATGATTCAAATAAAGGCTGGGCTAAAACTCAAGCTACCTTAGCTAGTTTAAAGGAGGTAGTGCCAATCTTGCCTGATATACCAGTGGAATTTATTGTACATCCGCGTCCTGCAGCTGCTCTTTTTGATTTCCCGCAGACGGCACAAATCGCATATTCTAAATTTAAAGATATTGAAACGACAGTAATAGATAACGAGGATGAATTTAAGGTTAAGCTATCTGAAGTAAAAACAATAAAGAATAAAAAAATCTATTTTTTAAAGTATAATCCAGAAAATGGACTACTTAGCATGGTTGGTGAAAATTGATAGAGAGGGAAGCTATGATACAAAATAATGACGGAATCTCATTGTTTTTTCCAGTTTATAATGATGAAAAAACAGTAAGAAGGGTAACTGAGAAAGCAATCAAATTATTAACATCATTATCAACTCAGTTTGAAATAATCATTATAAATGATGGTTCTCCAGACAAATCAGGAGAAATTGCAGATCAATTATCAAAAGAGTGCGAAAATGTCAGAGTTATACATCATGAAGTTAATAAAGGTTATGGATCTGCAATAAGGACAGGATTGTCGAATGCAAAATATCCTTGGATCTTTTTTACTGACGGAGATGATGAGTATGATGTTTTTGATTTTCTAAAATTATACAGGTTAAAAGACTATTATGATTTGATAATTACCTTTAGATACGTAAAGGCCTATTCGGGCAAAAGACAGTTTATATCTGGTGTTTATAACATGGTTTTACGTTGGTTATTTAGAACTAACTACAGAGATATAAGTACTGGTCTTCGCATGATAAGAAAGTCGCTGGTAGAACAATTAGTGCTTCAGTCCACATCTCCGTTTATTGGTGCAGAACTTACAATTAGAACAATGCTAAAGGGATATAGGGTTGGTGAGGTAGGCATACAAACATTCCCTAGGGAGTTTGGTAAAGGGGCTTCTACTTCTCTAAAAAATATAATGGCTACAATTAAGGATATGCTTAGAATCTATAAAAATATATTTTCGGTAGATTATGATTTGCCTGAAGGGCGACATCCTAGGGGAAAAAACTAATGCAAAACATAAAAGAGCTATATGAAGTTCGATTTAATATTAAAGAAAAAGAAGCCAAAGAAAAAGTGTGGAAAATAATATGTGATGAATTCTTTCAGCAATTTATAAAACCTACTGACGTTTTGCTTGAAATCGCTTGTGGTTATGGTGAATTTTCAAATAATATTAATGCAAAAAGAAAAATTGCAATTGATTTAAATCCTGACTCTCCTAAATATTTAAATAAAGACATAGAATTTTATATTAGTTATGCTGATAAATTGGCAATGATAAATGACAATCAAATTGATGTTTGTTTTACTAGTAATTTTTTTGAGCATTTACCAGATAAAAAAACGATGGATTTAGTATTAACAGAAATTAAACGCGTTTTGAAGCCAGGTGGTAAGTTAATAGCTATGCAACCGAATATTAGATACTGCTATGATCAATATTGGGACTTTTACGATCATTACCTACCCTTATCACATTTATCTGCTGCTGAGGGTTTTGAAAAAAATGGCCTTACGGTTGAAAGGCTAATTCCTAAGTTTGTTCCATTTTCAACTAAATCAAGCCTGCCTAAGTGGCCATTTTTAGTGAAACTTTATTTAAAAATCCCATTTATTTGGAAAATCTTAGGAAAACAGTTTGTTATCATAGGCAGAAAATAGGTTATTTCATGAAAGAATCAATTTATAGTTTTGATGGTACAGAAGCAGTGAAAGCCAAGGTGCTTAGACCAGATCGATATAAAGAATTATATAAAAATCTATCTGAAAATAATTCTACTATTGCTCGTGGTGCGGGGTTAAGTTATGGATCCCCTAGTTTTGGTGATGGTGTTATTTCTGTATCGACTCAACTATTTAATCGAATAATTCATTTTGATGAACAAAAAGGACTTATTCAAGTTGAGGCTGGAATAACTATTGGTGATTTATTGGATATAGTGATTTCAAAGGGATGGAATTTACCTGTTTTACCCGGTTATCCTCTAATTACAATTGGTGGATGTGTAGCATTTAATGTGCATGGCAAAAGTCAATTTCATGATGGAAACTTTTTAGAATGTATTGAAAAAATTTGGCTCTATCATCCTGATAAGGGTGAACTAACTTTAAAAAAATCAGAAAATTCCGAGCTTTTTTATTTAACAGTGGGTGGGATGGGACTCACAGGATTTATTACACAGGTTGAAATTAAGCTACAGAAATTAAAGGGTAATTGTATAAAAATTCAAAGGATTGCAGTTAAAAATTTAGAAGATGCTGTGAAAATTATGGAACAGAATTCATCCAATGCAGATATGCTATATTCATGGAATAATTTAAATCTTAAAGGGGCTTGTTTTGGAAAGGGATTTGTTTATATAGAGAATTATGTAAATAAGAACATAAAGCCAAAATCAACTTTATACGGAAAGCTCGATTATAAAATTAGACGCAAACTTCCCATTAATTTTTTTAATAGAATACTGACGCCGTTAATCTTATTTATTTATATGCTCAAAGAGCAATTAATATCAAACATGAAGGTTGTAGATGTCAAAACTGCTTCGTTTCCTATAAATGGCAAAGAGATTTACTATAAACTATTTGGCAAAAGGGGTTTTAGAGAATTTCAATTTTTAGTACCCAAAAAAAATTGGAATCAAGCCATTATTCAAATTAAACATGAAATTGTTACAGCAGGAGTTCCAATTACTTTAGGGTCTTTAAAATTATTCAAAGGTCAAACGACTAATTTGAATTTTTGTGGTGATGGAATATGCATGGCGCTTAATATGCCGGAATCTGTAGATTCTCGAAATCTTATAGATAATCTATTAAAGATCGTTTTAAAAAATAATGGTATAATTAATTTATCTAAGGATTCAATAACTGAAAAAGAAGATATTATTAAAATGTATCCAGAGTATGCGCAATTTAAAAAAAATCTAAATGAGTTTGATAGTAAAAAACGTTTCGACTCCTCCTTGAGAAGGAGAATAGATGTCTAAGTCTAAAAAAGCAGTTATCGTTGGTGCAAGTTCGGGAGTTGGAAGATCTATCGCTAATCTTTTGGCTAAAAATGGATACTCTTTAGTATTAAGTGCTCGTGATAAAAAAGATTTAACTATAATAGCATGTGATTTGATGATTCGATATAAAATCGATTGTCATGTTGTTGTATCTGATTTAGCAGTTAATAACTATCAAACAGATGCCTATTTTCAAGAATGTTTAGGGGTATTGTTTTCAGTAGATGAATTATATATCACCGCAGGAATGGTTCATGATAGCGATGATGGATTTGCCTCTGATTTAATAATAGACTCCATAATCAATATAAACTTTTCAAATAGTATTAAAACGATTTCAAAGTTTGCTCTTTTTTTTAAAGAGCAGGGACACGGTAATGTTATAGCATTTTCAAGCATAGCAGCAGGAGTACCAAGAAAAAGAAATACTGTTTATTCCGCTTCAAAAATAGCGTTAGAGAATTATTGTAAGGGATTACAACACTTACTAGTTAACACGAATGTAAAGATACAATTTTATAGACTCGGTTATGTTGATTCCGCTATGAGCTATGGGCAAAAGTTATTATTTCCAATCGAATCACCAGACATTGTAGCCAAAACTGTCTTCAAAAATATTAATACTTCGTTTAGATATGGATATTTGCCAAGATTTTGGTTTTTTATTGTATTTTTATTGAAGTGTCTGCCATGGTTTATCTATAAAAAACTAAAATTTTAATTTTATTATATTTTAAATTTATTTTAGCCGTGGACTAACATGACCAGGGACCAGGGATGCTCGATTATAATTCCATGTGAATTGTAATCTTGATTAATAATTTGAACATCTTTAAAACCAGCCTCTTTGAATAATCGGATAAGGTCATTTAAGCAAAATAATCTCATTTCAACGGTCTGTCCTGGGCCTCCATGAAAAATAAGATCTTTGAATATTTCTGTTTTTCCATCAGAAGTCGTATTTTCTATATAGTAATCACCGGATGTATCTTGAAGCATTTTCCAATCATTTAAAGTAGGAAAGTGTTCGATCGTTTTTTCATTGCCTACAGAATAGGGAACTGAAAATACGACAACACCACCGGGTTTCACAATTTTTCGTAAGGATTCAAATGCTTTGGTTACCGGTGGCGTGATATGTTCAAAAACGTCGCTTGTGATTACAAAATCACAGGCTTGAAAATATTTTTCACGCGGGTTTACAATATCCAACATGGGTTCTTGATGATAAAAAGTATTTGTATAAGACAGTTTTTTTTCTAATCTTTGTGCGTACTCTAGCCAATCACTCATGCCTACACCAACAATGTCTTTTCTAATCGGAAAATTGTCGATGGTTAAAGGTTTTTTAAATAATCCAATGGACAGCGCATAGATCAAACTTCTGGTTCGAACAGAGGAACCACATGTTTTACAGGATCGATCTTCACGTACAAAATATTTTTTAGGAACTCGAAAATTATAACTACCACAAATATTACATGTGAAAGAAATTTTCTCTGAGTTAGTAGTCGATTGAGTAAACTTATTTTGCGTCTCTTTAAAATAATTTAAAATGGAATTAAGCATGGAGCTTATTGAAATATTAAGTTTGTTATTTTGCAATAAGATACTTTAAATATCAGCGAAAAAAATTGCCAAATTACGACTTTCAGAATCTTTACAATTTCTTAGTAATTGATTCTTTAGGGCTATTTCCAACATCAAATTGAATAAAACTCAAAAGCAATTGAAAGCCTAAGAAAAATGGTAAAGCACTTAGCATAACAGTTCCGCTTGTTGCTGTCGTTTGATTTAGGTAAGCAGAAACCCAAGAATAAGTTCCAAAAATTAAGCCAAACAATAATAAAATAATTCCAAAAATCAGCTCTAAAGTGGCTGGGCTGAAATTTCTAAGAAAATATTGATAGAATAATCTTTTTAAAAAATTTTTGATATGCCCTTTTAAAAATTCTGGAACAATGGAGAATTCTTTTAAACCACTAATTTCATCTCCGTATAGGCTGTCCATGGGTACATCTTCCACTTTTGCGCGAATTAAATTTAAGCGAAATAATAGATCGGATTCAAAAAAATATCTATTGGCAACTTTGTTCACTTCAATAAAGGGTAGTATTTTGGTTGAAATGGCCGTGTAGCCATTGGTGGGGTCAAATATTTCATAATAGCCTGTAGATAGTTTACTTAAAAGTGACAGGATCGTATTTCCAAAAACTCGCACTCTGGGCATCGAGTATAAACTTGAAAGATAATAGAATCTGTTGCCCTTGGTGTAGTCCGCATGGCCCTCAATAATTGGTCGTATAAAACGCGGAATTAGGCGTGGATCCATCTGTCCATCGCCATCCATTTTAATGCAAATATCAAGTCCTTGTGCAAGGGCCTCCTGATAGCCATGCTTTACGGCGCCGCCGACTCCAAGGTTCACTTTATTAAATAAAACTTGGACTCGAGGCACATTTGCTGCCGCTACTATTTTACCAGTATGCTCAGGGCAGCAGTCATCAACAACAAAGATTTTTTCGACAGACGGATCAATCTCTGAACAGACTTTGACGATAAATTTTGAACATTTATATGCAGGTATAACGACAGCTATTCTCATAAATTTACTTTCATTGGTTAAGTTCAATTCTGATCTGAATTTATTCTGAAAAATTATTGTTAAATATTCAAGAAAGAAAAGTGAATCGGTTCATTCAAAAAGAATGAATTCGATTGCTTTTCTAGTTGACACATTTTGTCTTTCTCAGAAAGATGTTTTCTGTCGAAGCACGGCTCAAGTCTATTTTGTAAACTAAGCGAATTCCAAAGGTAAGGTGTTGATGAAAAATACAAGTTGGCCTAAGAACTGGCCTAAGAACTGGCCAATGAGCTGGCCTATGATAAGTACGATTATTTCATTTGCAGGTGTATTGCTTTTTAGTCTGATTTATCGAATAGATTTTGTTAAAAGATTGCCAGAGTTTTGGTCGAACAGCAACGGCAGTCTAAAACAAGCCTTTGTGTTAACTATTTTATTTTCTTTGGCACAAGTGATTTTATCGTACAGACAGAATGTTAGCATTGGTAAGTCAGTCTTATTTTCGTTTCTATTACCGGTAATTGCCTTGAGTCTTTCGTCAAAGTATTTAACGTTTGTTTTTATTATATTGGGTTATTTTTTATTCTTGTGGCAATTAGTTGAAATTATCAGTCGTCGCCTTAACTTAAATTATATTTATTATAAGACAGTTATTTTTTTGGTAAGCAATTTATTTTTTGGAATCATTTTTGTCTACTTGCGCGAGCCTAGGTATATTGTTTCCATTACGCTTTCTATCAGTGGATGGATTTTGTTTTATGTATATGGTGCCAAAAAATGGGAATTCTATGACCTTACATTTTTATCACACCCACTTCGAGCTTTGACTAAGCTAGAACAGGGTTGTTTGTTTATACTGTTTTCAATAGCTGGATATATTGCGGGTGCGATGCTGCATCAGCCAATTTTGGAGTGGGATTCCAGTCTGGGGCATGTGCCAACTGTACAGTTTTATTTTTCTAATCATACCTTAAGAGCCAATCCATACAATATTCAAACGTATGCCCATGGGTTTCATCACGTCAGTGCCATTCCACTATTTAGCATAGCGAATGAATTTGGTTTAAGATTTTGGAACTTTACTCAAGTATTATTTGTTTTTATTAATGGATTGGCATTGGGACGAAGTATTCTATCCTTAGGGTCGGATAATAGAAGCGAAGAAACCAATCCTATTCTACTCATTTTTACATCATTGATGGTTGTGACAATTCCTTTGGTATATTCTACAATAGGGACATTTCAATATGATGTACCTTTGATTTTAATCTTTCAACTTGGCCTGTTGATTATGTTGGATATTATTCACGCGAAAAGTGATTATAAACGACAAGTATTTCTGATGACTATTTTAGTTCTTGTTGGATTTATTGGACTGGCGATTAAAATGTCATTTATCGCGATGGCGCCGCTTTTTATATTATTTTATTTTGTTCAGGCATTCAAAAGAAAGAAACTATACTTATCGGCCATCATTGTAGGATTAGGTTTATTAATAATCTTTTTAATGATTCCATATATTCGAAGTCGTTCCATATTTTATCCCTATGATTATATTAGCTCTGTTAGCAAAGGAGATTGGGATAGTTATGGATTGTTTAAGAATCGAATATTAGATTTAATCTTTTACCTACCTGGAATTACTTTTTGGACAGAGAAATTTGGACAGGCCCCAGTCTTTGCTGCCGGTGTAACAAGTTTAGTAACTGCAAGTGTGGTCTTTTTAAACTTAGGATCAAAAAAATATATTAAGTACGCTATCTTTTTGGTCTTTGTGTTGATATTGGGAACCTTTGTCACAAGATATATTAGATATTCAATGTTTATCTGGGCCTTGCTACCTTTGCTATTAAATGTGTATCTGCAAGATTTGACTTTATTTGGGAAAAAAATATTGGTTGCTTTGTTTGCCGCAAGTATTTTCTTTCAACTAATTACTCTTCCAAGTTTAAACTGGTGGGTCAAAGTACCTGAATCAGTTATGAATGATTCTTTTGATGAAGAAAAATTAAGAGCTAATTTTCGTGGTAAGGCTTGGGGGGATTTGATTAAGGTCAGTGAGTATTTAGATCGGAATCAAAAAAAAGCTGTTATAATTTCTAGAGATCATGCCAGTCATTATTTCTGGTCCAGTATGGTTCAACCATACAATATTCATCCATTGACATGGCAAAGCGGTAAACTTGCATCTGTGCCTAAAACTCAAGAGGAACTAATAGATATATTGCAGTATTTTAAAGTCGATTTAATTGTATTACCAAAAGTCGAAAAGGACAGGACATTAAACTTAATTCCTTTAGAAAAATTAGATTTTGAAAACGATACTTTTGAAATATTAACTTTAATGAAAAAATAGGGATGAATAACCTTGTGTTGCACAAAGTAAGTTCAGAAAGTCAATTTTTAGTATTGTTACCGCATTACGATGACGAGGTCTTTGTCATACTTCCATTGCTTCAAAAACATATTAGTAAAAACAAAATTATTTTTGTATTTATTATTAAGGACAAGTCAGGCGTTAGAAAAAAAGAAAGCTTACAATTTCTTCAAAGTTATGGATTTTCATCCGATCAAGTTGTTTTTTTGGATGAATTCATTTCTGTGTGTGATGGCGAAGTGATTCAACATATACGTTCAATAGAAACCTGTCTGCTTGAAAATTTAGGTGCAATCAGACCCGAATTTATAGTCGCGCCCGCATGGGAGGGGGGACATCAAGATCATGATGCCTGTTATATTTTGTCGAATCGACTGGCGTTGGTGTATAAGTGCAAGTCGGTACATTATTGCACTTATACAGGGTATGGCACTCAAGGTAAGTTTTTCAATGTATTGAAGCCTATTGCTAATGAGGTTTCCTATTCACCACTCACTTTAGCAAAAGTTTCATTGATACAGATTTGTATGTTATTATTTAGAATACGATTTTTTCGTTCACAACTTAAGACGTGGATAGGTTTATTGCCATTGTTGCTTTTACGATTATTATTAATAAGAAAAATACCCATGCTTACGGGTGATATAAGAGTTTCTCAAAAACCACCACACGCTGGGCTTTTGTTATACGAACGTTATGCTCGAATGACTTATGAACAATTTAATAAATATTTAGAAGCTATCAAATAAGCCCAAATCCTGTGTTGCTCTATCGGTCACGCCTTGATTTTGGACTGATATGATAGATTCTAAAGTGAAATTACTTTTAAATTATTGCTAAAAACTGTTTTAAGGTTCTTAAACAAAATCATGATCAAACCAAGAAACAAACCATTTTTTATCGTAATTTTCGTCAGTAAATAGTTTTTTACTTTTTGGGTAATTGACTACTAAAGTAAATTTTTCTGGCGTCCTTAAAAAGCCACAGTGCTTTAAAGCTTTTAATAGTTCGTCCACAGGTGAAATAAGAATGGAAACCAAATCGACACCTTGTTGTTTGGAGTAAGAGCATGCAAAACGAATCAAGCTTGTTGCAAATTTAATATCACTTAAATCCCAAACAATATCAACGATGGCGATTGTAGAAAATTCTTTCATTGGCATTTTTCTAAGAACAATATAACCCTTTAATTGGTTATTTTCTTTCAAATAGAATATGGAATAGTTGCGGTATTTTAACTCATTAAATCGCCAATTTAATATTTCTTTGTTTCTGACGCTTGTGATTGGCCATTTATTTTGAAACTGCCGACATAGATTATTGACTTCGTTATCGAAAGCCTCCATTTGAATAATGGTATCCCTTGTACGTATATTAAAAATAATATTATAGAAAAAACCGCAAAATTTACTAAACCAGGAAAGTACAGATCCAAAGGGGCCCTTTATAATTTTTTTGGTAAGACTATCAAACTGTATGGGACGTGCAAAAACTGGAACATCGAATATTTTTTTATAACCAGTTTTTAAATGAGTCGACAATACATCCGGTTTATTTACTAAACCAAAAATACAATCAAATCCTGCGCCTGTATATTTTCCGAAAAATTCTTTTTGTAACCCCAGAAAAATCAAAGCATTCCGATGGCTTTGATCAATTAAAAGATTTGATGCAAATCCTGCCATTAAAGGCGTTGTATCAGTTTTTAGTTCAAAAGGTGTTAATCCATGGTGTCCAATAATTTGATCTTCCTTGCATACGACCAGTTCAAAAAACAACCGACTGGGGTGTGACAAATATAACCAGTGACATAATTTAATAAAATCTTCTTTAGTGATATTCTGTGGTAGGAAATCATTTTTACTAAATAAGAAAAATAAACCTTCAAAATCAGCTGGATTTGCTAAACGAGTTGTCATTAATTGACCTCATCTGAAACATCTTGAATGTTTCGAATTTTTTTGAATCGTTCCGATCGCTGATCATCCGTATTAACAATTGTGAATTTGATTGGAATTTTATATTTCGCAATTTTAGTTAAACACAGCTTTTTCAAGCGCGCGCTAACGACTGCCAAATCTTCGTCTTTGTGCAATGAGATTCGGCTCATAACTACTTTACCCATTATGGGATGTGGAACACCAAATACAGTGGCTTCTTTGACGTTGGCATCTTCCAACAGAATTGTTTCAACTTCTGCTGGAAATACTTTTTGTCCACCGACGTTAATCATCTCAGATTTACGGCCAATAATACGAATATAATCACCTTTGATTTCAACCTCATCGCCAGTGCACATCCAGCCTTCGCTATCAAATGGTTGTGGGGCATTTAAATATCCCACCATATTGGCTTCGGATTTAACCCATAAAATATTATCGATGATTTTAACATTAAAGCCATCGCCACCCACTTTTAACCAAACAGAGTCATTACTTTCAGATTTAGATCGCAACACTCCCAGTTCGGATAAACCATAGGTTTGTTTCAGTTGAGCATTTGGAAATACTTCAGAGATTTTTTTCAAAGTGGCTTCTACCATGACTTCAGTTCCATAAGTGATCATTTGTACTGACGATAAATCTACAGATCGATAGCTGCCAGAAGCAAAAAGTAAATTCAGAAAGGTGGGTGTTGTCGGTAACAAAGTCGCTTTAGCTTCTTGTATGCAACGGCAAATGCTTTCCGGAGAGCGATCAGGTAAACATATAGCTACTCCACCATATGCAAATGCTGAAAGAAATGTATTAAAACCGCCAAAGTGATCCATCATTAAAAACAAGATTGTGCGCCATCCTGGTCTGACCGTGACGAATTTTTTCATGACATTTTCACAGTCTTGTAAAATACCTTTTGGCTTTCCTGTCGAGCCTGAAGAAAAAACGACCAAGCCGGATCTATTTTTTTGACGAAATTGATTAATTAAATCATTTTGAGGGATATTCTCAAATTTTGAAAAAGCCCAACTATCATCAATATTAAATTTAATCAGACCTTGGCAGCCTGCGATTTCCATCAATGGCTTCATTTCATTGGCTACGGCAGCAGTAAATGGCACCATGATAACGCCCTCAAGCATCATCGCGAAAAATAAAGATCCAGTACCTGGTGAGTAGTCTCCAAATACAGCACAAACAAATCCACGGCCAACACCTAGCTTCTTAAGCTCTTCTCGCCATTGACAGATTTTTTGGTCAAATTCATTGTAGTTATAAATTTTATTATTCCAATAAATGCAATCTTGGTTACCAAAACTACGAATGCGATCATAGACTGTTTGAATTGAGTCCATATATACTCCTAAATTTTTAATTAGAATTTTACGTTGTGCTCTTTTAGTACTTCTTTAATCAAGCCAAGACTAAGAATTTCTACGCTTTGCTCTTCCGAAAAAGAAACATCAAAAGCAGACTCTAAAGCTAACACAAGCTTTAAATGGTTTAATGAATCCCATGATTCAATATTATCCTGAGAGGCCTCGTCCGTGATTGTATTTACTTCAACATCAAAAACATCAGCCAGTACTTGTTTTAGTTTTTTATCATTTTCAGACATAAATCCCCCTAAGTTATTATAATTTGCATCCAATCTACATTTTTAAGTGGCAACTGAGATATATTTTTTTTCCAAATTGTTGTTCCAGAACTTGAATCCATCAGATCAAATTCATGTTTTTTGTAAAAGTTGGCAACTTGCTCATTCTTTTTTGTTGGTATGTAAATACCTTTCAGGCTTGTTTTACCAATTTTACTAGCTTCATGAATTAAATGATTCAGCAAAGCTTCCTCGACACCGCGGCCAATCACACGACAGCTCATCAAAAAAGTATCAATTTCAGATTCTGTTTCTGAATGTCTTAAAATAGCCATTGCGACCAAACCCATATCAGAAAACATATCTGTCAATTTCAAAAAGTATACATCTGAATCCTTGCTGGAAATGAAACTTCGAATTTCGTCCTCAGTGTATCTTCTAGTCGTTAGGTTATACTGATTTGTTTTTTGAGTCAGTTGAGAGACCCTAGGAATATCAAACTCGGATGGGATTCCTATTGTAGCTACAAGTTTTAATTTTTTTAAATAGTCTTCTATCGAGTCCGCACTGGACTGAAGAACTTTTCTATGATGTTCGACTTGGTAAAGCTTGTTTTTGTCACGATCTTCATTTGTGTAAGTAAAAGAATCAAAAAAACCTTCTTGCAAAAGTTCGTTGATATAATTGGAGGGTTTGCCAGATAAATGAATGACTTCAACCTCTGGCAGTTGTTCTTTCACAAATTGACACTCAAAAGCACTATCATCAATAAATACCAAACTGTCTAAGCCGATATTTAAAGTGGCTGCGATTTCCTTAATGTTCGCGGCCTTGTCCTGCCAGTTGACTTGCCAGGTGGCTAAGTTGGATTTTTTAATCTGCATATGTGGATGTTTATCAAGAACTTCTAGGACATCGGCTTCATTATTTTTACTACATAAAGCTAAAATAATTCCTCTATCATGAAGATTTAAAATTTCTTTTTGAAAATCTAAATAACTTGATCCTGGATAATCTGGCGATAGTTTAATGCCACCAAGTCCATCTTCGCCTATAATTCCACCCCACAAGGTATTATCACAATCCAAAATAAGGCACTTCTTTGTTTTGCCTCGTAAGGCTCGAATTGTTTTTGTATATTCCTTACCAACTTGGACTAAGCCCTTGCTGGTCAATGGTAAGCGACTGGTTTGCCAGTTTTTAAAATCATAAATCTGATTAAATCCATGTGTTAAATTCACATTTTGAATGTCTATAATGTAAGTGCTTGCATACTTTTTATGTATAGACTTAATAAAAGAATTGATTTGCTGAACGGCTTCTTGCAAATAAAATTCACCTTGTGATTCCAGTACGCCCAAAGTTGTCATGGGGTTGATAGAAAAATTATTAATTAAGATGATAGCTTTAGAATATTTACGAATAGAGCTAACTTGAAAATCTATCATATTACAAATGCGATTGATTTCTTCGCTGATTTCAGTCTGAGTTAAACTTAGAAATCTTTTTACTAGCACGGGAGCTAAAGATTCTAACCACTGAGATAGAATAATTATTTCTGGTTGCGACTGAAAAAGTGGGCTATTTTCATCTGTGACTTCTGATAAAATGTTGTCAAAGTCTGCAATATAAAATTGTGGAACTAAACCTGATAAAAATAAATCGACTTCGATAATAGGTAATAATGGCTCGACGGTGTAATTACGTAAGACAGCCACTTTGACCTTAGTTAGATCGGAAGGCGAAGCTGTTTTTTTTATTTGTGATTGTAGTTTCAGGTAATTGGCATAAGACGGATCTTTACGAATTTGAATTAATAATTCTGAAGATAACGGCATGTAAGCTCCTAACCCATAGAAATTCCACCACAGACACGAATGTTTTCGCCTGTGATGTGTTTTGCACCTGGGGCCATCAAAAAGGCAACAGTATCGGCAATGTCATCAGCCTTGGCTAATCGGCGAAGTGGTGTTTGCATTTTTGTTAGCATTTTAGTCTTTTCTGGCAATGTCGCGATCATGTCTGTTTCTGTCATTCCCGGAGATACCGTGTTGACACGAATATTTTTAGGTCCTAACTCAACAGCAAGTGATCGACCAAATGCAGACAGCCCGGCCTTTGCAGTTACGTAGGCAGCTTGTTGTGTAGGAGGATTGCCCTCTGCAAATATAGAGCTAATAAAAATAATACTACCGGCTTCAGCAGTTAACATGTCTGGAACTAATTCTTTTGTCAGTAAAAAGGCCCCTTTTATCTGTGTATTGAGGTGATCTTCAAAAGTTTGCCAAGGTACCTGCATTGTTTCCTGTGGAATTGGAGTAGGAGAAGCGCAATGTACTAGATTAGTAATTATACCAAGTTCTTTTCGAACATTAGCAGTTAAAAGCTGCACGTCTTCCTGATTATTCACATTTGCTCTAAACGCAATGGCCTTGCCATCTTTTGATATAATATCTTTTACGACTTGTTCTGCCGCCTCTTTAGATTGGTTATAGACAACAGCCACTTGAAAGCCATCACTAGCTAATTTTTTTGCTATCGCAGCGCCAATCCCTTTGCTGCCACCGGTAACTAAAACAGTTTTCTTTTGTTCAGATGTTGTTGTCATTTTTTTTTCCTCTGCTATTTTTAATACTTTTACTAACGAATCACCAATGATTGTTTCAGTTCCATGTTGATTAGTGACTTTAATACTTAACTTAATAAAACGCGTAGCCTCAGATTTTTGTGTAACAGTAGCTTTTATAAATATTTCGTCTCCGATGAAGGCTGGCTTTAAAAACTCTAAAGTCTGTGAAGACCAAAGGGCTCCAGGACCAGGAATTAGCATGCCGATCATTGTAGAAATAAAGGACGCAGATAGCATGCCATGAACAACTGGTTTTTGAAAATCTGTTTTCTTTGCAAAGTCTTCATCCATGTGTAATGGATTGTAGTCACCCGTTAACTGAGCAAATGTATCCACATCTTTTTGAGTGATTTTGTGGTTTAAGCTAAATTCTTGACCGATATATATTTTATCAAAATCGATAATTTGAAAATTCTTTTTTTCAGTGTTGTAGGTCATCAATACCACCTCATCACAGTTGCACCAAAAGTAAATCCAGCGCCGACTCCAGAAACAACAACAACCATGTCTTTTTTAACTTTACCAAGTTTTACAGCATCGTTCAGGGCAATGACCATAGAGGCCTCGCCGGTGTTGCCAATCTCGGCTACATTTGTATAGGTTTTAGTCATTGGAAGTTTTAATTTTCCCATAAGATATTCAATCAGTCGTAAGTTGGCTTGATGAAAGATAAAGAAGTCTACTTCTTCAAGCTTCATATCAATTTTTTCTAAGGCTTTTTTGATAACATTCGGTTGATGTTGTACGACCTGTTTCCAGACCTCCATGCCATTAATTTCGTAGTATTGTAGTCCTTGCTCCACATTGTCTTTGCGCAGTGGAAAACTAGAACCTCCACCTCGTATGCGAACGGCTTCGTATACGGAACTATTTGTATAGTTGGCGGAACTTAAAACGCCATATCCTTTAGGGACTTTTCCTAATACTGCGGCTCCGGCACCATCTCCAAAGTAAATAGCTGAATTGGCATCATGCCAGTTAATAAATCTAGATTGAATCGCAGTACCTAACACCAAAGAATATTTTATGCTTGGGTCAAAAAACATTTTCTCGCTGGCAGTACTTAGCCCCACTTGAAAGGCCGTGCAGTTGGCTAATAAGTCAAATGCAGCCGCATTTTTTGCTCCTAATAAATTATGTACTTTACAAGCCATAGCTGGTGATAAGTAATCCGGTGAGAACGTACATCCTAATATTAAACCTAAGTCTTCTGCAGATACATTGGCATGCTGTAAAGCTTCCTTAGCTGCAGCAAAAGAAATTCCTGAGGCTGTTTCTTCATCGCTGACGATATAACGATTCTTGACCCCGGTTTTTTGTTCAATGCTACCGATGGGTTGGTTGGTCCATGTTTCCACTTCTGTGTTTGAAAGAAGTTTCGCTGGTACATATCGTCCTAAACCGACTATTCCTACACCATAATCACTTGGTAGATTCATGCCTTCATTCCTTTTGCTTGCAACGATGGATCGTTCATAATTAAATATTGTGGTGGATGTGTTTTATCCAATGATTCAAACCAAATTTTTGCATCGGCAATTTTCCATGGGCGACCGTGTCCTGAAAAAATGAACGCATTCTCATTCAGCTGCAAAATCTTTTCTACAGAGATAAACAGATCGTTCAAATTACTTTCAGGGTAGTTAGTTGGTCCTAAATGTTCAAAGAAAATAGTGTCCCCTGCAAATGCAAAATTACCGTAATCAATACAAACCGACCCTTCGGTGTGACCCGGAGTATTTATAACGTTAATGTTTAATAGCTGTCCCTGTTCAGCGTCTTCATAAAAAATAACTTCTGGTATATTGACTTGTTGTTTCGTAAAGCGAAACGCATAAAGTGGAGCTCGTCGTAGTAGTTTGTAGTCCTTTTTGCTGACAAATACAGGGATATTAAATTTCTTAGCTAGTTGATACGCAGAAAGCATATGATCGAAATGACTATGCGTTAAAAAAATACTAACAGGTTGTAATTGTTTAAGTTGAATTTGCTCATCAATAAGATCATAGGAATCACCTGGATCAATAATTTGTGCTTTCTTAGAATGAATATGGCCAACGATGTAGCAGTTTTCGTGAAACACTTTCGAAACACAGGTAGTGATCTGGTGCTCTTTAATTGTTTTCTCGTAAATTGATGGGCGCTTTAAATCATGCACGTTCGAACCACTTGTCCTGTAATGACACTACTTAACGGTGATGCAAAAAACTCTATCACATTAGCAAGTTCAACGATTTCAACAGCTCTTTTTATAGTTTGCTTTTCTAGCATCCATTTTTCCCAATCTTCACCCAGTTTGCGATTTGAATCGGTGATGACCATAGAGGGGGAAACAACGTTCACAGTAATATTGTGTGCAATAAGTTCTCGTGCCATCACTTTTGATAAGTGTTCGACAGCACCCTTGGTCGCCGTGTAGGCCCCAGTGCCATTTTCATGAAGATCTGTCATTATGGAGGAGATATTAATAATGCGCCCTTGTTTTTGAGTCAGCATCATTTTAGAAAACTCTCTATTGACTAAAAATGTACTCACTAGATTCATCTTAATAAATTCTTCAAATAAGCTGCCAGGAGTTAAGGCGACTTGCAGTGAGGATTTAACCAAGCCAACATTGCTGACTAAAACATCTACTTTGCCAAAATCTTTACGCACTTGACGTGCCCATAGCTGTACAGATTTTTCATCGGTCACATCGACGGAATAATGCTTATAATTGGGGTGTTCCCAAACGGCCTCACCTCGACTGCAGCCAATAACCATATTTTCTTTCGAAAAGTGCTGTGCGAGCCCTAAGCCAATGCCTTTAGTCGTACCTGTTATTACAAAAATTCTTTTCGGATCCATTGCTAGACTCTTTTCTAATTGACTAGGGTTTGCATATATTGGGCAAAAGTGGAAGCGGATACAAATGGGCTATCGATATTAAAATCTTGAATGTCATTAAGGACAAAGAAAACATCTTTTGAGGACTCTTGACTGAGTTTTTCCTCTAGTTCGGTGATCATTGTTACAAAGCTGATGGAATCCAACTTGGAGCCATTGCCAATGATTATCGTCTCGGCAGAAACAGGAACCTTTTCATCGATCATTCCACTGTCGAACAAACTATCAAAACAATCTTGAATTATCTTTAAAGCAGCTTCGTTTGTCATCATCACCTCAATTATTACCTTGTTTTCAACATTGACTATAAGTCGTTGCGTTTTGTTAGTTAAAGCTAATTTTGTATCAAGGGAACTAAAGTTAGTAGTCTGTATTATTCATCTGTTAATCATCAGTCGGTCGTGGAATATCAGGAACTCACAAATGAAACAGAGGTGAATAAATATTTAGTTTTTGATATTATATGTTTTTAACTAAATGAAAATTAAATGTCTCTAAAAAAAAGTGAATGGAATAGGAACTAAGTCTGCAAGTATGCATTGCGCAATTAATTGCATGGAACCTGTTTTTGCTTTTTGTCTAATATGGAAACATCCTTGCTTGGCATTCGACAACAATGTTAAAACTGTACAATGTTTAAAAATAATTTTCCATCGATGGTGGGTACAACGGAATTCAATCTAAATTATCTGCACTGGCAACAATTGATTGAATCTGATCTGCAAAAACTAAAAAAAATCACTCCATTGGCTGTGTCCTCTTGGGAGGGAGTCGTTACAAAGCCCCTCTATACAAGTTTGGACCAGAGCATCCCAAGTGTAGACATGGAAGGTGCGCAGTCCTTGGTGGGCCTTAAAATCTTAGCGAAACAATTGGCGTCCTCAAGCGAAACTTTTTTTAATAACGAAATAATGGCAGGTACGGATTGTGTGACGATTGAACTTAACTCCAGTGCAGATATATCTGTGTTGTCGCACCTGCCTTTAAACCCAAAAATAGTCTTACGTTTCTCATCGGAATCTCTTTTTAAAGAATTTCTGGCTTTGAAAATGACAGGTTATTCCATCGAATTCGACCTCAGTTCATTTTTCTTAAAAAATAAAGAATCTGAATTGGAAGACTTTTTGATGGAATTGGTCCTTTACAGTCAGAATTATGAAATTGCAGCTTTTATTGACGTTCAGTTTTTACAAAATCTGGGTGCAAATCCTGTTCAGGAATTAATTTTTTCTAGTTCATTAGCTCAACAGATTTTGTTAAAAACAAACAAAAAACTGAAAGTAAATATTTCGTTGCCATTGTCTTCTGATATTTTTATTGAATTGGCTAGATTAAAAGCTTTACAACAAGTCTTGAGTGCCAGTGGCCATACAAATGTCGATATCCAAGTCTGTCCTTCCATGTGTTCATTTACAAAAAGAAGTGCATCGATGAACATTCTTCGTGGAACGATGACAGCGCTTGTTGGTTTGCTAGGTAATGCACGGAAAATTTTTATAACTCCCTTTGATATTTTATGTAATGGATCGGATCCTGGCGTGAATCTAGATAGTTACCGCTTAGCAAGAAATACTGTTTTGATCTTAAAAGAAGAGTGCCATCTGGGAAGAGTTCAAGATCCGTCTAGGGGATCTTGGTATGTCGAAAATTTATTGAATCAGTACGTCACTGCAATCCATAGCCATGTCATGACAAGTCTACATGATATTTATTTATATTTGGAAACAATGTCCTTCAAATTTAAGAGCCAGCAATTGGAAAGATTGAAACTGTATAAGGAACGACAAAAGCTGATTGTTGGTGTTAATGAGTTTGTCCATTTTGATGATTCTGTACGTAGTGTTTCTAGCATCGATAATGCGATGAATGATATAGCCAGTTTTCGATGGGTTCAGGCCTTTGAGGACTTACAGGATCAGGTTGATGTGCATATTGCGCGGGGGAAGAGTCGCCCTAATATATTCGTGATTAATGTCGGATCAATAGTAGATTACTTGCCACGTATTCATTTTATTCAAAACTTTTTTGAAGTTGGTGGTTTCAGACTGACTCTGAATGAAGAGGGGTTTGAATCCGTCGAGTCTGGTTTGAAAGCATTTGCTCAGTCTGATTTATCGTTGGCGATAATTTGTGCGACCGATGAGGTATATAAGTCAATGACGCCGAATCTGAAAGTTGCAAATAAGGCAGTCTTACTGGCCGGTCATCCTAGAGAGAAACAAGAGCTTTGGAAAGAAGCCGGTATTTATGATTTTGTTTATAAAGGATGTGATGCAGTTGAGAAACTATCACAATATTTAAAATGGCTTGGGGTGATTGCATGACTTGGAAAACCCCTGAAGGAATATCGATTAATGAAAGATACTTTGCGAAAGATGCAGACGGTTTGGATCATCTACATAGTTTCCCTGGACTACCGCCATATGTGCGAGGTCCGTATCCTTTAATGTATGTCACAAAACCGTGGACGGTACGGCAGTATGCAGGATTCTCTACAGCAGAAGCAAGTAACGAATTTTACAAACGTAACTTAAAGGCGGGGCAGAAAGGGCTTTCTATCGCTTTTGATTTAGCTACTCATCGCGGATATGATTCCGACCACCCTAGAGTGACTGGTGATGTTGGAATGGCAGGTGTTGCAATTGATTCCATTTTAGATATGAAGATTTTATTTGATGGTATTCCGTTGGATAAAATAAGTGTCTCGATGACGATGAATGGTGCTGTTTTGCCAATTTTAGCAATGTATATTGTGACTGCGGAAGAGCAAGGAGTGAGTCCCGAAAATCTTTCAGGAACGATTCAGAACGATATCTTAAAAGAATTCATGGTGCGTAATACATATATTTATCCACCAGAGCCATCCATGCGAATTGTGGGAGATATTTTTTCCTATGTGTCTAAAAAAATGCCTAAATTTAACAGTATTAGTATTTCTGGTTATCATATGCATGAAGCTGGAGCGACAGCAGACTTAGAATTAGCGTACACATTAGCTGATGGTCTTGAATATATACGCACAGGTTTGAAATCCGGATTAACAATTGATCAGTTTGCACCTCGCCTTTCGTTTTTTTGGGCTATCGGGATGAATTTTTTCATGGAGATTGCTAAGTTACGAGCCGGGCGATTAATTTGGGCTAACATCGTAGATAAATTTTCTCCGAAAGATTCTAGAAGTCTGTCTTTAAGAGCACATTGTCAGACATCAGGTTGGAGCTTAACAGCACAAGACCTGCAAAATAATATTGTTCGAACTTGTATTGAGGCCTTAGCGGCCACACATGGTCAAACGCAATCCTTGCATACAAATTCATATGATGAAGCGCTGGCGTTGCCGTCTGAAGAAAGTGCACGAATGGCTAGAAATACTCAACTGTTTTTACAAAACGAAGTTGGTATTGATCGAGTCGTCGATCCATGGGGTGGAAGTTTTTATGTCGAAAATTTAACAAATGAATTGGCACAAAAGGCTTGGAGTCATATTGAAGAAATTGAGTCCTATGGTGGTATGTCCAAAGCAATTTCAGCCGGGATTCCAAAGTTACGTATCGAAGAAGCTGCAGCCAGGACACAAGCATTGATTGATTCGGGACAGCAGGTGATGGTTGGAGTGAATAAATATAAATCCAATCAACAAGAAACTGTGTCCGTTTTGAAAGTGGACAATTTACGTGTCAGAGAAAAACAAATCGAGCGTTTGAATTTATTGAAATCGATTCGTGACAGTCATCAAGTCGAAAAAGCTCTGGATCAATTAACAAAATGTGCTGAAAGTGGTGCTGGTAATTTATTGGAATTAAGTATTAGCGCGGTTAAAGCCAGAGCCACCATTGGAGAAATTTCATTTGCATTAGAAAAAGTATTCGGACGACATCAGGCCCAATCAAGTTCGATACAAGGCGTTTATAAGCAAACCTTGAAGGAGCAGGACATGGCTTTGTTAAATAGTCAGATGGAAACTTTTCAGCTAAATCATGGGCGTCGTCCACGAATATTGATAGCAAAAATTGGACAGGATGGTCATGATCGAGGGCAAAAAGTGGTGTCTTCTGCATTTGCAGATTTTGGTTTTGATGTCGATATTGGGCCTTTGTTTCAAACTCCCAAGGAAGTGGCTAGACAAGCCGTTGAAAACGATGTCCACATTGTGGCATTAAGTTCATTGGCTGCAGGTCATATGACTTTAGCTCCAGAGTTGATTGCAGAATTAAAAAGCATGCATCGTTCGGATATAGTAGTAGTGCTGGGGGGAGTGATTCCTCCCGAAGATCATCATGCGTTGAAGGATATGGGAGTGGCAATGATCTTCGGGCCTGGAACAATTTTGACAGAGGCTGCTTCTGAAATTTTAAATTATTTGGAATTAAAATGAATCGCTTAAATGTAGAGTATTTGGCTAAGCACATTCGTGAAAAACAAGTCTTAGCTCAGGCTATTACTATGATTGAAAGTCAGAAAAAAGATCATCAGATAAAGGCTGAAGAATTAATTCAACGTATATTGAATCAAACAGGTCGGTCCATTCGAGTTGGCATTTCTGGAGTTCCGGGTGTTGGTAAAAGTACTTTAATTAATCAGTTGGGCTTGGAACTGATAGCAAAAGGTCATCGTGTGGCCGTATTAGCAATAGATCCATCTAGTGAAATATCTGGTGGAAGCATACTGGGTGATAAAACGCGAATGACAGAATTGGCTCAAAGTGAATATTCTTTTATTCGACCATCGCCAAATAAAAATTATTTAGGAGGCGTTGCTAACCGTACTCGCGAAAGTATTTTGCTTTGTGAAGCCGCGGGATATGATGTCATATTGGTTGAAACAGTCGGAGTTGGACAGTCTGAAACTATGGTGGCAACGATGGTGGATTGTTTGGTTGTTTTGATGTTGACAGGGGCTGGTGATGATTTGCAGGGACTTAAAAAAGGCATCATCGAGATGGGAGATATTTTTGCATTTACCAAGGCCGATGGAGAAAATGCGCTCAAAGCGAAAATATCACAAAGTGAGCTTTCGACTTTGTTATGTAGTATCCATTCAAAAACCAATGTCTGGGTCCCTCAAGTTATAACATGCAGTGCTTATGAAAAGGCTGGATTGAATGAATTCTGGAATCTTGTGCTTGAGTATAAAAAACAGAATGAACAATGCGGCGAGTGGTTACAAAAAAGACAAAAACAAATAATCGACTGGATTTGGAATTTGGCTTTAGAAAAATTAAAATCCAATTTTTTACAGAGCCCGGTTGTAAAAAATGAAATTTCTAAGTTGCAGGGCTTGGCGGCTGAGAATAAAATATCAGTTTGGAAGGCGGCAGATGATGTTCTGGAGTATTATTTGAAATCGAGTCTGTAGTCTTCTAGTAAGGTCAGTTAAAACATCACAATGCTTTGGTTCGCGTAGGACTAGTTAAAATGGCGATATGGGAGTTTAGTAAATGAAAATTTTAAGAATTAACCATCTAGGAATCGTTCCAAAAAATTTAGATTTAGCACAAAAGTTCTTTGGGGAAGATTTAGGCTTAAAATATGAGGGACATGATATTGTTGTCGATCAAAAAGTGAGTGTGGAATTTTTTAGTTCTGAAAACTCTAGAATTGAATTATTAAGCGCCACGGATCCCGCAAGTCCTATTCAAAAATATTTGACCGAAAAGGGATCTGGTATACAGCACATTGCTTTTGAAGTGGATGATGTGCAGGCTTGGATAGATTATTTTCTGAAAAAAGAAATTAAAATGATTGATACAAAACCCAAAAAAGGCGCCCACAATACCTTGGTTGCCTTTGTTCACCCTCATGCAACAGGAGGAGTGCTTGTAGAATTAGTGCAAGAGGTGATGGATAAATAGAAAAACGATTATGTTTGTACTATTCTAAAGCATAATTTGGATGATTGCATTGTCTTTTGATTTTCTGCTAGTCTATATTTCACGTGAACACCATAATTCTAATTGGAACAGGCATAATGTGTTCATCTTTCGATATTTGAATATTGTCGATTAAACAATTCTAGATAGTGGGAGCTCTATGACTTTGCCAAAGATTTCGGTGATTATTCCTTGTTACAATCAAGGTCATTTTATTTTAGAAACTGTTGAAAGTGTATTGAAACAAACGGATTGTGTATTGGAAATAATCATTGTGAATGATGGCTCCAATGATTCTGTGACGGAAAAAGTTTTAGCGGAATTAGTCAAAAAAAAACCTGAAATCATTCTTATCAGTTCTGTGAATCAAGGTCTAGCCAGCGCCAGGAATTTAGGTTTTTCAAGGGCTACGGGCGAGTATATTCAATTTTTAGATTCTGATGATTTAATTGCTACTGATAAATTTAAAAAACAACTTGAGTTTTTTATTGCGCATCCAGAAATAGATATCTGTTACACTAATTATCAGCTGTTTGAAGAAAATCTGGATCAGCTGAAGGGGCGTTATACGGCCATTGAAATTTCTGCGAATCCTTTAGAGGATTTTCTGTATCGATGGGAAAGAGAATTTAGTATACCCATTCATTGTGGTTTGTTTCGGCGATCCTGTTGGCGTATCGATGAAAACCCATTTGTAAGTGGCTTTCGCTCAAAAGAAGATTGGATCATGTGGACCAAACTCATTATCAGAGGGAAAAATATTTTTTTCTTGAATCAAGATCTTGCATTTTATCGTCGACATGCGGGTAATATGACTAGAAATTTTCCTATGATAAATATCGCCCATATAATGGCCGTCAGTTGTATAAAAGATTATTTACCAAAGGATAAAAGAGAACTATTTGAAGATACGCAATCAAAATATGTTTTAAGTAATTTACAGTGGTATTATCAGCAAGAGCATCAACAACAGTTTGATGCAATGAAGCAGCAAGCGCATTTTTTCAAACAAGATGAGTATCATTTTAAAGAAGAGAATGTAATATTAAAAATTAATAATAATAGTCTTCAAAGTATACTGACTCGATTGCAAAAAAATATATTTATCAGGCTCATTAATTGGCTTCGAATGGCATTCAAAAGACCACCTTACTTGCAATATGCTGAACTGAAATCTCCCTATGAGTTTTTGCTGAATTTACTAGACACTCTTTCCATGGAGCAATTTAAAAATGTAATGTTAGCACGAATACAGAGCCTTTGTCTTAAGAACACCCCGTCAACTAATTTAAGAATGTTATTTGATCTAGATGATGCTTTGTATAAAATACAGGGAAAGCAAAGTATTGCCTATGGCAACGGCGTGCATACCAAGCATCGCCACACTAGGTATCATGACTTTTTTATTGAAAACATCCAAGCACATGAAAATGTTTTAGATGTGGGGTGCGGATATGGAGCGTTGGCTTTTGATATTGCCAGTCGTTCCTTGGCTAGCACTGTGTATGGTATTGATATTTCTCAGCCCAATATTGAATTTGCCAAAAGTAAATTTACTCATCCTAAAGTCACTTATGTGCATGAAGATGTTCTTCAATATTTACCTATTAAAAAAATAGAAGTGATTGTTTTATCCAATGTCTTGGAGCATCTTGAACATAGGGTTGATTTTTTAAAAAAACTAGTGGAGCTTTATAAGCCTAGCCGATTTTTAATTCGCGTTCCCATGTTTGAAAGGGATTGGCGAGTGCCTTTAAAAAAGGAAATTGGAGTGGAATGGCGATTGGATCCGACTCATTACACGGAGTATATCGAAAGCGAAATTAAAGGTGAAATTCGACAGGCCGGTTTGCAGCTAGTGTCCTTTAAAGTGATTTGGGGCGAGTTTTGGTTAGTGGCCAAGTAGGACGATAGATACAGTTATAAAACGGGGAGAAAAATTTGGTTAATTTTTTAAAAAAGCTGATAAGGAAAATTGCCTTTGATATGTTTGGGGTGGAAAGATCTGAAAGATATAGGCAGTATCTTAGTTTTTTGATTGCATTAGTAGAGCGAGACCTTAGAGCCAGATATCGCAGATCTTCCTTAGGGCATTTATGGGTAGTGCTTCAGCCGTTACTAATGATGTCTGTATGGTTAGTGGTCAGAAGTTTTTTTGGCATTCCCAGCGATGGTACCCCTTATGTGGTTTTTGTCTATTCAGGAATGATTTTATGGACTTATTTTTCAACTATCATCATTAATTGCGCGCCGGCAGTGCAAGCTAATTCTAGTATTATTAAAAAAATCAAAGTGCCTAGGGAAATTTTCCTATTAGTGTCAGTGGCCACAGCCACTTTTGATATGTGTATTTCAATGTGTTTATTGGCATTTTTAATGATCTTTTTTAAAATTCAAATTAGTTGGGTGATTTTGCTGTTGCCTTTTTTTATCGCATTAACTGGCTTGTTAGCTTTAAGTGTAGGGATGTTGATTGCGGCAATTGGTGTTTTTAAAAGTGATATTGTATTGGCCACGAGTTTTTTATTGCAAGTATGGATGTTTTTAACGCCGATTGTGTATCCGTTAACTTCGGTGCCTGAAGAGTGGCGAGGTATATATTCATACTTAAACCCATTTGTAGGTATCATTGATGGTTATCGAAGAGTCCTTGTGCAAGCGCAACCACCACAGTGGAATATTTTGTTGAGTACGACTATTGGAACACTGATAGTGTTTTATTTTTCATGGCCATTTTTTCGTCGACGTGCTCAATATTTTGCGGACGTCATGTAGGAGATCGTTATGAATACAAATAAAGTTGCAGCTACATACAAAAAAACTCTATCTGCTAAGGTAGAAGTGAAGGAAAATGAAAGAGCTGTTGTTCAGAATGATGAAGTCATTATCAAAGTAGATGGTTTGTGGAAAAGGTATGGTTTGCCACCAACCCCTGACTTTAAAGGAGTGATGACTAATATTAAAAGTGGTCGATCTTTATTTTATGCTGACAACGAAGTAGGGCCTTGGTCTTTGCGTAATGTCAGTTTTGAATTAAAAAAAGGTGAAGTCTTAGGGGTTATCGGTCGCAATGGTGCTGGTAAAAGTACCTTGTTAAAAGTTTTAGCGGGAGTTTCTCCCGCAACTAAGGGTGGAATTTCTATTAAGGGGCGTGTGTTTCCCATGATTGAGTTAGCTGCAGGGATGCATGCGGATTTAACTGGTCGAGAAAATGTCAGATTGCTTGGGGCAGTGATGGGAATTCCTTATTATGAAATGGAACAGAATGTACCTAAGGTGGAAGAGTTTTGCGAGCTAGGTGAGTGGTTTGATCGTCCTGTTTATACATATTCCAGTGGTATGGCGGCACGATTAGGTTTTGGTGTGGCGATGCATGTTAATGCCGATGTTTTATTGATTGATGAAGTATTGTCAGTTGGTGATTTTTTATTTCAAAAAAAGGCCATAAAAAAAATCACAACGTTAATCAATAGTGGTGTGACTGTCGTTTTGGTCAGTCACAATCCTTACACAATTGAAAGAATTTGTAACCGCGCTTTGCTTTTGGAGTCTGGTAACGTTGTCACTTATGGATCTCCAACAGAGGTGCGTGAATTGTATTATAATCAGAATGTAAAGGTGGAGAACTCTGCAAAATCGTTAGTAAAACGAAAAAGTGAAGTGGAAGATCGTTGGGGCACAGGTGATGCAAAAGTCACTAAAGTAGAAATTTATGATGATCAAAGCAATTTGACAAATAATGTTTTTACTGGCAAAGCAGCTAAAATTAGACTTCATTTTGAATCAAATGAGGAGATTGCTTCGCCCAATATCAGTATAGCTATACTGGATCAGATGAACACGGTAGTTTGTCTTTGCTCAAACATTAACCATGGTCAGAATAAGAATATAAATTTACCAAAAGGAAAAGGTTATATTGATTGTGATCTTCCAGTAGTGAATTTAATGACGGGTATGTTTACAATACAAACTAAAATATCTTTGGGTGTTTATAAAATCGATGTTTTATCAGAGGCTGAATTTTTTACAGTAACCTCTGATGCGCAGGTTTTTCATCAAACGAATGGAGCAGGTATGTTTTTTCAACAGTCTATGTGGACAATAAAAAATCATGCTTAATACGAAATATGTTTTTTTTATCAGGCAATAATATATTTTTTCAAGACGGTATTGAAGGATCAATCACACTACCAGGGTTTTGGCCTTTTGTGGACGAAAATAAGTTATTTACTGGCTTTGTTGGAGTTGGAAATAAGAACGGCGTTCCAAGTTCTTTTTATGAGTTTAAAAGTAAATATTCATATTTGAATTATAAATACATTTTTAATTGTCAGAATGGCCCTTATTTAATTCAAAATTATAATCAAATAAAGAGTGAATTTGATGGAGTTATGGAGCTAGATTATGCCGACAGAACTTCAGACAAAACTTTATTTTGTAATCACTCGATGATGGCAAGGTCGATGCCTTACAAAGGTTTTTTTTGGCCACCAACTACTCGCAAGAAATATGATTTTGGAATCTTAACTTGGGGGTTTTCGGATTTGACTTGTAAAAGATGGGACAGAGGAGCTCTAATCACTCAAATGCTGTGTAAAAGAGGTTACAAAGGCTTAGTGGTTTCGCAAAGAGATGAAGTTGAAGCTTTATACAGTGAGGAGTTAAGATCTTATTCAAATACAGATAGTTTAACTATCTTAAAAGGAAATTACAGTGAAACGGCTTTTCATAGTTTGATGTCGGAGTGTAAAGTTGTGATTTGCCCGAATCAGATAGATGCTTTTCCAAAATTTATTATAGAAATGTTATTGGCTAACTTGCCAGCAGTGATTAGTTCTGATTTACTGATTGGTCGTCAGGTTTTAAGTAAGTTGGGTGAGATCAATGTGGTTATTTTAAATTTTTCAAATCTAAATGCTGAAATTGAAAAAATTGATAATTTGATTGCACAATATGCCCAATCGACAGCAAGGGATGCTTGGTTAGAGTCGTATAATTTTGAAAGGCTTACAGAACTATGGGCTACTGAGTTTAATAATGCATTTGGTACCAAGTTCAAAAAAATATTTTATATGAATCATTTAAATCGAATTTAGTAGGAGTGATAGTTATTAAAAAATAAGAATGGGGTCAGTTTGGATTTTCTTAAAATTAGAAGTTTTATAAAGCAAAAATTAAAAAAAAAAAAAGACTCTTTGGCAGTCTTATCTGATAAGGCAAATAAGCCATCATCAAATGAGCCCTATTTTTATCATAAAACAACGGATATGGATTTAAAACAACTAACCAAAGATCATGGATTGTTGAAGTTTATTCCTGGGGGAATAAGTTTTGGAGATTTAAAAAAAATTGAAATTCAGGGAAAAGATATTCTGCTTGTTGTGGCACATGCAGATGATGAGTTGATTTTTTCTTCGAGTGTTTTGACTGCTAATAACTGGAAATCCTTGAAGATTATTTTAGTTTTTGATCCTGGTCATCGTCTAGAGGCTTTTAAAAAACTATGTAAACTGATCAATGCCAACTTTCATATGTTGATGTTACCGGAAACCCAAGGACCCAAAGGCGCTACCAATCAAGCGCCAATCAGTCAGGAAATGGATTCAACCTTAAGAAAATGTATTGGTGATGAATTGTTGGCTAGTAAATATAGTGTTGTGTTTACTCATAACTTTCATGGTGAGTATGGTCATGGTCATCATAGATTTGTAAGTGAAGTAGTTTTTTCTGAATATAAAAAAATAAAATTATCCAATACAGAATATTTTCAGTTTGGTTATGTCCCACCAGTGTTTTTTAGGCAGAATGGAATTACACCATGGTATGAATCATTAATTTGTTTTTCGAAGTATTCCCCATGGTTGAAGTTTCGTGATGTACCTGTAGATGAGTTTCATGGATTATTCTCTTTTAAAAAATTTCCTGGATACTTTTATTTTGAAACGAACTCCTATCTTCCCATAAAAGATAGGCAATTATTGCAGAGCTTAATCAATTGTTATATCGGTGTAGAAGATTGGTGGATGCATACTGATAGTTATCTTTGGGAATACTGCAATTATAGTATTCAATATTTTCAACAGTATCAGCCGGAAATTAAATCCAATCTAAAGCCAATTTGCTATAAGTGGCCAGTCCTAGATGTACAGGAGTATAATCCGATAACTGCAAAGAATCCAGAATTAGCAAATATAAAAAAAGATTTTGTTAGATCCTTTCACGATTCTTTTTTATTAGAATACTTGCGACCAAGTGGGACTTTTTTATGGATAGGTTGGAATGAGTATTGTTTTAAAAATGGTTATTTTGAACGAATATCAAATTTGGTTAAAACTTTTCATATTTTGGATAAGTCAGACTCAAGAGGCAACAACAACATTTATCAAAATACGGTGGCCACTCATATTGGTGATCTTCAAAACTTAAAAGATGTTATTCAGGATAATCAGTACGACTTTATTCATTGTTGGGGGGTGCTTGAGTATGTGGACAGTGTTCAGAATTCGGTAGATGAGTTGTTTCGAATTACTAAAAACCAAGGACGTGTTTTAGTAGGAATGCCGGGACAAGACTGGGATATGACCGGTAAAAATAGAATCACTTATGATGAGTGGATAAAGATGGTTCAAATTGCTGGTTTTTTTGTTATTGAAATTTGGCGAAATTTGAATCCTGATTACTTTGCTTTTCATTTATATAAGCCAAGTGGAATCGATTCGGAATTTTGGATGGCGAATAAATAGAAAGAATATAGTGATGAGAAAATATAAAATAGATTGCTGAAAGAATGCAAAATAAAGAATAATGTAAAAGTATTGCAATGAAGTAAAGGAAGTTTTTAATGGTTTTTGAATTTCAAAAAAGATTCAAATGTGAATTGTGTGGAAGTGAGAAATTTAAAAAATTAATCAGTAAACCTTTTACGGACAATAGTGTTTTTAGTTTTCTAGATACTTATTACGAAAAAAGAATTGATAAGACTGCTTTAGCCAAAGCTACCTATGAAGTAGTCGAGTGTTTGGATTGTCATTTTATGTGGCAAGCGGAAATTTTACCCCCACAGGGAATGGAATTGTTATATGAAACTTGGATTTCAAAAGAACAATCGAAGCAAAAAAAAGAAAAGGCCGATGTAGATTTATTCGTTAAATACTCGAAACAGATCGAAAGAGTAGTGCGTTATTTTCAAAAAAAACCCTACGAATTAAATATTTTAGATTTTGGTATGGGTTGGGGGTATTGGTGTTTGATGGCCAAGGCTTTTGGATGTAACGCGTTCGGGCTGGAGTACTCTCAATCTCGAGTTGATTTTGCGAAAAGCAACGGTTTGAAGGTTGTAAACAACTTAAATGATTTCAATAATTATTTTGATTTTATAAATGCTGAACAGGTTTTCGAACATGTGGAGAATCCGACGGCTTTGTTGATTGAGCTCACTGCAAAATTAAAACCGAATGGAATTATTAGAATTAGTGTACCAAATGCAGAAAACTTTGTTGGACAATTTCAGGATTTAAATTGGGTTGCAAAAAAAGATGCTTTTCATGCCTTGGAACATATTAATAGTTTTATACCAAGCACAGTTCTGCTTTTAGCAAATAAAGCTGGGTTAGCGCTTTCAATGGATCCTGTTTTAAATGATATACAACCAGTTGAGATTAAAAAAAAGTGGTGGCAATTACAACGTGATCAGCAGAGCTTGGCGCCAAAGTTATTAGGAACAACATTGTGTTTTAAGAAATTATTAAATAGTCAATAAGGTTAGATATGAAATTTTGTGTTTTTATTAGATCCATTGAAGAACGGACAGAGGGATTGTCTTATCAGTCTGTTAGAAAGCATATTCCTGAAGAAGATATTTTTATTATAAGAAATCAGTTTCCTTCTTATAAAGCATATTCTTCTATGTTTCGAATAGCCATACAAAAAAAGTTAGATTGGTTTTTAGGACTAGATGCCGACGTTATTCTTGCTCCGAATTGGTTTGAAACATTTAAAAAAAGAACTGATGAAGGTAAAGATTATTTTCGAATTCATTTTTTAACTAAAGATTTAATTACAAATCAGTTTTTAGTTCGAGGAAATAATTTTTACAACGGTCAAATGGCTGAAAAAAGTTATTACTATTTGCGAAAAAATATTAATATAGGGCGGTTTTGGTTTTTTTATAAGTGGAAAGGTTTTCATTCTGGTTATTTTTTAAAACCTGAAACCTCTATTCGCACGCATTTTAAAACAGGAGATGTTTTAGATCAGACTTTTCAAGAAAGTATTGGTTGGCATGGATATGAACAGTACTATTACGAAATATACAGACAATATTTAACTCGGCGATTCCGAGATCCAGCCTTTGCAACTAAAGATGGGAATGAGTTTTTAAATTTTTCCTTGCAAGACCCGTATTTCATCGAAAATGATGAAAAAAAAGTAGCAGCTATGGCTTGGCAAGATTTTTCAAATTGGAATCTAAAATCTATCGATGGTCGGATCAATGCTAAAATTAAGCAACGTCTTGAAAGGCTTGGGGTGCAAGAACTACTCCCAATAAAATTTGATATTGATGATTTTTACAAAAAAAGAGGTATAGTTGAAAAAGCAGATAATCACTACTAATAGTATGGAATAGCGAATGTTGATAAGTAAAAAAATAAAATTACATAGGATCGGATTTGTAATAAAATCTGTCGAAAATTTGACTGAAACTCAGGCTTCTACTCGATTACGCTGTACGAATATAATTAATTATTTAAAGAGCAATAGTATCAATGCAGAAATTTATAATAGTGAAAAATCATATGACGTAGTTATTTTTCAAAAAGCTTTTGATCAATCCAATATCGATCTAGCTACTGAGTTAAATTCTAAAAATTGTGTTACCATGTTGGATATAAACGTGAATTATATTGAAAAGTTAGGAGATACAGGTAGTTTTGTTACTGACGAACAACTTAAAAAAATGCATGAAATGCTTAGAATAGTTCGTCATGTTATTGTTTCAAGCGATTATTTGAAGTTAGCATATTCTAGATATCATGATTCAGTGACTACGATTGAAGAAGCTATTGAAGACGTTTTTTTTACATACCAAAAAAAGCACGAATTTAAATCAACAACAAATTTATTGTATTGTGGTTATGCTATTAAAGCAAATGAGATATTCTTAATTAAAGATATATTACTTAAATTAAATAGCAAATATAAACTAAAGATGATTTTTGTGTGTGATTATGATCCTCAAATCGACTTTTTGGAATATGAGTTTATTAAATATGAACAGTCAAGTTTGCCAGAGTTTTTATTGAAGGGTGATATCGGTCTAGCTCCAAGGGGTCTAAGTAATAGTTATAACTTGGGGCATTCATTTACCAAGGCTGCATATCCTATGTCTGTTGGCATTCCAGTTGTTGCATCGCCAGTTCCGTCTTATTTAAATCGAAATGTTTTGATTTGTCATAATAGTGAGGAGTGGCATGATACTCTAGAGTTATTGATAACAAATATTGATTTTAGGGCATCTAAGGGCGAGTTGGCTAAGAAATTTGTTCAAGATAACTTTTCAATAAAGAAAATTGGTCAACAATATTTGAATCTATTTTCAGAAATACAAATCAAAGGCTAGAAATGAAAAATGTTAGAATATTTATTAATTACCAAACAACTCAAGAGCCATGGGGGGGGATTAATTCCTTTTTTAGAAATTTTATCGATTATATTAATAAGAAAAATAATGAAGGTATTGAACTTGTAGGCTCAATAGATAGTGATTTTGATATAATGCTAGTTGGGGCCTCTTCAGGTGGGGTTAATATAAAAATCGACCCTACTGATTTAGAAAAAGCGAAACAAGAAAAAAATTTTTTTTTAGTCCATAGGTTAGATGGTTTAAGGCAGTTTTATAATCAGCAGTCAGATCCAAGTGATTTAAATCAGATAAAAATATCAAAGTTAGCAGATTTTATTATTTTCCAAAGTCACTATAGTTTAGAGAATTTTCGATTCAATGGTTATTGCGGAAATAATTACAAAATCATTTATAATGGAACTAATACTGATTTATTTAAAAATGCTAAGCCAAAACAAGTACCAAATAATCCGCTAAAAATAATATCTTGTAATTGGTCATCAAACTTAAATAAAGGTTATGAAGTTATATCAAGATTTTCCAGTCTTCCTAACGTTGAAATGACGTTTGTTGGAAATTGGAATTTAAGTGTTGATTCCAGAAATGTTAAGTTAATGCCTCCGATGAAACATGCCGATCTAGCTAATATACTTAGCCAGAATGACGTATTTTTGCATGCAGCAAAAAATGATCCTTGTCCTAACGTAGTTGTCGAGGCGCTTGCATCTGGTCTACCTATTTTATATCACAATAGTGGGGGTACTCCGGAGTTAGCTGCTAATTATGGGATGGAGCTATCAAAAGACGAGAGAGAATACTCAATACTTGTTAATTCTTTAATAGCTAACTACGGAAAATTAACTGAAAATATTTATAGAGATAGAGTTAACTTTTCAATTTCAAGTTGTTGTCAGAAATACTTAGATTCTATTATCTTGAATTGGAAAAGGGCTAAGTATCTTTAGTTGAGCTTCACTCTATTACCAAATGCTGCATATTTTGATAGCGTGACAAGTCGCCAAGTTTTTCTTTTACAGTTGCTGTTCGTTGCCTTTTAATTTCATCAGATTGTCGGTATACTGCAAAATCCAAAGCATTCCATTCAGCAACAAGTGTCTGTTGTTTTAACGCTGCGATAAGTTGGTTATGACGGATTTCAGGAAAACCGCATTTATGCCAATGAAATTCGGCAAAAATGATTGCTATATGCCTAACGAGATCTTTTTCGAGCAACTTTTCGAGCACATCATATTCGGCGCCTTCAATGTCAATTTTTAAAATAATCTTTTGGTACAGAGTTGCTGCCTGACGAACTAGTTCTGAAATATTGACACATTTCACTTCAATCTTCGGGCAATCTTCATTTGCAACATTGCCCCAATAATCTACCTTTTTACTATTAATTAAGCTTGAGCCATCAGCGTCTGTTTCATCGATAGTGAAAGTAACCGTATCACCATGAGTATAAGCCGCCTTCTTGATCAATGTGGTTGGCACATCGTTATAGTACGACCACAGAGCGGGATTGGGTTCTAAGGTTAGCGAGTCGAACCTTGGGTTTTGCAGTATAAATTTCACTGCTGAACAGCCGTCATAGCCGCCGCAATCTATAAAAAGTCCACGCTCATTGTCATTTAATGGTACGCTTAATGAAATTTGACTTAATGTCACATAACCTCCCTATCCAATTAATATGAATAAACTAAACTTATAGAACGAAAAATCCATCAAAATTTCTATTTGCTCGCTAATTTCTTATTACAAATAACGATGATCGAATGTCCAACTGGAAACGAAACATATTTTAACAGAAATCTTTCAAATGAAAATATTTTTTCCAAAATTGTATTTGCTAAATGTGAAGTAGGCTTCACATTGGTTTCATACATTGATTTTGGCATAAATAGTCGCAGAAAGAATAAATATGACAATATAACCGGTAATAAGAAGAAATTAAAATATGATATATATTGAATATCGAAATATTTTTCTAAAGTTTTTCTTAATTGGTTTTGGGTGTAACGGCGAATGTGGTGAGAGACAAAATCTTCACCACTCCAAAGAAATTCATATGCAGGCACAGTAAGCAGCAATCGTCCATTTGTTGCTAATAGACTATTTAAATTTTCTAAAAATGGATCTTGCTCTTCGATATGTTCAAGCACATCCATACATAAGATAACATCATATTTTTTTTGATTTAAAAGATTTGAGTCTGTTCGCAAATCAAAAAGTGTGATTCCAGGTATTTTTCTGCAGACATCCAGACTGTGTGAACTATGATCAGCACCGAAGATGTGAATCTGAGAAGAATTGGTTTGTTGCAATTTTCTAAGCATAAGGCCAGTACCACATCCAAAATCCAGAATATTTCCTTTCAAGGGAGTAATTAAATAGCTAACGATTTTAGCACGCGCCTGAAACCACCAATGTGAGTCTTCATAATTTTCTTGTGCTTTGTATGCTTCCAGTTTCATTATACCTCAAGTTCCATTGGAGTTTGCTTATATGTAAACATATTGTCTAATTCTATTCAAAAAAATTGAGCTTATTATATTCAGCCTTATTGGAAAGTCTAATTGTTTATTGACTGTCTGGTGAATAGAATTAAAAATCACGGTATGAAGCTTTTAATTAAATTCAATTCTTTAGATATAATTTTATCTAGTCTTTTACTACTTTTTTTGGGTTATGTGCTTAGTCTGCGGTTTCTATGTACAGAAGAATTGCATATTCAATTGGTTGCTACGATTCATCATTTTAATCTTCATGAGAGTAGTTTTAATGAAAATTTTTGAAAATAAATATTTTACTTTTGTAATTATAATTATAATTATGTTTATGTTCTTAAGCTGCTGGGTTGGTCCGATACCATTTAAGGGTGATGACTTGGTTTTTTGGAGTCTAAGCTTTAATAAAACTTTTCTAGATTCAATTCTTTCTATTAATATAAAAGTTTTTAGGCCATTTTATGCACTATTTTTTATAGTTAGGGACCAGCTTTTTGGTAGTATTCCTCAATTTCATTTTTTTTTCAATATAAGTTTTGGACTTCTTTCATCAATTTTTTTTTTTAGGGTCATTTCTAAATGTTTTAATTTGAGCCTTAGTCCATTTTTTCCTGCCGCAATGTTTTTAAATTCCATTTTCTTTAGCTGGTACTTTTCTATTACAATGGGGGCAATGTTTTCAGTTCAAACAATGTTACTAGCAATATATTTACATTATTCTTGCAAGTTTATAGCTGCACAAAAATTTCAATTAACTGATGTCTTTATTGCCACAGTAGTATATTTGTTAAGTATTCTTAACTATGAGACACTCTTGCTTTTGCCTGTATTTACTGTCGTTCTTGCTTTTATTATTTCTAACAAACAAAGTTACACCTTTAAAATAAAAAGAATAATTTTGATTAACTTAGTTGGCTTTCTTCAAATATTTTTAGCTTATATTGTTCATTCGAAGTTTCTAAATGGTAATACAAAGGGGAGCACGTTTGACTATAACAAGATTTTAAGTGGTTCAAGTGTTTTAGGAATGCTTAAGTCGTTTATATACTTAATGTTCGATCCCACCCTAACATCTTTTTCATATGCAATAATTGTTATTTTCTTTATTGTGCTAGTCTGGTTGCTAACAAAGCGAAGTATATTCAAGTACAAAAAAAGTATAGATACCCATTCATTTCTTAATGTAGTAGTCTCAATTATATTATTTCTGAGCTTCTTCTATTTATCTGTATTTCCACATTTGCTCGCTGGATATGTTGCAGAAGAAAGTTATCTTTTCTCGAGCAGATATGTTTCTGCATCAGTTTATGTTTTTTTTATATTCTTGGGCTATCTTAGTAATTTTTCAAAACATCTGCATACTGTGGTTAATTCATTGTTGATTGTTATTTTTTCAGGTAATGTCATTTTTGCCGTTAAATATCTAAGTGATATAAAAAAAATTGGTTTTGCCCAAAGACGTATGTTGAAATCTATTGTATTTGCTGTTCCGGAGCCTGGGCAAAATGCAAACTTCCTGTTTATCGATTTGCAAAAGTACCTTGGCAATAAAATAGAAATACTGTCAGGAGTAGATGGAACAAAAGTACTGCCGAACCTAATATACAATAGAACTGATCTTATCGGTGGCGTGGCGTATTCATCTCCGCCATTTCCTGGAACAAAAACTATAGTTTCAAATGAGTATTTAATTGCACGCTCAGTTGAGCTGAATCGACATAATTTAATAATAATGAAATGCTCTTCAGATAAATTTAAACTTAGTGAGTCAGATCTTGTTTCACTTGAGTTTATATTCCAAAAAAGTGTAAACGAGCATTTAATTGATGCTGATTGGACACTTTCTAAAAACAACATTATTGAATCAAATCTAGCACTTATTCGAAATAAATACTTCACTGAAACTAAATTTATGAAAATTTTCTCGTTGGGTGCTAATTAAATGGTCAACAGTAGATTATAGTATTTGTGTAGACTATAATGACACTCTGGCGTGATAGTAAAAACAAAAGGTCTGATTGACATTTTTTTTAGTTAATTAAGAATAATTTTGAAAACTTTTTTTCAGAGCTTTTTTGAATTTCAGAAGTTCTTTAAAAGATTTTATACTATCTGTCAGTAAATTTACAGTCGAAACTTTTTCTGGTCTTCTTAGGAATAGAACGTTGATCTCTTGAATCTTAAGATGGGCTTTTTCAGATAACGCCATTATTTCCGTGTCCCAAAACCAACCTGTAAACTGACTTTTATTAATTAAAGGCATGATTTTTTCACGGTTGAAAAACTTAAAACCAGCTTCGGAATCTTTTACTTTTAAATTAATTAAATGACGAGTAAGCCATCTATAGCCATGGCTGAAAAAATGTCGAATTAAAATATATGGATTCAATGAGACATTATAAATACGATAGGCGATGGAGACATCGCACTTATTTTTTAAAATAGGATCGATAAGGCTTGACAAATATCTGGCATGAACTTCTAAATCGATATCTAAAAAACCAACAACCCTTCCATTGGAGTTAAGAATCCCATCACAGACGGTTTTTCCACGCCCCTCATTTTTTTCATGATAGATGGCTTTATATTTCGGGTTGTTCGATACTAATTTTTGAATAAGAAATTTAGTCTTATCGGTGCTGCAATCTTCGACAAAAATTAATTCATAGCTCCATATTAGGCTAGATAATACATCCTCAATAACGGCGATGCTTTCAACTAAATGTGGCTCTTCATTGTAGCAGGCTATCACGATTGAAACATCGACACTCAATATAAACTCCCAATAAACTTCTATAGTAGATATTAAAACAACTATGCTATATAAGAATCACATAAGTTCAACATTTGTCAAATTGCTCCATTTTTTTATCTTTGATGTGATGTAATGGTTTGATATAGTACATTCATGAATGTTCCTTTTACTAGACCCACACTGACAGGCAATGAGATCCAAATTATTTCAGATTCCATTAAACTAGGTGGGTTTTCTGGTGATGGGATTTTTTCGAAAAAGTGCGAGTCCATCTTATCTAAAGAGTATTTAAATCATCGAGCTTTATTGGTTCATTCTTGTACAGCAGCGCTGGAAATGTCTGCCCTTCTTATAGGGATACAGCCAGGCGATGAGGTAATTATGCCTTCTTTTACTTTTGTTTCCACAGCGAATGCATTTGCATTAAGAGGAGCAAAAGTAGTCTTTGTAGATATTGATCCCAGAACGCTGAATATGGATGCCAATTTACTACAAGACGCGATAACCCCCAAAACCAAATCTGTTTGTGTCGTACACTATGCAGGGATTGGTGCAGATTTAGATTCAATCATGGAAATATGTAAGGCGAATTCGATTGATCTTGTCGAAGATGCAGCTCAATGTGTTGGCTCTTATTACAAAGGTAAACCTTTGGGCACTTTTGGTCGTTTTGGAACACTCAGTTTTCATGCTACTAAAAACATTCAAAGTGGTGAAGGCGGATGTTTAATTTTGAATAAACCCGAGGATTGTTTGCGTGCCGAAATGATTCGAGAAAAAGGAACTAATCGCTCTCAATTTTTAAGAGGGGAGGTGGATAAATACACATGGCGTGAAGTTGGTTCCTCGTATGTGATGAGTGATTTGTTATCAGCTTTTTTACTAGCGCAACTGAATCAAATTGAAAAGCTGACAGCTGATCGTCTTAAGATATGGAATCAATATCAGAGGGAATTACAACCTTTGGAGCAGAAGGGGTATGTTCGGCTTCCTTACGTTCCCCAAGATTGTCAGCAGCATAATGGACATATATTTTATATGCTTTTTACATCCGAGGAAAATAAACATCAGTATATGAAATATATGTCATCAAACGGTGTTCAAACGACGTCGCACTTTGTGCCCTTGCATTTATCACCAATAGGAAAGTCTTTAACTAGTTATCAAAATTTAAACGTCACTGAGCAAGTGGCGAAACAGCTTGTGCGGTTACCTATTTGGAATGGAATGGTTGATGAGCAGGAGCTTGTAATAGAACTCACTAAAAAATATTTTAAAATGTAATTATCGCGGGTTAATTTAACCAATAAGTTTGGAAGTAAGTAATGAGCACCATTTTTTACAAGTCTCCATCAGTATATAAACTGTTGATTAGAGTTTTATATCGTAGTTCGTATGACGAAAGATATACGTCTGTTGTTGATTTGATTCCAGAAAACAGTATAGTGATCGATGTGTGTTGTGGTGATTGTCAGTTATATAAAGTAATATCCAAGACAAATAAAAAAATTGATTATTTAGGCTTAGATTCTAGTTTGGACTTTATTAAGTATGCTAATAAAAAAAATATTCCGGCAAAATTATTTAATTTGGATAGTGATGTTTTGCCTACCGCTGATGTTGTAGTGATGATGGGTAGTCTGTATCAGTTTATTCCCAAAGAAAGACAACTAATTGAGAAATTATTAAAGTCTGCCGAAAAATTATTAATTATTTCTGAACCACATAAAAACGTAGCGCAGTCATCTAGTCTTATTATTCAAAAGCTGGCTCAGTTTTTTACAAAAACTAAACATAATGATTGCGAAAGAAGGCTTAACAAAAACCAATTGAGCTTACTTTATACAGAGTTAGGTTTCACTCGTCAATTTCAGTATAAACGAGATATGATATTGGTTTTTGATAAAAATAAATCTATGTAGTTTTGATTAATTATTTTTCTTGGCCACTAAGAGTACGCAGTGACTACCCCAGGGCTTAAAGATTCTATCAAGCCAACCACGGATATTTTGTCGTTTTTTTCCATCATAAATGGGTTGCAGAAAAGATTTTAAGAAAAAAATCTCATCCTTGACCCCTTTAATTCCATCAAATGGAATGGACTCAATGACTTTAAAGTTCAATTTTTCAAGCTTATGTTGAACTTCTTTTTTATTAAGAGCGAATTGGTAGAATGCCAATTGTTCAAAGGTGTCATCTTTGCCGTTATAGATCTTATATCCTCCCAATTTTGATTTTAATAAACGTAGCGGTGACATATACGGAAAAGAAACAAATAAAAAACCCTCGGGCTTGATGACTCTTCCGGCTTCGCTTAGTATTTCATCGTATCCATCAAAAAAATGCTCTATCACTCCTACAGAGACGTAACCTCCGAATGTATTATCCTGAAATGGAAGTTTTTTTACGTCCGCTTCTATCCAGTTTAATTCAGGGCAAGCTTGACGTAACCTTGCAATTGTTTCTGAAGCGAAATCGACTCCATACGCAGGATAACCTTGATATTGTAGCGCGTGAACTCTGTGGCCTAGACCGCAACCACCTTCAAGCACTCTAGAGCCCATTGGGACATATTTTTTTACCAATGGAACAAATAGATTATCATCTTTGAAGGCTGTAAGAAACTCTCTTAAATTTTCTGTTTTTGCCCAATGTTGGTCCCAAAATGTCGAGTTGGCTGTGTTGGAAAAATAGGCGATGCATTTTTTATCTTGAATATAAACTTTCATATGTGGCCATCAGTGTAAACTTGACTGAAGGGAAATGTAACTGTCATTGTTTAAAATATATAAATTGTGACAGAATGCAGAAGTTAATGGCTATCATTGTGTATATGTATAGTGCAGAAAGCGGGGGCGGCTTCCATGCTTAGGTCTTTGATGAAGTTATACAAACAGTTTAAATATCGAAATAAACTTTATATTCCCTTCAGCTCTGGAAGTGAAGCTGTCGGTGGGCCGCACACTTTTTTATTTAACCTTAAAAACTATCTAGATAAGGTTGGTTTCAGATATTTATTAGAAAATAATGGTAAATCCAGCATATTTTTCCCAATCGAGTATGATATGAAGTCACTGCAAGTTATCAAAGATAATGGTGGCAAAATTATTCAAAGATTGGATGGTATTTATTATCCATCCAAACATGGTGAAAAATATATCGAGCTAAATAAAGTGATTAAAGATATCTATTTAAATTATGCTGATTTTATAGTTTTTCAAAGCGAATATAGTCGTAAACAATGTTTTGAAATGTTTGGGCCACAGCCTGAAAAAAAATATTCTATTGTCGTGAATGGAGTAGATCCTACCATTTTTTTTCCTGACAAAAAAATGGCGCAATCAAAAGACAAATTCACATTTATAACAACAGGAAATTTTCGTAACAAAGATATGATCGTACCAATGGTGAATGCTTTGGATAAGTTGGTAGAAGAGCAAACAATCAAGCAAGCAATTGATTTAACAGCTAAGATGGTCACGGATTTCCATTTTGAGCTGAAAATAGTTGGCCCCATTGCTGACCCCAAGTTGATGGCTTTTCTGGATCGAAAATATATTCATCACATAGACAAAGTATCGATTGCTGATGTTGCTATAATGTTAAGACAAAGTGACGCTTTCATATATAGTCATTTAAATCCACCATGTCCGAACTCGGTTCTTGAGGCTATTGCGACAGGATTACCAGTTGTGGGGTTTGATAGTGGATCGATGAAAGAGCTGCTTTATTTTAATGCTGATTTGTTGGCAGAAGTTACAGATGAAATCTTTCAAAAATATGAGGACTTATCATCGTCAAATCTATATAACTGTTTACGTATATTGTTAGCAGACTATGAGAAATATAAAATACGATCTTTATCCCACGCCAATAACTATAATTTTAATATTTGCGGAGAAAAATACTTGGATGTTTTTAAAAGAGTTCTTTCATGAGTGAATTGGTGAATGTTTCGAAACCTTTAATCAATGACGACATTGAAGTCTCTGTCATCATGTCAGTGTACAACGGCGCAGCGTTCTTAAAGTCAGCGATAGAATCTATTCTTGCTCAGGACCTAGTAAATTTTGAGTTTATAATTATGGATGACTGTTCGACGGATGATTCTGCACAGATCATTCGTTCGTATCAAGATCCTCGCATTATTTTTATTCAAAACACAACCAATTTAGGTCTTACAAAATCTTTAAATTTAGGTCTAAAAGTCGCAAAGGGGAAATTCATTGCCCGTATGGACAGTGATGATGTGTCTCGGGTGGATAGACTTCAAACGCAATTTAATTATATGAAGGCGCACCCTGAGGTTTGGGTCTTGGGCAGTAGCGCCACAGAAATTGATAGCCAGGGGCAGTCCAATAATGTAATTCAGATGCCAAGTTCTCCTGGATGGATTCAACTACTGATGCTTCTAGGAAATAATATGATTCACCCTTCGGTAATGTTTGATAAAGCCAAAATTTTGGCCATCGGTGGATATGATGAAAATTTTATTTATTCACAAGATTTTGATCTTTGGTCACGAGTATTGCAAAAAAATGGAATTCTTGAGAATCTTTCTGAGCCCTTGATTCAACTTAGATATCATTCGCAAAGCATTAGTGCGACAAAACATAATTTGCAAAAAAAATTGACTAGGCTTATTCGAAAGCGTTTGGCTAAAGAAGTTTTTGGCTTTCATTTTTTTGAATTCGAGTTACAAATTTGTGAATATGTTTTTCAAAAAAGCAAAAAACTGGGGACTATTGAGACGATCCTCTATCAACTATTTTGTTATCGATTGCGAAGATGTTTAATGAATAATACAGATATATGGCCACCAGATCGGCAAAGATTTTTTCAGATTTTAAATATAGGAGTTACACATGCTAACTGAATTAAAAGCTAAATATAACACGGACAAAGAAAAATCTTTTTTGGAAATTTACGAACGATATTTTTCTGCCTTAAAAGATAAGCCCATCACTATGTTAGAAATTGGTGTGCACAAGGCTGGTTCCTTATTAATGTGGAAAGAGTATTTTCAGAAAGGGCGGATTGTCGGCCTTGATATAAATAAAATCGATTTATTAGACGATTCTGGTCGGCTGAAAATATACCAAGGTGAGCAACAAAATCCTTCCGTATTAAAAGAAATTAGCGATTTAGAAGCGCCATTGGGATTTGATATAATCATCGATGACGCGGCTCATATCGGAGATCTATCTAGAAAAAGTTTTGAAATACTTTTTGAGCAACATTTAAAATCCCGTGGTTTGTATATCATTGAAGATTGGGGTACAGGATATTGGCCGACGTGGCCTGATGGAAAAGCATTTGAAAAAGGTCATAATCATGGCATGGTGGGGTTGATTAAAGACCTCGTCGATCAAAGTGCATTGGCTGACATCACACATCCGGCTCGTGGCGATGGCCGTAACTTGCGATCTTCTATTCAGGGTATTTATATTTCTCACGGAGTCGTCGTAATCGAAAAAGTATAAATCGCAAGCAACGATAAAAAACTTTGATGGAAAAATGAAAAAAGCATTGGAATTGATGACGCACAAAAATATTTACGTCTTTTGTGAAATCATAATTTTGCAATACTATGGTCACAGTCTTGCTTCCAGCTGCTGAAGGGGACTTCAAATTATCTGAAACTTTGTCATTGAAGCTAGATTTTAATTGAGTTTGCACGACATTAACTAATTTAGATTCGCCGCTTTTTTGCATTTCTTTGAGCTGAATCAAAACGAGTTCATTTTTTTGCAACATTTCTTTGTAGTTCGCTGTTGTGGGAAACTGATTATTTAACAAATCTTTGTATTGGACATACTGAAGACCCAAATTTTTAAAATCACCTATCTCATCGTACATTAATATGGGAATGCAGTGATTGATTAGGCACTCTATCAACTTAGTAGGACAGGATACTGTATTAAGGATGTGAGGGTCTCTGCCGACAAAACTAAAGTGGGAGTTCAGCAACTGTAGCTTCACTTCGCGGCTGCTGCCTGAGTTTATTTCCAAATTTGGTAACTGTCCGTACGGCTCTAGAAACTCTTGGGTGTTATGGGTCCATAGTGAAAATGAAATCGAAACATTAGAATTTTCAAATTTTGAAGTGTATGCAGTCGTCTGAAAGTTTGTTAAGGTTCTGATAAGATGAACAAAGCTGTCGATCTTCTGCCACTTTTGCAAACCCCCAGCATAAATAATTTTTTTTACTGTCTCATAGGATTGTAATTTGGATGGCAGCAAATTTTGTAGTGTCTGTTTAGTGCAAACTTCCGGATGTGTAGTTGGTTTATCATCATCAAACGGATCTGGCGCTGACGATGCCATGGGTAGAATGATTTCTTTGCCAATCTTGAAGTTGTATTTTTGTGTCAGATGTTTATACATAGCCTGGGTTACACAAACCAAATAATCGGCTTCACGTACAGCCGCGCTTTCCATTAAAGAATACTTTTCAAAATTGGCTTTATTTCCCAAAAATAATTCTTCTTCAGGGACGGCTCCGTGAACGTCCAGGATCACTGTTCTTTGATGGCGTGGTATTTTCTTTAATAGGGCTAGGGCTAGCGGATATTGGTATATGGAGTGTATATAAAGAAAAAAATGAGTATTTATATCAGCGCATAACAAGTTTATGAAGTTAGAACTTTGAATAAACGAAGGATTAGTGAAGATGACTGACCTAATATCCGAAATGGGCTTGTAGCCGAAATGTTCATAATGTTCTGAATTTTGAATATAAAGGCCATGAACCTGCTTAAAAATGTGATCTATTTGTTCCACTCTTTGAAGATAACCATCTTTAATTTTTTGCTCGGGGTAGGGGGCAACAAAAATAGCAATATCTGAAGTCATGTCTGAAGTATTGCAAAATAAATTAAAACTGAATAGGAATTAATAATGACACACCGTTAGCACTATCATTCAAATCGACAATTAAACTGAATTATGTGAATAATTTTTTTATATGAAAATTGAAAATTGTGTAGCTATTGTCGTTGTTTCGTTTAATCGAGCGGATGTGACTGGTTTGATGTTGCAATCGTTAGCTCTTGTTAAAACAGGTGTGCCGTTTGATGTTTTTTTGATCGATAATAAATCGATGGACAGCGAACTCATTACTATTAAAAACTGTTTTCATGAGCTATTAGGGCAGGGGCGCATCCATGGTGAATTTATCGAAAGTTCTGAAAATTTAGGTTTTTCTGGTGGCAATAATATTGGGATTAGGAAAGCTCTTTCCAATAGTAAGTATACTCACATTTGCCTTTTGAACAACGATACCATTGTTACTGATTTTTGGTTGGACCGTTTACTTGGTCACAATGTGCAAGGTTTAATTGGTCCGATTTCTAATAGTGTTGGGAATGAGCAGATTATTCCTACATTTTATAAAATAGACGGGGTCGATAAGAAGACCATCGATAATGTATTGGTATTTTCGCAACAGTGGTACGAGTCTCACCAGGGGCAGCTTGTGGATACGGATATGTTAGGTTTTTTTTGCGTAATAGGTCCACGTTCCACTTTTGAGCAAGTCGGGCTTTTAGATGAAGGTTTTGGTATAGGCACCTTTGAAGATGATGATTACTGCGTTAGAATAAAACAAAACAAACTACCTATTAAAATTGCACGCGATGTTTTCGTTCACCATTGGGGAAGTGCGACTTTTTCAAAAATGGGACAGGTTCGTTTGGGACGATTGATGAAAAAAAATCGCTCTTATTACGAAGCTAAGCATAAAAAAATATGGGCTGGATATAGTACTACTTTGGTTGATGCATTATGTTTTGAAGCCAATTGGCTGATCGATGCGGGAAAAGCAACTGCAGTATCGACAAACATTGATCGATCAAAGGTCGATTTATCCAAACAGACTTATTTACAGTATCAAGTGATTTTGAAAAATTATATTGGTAGTTTATATTCACAGGTGGAGGCTATTCAAAATGCCACCTTTTTACAAATGTGTGTTTTGGTTATTCGCCAAAATGCCACATTAAATATTTATATTAAAGGGGTGTTGTTGTTGATTATTCATACATTGCAAACCTTGATGAAAGATCAGCAGGGGAAAGCGGATTTAATGGCCTTATTAAAATCTGCCTTCAGGAAGCGATAACAGATGAGTCGTAGTTTAAAAATCATTCGAGCCTTATTGTTTTATATAGGAAATGGTTGGATTATGAATCAACCGTTTTATTCTCTTAGGCATCTTTTTTTTAAAAAACTTTTAAATGTTCAATTGGGTCAAGACTCTTCTATTCATTATGGTTGTTTTCTGGCTGGAGCTGCGGAAGGGGCGCATATTGTGATTGGCGATAACTCGGTGATCAATCGATTTTGCTATTTGGACGGACGGTTCTTGTTAAAAATTGGTAATAATGTGAATATTTCCCATTATACGTTGATACATACGTTAGGCCACGATCCTCAAAGTCCCAGCTTCGCGGGAACTCCTGGGCCTGTAGTTATAGAGGACCATGTTTGGGTAGGGGCGCGGGCGATTATTTTGCCTGGAATTACTATTGGCGAGGGGGCGGTTATTGGATCAGGATCTGTCGTGACTAAGTCAGTGGAGCCTTATGCGATCGTAGCAGGGAATCCGGCTAAGCAAATAGGAACCAGAAATAGAAGTATCAACTATAAAACTAAATATTTTCCAATAGCAAATTCGGATATACAAATATGAAAAAAGTGAAAAGCGGCATTAAAACTTTACTTAAGCGATTAGGTTTTGCAAAATTATTTGATAAAATTGAGAACAATTTTAAAGCGAATTTAGTCTATGCCAGTTGGTTGTCTTCGTTGCAATTGGAATTCGATTTACTTTTTGCAAAGATGTGTGCTTTTGAAAGTAAGTGGAATCAAACAGACATGAAGGCTGAGTTTTCTAGTTTTACTTCGGTGTTAAGGCCTTCATTGGCGCAGGCGGTGGTATGTTGGCATTTACCTATTTCAGACTTGGTTGAAAACCTCAGTTCACATCCACAACATGTTAAAAGAAATGTGACGACATTAAAGCCAGGAGGCCGCATTTTATTTGTCACGGGTGTTTTTCCCAGTGTGAATCATGGGGGTGGCTTACGTGTTTTTGATTTGATACAAGAGCTTAGTATTTTAGGATATGAAGTTCATTTGTATTCAGTTAAGCCCACTGAAAATGAAACAGAAACTCTTCATTTACTAAAGGATTCATTGCGATCAATGACCTTGGTGCCGATGCAAGAATTTAACGAAGGGTGTTTTGATAAATATTTACGGAAAAATGAACATGTGTTCGAAGTGGGTTATTTCGTATGGCCAACGGCTGTGGACTTGATGGCCGTGTCTAGGGGGCGAATTCAAAAGAAAGTTTTTGAATTTATTGAAGTCACAAGTCTTCGTATGTGGATGGATTTATTGTATGCATTTCGAAATCGACAGCCGAAAAAGCCCATGATCTTTTCATATTTTTTGGAAGCCATTCATTATGAAAAAAAAGCTACATTATTAGCGGATGAGCTGGTCGCATTGACAGAAAAAGATGCTAGTTTTGTGGAAACAGCTTTTGCTGCTAATAATGTTTCGATCATAAAAACAGGTTTATCAAGAGCCATTGTCTTAGATAAGATTAAAAATGCGACTCGTGAAGTACAGCCAGGATCAGTTGTCTTTATTGGAAATTATGATCACTATCCCAATCTAGACGGCATTCGTTGGTATTTAAAGAATGTGCATGCAGCCGTTTTAGAAAAAGTACCTCATTATAAGCTGTATATTATTGGTAAAGGACCCTTGGAATCAGAAAAGCTTGAATTTCAAAATTTGGCATCCTCCATTGAATGGGTTGGGCCTGTGGATGATCCTATTTTTTCCATGGCGCCTATGCAGGTCTGTATCGCTCCATTAATCAGTGGGGCCGGTTTGCGAGGGAAAGTGAATCAGTATGCTTCATTAGGTAAGCCTATTGTTGCAACGACGATCGCTGTAGAGGGGACTCCTTATCGTCATGCAGAATCGATTTATGTGGCGGATCAACCAGAAATTTTTGCTGAAAAAGTCGTAGCTTTTTTGAATAATTCAGAATTATCTAAAGAGTTTGGTCAAAAAGCATATAATGTAGTTCATCAGAATTTTAAATGGGATCAACCAATACAGGATTTATTAAGAATATTTTGAATGGGAAGGAAGCACACGTGAAAACAGCATTGATTACAGGAATAACAGGTCAAGATGGTTCTTATTTAGCAGAGTTGTTGTTAAATAAGGGGTATAAAGTCGTTGGTTTAACCCGTCGATCGTCAACGTCAGCGATGGAACGCATTGGTCATATATTAGATAAAGTGGAATTAGAATCTGGGGATCTTTTAGATAGCTCTTCTATTTTAGGAGCATTGGAAAAACACAATCCGGATGAGGTTTATAATTTGGCAGCGCAAAGTTTTGTGCAAACATCTTGGGAGCAACCTGTTTTGACTGCTGATTTTACGGCTGTCGGTGTGACCAGAGTTTTAGATGCTGTACGTCGTGTGGTGCCTAAAGCTAGATTTTATCAAGCTTCCAGTAGTGAAATGTTTGGAAAGGTGCAAGCGGTTCCTCAATCAGAAACAACACCGTTTTATCCTAGATCACCTTATGGTGTAGCCAAGCTGTATGGACACTGGATTACTATTAATTATCGTGAGTCATATAATTTGCATGCCTCAAGTGGTATTTTATTCAATCACGAATCTCCACGTCGTGGTCTGGAGTTTGTAACAAGAAAAATCACTTACAATATAGCAAAGATAAAAATGGGTTTAGCGAACGAGCTAAGACTTGGGAATTTAGAAGCACAAAGGGATTGGGGTTTTGCGGGCGATTATGTGGAAGCCATGTGGTTGATGTTGCAGCAGGAGCGCCCTGATGATTACGTCATTTCTATGGATGAAACGCATACGGTGAAAGAATTCGTCGAGCTGGCATTTGCACATGCGGATTTGGATTGGCAAAAATATGTAAAGATTGATCCAAAGTTTATGCGACCTGCCGAGGTGGAATTGTTAATTGGCGAATCTAAAAAAGCGCGAAAAGCTTTAAATTGGCAGCCAAAGGTGTGTTTTAAGGAATTGGTAAAGATGATGGTGGATAGTGATTTAAAACTAGTTAAATCACAGATTTCATTGTTGGGTTAAGAATGACGGCAAAAAAAGTATTAGTGACAGGTGGTGGACAGGGTTTTGTGGCTGCCAAATTAGTCCAACAGCTACGTCACTTGGGTCATTTAGTTTACGATGACTTTTTTGACATCACTCAACCTGATTTAGTCGCGCAAGTGATTCGTGATAATAATTATGATTTTGTTTTTCATATGGCAGCGATTAGTCATAATGTGATTTGCGAAGAAAATCCTTCTCAGTCCTATTTGGTGAATTCTATTGGAACTAAATATTTAGTGGATGCCCTATTAGAGTATTCTCCGGATACGTGTTTGGTTTTTCCAAGTACGGCCTACGTTTACGATTTTAGCAAAATTGTTATCGATGAGCTTAATTGTATGGGCGCAAACTATAAGGGTATCGATGAAAACTTTTTTTTAAATCCCAAAACAGTGTACGCTAAAAGTAAACTTTTATCAGAAGACATAATCACCAAGTCATTTGATCGATATGGTTTAAAATCAATGATTTTGCGGTTATTTAATCATACTCATCGAACGCAAGATAAGTCATTTTTTCTGCCAAGCATTTTAACTCAGCTGTTAGATACAAAAACCGAGTCAGTGCTTGTGGGTTCGGTCGATGTGTACAGAGACTTTAGCTTAGTAGGGGATTTAGTATTGGCTTTATGTAAAGTTATTTATCTAGATCCAGCCTGTTTTAATAGTCAGATTTTTAATGTTTCTTCTGGGTGTATGTATAGGTTAGCTGATATTATTGAAGAAATGAAAAAGCAGTTAAAGTCGACATATCATATTTCGGATAAGCCTCTGAAGATTGACAAAAATCGCATCAGAACCGATGATCCAAAGTATATTTATGGAAATTCGAATAAATTTTCAACGTTAATTGGTGATTATAGACCCATACGAACATGTGAACAGTTTGTCAGGGAATTTCTTGCAGAGGGGTAAAATCACGCCTATGCTTTATGACTTATGAATGAAAAAAACATAGAAGCACATCTAGCTAATAAAATTTGGGTTATTGTCGGGACTCGTCCTGAAGTTATTAAGCAAGCACCTGTGTTCAGAAAGCTTGTCGAAATATTTGATTCGAAAAAACAAGCGGTGGTTTTAGTTGGCACAGGTCAACATACACATCTGCTGGATCAGGCCTTGGAGTCATTTCAATTAAAGTTGGATTATAATCTGCAATTTTCTAGATCCCAAGAAGATGGTTTGCCTCAAATGGCTGCTAGTATATTATCAAAGTTTGCACAGTTAATTACTATCGCCAGACCAAAAGCCGTCGTGGTTCAGGGGGATACCACTAGCGCATTTGTTGTAGCAATGGCTTGTTTTTATGCAAAGATCCCAGTCTATCACAACGAAGCCGGATATCGCAGCTACGATTTGGCACACCCATTTCCAGAGGAAGCCAACAGGAAGTGGATATCCTGTATTGCCAATAAGCATTTTGCACCAACAACAAAAGCCAAAAAAGCGCTTTTAGCTGAGGGAGTTGAGGAAGATAAAATTTTTATTGTTGGAAATAGTGGAATTGATTCCTTGGTTCAGACCTTAAAGAACAGTTTTTCCAGCCCTTTAGTTGAAAAAATTAAATTAAAAAAGCAAGACGGATATAAGGTGGCTTTGCTGACCTCGCACCGTCGTGAAAACTCAGGATTGCCCATGGATTCTTGGTATAAAAATTTAGCTGATTATTTTGGTCAGAAGAAATGTTTGATCATTTGTCCAATTCATCCCAATCATTTAGCAAAACCAAGTGTTGAGAAGTATTTAACTGAAAAAGCAAATTTTTTGATCACCGAGGCGCTAGAGTATCAAGAAACATGCAATATTTTGTCATTATCTGACTTTGTGATTACGGATTCAGGAGGGATACAGGAGGAGGCTTGTTACTTAGGGCTTCCTTGTATTGTTTGCCGTAAAACGACGGAAAGATCGGAAATCATTGATAACGGTTTAGGTCGCTTAGTCGATCCGGTGGATTTAAAGTTGTTGCAAGAGGCTTTTGAGTGGGCTTTGGATTTTAATCGAAAAGACTTTCAAGGTCATCGTTGGGAGTACGGCGAAGGTCACGCCGCTGAAAAAATAGCTAAAATTATTCGGAATGACTTTGTTGATGGTCGGTAGGAATGAATATAAAAGTCTATCAAATATATTATAAAAAAGAACAAAGGAAATTCTTAGATTCAGCTTTCATTCCTTTTGATAATTGTGCGAATTTAAAGCCAGAGTGGGCCGAGTACCATTGTTTTGAAAATATTTATTCCATGATGAATAGTACTGTTGATGTTTGGTGTGGAGCCGTGTCTTGGAAATTTGGCCAAAAAACAGGTTTGACTGGCCAAGATTTTCTGCAAAGCATTCAGGCGACACAGGGTGAGTATGATGTTTATTTTGTGAATCCATTTCCACAAGAAGTGTCGATGTATTGGAACGTTTGGTTGCAAGGCGAAAAGTATCATCCTGGAATACTCAAATTTACGCAAGAATTGTTGGATCAGGCGGGGTATGGTATTCGAATCCATGATATTTTTAACGACAGCATGACGGGAGCATTTTGTAATTATTGGGTCGGTAATAATTATTTCTGGCAACGTTATATGGAGTTTACGAAGCCGTTAGTGCAATTGATACGAAATGAACTTAATCCTGCGCAAAAACTATTTATTCAATCCATGGCAGATAAAAACATAAAGTTAAATTACATTGCATTTATTATGGAAAGAATGTTTTCTACGCTGATTTCACAAGATGCAAAGATTAAAGCTAAACCGCTATTGAATTATGCAGGTGGATGTTCTGAGGCATATCAGGATAATTTAATATTTTTCAATCAGTGCGATAAGTTAAAATTAGAAGCTCGTCAAAATTCAAATAGTATGTCTTACTATCAGAATTATGCTAGCTTGTTGGCCGAGTATGTTAAATACAAAAAAGGATATTTTGATTTATACAAAAAAGTCGAAAAGTTTTTAAAAATAAAAAAAGTTTTAAGTTCAATATTTAAGTAATAACAGCGCGAGGGGATATTATGAACAACAACTCAAATCACATACTGGTCACGGGAGCGGCCGGGTTTATCGGCAGTGCTTTTGTACGATTAGCGTTGGAAAAGCAATTGGAAGTGACAGTTTTAGATGCCTTAACCTATGCCGGACATCTTGAAAACTTACACGAGCTCAACACAAATCCAAGGTTTCATTTTGTAAAGGGTTCCATTAATGATTATGCATTGGTGAATGAATTATTTCAGAAAAATCAATTTAGTGGTGTTTTGAATTTTGCAGCTGAAAGTCATGTGGATAATTCGATCACAGGTCCCAAGGCGTTTATTGAAACTAATATTTTAGGAACTTTTAATCTACTGGAAGTGACTCGAGCCCATTGGTCTAAGTACTCTCCTCAAGCTAAAAGCAATTTTCGATTTTTGCATGTGTCGACGGATGAAGTGTTTGGAGCCTTAGGTGATACGGGGAAATTTTCGGAAACTACGCCGTATCAACCGAACTCGCCCTATTCAGCTTCCAAGGCTGGAAGTGATCATTTAGTTCGAGCTTGGCACCACACTTACGGACTTCCTACCATCACCACCAATTGTTCGAACAATTATGGCCCTAGACAGTTTCCAGAAAAATTAATTCCACGAATGATCGATTGTGCTCTTCATGATAAAGACTTACCGGTGTATGGTAAGGGACAAAATATTCGTGATTGGATTCATGTGGAAGATCACAGTTATGGTGTTTATCTAGCTTTCACCAAAGGGCAACCGGGTTCGACGTATTGCTTTGGTGGAAATTCCGAGCGTAATAATTTGCAAGTCGTTAATACGTTATGTGAAATTTTGGATGAAGCCAAGCCTCGCACAGATAAGCAATCCTATAAATCAAAAATAAAATTTGTCGAAGATCGTTTGGGACATGATTGGAGATACGCGATTGATGATTCGTTGGCTCAAAAAGAATTAGGATTTGAGCGCAAATATAAAAATTTTGAATCAGGATTAAAGGCAACAATCGAGTGGTATTTGCAAAATCAGCAATGGGTAAAAAGCGTGACTGGAGGTAAAAAATGAAGGGGATCTTATTAGCCGGAGGCAGCGGCAGTCGTCTGTTTCCATTGTCAAAAGCGATTAGTAAGCAATTGCTACCAGTGTATGACAAGCCCACTATTTATTATCCGTTATCGGTGTTAATGCAGGCGGGGATTCAGGAAATTCTTATTATTTCGACACCTCATGATTTGCCTTTGATTGAAAAGCTATTCGGAAGTGGCGAGCAGTTTGGCTTGAAACTATCCTATAAAGTTCAGGAAAAACCAGCGGGGATCGCGCAAGCTTTTATTATCGGGAAAGAATTTATTGGTACCGACAGTGTGTGTTTGATTTTGGGAGATAATATTTTTTACGGACATGATATTCCTCAAATGACTATCGAAGCTGCAAACTTGCAAAAGGGAGCCGTCGTATTTGGTTATCATGTGCACGATCCAGAACGTTATGGAGTGGTGGAGTTCGACAAAAATCAGAAAGCCATTAGTATCGAAGAAAAACCAAAACAACCGAAGTCGAATTGGGCGGTCACGGGTTTGTATTTTTATGATAACGAAGTGGTGCATATTGCAGAAAACTTAAAACCCAGTGCCCGCGGTGAATTAGAAATCACGGACATCAATAAAGAATATTTACGTCGCGGTAGTTTGCAGGTGATGTGCTTAGGTCGAGGCGTTGCGTGGTTGGATACGGGAACGTTTGAATCTTTACTGCAATCCAGTTTGTTTGTGCAAACGATTCAGGATCGTCAAGGATTGCGTATTGCCTGTCTAGAGGAAATTGCTTTGCATCAGGGATTTATCAATTCAGAAAAACTTCGTCAGACGGTTTCATCTTATGCGGATAACAGTTATGGTAAGTACGTTAAGGATTTAGTGAAGTAACATTGATTTACGATCTATCATGAAAAACTAGGACTCCGACTTGGCAAATATGGTCAATTAGGTCGGAGTTATCGATATCATAAAATATGGATAAATCTACTTTGTGTGGCAATACAGATTCATAAAACTGATTTTGCAGATTTAGTAAATCTTCGATGCTCAGTTGTGAGCCCAGCAAGGTTAAATCGATATCTGATCCATTTTTGTAATTTCCTTTGGCTCTTGAACCATATAAAATGGCAGCTTGAACATTTGAATTCTGTTTTAGAATTTGTTGAATAATTTTAATTTGCTCTGTACTAAGACCTGTTGAAATGTCGTCAATTTTCGCTAACTTTAATAAGTTCAATTTTTTAGAATGAGTCATTTTTATTACTTCTTTAATTCGGTCATTGCCTTGTGAAAGTCGACAAACAGCTGAAAGTATTCATCCACTATTTTATTTAGAATTTTGTTGGCCGTATCTTGATTGTAAGTGTGAGATGTTTGATTTCGACTATCTATCATTTTTATCCAAGTTTGGCCATCCTTGATAAGTCCTTTAGCAAAAGCTTCGCGAGTTGCATCTCTAGATCCCATGATTTTGAAATTTCCCTGATATTCAAAGAAATCCTTCATTAGATTCCATGATAATTCATGCGTATATTCAAAAGACTTTATTAACCCTTGTTGTTCAAGCTCGGTTAATTTCTTTTGTTTGAATAACTCGACGGCTTTAGTCAGCTGATTAAAAGTTAATTCAAATTGAGAGAATCGTTGAATCCATCTGATATCTAAATTTTTCATATAATAGCCTTTTTTTTAGACGGTTTGCTATTTATAGTTGCTTGATTTGTACATATGATACGTAGTTATATGCTATTTAACTGTATTTGTCTTGTAAATATCTATCTTCCGTATGGGCCACTGATTTTTATATCTATACTTGCGTTGATTTTTTTAAAGTATGGCTTTATCCTTTTGAATCAAATCAGAAATAATTCTGGAGGGCTTAAGCTTGAGCATCGACACATCAAAACCATTAGTGATTTTTGGAAAAAATGGACAAGTGGCTCAGGCTTTAGCGCAACTTCTTCAATCCAGTAAATTTGCAAATCAGTTTTGGGAAGGGCCGGTTTATTTTTTAGGTAGTGATCAAGCGGATTTTTTAAATCCAGAGCAGGTGCTAGCAAAACTAAATGAAATTGAACCATCCTTAGTAATTAATGCTTCTGCCTATACAGCCGTGGACAAAGCCGAGACTGAAGCACAACAGGCTTTGCAAATTAATGCCATAACACCTCAAGAGATTGCAAAATGGTGTTACAAACATCAAGCCTTTTTGGTGCATTACTCGACCGATTATGTTTTCTCACCTTTGAATGCTTCGACAGTCCCATTGACAGAGTCTGACCCTACAGGTCCTATCAATAGTTACGGTAAATCGAAACTGATTGGCGAGCAGTTGATTGTGGCCAGTGGTTGTTTGTATTTTATTTTTAGAACTTCGTGGGTGTATAGTTATGTGGGAACCAATTTTGTAAGGACCATGTTGCGCTTAGGGGCTGATCGTCCGGAATTAAAAGTGGTGAGTGATCAATGGGGTTCGCCAACTTATGCCATGGATATTGCCGAGGCAACAGTTCGCATTTTAAATAAAATTAAAACTTGTGATGAAATGCAAACCGGTATTTATCATCTAAGTGGAACTGGTTTTACCAATTGGCACTTATTTGCAGAAAAAATATTTCAAACCGCAAAGGAACTTGGTTACGAAAAAGTTTTAGGCAAAGATTTGGCAATTAAAAATGTTTTGCCTATTCCGACGTCCGAGTATCCAACGCCAGCCACTCGCCCTTTAAATTCACGAATGAGTAATGAAAAATTAAAAGCCGTCTTTCAGGTGATATTACCGAAGTGGGAAGATAGTTTGCAAGTTTGTATCGGAGAACTTATTCGCGTGACGCAACAAGAAAAAATAAAATAAAAGACTCGAAGAAATAAGAAATTATTTAATAATTTGAGTGATAAGCAAATAAATATATTAAGTACGAAATCAATAGAAAAATAGAATGTTAGAAAGATAAAGCGGAGATAAGTCAATGTCAGTAGTTAAAAAGTTTGCAGTGCAGGGTCCAGTTCTAATCGATGTAAAGAAATTCCAAGATGACCGAGGTTTTTTTGCAGAACGATACAAGAAAAACTGGTTACTGGAATTAGGTTTAGACATTGATTTTGTGCAAGATAATTTTTCGCGATCGGCATCTCAAGTATTACGAGGTTTGCATTTTCAATTCGATCGTCCTCAGGGAAAATTAGTCACTTGTTTACGAGGAAAAATATTTGATGTCGCTGTGGATATACGTAAAGACTCGCCCACTTTGGGGCAATCGGTGTCCGTAGAATTAGATGGTGATAATCCGCAGTGGTTTTGGATCCCGGCTGGCTTTGCGCACGGTTTTGCGGTGTTAAGTGATGATGGGGCTGATTTATTATATAAAGTGGACAACTATTATAATGGTAAAGGTGAAGGAGCCATTCATTGGAATGATGCTGATTTAAAAATTACATGGCCGATACAAAATCCATTATTAAGTCCTAAAGACGAAGCTGCGGGTAGTTTTAAATCCTATTTACAAGCGCCGCAGTTTTAACGATATGAAGAATAAAATACTCAAAATCTTATTTGTTCTGTTCTGTTTAAGTTCAGTGAGTTCGATGTCGGGTTTAGATTTTTTTCAGGCGATGATTTCGCTGCTGATTATTTTTGATTATTTGCGTGTCCGATTTTTTTCTGAGCAAAAAAATCCACAGCAAAAAATGAAATTCCTAGCGCCGTTTTATTCCTTACATGGAATTGGTTATCTTTATATTGGATTATTTGTTGTGATTTTGTTGGGTTGGTTTTTTAATGCGCAACCAGGATTTGATTGGTTTGATGGCCTTCGTAAAATGAAATGGATTTATAATTGGTACTTAACAACGGCTTTATTTATGTTGTTTCCATTAAGCCCTAAAAATCTGAAATGGGTTAGTGTTGTGATGGTATTGATTGGTGTATATTGTTCGCTGACATTCTTTTTAGGCTATGATGTTTTTCGTGGAGCGGAATGGTCCAGAATTCATTTGCACCGAACATCCGAAGTGGTTGGTGCCAGTGTTCGCGCCGGTGGTTTTTTTACGCAACCTATGACTTTTGCGCAGACGATGTTGCCATTGGTGATGTGGCTATGTGGTTTGATGCTAGTCTTCGGAAGACATTACTGGGCCAACAAACGACTTGAAATTTCGAAAACTTCAGATTTCACAAATGTAAATTCAGCGACGAACTTAAATTCTTTACTGTTGATGCCAAGCCTGAAGACGACGTTATTGTATTTAATCGTGGCTGTCGTTTTTGCCAGTTTAGGTGTTCTGTTCAGTTTTACTCGAGGGGTTTGGTTGGCCTCTGCCTTTGGTTTGGTGGCAATGTTATATTTGTTAAACAAGCGGTGGATGTTGATGGCTATTGGTATCGGAGCGGTGGTGATCACGGGGTTATTTGTGATTTCGCCGCAATTTAAAGAACGCTTATCGACGGCCGTGGATGTGAATCATCGACATCATGATGAACGTAAGCTGGTATGGAAGACCAATCTTGAAATGTTCAAAGATTATCCTTTATTGGGGATTGGTTGGAGAGATAACACCCGTCGCTTGGACGAATACTATGATCGATTGCAGATTCCGCAAGACACGATAAAAAGTCATGCTCACAATCAGTATATTCAATTTCTATCAACGACCGGAATACTAGGCCTAGGTTTTTATTTGGCGATATGGTGGTGCCTATTCAAGTTAGCCTATCAGAACTGGCTACGTTTAAAGATGTCTTCGAAATCCGATCAGCCGAGTGTAAATCAAGCTGACCAAATGCAGATATTATGGATGAAGGGGTTATCTTTGGGAGCGCTGGGGGCTTTTTTAGCCTTTCAAATTGCCAGTCTTAGCGAAACCAATTTCGACGATGCGAAGGCCAACTATATGTTGTCCTTCGTGATTGCTTCGGTGTTTTGGGTGCAACATCATTTGGATCACGTCAGCATAGACTCTTAAAAGTGCTTGTTATAATTCATGTACTACAACAAGCAAACTCCATGCTTTTGAATTTCGTGCACTATCGGGCTGATTGTATCCACTTCTAAATATTTTTCTAATGAAATTGGAAGAAGTTCCATGGCTGGATTGATTTTAGCCGCTATAACCCCTAATAACACTTGTTCTTTATGTCGATCAATTCCAAAATCTTTAGAAATAACTGCCATATCAATATCAGAGTCTTCATGTGCAGTGCCTTTGGCTTGTGAACCAAATAATAGAATACAATCCACTTTGATATTTCTAGTTAGTAATTCATGTCGAACTAAAAATGCTAGTTCTTGAAATTTTGTAAGATCCATAAATGCAATGCCTTTGCTTGATCTAAAATTTTTAGAGCCATTTCTTGAGTCGATTTTTTCTTTATTTTTTCAATTTCATCAGGGTATCTCATACTCATATTAAACGAATTTATTTCTGATAAAATTTCTATCTGCTCCATAGATAAACTTAATTTAGCTTTTTGTGCCAAAAATAATAAGTTATGAGTCATAGGAGCATGCGTATTAGTTTCTTTCACAACAGCCGCTTTTAAAACTTTCTCGATACTTAAGTGTACAAAAAACAACCCTTGATGATATCTTTTGGCTTTTAAAATGATATCTTCAGCTGAAGATAAATCCTCAATACTACCTTGTTCCCAGTATGTGATTAAATCTTTTATTTTACTATCGGTCAAATTCGAATCTCCCTCAAAATATTGGATCTGTAACTATTATATAAGTATCATATTTATATGAATCGAGGTCAAAGATTTGTTCGGTATACGTTTATTAGTTCAGAGGATTAAGCGGCGCTCGGCTTCGTAGTTGGAGCTGTTTTCGATGTTGAGCTAGCGGTTTTTAATCCATCAACAAGCACTTCGGGGTGGTTTTCTAGAAACAGAGCCACTTCAAGAGCCATTTTTCCTGTCAAGCTAAGACTATTTTTATTATCTGCAGATTTTTCTCCAATACATAAGATCATGGCTTTGACGTCTTCACCGTGACTATCATTGACTGTGACTGGATACAAGGTCATGTGATCGGGAGTGACATTGTCATTCCAGTTTTCAAAAAAACGATCGTTAATATCATTCGAGACTAAATAGCCATGATAGGGTTTCTGTGTGCGATAAACGATTCGAAATGGACTGGCGACATCTAACGGGTAGCTTTGCGGTGAACCTGTGTTGACGTGAAATTGTGAGTCCCATTTCCAGGGTCGAACGCCAACACTTCTGGGGTCATCAACAATCAATACCATAGATTTAGTGAAGTGATAGGACAGTTGCTCGAAGACTTTTTGAAAAAATTCTGTTTCGACATACTCTGCCGGTAGGTCCTTGATATTGGGATCGGTTTTTTCATCGATATCGGTAGGAGCTTCATCGGTAGGAACTTTTGCAGGGGATTTCATCTTGGCTGGATGCGAATGTGCGTTCAAGTTGTCGTTGACTGGTTGTGTATCCAGAATCAATTCAGGATCTGATGCCCCTAAGGTTGTGGAGCTGGGTTGATATGAATCAATAGAAAAACCTTCTGGTGCCTCTGCATTGTTCTGGTTCATAGGATGTGAGACTTTATCTAATCCTTCGAGCTGTTCGATGTCAGCCATGTCTAAGTTCTCAGATACTGAAATAGCAGACTGGCTATCCTGTAGTAATGATTCCGGGGCTTTTGGTGTAGGTTCAGAGCTATTCTGGTTGCCAAGGGGCTTATAGACTTGATTTTGGAACTGTGCCCAGCATTGTTTCAAGGCCTCGGCCGTTGTTAAAACGATTTTTGCTTCCATGCCATCGATTTGTGGCCATTGAGTAGGTGCCTCTGACACAGCTATGTACAGTAAGTTTTTCCATTGATAGACCGGTAAAATTTTTTCACTCCAGCGAAAGGCGTCTTCCCAGGCCCTGTATAATTCAACTGGGACAGGATGGTCCTGAAAAAACTGCTGATTGAGAATAGGAAAGCTCATCGACTGATTCATTCACTTATGAATCGGAAATTTTTCAAAATACATTAATAATTTCCTATAGAAAGATTGTTATTTTAGACCTCTAATGCTATAAGCCAAGACCTTCTATGGGTATAAAATCTGTGTATTTGGATCATAATGCGACAACGCCGCTGGATTCGTCTGTTCGTGACGTCATCTTGCAAGCGCTTCAAGAGCCTGAGTTTCAGGCTTGGGGGAATCCTAGTTCCATACATTGGGCTGGTCGCAGGCCTAAAACTATCCTGCGAGAAACTCGTCAAAATTTGGCCAAATATTTTGGTGTGCATCCCTTAGAATTAATCTTTACCAGTGGTGGCTCTGAAGCTAATAACACCGTTTTGCGTGGAGTGATTCATCAACAGATATTGCTTGGAAAAAACGAAGTGATCACAACTCAGCTAGAACATCCCAGTGTGCTACGCACGTTGCAAGATCTCAAATTACATGAGCCAGAATTGCAAGTGCATTTTTTATCGATTGATTTATCGGGGCGATTTCCATTTTCAGAATTATTATCTAAATTGAATTCGAAAACGGCCTTAGTCAGCGTCATGGCTGCAAATAATGAAACCGGTTTGTTGTTACCGATTCCGCAGATCACGCAAATGGTGCATGCCGCAGGGGCATTGATGCATTCGGATTGTGTGCAGATATTTGGTAAAATGGATTTACCACTGGCTGCATGGGGAGTGGATTATGCTTCTATTTCTGCGCATAAGTTTTACGGTCTTAAAGGCACAGGGGTTTTGTATGTCAAAAAAAATAAACCCTTTGAAAATTTAATCACGGGTGGTGGTCAGGAAAGATACCGTCGTGGCGGCACTGAAAACGTTTTAGGAATTTTAGCTTTGGGCGAGATGTCCAAAAAACTTTATTGTCTTTCTGAAAAAGCAGAACAGATGAAAAAACTACGCGATCAAATGGAAGATTTTATTTTGCATAACATCCCCGATGTTCAAGTAAATCACCGAAGCCTTACCGATGAGTGTGAACGTCTGCCGAATACTTCGAATTTACTCATTTCAGGAATTGATGGCGAGACCTTGTTAATGAGTTTGGATCTAAAAGGTTTTGCTGTCAGCACGGGGGCGGCTTGCAGTAGTGGTAATCCAGAACCCAGTCCGGTGTTATTGGCCTTGGGATTAACTAAGGCCCAAGCTCAGACCAGTTTAAGAATCAGTTTAGGGTGGTCAAATACACAAGAGCAGATTCTTGAATTTTGTCAGGTCTTAAAAAGTACGATAGAACGATTACGAAATCTTTCCAAAGCGGAGTCGCAATCAGTCCATTCGCATTCAGTTAAGTCGCAATCAACAGTGGAATCTCAATCAATATCTAACAAAGAGTGTTCGCATGTCTAATCTTGTTTCCAACGAATTACGAAAGCCGCGTGTATTAGTAGCGATGAGTGGTGGCGTGGACAGTAGTGTAGCCGCGCAGTTGCTAGTGGAGCAAGGTTATGAGGTGATTGGTGCGACCATGCAGGTTTGGGACTACAGTCAATGTGACATCGAAGAGGGACATGGGACTTGTTGTTCAAGTACAGATGTAGATGATGCTCGTAGTGTGGCAGATGCCCTCGGTATCCCATTTTATGTTCTTAACTGCGAAGAAAAATTTAAAGCGGCAGTCATCGATCCATTTGTGCAAGATTATTTAAAAGGCAAGACTCCGCTTCCATGTGTGAATTGCAATACGTTTTTAAAGTTTGACCACTTAGTAAAAAAAATGCAGGAACTAGAATGTGATTATTTAGCGACTGGCCATTATGCGCAAATCAAAAAAAATGCACGTGGAGAAACAGAAATAGTTACTAGTGAAGATTCGTGGAAAGATCAGACGTATTTTTTATTCACTTTGCCGCAGGAGTTGCTATCTAAGTTGATGTTCCCTGTGGGGCATTTGCCTAAATCCGAAGTTCGTCAACTGGCAGAGGCCAAAGGTTTGGTAGTGGCACGTAAAAAAGACTCAACAGGGATTTGCTTTGTTGGAAATCAGGGGTATGCGAATTTTATTCAAACACAAGTATCAGCGCAGGAGTTAGCTCAAAAGCAAGGTTGGATTCGTCGCTATACTGGTGAAAGTTTGTCTGATGAAAACTTGGCTGGTGATAGTATCATGAATTCAATGTCACCCAACAACAAGATGGCTCGACATCAGGGCATTCATCACTATACGGTGGGACAAAGTAAGGGCTTAGGAATGAGCCATCATGAAAAATTATTTGTTATTAAGATCGATGCAGAAACAAACACGGTTTGGGTCGGCGAAGAAAAATATTTATATCAAACACAAGTGCAGGCGATACGACCTAGTTTGTTGCAGTCGCTACAGGACGGCGAAATACTGAACGTCAAAATTCGTTATTCGATGAAGGGCAGTCCGGCAAAAGTATATAAAACTGAAAATGGTTTGCGATTTGAGTTCATAGAACCACAAAGAGCAGTGACAGAAGGACAAGCGGCCGTGATGTACCGTGATCGTTCCTTGGTGGGAGGCGCATGGATCGTCAGTTAGATTATGAATTAAAATTTCATACTTTTGGTTGCAAGGTGAATACCTATGACACGGGTTTGATTCAAAAAAATTTAAGTCCACAAAAATCAGATTCAGTCTTCATTCCAAACACTATGGGGAATTCGTCGCCGCAAATTCATGTATTGAATACGTGTGCGGTCACCCAGGAGGCCACTAAAGAGGCTGTGAAGTTAATTAAGAAATTAAAAAGGAATGACCCGACATGCAAAGTTGTAGTGACGGGTTGTGGTGCGCAAGTGGACACAGATTCGTTTACGGAATCTTTTGTTGGCTCAGATCTTGTCGTGGCGAATTCACATAAGGGTTTGTTGCCTCAGATTATTGATCAACATTTGCGAGGAGAAAACACGGAGCGCGTTTTTAAGTCGAATATTTTTAAAAAAGAAGATTTAGAAATTGGTGGAGGTATCGAAGATTCGCACACCAGATCTTTTTTAAAAATACAGGATGGTTGCAATAGTTTTTGCACTTACTGTATTATTCCTTTTGCTCGTGGAAAAAGTCGCAGCATTCCGATTCTTCAGTTGGTGAATCGAGTTAATGAGTTGCACCTGCAAGGGATCAAAGAAGTTGTTATTACGGGCATTCATATTGCGGATTACGAGGATGATACGCAGGGCGAGGTCAGATACCTAGATGATTTAATCGAAGCCTTGTTAAAGCAAACACAGATGCCACGTTTTCGGATCAGTTCCTTAGAGCCCAAAGAATTAACGGATCGATTATTAGATTTATACCAAGATGCGCGATTGTGTCCGCATTTTCATTTAAGCATTCAAAGTGCGAATGATTTGGTATTGGAAAAAATGAAACGTCGTTACCGTCAACAGGAAGTAATACGGATTCTGAACCGAATCGAAGCCAAAGTGAAAAATGCCTTTATAGGTATGGATGTCATCACTGGTTTTAATTACGAAAATACAGAAGCCTTTGATGAAACCTATAAAATATTAGCGGATCACTATTGGACAAAGATTCATGTATTTCCCTATAGTGAGCGTCCAGGTACCTTTGCCATGAAGTTAGAAGAGTCCATACCCTTGCAAGAGCGCCAGTACCGAGCGGCAAGATTACGTGAATTAAGTTTACATCGTTATCAAGCGATGGCCTTACGACAATTGGATTCCGATTTCAGTCTACAAAAAGCTTTGATCTTTAATCCAATGCAAAAGCGCTCAGCGACCGACGAAAAAGTTAAAGATATTATTTTTGAAGGGCTGACGAATTATTATTGGAATGTGCGTATGGCTTTTGATTCCGGTTCTTCTAAATTATCGGCCAATACAGAAGTGTCTGTGCGTTTAAAAAAATACATTCATCCTGAAAATCGCATGGATGGTTATTTTGAAGCGGAGTGTGTGTAATGTTGCCTCCACAAGATGTTTTTTTAATGTTGCTGAATCGATTGTTGGATCGTTTAAATATCAAACCCAATGATTTAACGATTTATCAAGTGGCGATGACTCACAAAAGTTATCAGGGTGAAAAAGGCCGCGCGGAATTTGTTTCTGTTACTAATCACAATGAGCGATTAGAGTTTTTAGGGGATGCGGTTTTGGATTTGTTATTAGCAGATATTTTGATCGATTTATTCCCCAATGAAAACGAGGGGAGTTTATCCAAGTTTCGCGCGAGTTTAGTGAATGAGGCGGCGTTAGCACAAGTGGCGCATAAGTTAAAATTAGGTGACGTACTTCGAATGGGTAAGGGCGAGTTAGCCAGTCAGGGGCGCGAAAAACCGCGTTTATTGGCGTCTGCATATGAAGCCTTAATTGGCGCCATCTACAAGGATCAGGGCTTGGAGTTTGTTCGCAAGCAAGTCGAGGCTGATTTTAAAAATCAAGTCGGCACAATGGAAAGCGGATCGAATTTAGATTTAGATTACAAGACTAAATTACAGGAAACAGTACAAGCCGTGCTAAAAGATGTCCCTGTTTATGAGGTGACTTCCATGGAAGGACCGGCGCACGATCGAACATTTACAGTGGCCGTCAGAATCAATCAACGATTGCTGGCAACAGGAACGGGGCGTAGTAAAAAACAAGCAGAGCAAATAGCGGCTCAAAAAGCAATGGAGATATTAAAGAACGAAACAGGGGCTTTGGATTGGGATAAAAAAATTAAAACCAATCGCTATAAAATTATCGATGTGGAAAAGAAAATAAAAAAAAGTGAGTGATGGAAATTATGTTTTTATTGAAATGATGAATTAATAAATCAAATTGAATTAAGTTAAATCAAATTTAATGAGCGATGAAAGAGAGAAAAAAAGTATGTATAAAGCTGGATTTGTTGGCCTAATCGGTCAACCTAATGCGGGAAAATCAACACTGATGAATGCGTTGGTGCAAGAAAAGGTTTCCATAGTCAGTGCAAAACCGCAAACAACTCGTCGACGTATGTTGGGTGTTGTGACCAAGGAATCAGGACCAGAAAAAGGACAAGTCGTGTTTGTCGATGCTCCGGGGATCATTCAAGCCGAAAAGGGTTTGAATGGCTTTTTAGCTATTGAGGCTAAGGAAGTGATGGAAGATAGCGATTTTATTGTAGCGGTTTTAAACGTCGATGCAAAAAGTTTTGCAGACATCGAAAAAGTGATCGAACTGGTCCTTGAAAGTCGCAAGCCTTGGATGGCTGTGATTAACAAAGTCGACATGGCTCAATTGGCTATTCGTGGAGAAAAAATCAAAGAAGTTCTTCGCACTTACACGGATAAAAATAATTTTAAAGGGTATTTAGAGTTTTCTCAATCTTGGAAGGGGGACTTGCAGGAATTCCAAGAGCAATTTTACAAAACGATTTTTGCTAATTTGCCAGAAAGTCAAAAACCCATGTTCGAAGATGATATTTTTACTCCCCACACTGTGCGTGAGTTAACGGAAGAAATCATTCGTGAACAGTGTTTTGAATGCTTAGAACAAGAAGTCCCGTATTCGATTTCAGTCAAGATTCGTAAATTTGATGAAAGCGAAACCATGCCAAAGATCTATGCGGACATTATGGTTTTAAAAGAAAGTCATAAATCGATCGTGGTTGGTTCCGGAGGTAAAGTCATTAAAGAAATCGGATCGAAAGCTCGTAAGGCTATCGAGGACATGATTGGTATGCAGGTATTCTTAAAACTGCAAGTGGTACACAAGGACTGGGTTAAAAATACAATGTTAATGAAGGAATTAGGTTATACGAATGAAAACAACAAGAAGTGATTTTTTGTCGATTCCCAAGGTGGCGATCATTGGTCGCCCCAATGTGGGGAAATCGACGTTATTTAACATTCTAACCAATTCGCGCAAAGCTGTCGTTAAAAACCAGCCAGGTGTGACTCGGGATATTCAAATCGAAACCTGTGAAATCTGGGATAAGATGTTTGATATTATCGACACGGGTGGGATTACTGAAAGCACAGATGTGTTTTCAAAATTAATCCGTGAACAAGTGGTCGATTTTTTAGAAACTGTGGATTTGTTATTGGTTGTTATGGATGGTCGTGCCGGGTTATTGCCTGAAGACCGTGACTTGCTTCGCATTGCAAAAGAAGCTGGAAAGCCATTTTTGTTGTTAATTAATAAGGTGGATTCTCCTTATGAACATGAAAATGCCAAGATGGAATTTTATGAGTTCGGTCATGATATGGTTGTCACCAGTTTTGAAACGCGTTCTGGTTTGGCCGAAACCTTAGAGTGGATTCACAAACAATTGCCAGACGATAAAGTTCAACTGAAAGACGGTGTGACCATCGCGATAGTGGGTAAGCCCAATGTTGGTAAAAGCAGTATGGTGAATGCGTTGTTGAATGAAAAACGCATGATGGTTTCTGATATTGCAGGAACGACTGTCGATGCCATTGATACACCTTTTATTTTTGAAGATAAGCGTTATATTTTAGTGGATACAGCGGGACTTCGCAAGTCAGCTCGTCGCGAAGAGGACGTAGAGATTATCGCCGCCTTTAAATCTCATGATTCGATTCGTAAGGCGGATGTCGTTTTATTGATGATTGATGGCACCGAGGGGCCAACAGATCAAGACGCCAAGATTTTAGAATCCATCATCGAAGATCACAAGGGTGTTATTGTCGTTGCGAATAAATCGGATTTAGGTCGTGAAATACCCGAGTTTAGAAAAGCCTTTAAAGAACAATGTGAGCGTATATTTCATTTTTATACCGATGTGCCTGTGATATTTACCAGTGCAAAAAATAAAACAGGTATTTCGGAGCTTATGGAAAAAGTGCAGTGGATGGCTGAAAAACTAAGTACACGCATTTCGACGAAGGAATTAAATGACTTTTTCTTGCGAGCCATTCGTAAAGCACCGGCTCCGGTGTATGGAGTGGTGAATGTGAAGTTTTACTATTTGACTCAAACCTTTCAGAAGCCACCTTCGTTCATTGCTTTTGCGAATCATCCCGATGGGGTGGATAACGCCTATCGAAGATTTTTAATTAAGCAATTAAAGACGGAATTTGATTTGTTTGGAATTCCAATTCGTATCTTTGTGATGAAAAGCAAGGGCAAAGGCGAATAGGTGGAAAAACGAGGGTATTGGAAAACAAGACTGGGATTTTATCTAGCGGCCATCGGTTCTGCGGTGGGCCTGGGAAATCTTTGGCGTTTTCCGTATATCCTTAGCGAAAATGGCGGCGGCGCCTTTGTTGTTCTTTATTTATTATTTGCTTTAACGGTGGGTTTACCTTTGTTGGTGGGCGAATTAATATTGGGTCGGACTTTTCGTCAAGGGGTGGTGTTGTCGACAGAGTCCCTGCAACCCATTCCGATCTTTGGTACGCGTCGTTGGTTGTCTTTAAAGTGGGTGGGGCGATTATCGTTTTTACTAAGTGTAGTCGTGCTGTCTTACTATGCCGTTATCAGTGGTTGGGTCTTGCATTTCATGACGCAATTTTTCTTTGCTCTTTTTTCGCCGATGACGACCAGTTTTGATCCTTCATTGGATCCCTTGTTAACAAGTGGTTGGATGCAAATGTTATTAGCAAGCGTTCATATTCTTGTGACCTTAGTGGTTGTATTAAAAGGTGTGCAAGATGGTATTGAGCGCTGGGTGGGCGCGATGATGCCGGTGTTTGCAGTCTTGTTAGTCTCGTTAGTTATTAAATCATTGTCTTTACCTAGTAGTGGCGAGGCTTTACGTTTTTTATTTTATCCTAATTTTTCTCAGCTGAGCCTTTCTAGTTTTTCGCATGCAATTGGCCATGTGTTGTTCACATTAAGCGTAGGCTTTGGAACGATGGTGACTTTCGGTAGTTATCTGAAGGACTCAGATGCCATTGCTTCCAGTGGTTTTCGTGTGACGATCGTTGATACGTTTTTGTCTTTGACGGCCGGCTTATTGATTTTTCCAATTGCTTTGGGTGCTGGAAGTGTGGAACTTGGGGCTACTCGCACAGATCCTGGTTTGCTATTTGAAACGCTACCAAGGTTTTTGATGAGTTTACCAGGTGGTGCTTTTTTTGGATTGGCTTTTTTTGTGTGTTTGTATTTATCAGCATTGGGAGCCAGTCTAGGATTGATGGAAGTCATTGTCTCTAATGCGCTGGATTGGTCGAAAAAGAAAAAGTGGAAAGTGCAACGTATGGAAGTGGTTTGGACTTTGGGTGGATTGATCTTATTACTGAGTGCGATTCCCGCATTTTCTTCGGTGATATTTCGAGCTTCTAAAAACTCAAAAGGATTTTTAGAGTGGCTGGATGCGATTCTTATTAATGGATGTTTGCCATTAGTGGGTTTGGGTTTAAGTTTAGCCATCAGTCACGGCCTTAGCGAGATGGAAAAAAAGCGTCAATTTATTGATGAAAACAAAATTGAAACACAAGCCTTATTTCCGTACTGGCGTTGGGCTTTGAAATACTTTGTGCCCTTGGTGATTATTATAAGTTTAATTTTGCAAATTCTGAATTCTATTTGACCCAAAAGTATTTACTAATCCTGCTGTATTTATTGAAATTGGTATAATCGCCATTTATTGCTTTTCAACGAAGCCTTAGTTTTGTTGTACGGTTAACAGTCGATCATATTCAGTATCAACAGTATGAACTAGGTCTGACATCATTTTAATGGGTTCACCTTTATTGGAACTCCATTGAAAGCTAGAGTTATTTTCAAGATCAAAAAATTGTCCAATTTGTCGTGGGGCATAGGTGTATTTCCCTTGCGCGTCTTTGGCATAAACAACAATATTTAAGTAAAGTGTTTTACAAGGATTCCCAATACATCGAGCCATAAAAAAGGCGTAGCCCCACTTCAATTCTGCGGTGACGCTATTACCAGAGTCCCACGCATTAGCGTTCGTATTGGATGCTGAAGAAGCCGAATCTGAATAATCATAAGAGTTTTGTGTTTGTTGACTTCTATCAATCACCATTGAGATGGCTTTTGTTTCTTGGTTGATCGAAAAATCCAGTTGCACAAGAACTTGCGAGTTCGCTTCGCTGGTTTTTAGATTCGAAAATTTATATTCCACATTATCTGCATAGTCCTTTAAGACCAAAGAACCATCGGCATTCACGGCACTCGCAGCACCAATTCCATCTTTGGAGCCAAATCGTTTAACTGGAGCCTCTTCATTTTTATCTTTACCGCAGGCGACGATCACAGAACCTAACATCATTACTTGTAGTAAAATCTGAAAAATGGATCGGATGTTCATGTCTGACTCCTTGTGAATTCTTGGGCTAATAAATAAATTGTTTGCAAGAGTCAGTCCAAGAACAGAAGGTTTACGTCATATAACAAGCAAAAGGCTTTTCAGGACATGAGTAAAAGGCTCACCGACATACAATGAAATAAGGCTGACCGTGAATGGTTAGCCAGGTGTAAAAATATTAGACAGTTAGTTTTTGTTGGACTCGGTTAGAGTTTGCCGTGACTGCCATCGCAGTAAGGGCCTTTTTTGCTGTGCTTACAAAGGCACAATTTGGCGGGGCCCTCTTCGGTGACTTCGAATTGGACGGGAGTTATTTCTGTGCCTTTGTGAGAGCCATCACAGAAGGGTTGTTTTTTGGATTCGCCACAGGCGCACCAATGATAGGTTCCTTTTTGTAGGTCAACGATCTCACATCTTTTTTCAACTATTTTTGGTTCTTTGCTCATGCGGTAGGTCTCCTGTTTTTATATTAGGCGGATTGTTTTTTGCCTGGATTTTGAAAGGCTAAAATTTCATCGGTGGCGAAGCGTTTTTCACATTCCGAAATCGAGTTTTTCAGAATACCTTTTTTAAAAGCTCCATCTAATTTCAGCCAGGCCTCTATACATTCTGCCGTCAGTTGTGCTTCCTGCAAGGACTCGCGCAACAGTTGACTGCGAAGTTGGAAAAGTTCTTCATCGATGAACATATGTTTGTGAGCTGCAACGGGAAGTTTTCCACAATATTTACTAGGGCCTCCCATCAAATCGGACATGAAATCAGTTTGTTGAGTTTCAATAATTTTTTGTGGGACGTCCTTGAAAAACTGCCCAATCCAAGGGTGTTTATAAATTTTATCGTAAAAGATTTTATGCACCTTTTCTAAGGTAGGTTTACCGCCAACGGAGTCGTATAAAGATTTGCCATTAATTTGAATTGCCATAAATGCTTTTCGGAGGGAAGTCGAAGGATCTGTATATCAATTTAAGACACTCGCACTAATTTTGAATTAATAATAAGGGTAAAAATTCATCAGATATTGCTTGGAATTGGTATAACCGCATAATTTCTAAGCTAACAAAAGCCGGGGCTTGCATCTTTCAGAAAAACATGAATAATCCAATATCTTTATTGGATAACCAATTTATTGAATGTTGCCAAATGTTGCCAAATGTTGCCAAAGGAGGCTTTATGCAACCCGCTCAACCCAGTATTTTTGAAATGCTATTACCTTTTGCATTTATATTTGTGATCTTTTACTTTTTGATCATTCGTCCTCAAAGTAAGCGCATGAAACAACAAGAGTCTTTTTTGGCTGCATTAAAGCCAGGTGAGTATGTATTTACAACATCAGGAATTATGGGACGAATTGAATCCGTCACAGATTTATTTGTGATGCTTCAAGTGGCAGATGGTGTTAATTTAAAAATCCTTCGAAAAAACATTGCAGGTACCCAGACCTCTTTGCAAGAATCAAAAGGTAAAAAAGAAAACAAATAATAAAATAATAAGTCAGAGAGAGGAAACTCATGGAAAATCTTCGTGCCCGCACAGGAGTATCAGTATTTTTTATTTTAGCCGCTATCGTTATGTTGCTACCAAATTTGATGACGGTTGGCGATAAGTGGTGGTTTGGAAATAAAAAATTAAATTATGGCTTGGATATTCAAGGTGGCTTGCATTTAGTAATGGGTGTGGATGTGGCTGGAGTTGTGGGGGAAAGTTCACAGCGATTAACTGGAGTTTTAAAGGCCGAACTAGCTAAAGAAAATATTTCTTATGCAGATATTAAAGTGGTTAAGCCTGCAGATGGCGAAATTGAAATTAGTTACGCAGATGCGGCTCAAGGGGATGCAATAGCTAAGTTTATTAATGGCAATGCTCAATATAGTACCAGTTTGTTGATTATTACTCAGACTGATAAATCAATGACATTAAGATATCTTGAAACTTACTTAAGAGATTATAAATCAAAAATCATTCAGCAATCAATCGAAACGATTCGGAATCGTATCGATGAATTCGGTGTGGCCGAGCCAAGTATTTCTCAACAAGGTGCGGATCGAATTTTAATTCAATTACCAGGTATGGCCGATGCGGAAAAAGCGAAGTCATTGATCAACACAACAGCTAAGCTTGATTTTATGATTGTTGCTGACGAAGAAACACCAGTGGATTTACCGAAGATCATCGAAGATGCTGAAAAAGCGGGTGGCTACAGTTTAGAAAATACAAAATACTCAGAGTATATTAAAAAGTTAAACGCAGATATCGCTGCTAAATTGCCAGCTAAAACGATGGTGTTATTTGAACGTAGCGGAAATGTGAAAAATATCGAGTCAGGTAAGATTCCTTATTTAGTGCGTACGGATACGGGCTTATCAGGTGATGCCTTAGATGATGCTGGTGTTAGTTTTGACCAATATGGTGTTCCAGAAGTGTCATTAAGATTCAACGCTGTTGGTGCGGCCAAATTTAAAGAAGTGACTGGTAATAATGTTGGAAAAAGATTGGCCGTTGTATTGGATAAAGTTGTCAAGACGGCGCCAATGCTAAAAACCGCGATTGGTGATGGTCGAGCAGTGATTACATTGGGAGGTTCTCGCGGTCGTGATCAGTTGTTAGATGAAGCTAAAATGATTTCTACAACATTACGTGCGGGAGCTTTGCCTGCCAGTTTAGAACAGTTGGAAGAGCGTCGCGTAGGACCTACTTTGGGATCTGACTCTATTAAAAAAGCGCAATTTGCATCTATGGTCGGAGCTTTGATTATTTTCGTATTTATGGTTCTTCGTTACAAAGGGATGGGATTGATTGCCGATATCGCGTTGTTAATCAATTTGATCTGCGTGTTTGCATTGTTAAGTTCATTGGGCGCTACTTTAACTTTACCAGGTATTGCGGGTATCGCCTTGACGGTGGGTTATGCCGTGGATGCGAATGTGTTGATTAATGAACGTATGCGTGAAGAGATTCATAAAGGAAGTAGTTTTACCTATGCGATTAAGGAAGGGTATCATCGTGCGATGTCAGCGATTTTAGATGCCAACATCACGACGGCCGCAACGGCAGTGATATTGTTGTACTTTGGAACTGGTCCTGTGAAAGGTTTTGCGGTGACGTTGTTGATTGGTATCGTGACGACCTTGTTTGCGAACGTTTTCGTTTCAAAATGGATTGTGGATATTTTGGTTCATCGTTTTGGTTTTAAAAAATTATCGGTTTAATTTTGTTTTGAGGGAATAAAACATGTCTAATGAAATAAATAAAAATACAAATGGTTCGAACAAAAACAACAATTCCAAAGAGGCCACTACTAAGGCTTCAATCCCTAAAACGGGTCGAATCGTAGGTGGCAAAGAAGGTTATGGCCGCTTTGACTTTGTCGGAAAAATTGGAATTTTCGGTTCTGTATCTTTGGTACTCGTAGTGGGTTTTTTAATTTATCTAGCAGTACGTGGTGTGACTTACGGAATTGATTTCGCGGGTGGTACCGAGTTGCAGGTGAAGTTCGCTCAAAAAGTGGAAATGTCCAGTTTGCGCGAGTTCGTCGAAAAACAGGATTTACGTAATGTGCACGTGCAAGGAATTGGCGAAGAAAGTGAATTTATCGTCCGTTTCCAAAGTGCCGTTGGTAAAGACGATAAAGAAACAAATGATTTACAAAACCAGCAGGTCAGTAAGTTGAAAGAAAATATTAACACGCAGTTTGCAGCGAATCAGCCTGAATTTCGTCGTGTGGACAGCGTAGGACCACAAGTCGGTGCTGAATTAAAACGAAATGGATTTTTATCTATTTTTTATTGTCTTTTGGTGATCTTGATTTATGTCGGTCTTCGATTTGATTACAAGTATGCTCCAGGCGCAGTGATCTGTTTATTTCATGATGCTGTTATCACTTTAGGAATCTTTGTTTTAGTCGGTAAAGAAGTTAATATTCCGATTTTAGCAGCGATTTTGACTTTGATGGGTTACTCGTTAAATGACACGATTGTGGTTTTTGACCGAATTCGTGAGACAGAGCATGAACATGCGGATCGTGGAATCAAGTTTATTATCAATAAGGCGATCAACGATATGATGGAAAGAACCATCATTACTTCTGGAACAGTTTTCGTATCCTCGATCTGTTTATATATTTTTGCAGGTGGAACAATTTCTGATATCGCCTTTGCAATTTGTATAGGTATTATATTTGGTACGTACTCTTCGATTTATGTGGCAGCGCCATTTATTATCTTTACTGAAAAATTAAATCTCATCAAAGTACGAGGCTAATTTTGTCAAACAAATGGGATAGCCCCCGCAGAAGGTCTTCTTTTGGAAGGCCTCTTGAAGCGAATTGGAAGGAGTTTCTTCCGTCGGGGGAGCTACCTTTAATCGTCGACAAATTATTGTTCTTACGTGGATACATTGATCCAACTTTAAGAAAAAAACATTTTGATATAAATTTAAGTCATCTAGCAGATCCTTTTTCCATTGTGGATATGACGAAAGCTGTAGAGCGACTTTCGCTTGCATGGTCTAGGCAGGAAAAAGTCGTCATTTATGGTGATTTTGATTTGGATGGCACAAGTGGTGTGGCCTTGTTGTATGATGGTTTGACACAATTGGGTTTTGCGCAACTACAGGTCGTGCAACCACTTCGATTAAAAGATGGTTACGGATTTCATACGCACTTAGTAGAAGAATTAGCTAGCGTGGGTGTCGGATTAATTTTAACAGTCGATGTTGGGATCACGTCTTTTGAAGCGTGTGTACGTGCGAAAGAATTAAATATCGACGTGATAGTTACGGATCATCACGCTCCTTTGGAAAATTTACCAGAAGCTTATTGTGTGGTGAATCCCAATCGTAAGGATTGCACGAGTGGATTGGGTTATTTAGCCGGTGCCGGAGTGGCATTTTATTTAATCCGTGCTTTGTCTTCTTATTTGCTGCAAAAAGAAAAAATCACGAAAGAACAAATTCAACTAAAAAGTTTGCTGGATTGTTTTTGTATTGCGACCATCACTGATATGGTGCCGATGGTGGGTGACAATCGTGTGTTGGTTCGTCAAGGACTGCGTGAATTGGCACAAACGAAGCGACCAGGCTTGCGAGCCCTGTTAGCCGAGCTAGGTTTGTTAGATCGTGATTTAAGTTCACATGATGTGGGGATTCGCTTTGCTCCAAAGCTGAATGCATTGTCGCGAATGGAGGGAGCGGTTTTACCCAGGGATCTGTATTTAACGACGGATGATATCGCCAGTCGAGGATTAGCGAAGGCAGCAATGACTCAACACAAAGAGCGAGTGCAGTTGCAAGATTGGGCTGAGGGATTGGCTTCGGATTTATTGCAAAGTTGGGAGCATGAAGAATTTGTTTTTGTGTTTTCGGAAGAGTTTCATAAAGGCGTCATAGGCCTAATCGCCACGAAGTTATCAAAGGTTTATGATTGTCCCATTTTTGTAGGTTGTAAGGATAAAGTCACGAGTCGTATCACGGGAAGTTGTCGTTTGCCTGATGGTGGTAAGGCCAATTTAGTAGAGGCGTTGGATTCGGCAAAGGAATTTCTGCTTCGTTATGGTGGTCATGAATCCGCAGCGGGTTTTGAATTGGAAGAAAAAAATGCGGAAGGCTTTTTGTGGGCTTTGAAAAAATATTTTCAAAAAATTCCCATGCAGAAAAAAGAAGAAAGTTCTTTTTACGATCTGGAATTGGAAGCCTCTGATTTGCAAATGAATTTAGTCAAGTGGATTGAAAGTATGGGGCCATTTGGTGTACAATTTCCAGCGCCGAAATTTTTATTTAAAAATATAACTATTTTTCGTGTGCAGGAATTAAAAGGTGGTCATATTAAATTATTTGCTAACCAGGGAAAGATCGAGATCTTGGCCTTTTCACCAAAGGATCCAAAATACTTGAAATCTTTAATGGGGCAAGAAGTGCAGTTGATAGGTGATCTGCAACGCAATCATTTTGGTGGTCAGATGCGGATTCAAATCTTATTGGAAGATATTCAAGCGCAAAGCGAGATAGTTAGTGACAGTCAAATCAGTGACTACCATGAAAATAACGAGCCTAAAAAACATAATGAAGAGCCAGTGTCGGAGTTATAGAAATGCATTCAAAAAATCAGTTTAAATCTGTCGTCTTATTAAGTGCGGGTTTGGATTCGTCGGTGAATTTATATCAAGCTCATGCGCAGACAAAAGTTGTTTTAGCTTTAACCGTTAATTATGGACAGCGGGCTGCTGCTAAAGAAATTCAAAAGGCAGCCGCTTTATGTGCCAATTTAGGTATTACTCACAAAGTTTTAGATTTATCATTTTTTAAAGATTTTGGGCGATCTAGTTTAATTCAAATCGATGAAGATATTCCCAAAAATGCGGATGTGGCGATGGATGATTATCAGGTTTCCTTGCAGACAGCCAAAAGTGTTTGGGTGCCAAATCGAAATGGTATTTTATTAAATATTGCTGCAGGGTTTGCAGAAAGTCTAAACGCCCATTATGTCATTCCCGGTTTTAATAAAGAAGAGGCAACCACCTTTCCTGATAACTCACAACAATTTTTAGAAAAATTGACCGAAAGCTTATCTTTTTCAACTAGTAATCAAGTGCAGGTGCAGTGTTATACGACGGATTTAGTGAAAACTGAAATCGTGAAATTGGGTCAAACATTGCACGTCCCTTGGAAAGAATTATGGCCCTGCTATCAGGCGTTCGAATTATGGTGTGGGGAGTGTGAGTCTTGTCAGCGTTCTCGGCGTGCTTTTGTACAAGCTGGAGTGGATACGCAGGGTTTTTATTTAAAAGGATAAATCTAAAGGATAGTCATGAAACAAGAAAATCTAAAAACCGACTGGTTTAAAACTTATTGGATATCCAAAAAAATAAAATACACGGGTGAGCAGTTAAGCTCACTGTTTGCGTATTTAAATTATGGAGTATTGGGTCCAAGTGCTGTGGCCTTTATTGGACCCTGTGATATTAGCTTTGCGAATATGAAGGATGGCGAAGACTTGCGTGAAAAAGCCGTGATCGCAGGTCAGGAAATGTTGCATTTTATTTTTGAAATTTTTGACGAGCGATTAATCACTGGCGTGTTCTTGCAAAGATTATTTGCAGCTATTATTAAGGACCTATTGGAAGAGCAAATCTATGCGGATGGGGTTCAGACAGATTCCATGCAGCTACGGCTGCATCGATCGGGTGATGATTTGTATTGGGGTCCGGCGAAGCTTTCCATTAGTATTGCGACACGTTCTACGGCTGGAATATTGGTGCACTTTGCAGTGAATATTACGAATGAAGGCACTCCCGTAGAAACAGTAAGTCTGAATGATTTTGGAATTGATGCGAAAAGTTTTGCGAAGGCGGCCTTGGCAAAACTTCAAGTCGAGATGAATAGCATTATGCAGGCCACCTACAAAGTCAGATAATACCAAGTCCAATAAATAATTCTCCATCGTTGCGGCTGGATTGGCGCCGCTGAATCGGCGCTGTACTTTCGCTGTATTACAATACAGCTTCAAGCTTGCGCCTTGGATAATTAATTATTGGACTTGGTATTTAGAGAAGTAAAGCCGATTACTTTAAGGTTTTTGGTGGTGTGGAATCCGTGGGGGGATTTTCCAGTGATAGGCAAAGTTGATAATCTAGCTCTTTAATTTGATCAAGTAAGGTGTTTATTTTGATTGGCTTTTCCATGAATCCTTTGACGAAGGTTTTGTTTTTTAGTTCATTCATTTTAGTGCCCATGTAGCCTGAGATAAAAAACAAAAGTAGTTGTGGCTTGAATTCAACTTCTAATTTTTTGATAAAATCATAGCCATCACAAACAGGCATTAAAATATCGCTCAAAATTAAATCTGCTTTAAAGATTTTCATTTTTAGTAAGGCATCATGGCCGTCACAAGCCGTTTCCACATCGAATCCTTGGCGCTTTAAAAATTTGGAAAGCAATAAACGAATTTCCTCTTCATCGTCGACAACTAAAATTTTTTTAATCTTTTTCACTTGGTAACTAAGATCCATTACGCTTGTATTCCTTTAACTGTAAATGCCTAGTCTGCTGTATTCCAATTTTAAATTGAGTCTCTGAGCGAGACTCTAGCCATAAGTTGACACTATTATTCTGTAGACATTTTTTACCCTTGTCCAGTGGAACATCCCTAATTGTCGCACAGAATTTATATTTAGGCTCCAGCTTGTCTAGAAAGCTCATTAGTAATCAGCTTTTGCTCCAGTGGAATTTCCAAAATGAAACAAGTATTTGGAGCGTTTGTATCTAAATATAAGATACCACCATGTGCTTTGGCAATCGATAGTGAAATACTAAGACCAAGGCCGGTGCCTGCGCCAATGGGTTTGGTTGAGTAAAAGGGGTCCATGATTTTTTCTGCCACACCGGGGTCAATATGACCTGAGTCGACAATTTTAATTTGAGCAAAATTTTCGCCGTTTTTTAAAGTTTGTTTTAAATGCAGGATGATATTTTTATTGGCTGTCTGTGGTAGATCAGTGGCAGATAGGCCCTGTAATGCATCCACAGAGTTATTTAGTAAATTAATTAAAATCTGCGAAATTTCAACGGGATTACAAAAACACTCCACGATATACGTTGGTAAATTCAACTCGAGTTGAATACCACTATCAATAAATCGTTGATGGAAAAATGAAAGTGATTCTTGTATTAATTGATTCAAATTGGTTTTTGTTCTTTCTGTAGATATCTGATCTCTAGACACTTTTCGTAAGGCTGAAGTGATTTTTGAAATACGATCTGTGGTGTTTAAAATTTTCTGCAAGGATTCTTTAAACTCCTCTGGAGGAACTTCGCTGGTGTTTTTGTAAGATAATAAATTCTCAGTATGCATACTGATGATGGCTAACGGAGTGTTAATTTCATGGGAAACGCCGCCAGCCATTCGGCCAAGGCTAGCCATTTTATTGCTGGCTGCCAATTGAAGTTCTTTGGTCTTTATTTGTTCCGCTCGTATTTGAATTTCTGATTCTAGTTTTTCAGTTCGAATTAATAAGCTATGTTCGTTAGCTAAAGCAGGACATAAAATGGACATCATGTGTAGCAAGGCAAACGCGATTAACAGACCTGTGGCAAAAAGCTCGGGTCGAGGGCGAAAGTAAGACCAATCTAAGTAGTGCAAGGACATTAAAAGGCCAATGACGACAAATGACTTTTGAATTAAAGAATACTTTTGTTGACGGTTTTTATACGTCATATAGACGGCGATAAAAAATGGAGCGGCAGCTCCTAGCACTAAAAAAAAGCCAAATACTTCAAACGCAGCATTTAAGTTCCATAAAAGCAAACCAAAGGCTGAACTAATCCCATAACACAGCAAACTCAATTTCGAAAATTGTGAAAGAGGTACTTTTGCTAACGGTCTAAAACTTTGAGCGCCGTGCCTTTCAGAGGCAGGTTGTGCATCTAAATTCAATAATGTGGAACTAATTAACACTGATCCCAAAATCCATTGAGAAACAAAAGTGCCAATCCCAGATACTATACCAATGCTTAAATGATCTGTAAGTGGAAATGAGTTCGCAACAACACTTACGCTTAATGTGATCCAGTACCACAGTAAATATTTTTGTACAGGGCCTTTGTGGTCTAGCCATTGAATGATGGCGATGGCTAGATTGACGATCATTGTTCCAATATAAAAAAGTAAAATAATTTGTATATTATCCTTGGTCATATTTTAAGAATGATCAGTTTAGGGAATAGAAGCAAGAAAGAACGAAATTTTCATAAGAACTTATAGATCTGAATTGGTAGTACATTAACTTTGATATAGGAACACCATAGAATGCTTATTTTATGGTGTTTTACAGTTCATCGAGCTGTCGACATCATTGGTACGAAGGGAGATAAAACCTTGAGCCAGGTCGCTATAAAACTATGAACGGGATTGAGGGCATAACTGCAATTACCAGCGTTATTCGTATAAATAGCCAGCGGTAAATTCATGGTCACCAACGATTCGTTTGCCATTAAATCGAGGTATGTTCAGGTTGATATAGTTGCTACTGGTGAAATTACTGACCGAGAAAGATTGAAAGGAATCGCTGCAGTCATAGGCGACGTAACTATCGGATTGATAATAAATCTTAAAATTATTATTGACCTCGGAGGGCTTAAAATAAAATTCTGACCAAAAGTTCCGGTGTTCATCACGAGTGGGCTTGAGTCATTGATATTATTGGTGCAATCTCCGTTGTGATAAAATCCATCTTTGACAATTGATCCAACGGCTTCGGTAGCTAAATCAACAGTAATCATATGAGGAGTGACTAAAGGGACTCCGTAAGAGTTCACTAAACTGATGGTCATCATGGAACACTTGCCAATTTATAAATTCTCTAACGTAGGCAGATATAATACTGAGGACAGACGAGCTCAATTTCCAGGTTGAATGATGTTAGTAACGACTGTCTGATATCCAGTCGCAGAAATGTATGATGTTAAATCGACATTGACCGCCGACATTAATTTAAAATAGACCGTGAGGGGACCAGAGCTAATCATTGCTGTTGAACCCGTCGAGCAGTCGCTACTGGAGCGCAAATAAAAATTAGCCATGTCTGATAACGTGACTGAAGTCGAGCCGTTCATTAATGGGCCGCCTTCGAATTTTTCTTTGCTAATCGTGATTCCAACGCACGTGGATTGTAATACTTGAGCCGGAGAGGTGACTTTAATAACCGGAAGATCTGCTTGTATTTGGTTGTGAGTGCCATCAAATATTATATTGTTATCACTTAAGCTTACAGTGGGATTAAATACTCCCGTTGAGTTGGCCACAAAATAATAAGATGGGCTGTTTTGTTGGCCATCGGGCAAACTCACAGAATTAACTGTAGATCCTCCACAAGTCGTTAGTATTTGACCCGCTCCTAAGTTGCTGGTGTCAATATTAAGCGGCAAGCTGCTACCACTGGGATCCAAGTAAGTGGTATTAGTGCCTTGACCTTGAAATAGTTTAAATTGTACCGAGTAACATTCGCCTTTTGTAACTTTGTAGCCATCTGTATTATATTGACCAGCCGTCATTAACTCCATTCGCAGATATTTTTGATTTGGATCGCCGCTACTGTTGGATTTTGGATAAGTGATCGCAGAAGTTAATACCTGTCCCGCGCGTTGAGGGCAAATGAAAGTCATACTGTCTGAGGGCGGGGCGAAGCCTAAGTTAATGGAGGTCGTTGAGATGGGAATAAATCCTTTATCAATTGCTCCCGGTAATTGTAACAAACTAGCGCAATCGATTTGATTTTCATCCAGATAATAAGGTTGCAATAAGTTTGGTGTTATCGAAGGAATATAGTATACATGAACTCCATCCAGGGCGGAGCTGACGTTGGGTAAGTAATCCCAAGTCAAAGTCGTGCCGGTTAAAGTCAGCAGGTTGCTGGCATTGGCCGCCACTTTAAAGGGAGTCACAAAACGACTGGAGTTTGTCGGCGTCAGTTGAAAGTAATCGACAAACTCGGTGCCGGTGCAGTTGGATTCCTCACAAGCGTATTCGGTGGCAACGCCAGGGCCATAAAAACCAAGCACTGAGTATTTCGTTGTGCCGTTGTGGACATGGCTGTCGACGGCGACTTTATCTGTTGAATCTTGATCCATGGAAATAAAATCTTCTAATGTTTTAGCTCCACCAAATAAAGTTTGTCCATTGGCGGAATACAAAAATGAAACACCACCAAGGGCAAAAACTTTGAAATAGCCGTTGTAAATTTCTTGTTTCATAACGGTCATGGCTGGTTTGTTGTCGGGGGGTTGTAACGACATTTCGATAATACCTGTCGGGCCCTGATTAGGACTTGTTAAATAGCGTCCATGGACTTCACCTTCAAGGCCATTGGCTGTTCCCATCACATCCACCGGTATGGAAATAGTGGGTGAAGTTCCTGCGGTTAAAGAAATGGGCGGATGGTCCCCATAATAAAAAGTCATCTCGTTCGTTGCTGTATCTTGTAAAACTAAAGCCACTTGGAAAAGACGATTTTCTCCCGTGCTGACTTCAATACTAACACTATCTTCAGTGATTGCACACGGACCCATAGCTTGGGATCTTTTGGAGTCTAAGCTACAAACGATATTAGGAGAAATTCCGGGACCACTGACATTAAAAACAACGTGAGCGACATCGCAAGATGCGCATTGTTTTTTTACCTTTTGGGATTTTGAATTTTTACTTTGAGGGGCCAAAGTTGTAGATGAATGTTTTTCAGAAATTTTTAGTAATTGTTCCTTTGAAGGCAAGCTGAATTGAATTTTAGTGACGTCTTCATTTTTGCGAGTACAAGACACACTGATAAATAAAATTAACAAAGACAAGATCGAATTGAAAAAAATAGCTGCCATCTGCTTCATTGCATTTCCTTTATATTTTAATGGAGTACCTGATAGTATCTTTTCGGAAATTTAAGCTAAGAAATTGATGAAATGAATAATTAGACTTTAAATTCATACAAATTTAGTAAAAGAAAATATAAAGAAGGTAGTAAAAATGAAAAAGCGTCTTAAAATGGGAAGCCCACCTTTCGATAATCCTAATTAAAAGGTGGGCTAAGGGGAATGAAACCTTTTTGTATTTTTTTGCATGTTTTTTCCTTCCAGTGCGAACAATCCCAAACGGCTTTGTTCCCAAAACACCTTGCGATGTCATGGATTCCTCTGGCAGACTGGCTGGCATGAATCTTTTAGTTTCTAGATTCGAAGCCCCTTTAGCTTTGCGCCCCCGAGTTTCCTACGGGTTTGCCTTGAGACAAAGGAAGGATAAACTTGTTATCCTATATTTCGCCTAGGGACCTCCTTTGAGTATTTATAA
>JBPOJH010000141.1:0-6569 GCA_052033755.1 Bdellovibrionota bacterium | reverse complement strand
TCACACGATATTCACCGCTAGCTAATTGCAAATTATCTCGTATATGCACCGATGGCACAACAATCCCTAAATCCAGTGCAAATTGTTTTCGAATACTGACTATTCTTTCTAACAAATCACCACTTTTCTCACTATCAACAACGTTGATTAAACCATAACCCACTTCTAGCTCGACCATATCCAGGGGCACTAGACTTTCGATGTTTTCTTTTTTGGGAGCGGCCGCTGCTTCGGCCTCCACTTTTTTCTCGTTATTGATTTTTTCTTCTTGATATTTTTTTACTACAAATGAAATCAATCCAAAAAAAGATCCCATCACAATGAATGGAACTGTTGGTAACCCTGGAACAAGAGCCAGTGCAAATAAAACTCCACCAGTGATACCAACTGCTCTTGGATTTAGTAATAATTGCGAGGAAATTTCTTGTCCCATGTCTTTACCAGAACGAGAATTTCTAGTCACAACTGTACCAGCCGCAGTAGAGATAATTAAGGCTGGAATCTGAGATAACAGACCATCACCAATTGTCAACATCGTATAATACTTAGCTGCTGTTTCTAATGGTAAACCTTTTTGTAAAACACCAATCAACAATCCACCAATGATATTAACTAAAGTAATCACAATACCCGCGATCGCATCTCCACGTACGAACTTACTGGCACCATCCATGGATCCATAAAAGTCCGCTTCCATTTCAATTTCTTGACGACGACGACGAGCCTCTTGTTCATTGATTAAACCCGCATTCAAATCGGCATCGATCGACATTTGCTTACCAGGCATAGCATCCAATGTAAATCGTGCTGCCACCTCCGCGACGCGGCCCGAACCTTTGGTGATAACAACAAAATTAATAACCACCAAAATGATAAAGACCACAGTACCGATTACATAATTGTTTCCAACAACAAAGTTACCAAATGCTTGAATCACATGACCAGCAGCAGATACACCCTCATGTCCATGAGTCAAAATCAATCTAGTTGTGGCCACATTTAACGACAATCGAAACAAAGTCGTCATCAATAACAAACTAGGAAAAGTACTAAACTCCAAAGCCTTGTTCACATAAATTGAAACCAACAAAATTAAAATACTAACAGCTAAACTTAATGAAAGAGCCACATCCAATAAAAATGGCGGTAATGGAATAATCATCACAGATAAAATGATGATCATACCCATTGCTATAAATAAATCGGTATTTTTCGTGTATTTTTCAAATTTTTTAGCAAATTGAAATAATTGTTCCATTATCTTCTACGAACCTTTCTTCGCAATTTGTAAACGTAGGCCAACACCTCTGCGACAGCTATAAATAACTCTTTAGGTATGACTTGACCGATTTTCATAGTTTTAAAAATAGTTCTAGCTAAGGGTTTGTTCTCGATAATTGGTATATTATTTTCTTTCGCAATTTCTTTGATTTTTTCAGCGATAAGATCTCCACCCTTAGCAATCAACTGAGGTGCTGGTAAATTTTCAGAATATTTCAAGGCCACTGCGATATGAGTAGGGTTCGTGATGATCACATCGGCTTTAGGAACTTTTTCCATCATACGACGATTAGCCATCTCTCTTTGTACTTTACGGATACGTGATTTAATTAATGGATCCCCTTCTCGAGATTTAGCTTCTTCTTTAATTTCTTGTTTGGACATGCGCATTTCTTTTTCCAACTCCCATCGTTGGAAAAAATAATCCGCCACTGCTAGCACGGCCATGGCAATACCAATTGATCCTAAAATTCTGGCCGTCGTTCCACCCAAATACGAAATCGTTTGCGAAACATTCCACTGTAACGCCATTGGAATTTTAAAAACTTCTGTCTTCATGACTAAATATAATATTCCACCAATGAACAAAAACTTTAAAAACGCTTTCACAAGCTCTGCTACCTGCTTTAAGCTAAATAGTCTTTTGAATCCATTCAAAGGATTGATCTTATTTAGATCAGGTGAAAAGGCATCTTCCACTTGTAAAAAACCAACTTGCAAGACTGTGGATCCTAATGAGATCAATAGTGAGATGGCTAAAACAGGAGCTATCAAAATAAACATTTTTGCGCCCGCTATTTTTCCGGCTTCTAGAATTTCACCGGATCGAACCAATTGAACCATATCGGCACCGAAGGCATAATGAAATATTTCTGATAATTCCAATAGAAAAAATCGACCTAAACCATAGATCGCCCCGACTGAAGCTAATAAAAACAAACAACTAGCCAGTTCTTTGGTTTGTGCCACCTGACCACGTTTACGATACTCATCCCGTCGAGTCTGCGTGGCTTCTTCGGTTTTTTCTTGATCATCACCTGCCATATTACAGCACCTTCAGTATGGAAATAAATTCAGTCGCCATTGTGTCTAAGAAATGATTCATCTCTGAAAAAAACAAAGGCATAGTTAAAATTAAAATAAAAACACCCATCAAAATTTGTACGGGCAATGAAGTGACCATAACATTGATTTGTGGAACAGTTCGACCTAATACGCCCATCGCAATATTGGCGACAAAAATGGAAACCATAATGGGACCCGACATACGTAAACCCATTTCAATGACTTCTTTGGTAATAATGGTTAATCCAGAAAATCCCTGCGCTTTAAAACCAACTACACCAATTGGCAGGATATCGAAGCTTTGAGACAAGCCCATGATCATGAAATGATGTCCCTGTATACTTAAAAATAATAAAGTGGCTAACATCATTTGAAATTGTTCCACGACATGACTTTGCGTTCCTAAAATAGGATTGTATAATTGAGCAGATCCCAGTCCCATTGAAACACTGACAATTTCCCCCATGATAGAAATCGAGAAAAAAAACATTCTTAAAATATAACCCAACAAAACACCTATGATCACTTCTCGAATGGCCAATAATAATATGTCCTCTGAAATTTTAATTTTTTCCGGGTTTACCATGGGAATAACGCTGAAAAGAATTAAACTAAAAACCAAAGCTAGCAGAACCTTCATCGGGGTGGGTACATTGCTATTGCCGAACACTGGCCAAGAAAAAACAAAACCGCTGGATCTTAAAAAGACCAAAGCAAAAGCGATAATTTGTCCTTCTGGAAAATGGTATAAGTTCAATTTTACTCCCTCACAAATGAAGCTATATTTTCAAATAAATTCACCGTATAATGTGTCATCACGTCTAGCATCCAAGGTCCAGCTATCAATATCACTAAAGCCACAACCAACATTTTAGGAATGAAGCTAAGCGTGGCTTCATTGATTTGTGTTAGGGCCTGAAAAACACTGACCAACAAACCAATTACTAAGGTACTCAGAAGAATCGGAGCCGACAACATTGCCATCGTTTTCAAAGCATCTTGCCCTAGGTTTATAATTAAATCTTCATTCATCGAACACCCATCCTTTTAACTTCAGCCGAAAATCTGTACTATCATAGCTTTAGCCAAAGCTTTGTACCATAGTTTCACCCGAAACTCTGAACCATAGACCCGATCATCAACGCCCAACCATCGACTAAGACAAACAACATAATTTTAAATGGTAAGGAAATAACAATCGGTGGTAACATCATCATACCCATCGCCATCAACACACTGGCCGCCACCATATCGATAATTAAAAATGGAAGAAAAATAATAAAACCAATCTGGAAGGCCGTCTTCATTTCCGAAATAATAAAAGCAGGTACTAAAACCATTGTGGGTACTTCTGCTAAGGTCTTTGGTTTTTCCATTCTTGATAAGCGAACAAATAAAGATAAATCTTGTGAACGCGTTTGTTTAAACATGAATTTTCTAAGCGGAGCCAAAGTTTCGTCTAAGGCTTTTTCTTGTGATAACTTTCCCGCCATATAGGGCTGCAATGCTTTTTGATTAATATCCGTAAATGCAGGGCCCATGATAAAAAATGTCAAAAACAAAGCTAAACCCACCAATAGCTGATTGGGCGGCATTTGCTGGACACCCATCGCTTGTCTTAGAAATGATAACACTATGATGATTCTGGTAAAGCTAGTCATCATAATCAAAATAGCTGGGGCCAGAGTCAATACAGTCAAAATTAAAATAATTTTAATAGCATTCACAACTTCATTGGGATTATCCACATTCTTAAAACCAAAATTCACCGATGGCAACGTAACTCCACTGCTATTCACTTGTGCCGTTGCTAAAGATGGAACCAAGATGCCAAAAACAAAACTGAATAGCATCATTAACGATATCCATTTTAAGCTATTCATTTTTGTTTTATTGTTAGTACTTTGTTCCATTACCATTGCTCCTGTTGCGTTTACTTTTAGCCTCGAAAACTTTTTAAACGATTTTGCACAACATCTTTTATTCCAGCGATCGAAAAATCTTCTGACTCGTGCATGCTGTTTCCTAGCATTTGTCCAAACGCACTGTTGAAACTATTTGGCACTTCTTCTGGAACTTCTTCGTCTAATAAACTAAGAGCTTTTATTAAGTTAATATTTTGATCTGTCACACCAATCAAAATGCTTTCACCCGCAACACGAATCAAAGCCAAGGATTTTTTAGGACCTAAATGTGTTTGCGATAATATTTTAATTTGAGTCATTTGATTTTTACTGGTGGAACCACGTTTTTGATTTCGAGCCCACAAATAAAACGCTGCACCTGCAATTCCTAAAATACTTACCGTCATCACAAGTTTTAACCATAAGTTAGAACCAGTATTTGCCTTAACGGAAGCTTCCAGTTGCACAGGGATTTCTTTTTCAGAACGAGTGTCTTTGGGGGCAGACACGGCTAGTTCTTTTTCATGCAACATATCTTGCTTAAGTTCTTTTAATTCAGGAATTGGTTCTTCCAAATCTTTTAACACCATTTTCGCTGCGTTCGGCGCAGAATCATTGGCATCCGCATCGCCGTTTGCAGCACTGTTGGATCCTACAGGGTTAGCAACCGCTGTATTACCGTAAGCGGAAGAAGTGTCTGCTTTAGCAGAAGTTGGTTTTGCAGCTTCAGCAAAATTTAAGACTCCCATTAAAAGTAATGAGGTTATTAAAAATTGAATTGATAGTCTCCGTGTATTAGAAGATTGATTAGAAATCATTTCAATTGCTCCACTCGTTCTTTGGTAGAGATAATATCTGTTAAACGAACACCAAATTTCTCATTGACGACCACGGCTTCGCCTCGTGCAATCATTTTGTCATTTACAAATACTTCCAGTGGCTCACCGGCCAACTTACTAAGTTCAACAACGCTACCCTGACTTAGATTTAATAATTCACTGACTGCCATTTTAGTTCGACCCAACTCGACGGTCACACGTAGTGGAATATCTAAGATTAATTGTAAATTACGATCTTGATTTTCACCCAGTGATGGCACCGCTTTTAAATTAGCACCTGCACTGGGGTCATTCGCTTCCGCAGCGGCTAATTGATCTGCTAAATTATCTAAACTGTCACCCATTCTATCCCCCTTTAAGACTGTTTTTGAACTTCACGAGTCACTTGCACGGCGACCGTTCCATGATGTATTCCGTAGAAACCTTTAAATTTTTTTACATTTTCAACTTGAATATTAAACTCGGCCGAACTGTCTTGATCCAATGGAATGACGTCGCCGACTTTTAAGTCCATTAGCTCGCGCAAAGTGATTTCTGATTCTCCCAGATCTACACGAATATTTAATTCAGTTTCCATTAATTGATCGCGAATAATGCTGGTCCATATTTTTTTATCTGTTTGATCCGACTCAACTTGAAATCCGCTGGATAATTTTTGCTTGATGGGTTCTATGGTCGCATAAGGAATAACGACGGTAATTGTTCCATTGGCATTTTCTAACTCCACATCGAATGTCGTTGCGATTACAACGTCTGTAGGCGGCACAATACCCACAAACTGCGGATTTACTTCTGTTCTAACAAAGGAAGCACCGATCTTTTCAACACTGGACCAAGCATTTTCTAAGTCTTCAATGGCTAGATCCACTACCTTACGGACAATTGATAATTCTATTTGAGTAAAATCTTTACCTTCAATTTTTGTGTAAGGGCGATCGGCCCCACCAAAAAAACTATCTACCAAGGCATAAGCTAATTTGCTTTCAATCACTAATAAGGCCGAACCTCGAAGATTAGAAAAACGCAAGACACTCATACAAGTGGGCATGGGAAGTGTATTGATGAACTCGCCAAATTTCAAAAAATCCGTACTGGCCAAAGTTAACGATGCGATTTTTCTAAGAGCCGAAGACAATGACACTCGAAATGAGCGCATGAATTTTTCGTAGATAACTTCTAATTGCGGAAGTCGTCCACGAATGATTCGATCTTGACTGGTTAAATCGTAACTGACGACGACTTTGTCTTCGGCTCCGTTAGAGACTTTGATTCCGCCACCACCGCCGCCTCCACCAGAGGACGCGGGTTTATCACTAGAGGCTACATCGCCGTCGGATACGGCGGCTAACAGGGCATCTACTTCACTTTGTGATAAGACTTGATTCATTTAAACCACCTTAGTTATAGATAAAGTCTGTAAAATAGACGTTCACAATTTTACCTTTGGTTAAAAACGCATTCACAGTGTCTTTGACCTCTT
>JBPOJH010000163.1:0-1701 GCA_052033755.1 Bdellovibrionota bacterium | reverse complement strand
GCTCTTAGCGAAACAAAATGAGACGTCTAAAGTGTTTTAGTTGATCGACCGAAAACGAGACAGCTGAAGGAGAATACTTATGTCTAAAGTTCCACATCATGGCCACTACAATAATGTTGATGAGTTGATTGAATATTTTAAAAAATGGAAAGAGAAGAATCCTGAGGTTAAAAGAATAGATGGATTAAATAGTAGTAAGCCTAGTAATCCAAAAGAGTGGGTTACATTCCAACATAACAATGCTATCTATAAATTGAATGGAGACACTAAAGTCGCTGCCATTTCTGAGTTAATTAAAATCAAGTCAAAAAACAAGCTGACTTTTGAGGTTGAGAACACAAGCGAAGGCACAGAGGTCTTGCGTCTTGTTGGTCATGAAAAGGCTGATGGGTTTTATTGTTATTTGAAAGAAGAATTATTACCTGCAAAGCTAAGGTCCAAGTTCTTTAAAAAGGTCAGTTAAAAACTCTTCTAATTTTACATCTATATTAATTCGAATATTTCGAAGTTTTAGGTGAAGTCTTTGGGCAGTTGCGTATGATCCAACTCCCTTTGTTAAGGCCCTAACACCTATTGGCCCACGCCATCGTCGTTGTGTAGAACCCAACCGTATCTTTCTATTTCGTCTAGGGAGTGTTTCAACCGCCCAATAATCAAAATTACTCGATGATTCCCTTAAATAAAAGGTTATTGCTGCTATTAATTCAAATGGAGTAAGTCTAGTCCCCTCAAGGCAAGTGCCTTTAAAAATACCAAATTGAAATCTGCAAGATCTACATTGCCAAATTCCTCTCGATTTAACCAAGTTGGATATATTTGTCGATTTGCAGGATGGGCAAATAATGCCATGGGGCCATCTAATCTTGGCGAGCCACTCTATAGTCTGTAAGTCATCCTTGGATGTAAACCTCATATCCTTATCTCATCATGCTGATCAATCGAGATCAATATCTAAAAGTATAATCCTTTAAATTTTTCTATTTACTTCTCATCTCAATTCTATTACATTTCTCGTGTGGGTCGCTGGTGCAATAACGCCCCTCACTACCATTTTTCAAGCTGTTCGAACCAGCGTCATAAAAATAGTTCGAGTTTTTAACACCTAAATTTAAAATTTCAGCAGTCTTCGGGTTCCCGTGAAAAACAGGGAGGGCCGAGGTGCGTCTTTTTTCTGGCGCTGCGTTCTTATTGATCTCATCGCCACCTACTGCTGTTGGTAAAACGTTAGAGCCTGCAATAATAGCAAGCTCTCGTTTATAGTACTTTTCCCCAACGTAAAAGAAAATTTCAATTTCTTCACTTTTCACAATTATTTTGTGAACCATCTTTTGAATGATCATAGCCTTTACCACTGGATCATTTTCATTTTCCAATAAATCCACAATCACTGCCTTAAACTGATTAAAGTCAGCCATTCCGACCGCAACGCTTTCCTTTTCATTATTTCGTTTTAATTCCACGACCTCTTTTTCTAAGCCATCTTTTTGTAATGACAAACGTTCCATTTGATCGAATACATGCTTTGGGTTCACTGACTTTGGCAAAAGCCCTAAGCGCTCTGACAATGCATCAAGCTGCATCACAAAACCTAAAACAAATCCATCGATTCGATTGATCCCCCACTTGATTCCAAATTCGACAGACTTTCCGGCCTTGCCTCGAACGATTGAGTAAAGTTCTGACATCTGTAAATGAATAATC
>JBPOJH010000166.1:0-4880 GCA_052033755.1 Bdellovibrionota bacterium | reverse complement strand
GTACCTATTAATTTCCACTGGAAATGATCGTTTTCAAAAATCTCTAATGTCTTTGCTAGTGGGTCGATGATCCAACAATGTTTTATTTCTTTTTCAGCATAGATCGGCATTTTCTTTACACGATCTAACTTTGCCGTCGATGGAGAAATCACTTCACAAACCCAATCTGGAGCTAATGAAAAATATGCTTCATTAGGGATTTGAGGTAACCGCTCACGCTTCCATCCAGCTAAATCCGGAATCATGATATGGCTTTCTAGATGAACTTCCGGTTCATCTAGAATCCACCAACCACCAGGCCCACCTTTTCCAGAGTCATAAGGGCCAAGTATAAAACCCAAACTTGAAGAAGCTCTAACATGTTTAGGCGATGGTCTAGGACTGACATGTAACTCACCACTTACGATTTCACCAATCACATTGTCTGGTAATTCTTGCCATTGTTCTAAAACTGTTTTTGATTTTATTGCCGAACTCATACTGTAGTCTCCTCTAGCCCAAATCCTTGCATGAACGCTGATCTAGCTGACATTTTATGTAAATTGCTTCTTAATGGAGCAATGCCACTTGGTGGTATCATTTGAGCAAGTTCAGTATCACTTGCTGAAGTATACCATTTTTCGAATTCTTCTGTAGCTTTGATTTTATTAATTTCGAGTTTTGCTTTTTGTAGTTCCTGCTTTTGATTAATCTCATTTTGAAGTTCACTTAATAATTTAGCTTCATATTCTTGATTCATTTTTTTCTCTTGATCAGTCATCGCGCTTAAAATCGCAGAATCGCCCTCAGTTGCGAATTCTTTTAACCTATCACAGAATATAGCCAAAGGGTTTTGGATCTTCTGTTGGGTCTTTAACCAGCTATTAAAGCGATTTAAAAAATCTTGCACCTGTTCAGGTTGCAATTTCTCTTGAACTAGGTTTCGGATGCTGGAATTTACCTGCATAGGGCTGATTGGTGCTACTGCTGAAAAATCAAGCTCCTTGAACCAACTGGTTTGAACCTGAGCAACTGGGATTGTTGGCTTGTCGATTGGTTTCGATTGTTCTGAGATAGTTAGATAGTTATTATTAATATTATTACTTACTAACTTACTAGAGGGGCTTGTTTCGTTATCTGTTACGTTATCTGTTACGGAATTATTTCGGAATTGTTCCGGAATAATTCCGGAATTGTTATGAAATGAACTAGCTAAAATTTGACTATAAACTAAATGATTTATTTCAAAGACTAAAAAACCACCAGCGCCTCTTTTGGACTCTGTTTTTTGTAAATAACCTTCAGACACTAATCTATTACAAGTAACTCGTATAACTTCTCCGTCAATACCAGTTAGGTTTTCAAATGAATCCCTAGATAATGGTCCCGTAGTTAAGGAACCGTTTTTCTGGCATAAGAAGAACACGGTTTCTAATATTTTTTTTCTGTTACCAGATAATTTTAAAAAATGAATTTCTTGATAATGTTTCACCGTGATGTTGTTCCGCAATTGTTCCGGAATTATTCCGGAATGTGTTTCGCTATCTGTTCCGGAATTGTTTCGGAATTGACGAGATGATTTTGACTGCTCCTTATGATTTAAATTAAAATTCCGCAATTGTTCCGGAATTATTCCGGAATATGTTTCGCTATCTGTTCCGGAATTGTTCCGCTTTAATTCCGGAATTGTTCCGGAATTAAATTCCTTTTTGCTTGACGTCTTTAAATCGCTAAATTTGATTTTAGCCTCATAATCACCTTCATTTCCAATATCGCGTCCATTAGAGGTTATAGGTGCGTTTAAATGGGTATCTTCTTTTTTGGTAAGAGCTGCCACTTCGACGAAAGGATTAACCTCAACTGGACTGTTGGGCTCATCAAAATATCCATCCATTATGGATTTTCTTTTTTTACTCATAATTGAGCCTCTTCAGCGAGTTTGGTTCTTTTTCTATTTTCATTTTCAATATGCAAAAGCACGTCCTTAACAAAGCCAAGATTATCTTCTGTCGCTTTAAAAGGGCTTTTTTCAGATGTGAATACTACACTTCGTTGCACTTGCGCTTTTCTGTACGCGGCATTTAGTCTAATGGGACTAAAAATTTTTAAATCGGAATATCGTTTTGTTAGGCCAGCGAAAATCGCTGAAGAGACTGACTGGCGTGGATCGTATTGAGTTGGAAGTACACCGAGTAGTTCTGGATTATTCAGTCTTAAATTTCTTTTCAAGATTTGTATATTTTCTCGAATATAATCAATACTTGTTGTTGCATAATCATCCATTACCGCAGGTACAATGGCGTAATTACTTGCAGCTAGAGCATTGATTGTATTTTGTGAAAAGCTTGGAGGACAGTCTATTATCACATAGTCATATTTGCTGCTGATTTTTTCTTCCTCAAGCCTAAGTCTTAAAAGATTTTCACGTCCGGGAATATTTGCAGTTTTTGTATCGAATGCCGCCATTTTAGCAGATGCGGGCATTATATCTACGCGACATTCCTTTTCGCCAACCTTTATCGGCATTGGGTAGATACATTGATCAACAGTTGCATTGTTCATAATGAATTCGTAGGTATCTAGCTTATCCATTTTTAGTCGAAAATACGTCTTAAGAGAGTTTTGTCCATCAAGATCTATTAATAGTATTTTGCTAGCGTTTTCTGCATATGATAATCCATAAGCTAAATGAATACTTTCTGTAGTTTTACCAACGCCACCTTTTGCATTATGAAGTGCTATAACTGTCATACTTTAGTCCCCCTATTTTTTTATGCTGACCTCGTTTATTTGCATTGCCAATAAAAAATTTAAAGAAATACCGCGTTAATTTAAAAAATATTCTGCCTTGTTTCATCGACGGCGGTGACGAAAACAGTGAATAACGCGGTCATGAATCGTCGGCGACGACGAATTCAAAACACGAATGAATTAATTTTTGTGTTCAAAAAAAGGAGGAGAAATGAATTCTTTCAGAATTCTTATAGGCATCGTGTTGCTTCAGTCAATTCTATTGGGCTGTGATAAATATGCTTTTGATAGCAGTAATGTCCAAAAAAGCGACTGATGTTATCAGTCGCCTAAAGTCGATTTAAAATTATTCTAAATTTTCTAATTTGATTTAATCCAGTTACCATTTTGTATTTTAGAGGCTGAAATCGCCTCTAGAATATTTTGGTTATTTATAGAAAACTCTTCTGGACGTAGAGAATGAACGTTCGTTGTCCAAGTTCCATTTTCTTTAATTGCTGTACTAAATTTAATTTCAGAAGCTTTTTCCGAAAGATATTTCACAAGGACTGGGTTTTCAAAAACTCCACCGCCGCCTCCGCCACCAGCAAGCATTAATTCAGGATTGGTTTTGTCGGGACGAACTCCACCACCGCCACCACCAATGCCTGAAAGTTCATTTAAAGAAATGTCACCATAACTCATGGTTCCTGAGCCATTGCCTGCATTTACTAGAACTGACGATGTTAAAATAAAAAATAAAATAAATGATTTAATCATTGAATACCACCTTTGTTTTCACCTGTAAGTACAACAAAAGACATTTCACTAGCTATGATATCAGACATGTCGTTGGCAATTGCTTCATTGTTCATTTCCTTATAGAGCTGAATAAACTTTGGAGCATATTTTTCAATTAATTGCTTATCTCCTCTAATAAATTGTACTGTAAATTTATCTGAAGGATTTAGTTTTGATAAGATTTGAGGGGCTAATCTTGTATGAGCTGTCAAAAGGTTTTCTCTACTGGTTTCAGAAGGTGTAAGTTGAAACCAATTTGAATTAACTTTATATGTATTTTGATCTCTATGAATTATGTTTAATCTTTCAAGACCATCAAATGCCTCAACTATTTTTTCTATAGATACATTGAGCCTAGTTGCGGACCATTTTGGTGATGGATTAAAATCTGGAGACTCTACTAAGCACTGAACAGCTCTCCATATCCAATTTCCAGCCCAGTGAGCTAGATCTTGTTGATTTAAATTTGCTTCCGTAATGGAGGCAGGTGTATTTTGAATCTGCATTTCTCCCTCTCTAAATTAATGAAAGTTGTTGTTTGATTTTTTCTTCTACCTTTAAAGGCAAAGATTCTGGTTTTGAAACTTTAGCTGCCCAAAGTAAATTATTTAAGTATGTTTGTTTTCCTAAATCATCTAACTCATTAAAAAGAAATCCTACGGATTCTTTTAATGAGTTAGGTTCATATTTTTCTATATCGGATAATTTATTTAACTTGTGATCAATTAAACTTTCTACGTCGAATTCAAGTTCCTTAAGAATTTTAACCAATAATGAGGAACAGATATCACTTTTACCACGAAAAAATCGATTTATTTGCGAAGGTGGAACTCCAACTTGATCAGCAAGCTCAGTTTGACTAATTTCAGAAATTTTTGCGAGCTTAGATAGTTTTTCACCTAGATTTTTACATCTTTTATTTTTCACGAACTCCCCCAAAAACTCAGTTAGTATTTAAATAAAAATATAATATTTCAATAAATTTTTATCGAATTCGATAATTTATTGATTAAAACAATATATGTGTATCGCGCAAAATGTTGAATTAATTATATAAAATGACTTTACAGAGGGAATAACGCTTAGTATTTTTACAAAAAAGCCCACCCTTGAACCTAGAACTGCAATTCTAGAGTAGGTGAGCAGAACACAATCCGTGTTAGATTTTTCTATCACAGTTCTTCTCATTTTTTCAAGGCTAAGTTTTTAACGAACGACTAATTGTCGTAATGGATTTCTACGTTCAAAAAACGCTGAATTTATTACGAATTTTGAAAACTTTTGAAAAAAAAGGAGGAGAAATGAATTCTTTCAGAATTCTTATAGGCATTGTATTGCTTCAGTCAATTTTATTGGGATGTGATAAATAT
>JBPOJH010000096.1:0-3128 GCA_052033755.1 Bdellovibrionota bacterium | reverse complement strand
GCAAAAACATTAAATCTCTGCAAAATTCGTTGCCAAAGACCCTTCCTAATCAGACAATTTTAACAAGAACAACCGAAAACCTAGATGTTAGGTTGGCGCAATTCGGGCTTTAAACCGCCTATCCTCTTCTTTAATGGCCATATTTCACCCTTTACATCCCTGCGTTTTTTCCACAAAAACACCGGGTTTAATCAATTAATAGTAAACCCGGTGTTTAAAGCTGTCAAATGCATAATGTTTTCAATAAGATAGAAACAATAAAACACCGGATTTACTACACAATAAACAAATCCGGTGTTTTTATAGTCATAAAAAATGCTATTTTTCTCAAGTGCTGTTCTTGGGATTTTATCGACAAATTTTATTTTGTTAATGCGACATCCCCCTATGTGCGGGGATGCGAAAATAGAATGACCAAAAGTTTATGAAAATATTAACTGGCCTTTGATTGTCCTTCTATAATTGCCTTTAAAGAAATAAAGATTTTTTGAAAGTTTTCAACTTGCTCTTCCATCGAATTGGAAGTTTGAGCTAAGATTTCAGCGGCTGAAGCATTGCTTTGCGTAGCTTGATCCAACAGATTCATCGCTTGATTGACTTGTTGCAATCCTGTGGACTGGTCTTGACTGGAACTGGCGATGTCCGAATTAATGGATGACACTTTTGAAATGGATCCCACGATCTCGTGCAACAACCCACTGTTTTTTTGAACAACATCCACTCCAGATTGAATTTTCCCTACACTTCCAGAAATCATGGCACTGATATCTTTGGCTGCCTCGGCACTTCTTTGAGCTAAGGATCGAACGGCATCAGCAACAACAGCAAAACCCTTGCCTTGCTCGCCAGCTCTGGCCGCTTCAACGGCGGCATTTAAGGCTAAAAGATTTGTTTGAAATGCAATATCATCAATGACTGAGGTTATGTCTTGAATTTTTTCCGAGGCCTCTGATATTTCATTCATAACAGATACTAAATTCGTCATCATCTCTTCACCTGATTTAGCTTGCTGTTGGCTGATTCCAGATAACTTTGCGGATTCATTTGCATGAGTTGAATTTAACGTCACCATGCTGGAAATTTCTTCGATCGAGGAAACTGTCTCTTCCAACGAGGCGGCCTGTTCTGTGGAAGAGCTAGAAAGCAATGACGAAGATGAAGCTAGTTCTTTAGAACTACTGACAATCACTTGAATTCCAGAATCTAGTTTTCTAACTATTTCTTCAAATTCCTTATTTAAGCGCGCCGTCAATGTAAGGGAAACTCCTAATGAAATAATTATTAATAATCCTAATGAAACCAAATAAGTCCAGAACACCTTGGTTTCTTGAACTATAACTGATTCAATTGTGTTTTTAGTTATCACAGTTTGTTCAGACAATATTTTGAAAATAGCATCAATACAAGCTGTTATGTTTTTGGAAAAATCGGCAGCATTAATACCATATTTCCCCTCGCGAGCTTTGTTTTGTATAACAGTTAAAGCATTGTCTACAAACTTCCACTCATCAGTAGATAGAATCCGAGTGACCTGTTGAATTGTTTCTTCACCAAATGTAACACCCTTGGAATTTAAACTGGCTATCATAGCTATTTTTAAATACATAATTTTTTTCTCAAGATCTGCACTAATGGGTTCGTCATTTCCTAAAACACCATTCACTGTTGCACGCATGATTCCAGTGTACTCTTTGGAAGATTCAAAAATGGTTTGACTGGTTAGCAGTGACTCTAAACCTTCAAACTTGTGCAATTTGGCCACCTTTGATTGTTCATTAATTAGCGTAGCAATTAGATTTGAAAATTGTTCTGTCGATTCGGATGCGTTTAGACTTTTACTTAAAACTGCTTTTCTTAATTCATCATGCTTATGTAACAACTCTTGTATCACTGAATAAAAACCAGATCCTAACTCTTCGGCTGCCGGCAATATCAATTCTCGTTTTTGAGTGGCTACTTGTTGTTGATTTTTTAAATCTGCCTCATCTGTCTTTCCATTTAAAAACAGTGATGATTTACCTCTTTCTTTTTGCATTTCGTGAACTGCTGCTGAGGTCACTATATAGTAAGAAAGTGACTTACTTACTTCTTTTGCCGCATTTAACCTGTGCAAGCGCTCTCGTATTTGGATTCCCGCCAACACGACCAGAAAAAATAAAGTAGACAATACCAACGACAATATTCTAGATTTCAACGACGTCTGATTCATTCACTGTCCTTTTTGTTAACTAGTTAACTATCTGCTCATTGTTTTTCGGTGTTTTACTATATTTGCTAAAGTATTAATTATCTAACCACTAGGTGGATTTTCAATAGTGTTAGACCTAATATTAGGTGAAGATTTCAGTGTGGATTCATCAATGACTGATTTTTGTTTCGGATTGGCACACATTTCTTAGCGCTCTATTTCCTCGACACAGAAAAAATGAATTCGCTTTGTTGGGAGTGAATCCCTTTAACAATAGCTTATTTTACAAGGCGCCAGCCTAAGGCTGTATTGTTGTAATACAGCGGAGGCAAAGCAACGCAGAAAAATAAGCTATTGTTAAAGGGATTAGAAACGAAAGCCAAGACTGGCGCTGTACGTGCTGCTTTTATACCGATCCATTTGCAAAGCTAAAAAAAATTTTTCTAACTTTAATGATAAACCAATAAAAGAGTGCGTATCGTTTAAATCTTCTTGTTCTGTATTATTGGAATCGGTCAGACGCAGCCTTTTACAGAAATTCGTCCACAGGGTCGAGATTGGCGTGGATTCAATTAAGATTTATTGGAACTTAGATAAAGATTTTTACGAACAGGAGCTAAAAATAAAAAACCCCGAAAAAAATCGGGGTTTTATAAAAACTGCGAATTTTGGTTCGCATAGCTTGACAATTGGTGCAGTCGGCAGGACTCGAACCTGCAACCCCTTGGTTCGAAGCCAAGTGCTCTTTCCATTGAACTACGACTGCATCTTTAAGGGACCCTGATTTAAAACTTGAGTCCTTTAAGCTAATACCCCTCACTGACAACGATCACACAGCCCCTAAAGGACTTGTTGCAAACAACTCTGGATTTTCACTTCATGCAGGAGTTGCCACCAAAGCTCATGAACGGGATCGATTAGAAAAAGTATGTCGGTATAT
>JBPOJH010000070.1:0-2705 GCA_052033755.1 Bdellovibrionota bacterium | reverse complement strand
GTACGAACAGCTATCGCGCGTAGCCATCGCCAAGGCACAAGTTGTCAAAATTGATATGGATAAACTGTCGGCTTAGATTAGTTTCAGTAGATTTCCACTACAGCAAAGAAAGGGTTCTAAAGAACCCGGCCACTCAAAAGCAGACCAAAATCCGCAACCATAATGTCTATTGTACAGACGGGAAGTTGATGCTTTTGGGGCTATTCGTTTTGTTGGTAGCATTCCAATTTTGCAGGATTAGTTTCCTAAGTTTTCAATCTGTCCCTACGCATTCAGGGGCTAATTTAATCGAAATCAAAATTAATTCCTAGATGTTAAAATTCTGACACCTGAGTGTAAAAAAGTTACCTCTGTTATTATATACAGATCGATTAAAATTGGATTGACCGCTATTCAACGAATTTTAGGTGAGTATTTTTTCCATTAGCAAGCCGTCCTCATTAGAGGGGTGAGGTCCCTTGATAATCCACCCTTGCTTAAGATAAAATTTCAAAGCGTTTTTGTTGGTTGGTTCCACTGTTAACTCTACTTTTTTGCACCCAAGTTGCGTTAGTCGCCCCATCGTAAAGTTGTCCATGAAAACCGCTAGTCCACAACCTCTTTTGTGTGGAACAAGGTAATACAAACTAACATAACCGCAGTCGGGATCATCTTTTTTGACCAAGGATTCAAACTGACCGATCACTTCGCCATTTTGCCAAACATGAATGGCTGATAAGGGATCTTTTGCTAATTTTTTTTCGATAATCTCAATGTAATTATGTTGCATCAATTTTCCAAGATCATTGGGCCATAGCGTGGGATCCTGACCAAAACTGATTTTCAATGCGTCTTGCAAAAAAGAATACGCCAATGGTAAGTCGCAAATTTGTACGGGTTTAAATTCAAGATCCATAAAAGCATTTTAACCGACCTTGAAGTCCATAGCAATAATCAGCACCGATTTTTCGCATGATATTGGAAGATCCCAATGTACTCATAAAAAATACGGAGTATGCTATCGGACTCCGTATTTTTCTGTTGTAGTCTAGAACCTACACTTGACAAAACGTGCGGCTTGTCGCACAATGGTACTCATAAACGATTTGACGGATTAATTGAATTAAAATGGCTCAATGGAATTCGAGTTTATACATTTATGTGGGGAAGTACAGTTGTTGTTACTCTCTACGGAGGAAATTAAAATGGCCAAAGTCGTGACATCAAAAAAGCAAAAAAAATCAGGGATGAAATCCTTGAAGGCATACGAACCGTTCACAAGTAAAGAGCTAAAGAACTCAAAACTTGTTATTGAAACATTACTTGAATGCATCAGAACAGGTGATATTGAATCCTTCAGAGAAGTTTTAACGGCTCACTTAATGACTGTGAACAAAACTAAAATAGCAGCAAAGTCTGGCCTAGGTCGCAGGACTTTATATGACTTAATGGACCCCAAAAAAGACTTCAATCCTGGGCTGTCCACGGTGTCTGCGATTATTCAGTCTTTAGCTGCTTAGATTAGGGGTTCTTCAGGTTCTTCACGGTTGATGGTGGGAAGCAGTAGCTATTTTCGATGAAAATTGGCGGAGAGGGAGGGATTTGAACCCTCGGTAGGCCTTTTGAGCCTACGAGCGTTTAGCAAACGCTTGGTTTAAGCCACTCACCCACCTCTCCGCACGGAAATAATAAAATGGAATTTGCTTACTCAAGATTAAACAATATCCAGCGAACTTGCCACAATATAAAAAACAAATCAAGTTCACAAATTAGCACAGTTACTTATTAACTCGATCACTTATCTTTTCTGATGGCCGCGCCCGCTCCCATCTATTGATAATTTTCTGGGAAAATCACTCGCTCCACCGTCTCGATCACCAAGTGAATGATCTTAATATGCACTTCCTGGATACGATCCGAAGTCTGAGCCGGCACAATGATCGATAAATCAGCCATGTTTTTAAGCTTGCCGCCATCCTTACCCAATAGCGCGATCGTCTTCATGCCCTTCGCCTTTGCGGCCTCAACAGCAAGAATGACGTTTTCAGAATTACCACTAGTAGATAAACCTATCAAAACATCGCCAGAGCGCCCCAGGCCCTCTACTTGACGCGAAAAAATATACTTAAAGCCATAATCGTTCGACACACAGGTCACGTGACTAGGGTCACCTAACGCCATGGCTCCCAATGGACGGCGATCCTTGCGATAACGACCCGTTAACTCCTCAGCAAAATGCATGGCGTCGCAATGGCTGCCCCCATTCCCGCAGGAAAATACATTTGCGCCATTTAGATAAGCCTCAATAAGAGTTTGACTAAACTGAGTGCATTTAGCGATGTTTTCGGGGTTCGAAAAGAACATCTCAACTACCTTGTGCGCCTCTTGTAGACCCGAAATCCACACCTCTTTGGTCGCGGCAAGGGTTTGAGTATCCAAACCAATCCTAGAATCACTTTTCGTTGTTTTATCAACACCGCTAGCGTCACCAACACCATCAGAATCAGAATTTTTGATCGACATAATTAATCGTCCTTTATGTTTTTTACAAAAGAGTCTATCCCGAGTGGCAAAATTTTGCAAAGATCTTGCTTTCTGCTCAACTTAGAAATATATGAATCGTCTTAATATTAAGTGTGCAGCCGTGGCTCAGCTGGATAGAGTACAACACTACGAATGTTGGGGTCCCAGGTTCGAATCCTGGCGGCTGCACCAGTTTTTCCCTT
>JBPOJH010000003.1:0-92070 GCA_052033755.1 Bdellovibrionota bacterium | reverse complement strand
AGATAAGACCTCGCCAGAAGAAATCTACAGTCGATTCGGAGCCAGTAAAAAGAAATTTAAAATTGCGATTGGAATTCTGTACAAAGCTAAAAAAATAAAGATCGATGACGACGGCATTCGTTTACTTTAACAATAAGTCGTGAACAGAAGATTTACGAAAAGAAAAAATCTTATTCACATCCATTTTTACGAACCACCCAGCGGCTAACTGACCTACCGAGCCCATTGGTAATCTATATCTGACAGTGTCTTTCATTAAAGTGCCGTTGCCCAGATCAAAAAACTCGTGTGTGTGGTGCCATTTTTTATAGGGGCCACTGACCTGATTATCTATAAAGCGTTGATTGGGAACCCAGTCTTCAATCATTGTTTTCCAACGCAAAGGAATTCCATGCACTTTTAAACGATAAATGATTTCAGTTCCAGTTTGGATTTCAGTCGTTGATTTAGATTCAATCTTGAATTCCAAAAGTGGAGGCGTGATTTTCTCTAAGTTGTCGGCTTCAGAAAAAAAACGAAAGACCTTTTGACGAGGCAATGGAATGAACTGTTCCGCCTGAAAACACTGATCTCCGTCTAAAATGTTTAAACAACAATCTGCAAGGGCCTTTGATAGATCTGCGAATTGATATGTATATCCTAGATCCCGTAATCTTTGTGGAATGACTTTTTGTGAACTCAAAACCAGTGTCGACATTTCTCCCAGTAAAAGTTTTAATAATGGTGTAGGAACGTTGCGAATAGGAGGTGGCAATAATGGTTTACGCAAAGTCTTTGATAACTCGATAGATAATTGCAAGTTTGTGCATGGCTCGGGTGCCACGGTATTCAGAATACCTGTAAACTTTGAGTCTGTTAAGCTGCGACCAATAATTTGGATTAAATCCTGAATATGAATCCAACTCATCCATTGGCGACCACTCCCCAATACGGCCCCAACTCCAGCTTGAAATGGCGTTAGCATTTTTTCTAAGGCTCCACCCTGACCGGAAAGAACAACACCACAGCGTAGCGTCGCCAAAGGAATAGAAGATAAATGCTTTTTCGACTTCATCGTATGCTGTGCGGCGGCCTCCCACAAAACGCATACTTCGGATAAAAAATCTTTGTGATTAGAAGAGGGCGGTGAGCTTTCTGTCAGCGATTGGCCTCCTTGATCACCATAGTAACCAACAGCGCTTGCCATAACTATTTTTTGAACGTTGTGATTTGCTGGTAGGCTTTCCAATAAGTTTTTGGTGGTATGGATTCTAGAGTCCATGACTTGTTTTTTCCTAGCCTCGGTCCATCGACTTTGACCAATGTTTTCACCGGCAAGGTGGACAATTGCATCTACGTTATCAAATGCGGTGGCTGGCAAATGATCTGAACTTAAATTCGCTTCAACAACTTGACAGGGATAAGTCAGATCTAATGCGGACTTGTGCTTATTTCTAGTAATCACAACCAGTGAGTGTCCATTTGCAACCAAATATTTACCAAGAGCCTGACCCACCAGTCCTGTTCCACCTGTGATAAGAATTTTCATCATCGACTCCTTATATTTATTCAAATACAGTCTAAGTGAGATGAATCCTACAAAACAATGTGTTTGTTATTATTCCTGCAAAAAAGCAATGGAAGCAAAACGTAGAATAATGATTGAAAACGTGAATAATATTCCTGACAGCTATTTATACAGGGCTGGAATTAGGAAATTCTTCGACTTCAATCGATCAAAGGTTTATGAAAAAGACCAGGCTTTTTATTTGTGAACAGAAAACGTCAGACAGAACAAAACCAAGTGTGTTCATCGATAGAAGTAATATTTTTAAATAAGTAATTATAAAAGAGTGGAAAAACGATCGCAAATAGATGTTATCTTAATTAGATAATTAATTTAATAAAATAAAGGTGGGATGATGAAAATTGCTATTGGAAAGCAAATGATAATTGTTGTTTTAATGCTTGTCGGAGCGTTGAATTCCTTGGCCATCGAAGAAGCGGAGTGTGCTGGGTATGACCTTGCAGCTGATTTTGGTCCAGTCGAAAATCAAACTGGACTGGGGTGGTGTTATGCATATACGGCGACGGATTTACTGAATTTTAAGTTTTTTCAGACTTTAAATGGTCAGCGATTGTCCCCTGCAGATTTGGCAATTTCATTTAATGATAAATTTTTACGAAAAGACACTTCGGCTGGCGGCTTCCTGAAGATGTCTATCGAAGGCGCAAGTGAGTTTGGTATTTGTCCGCGTAGTTATATCGAAGAGCAATTTGAATCCGAATATCCCTTATCCTACATTGTCGACGGGTTGAAAAACGTCAAAGAAGATTTGGATTATCGCGCCGATCAAAATGCAAAATTGCGATTGTTGGCCAAATATAAATCAGAAGGCTTTATGCCTAAGAACTTAAGCAGCGAAGAATTATTACAAATATTTGATAATTCTAATGCGAATGAAGTAGGGAAAAAACTATTTGCAAAATTATGTGGCCGTAATAAGTTTTATCCCTCTCGTGCAAAGATAAAAACTGTGGGCAGTATGATCAGCTCCATATTTAAAAATTTAATCGGCAAAGATTATATCGATTTATTAAAAGGTGAAGAGTATAAAATTAAAACACTATCGGAAATACTTAAATCGGGACAGGTTGTGGGTGTATCTGTTTATGGAGATTTTTTGCGAAACGATCAACCTAAACCCAAATTTTGGATATCACACTCGATGACAGTCGTTGGTCAAAAATGGAATGCACACACCAAGTCCTGTGAATATCATATGCGAAATTCATGGGGGGAAGATTGTTCTATCTATGCTAGTGATATCAAGGCTTCGTGCCATCAAGGATATATTTGGGTTGATGAAAAAATATTAAAAGAAAAACTACTAACCCTTGTCTGGTTAGAGTAAAACTAATTTTATGAAATTTGTAGACGAACGTATCGAAAATTATTCAGTTGAAAAAAGTGAAAAACCCTCTGCCTCTGTGGATGCGATTGAAGCCTACACGCGTGCCAACGTACATGGTTCGCAGATGCTCATTGGTAAATTGGAAGCCTCGTTGCTGGGTTTTCTATTGCGTTCTATACAAGCGAAAAATGTTTTAGAGCTAGGAACTTTTACTGGCTATTCGGCATTAGCAATGGCTGAAAATTTGCCTGAGGATGGAAAGCTTATTACCATCGACATTAGTGAAGCGACCGTGCAGCTTGCGAAACAGTTTTGGGCTAAGTCTTCGCATGGTAAAAAAATCGAAAGTCGCCTTGGTCCCGGAATACAAGTCTTACAGTCGATGCAAAAAGAAACACCCAATTTGCGTTTTGATTTGGTCTTTATCGATGCAGATAAGCGAAACTACAAATCATATTTAGAGACTTCATTAGATCTACTTAGCGAGAAAGGTCTAATAGTGATTGATAATGTTTTATGGAGTGGACGAGTGCTGCCAACCTTGGATACAAGTGACAACACAGATGAACATCGTAATACACAGTTTATTCGTGAGTTAAATGAGTATCTAACGACACGTACCGATTTGTATTGCACCCTATTGCCCATACGCGACGGAATGTTTTTGGTACAAAAGAAAAAATGATTCCAAATTTAAGTTAAGCGAGATCTGTAACCATCAATTTTTTTTCTGACAACCACTCGCTATTAAAAACACGTGACTGGTATCTTAAGCCCGAGTCACACAAAGTGGTAACAATATTCAGACCTTTGTTTTTATTCTTTAATGCCAGTTGGTAAGCTCCATATAAATTCAATGCTGCAGATGTTCCCACCAATAAACCATCATTTTTAGAAACATGATATAGCATGGAAATCATTTGTTGATCATTGACGTTAATAGCTTTGTCAATTTTAGCAGCCTTGAAGTTTTCAGTGACGCGCATAATGCCAATACCCTCAGTGACACTAGATATTCCATTGGATTTAATTTCCTTAGTTTCAACATATGACTTCATGCCCGAACCGTCTGGATCGATAAGGACGACTTGAATTTTGGGATTTTTTTCTTTTAAATAACTACTTACTCCGGCAATGGTACCACCAGAGCCTGCGGCTGTCGCAAAAATATCGATTAGTCCATTAGTTTGCTGCCAAATCTCGGGACCTGTAGAGTGATAATGTCCTTCGAAGTTTCCCAAATTTTCGAATTGATTAATCCAATAGGCGTTTGCTGTTTCTACAGCTAATTTTTTTGCTTTATGAAAAAAATGATTTTCATCTGTAAAGGGAACCATTTTGGTAATGATGACTTCGGCTCCTAAGGCCCGTAACGTTGCATATTTTTCTGGAGCCTGATTTTCTGGTAAGACAAAAATACATTTATAACCACGTTGAGCAGCCAGTGTGGCTAAACCAATTCCGGTATTTCCAGCAGTGCCTTCCACTAGGGTCATGCCAGGTTTTAACAGACCTTCGCGCTCTGCTTTTAAAATTAAACCTTTTGCAGCACGGTCTTTAACGGAACCTCCTGGATTTAAAAATTCAGCTTTCCCATAAATCTGACAGCCCGTCATGTGACTTAAAGACTGAATATGAATCAATGGCGTATTCCCAACAACGTCAAAAACATTTCCTGAAATTAATTTGTGTGATTGTTTGAACATGTATATTCCTAAGATAAAGATTTATTGGTCGCCGAATATATCTTATCGAAGGGTATATTTTCAATGTTAGAATGGATTTATGTAGAAATTAAGCGGCTGATTTTAATTCGACAGTAAATGTGGTTCCTCTGGTGGGCCCATTTTCATTTGATTCGACATGAATTTTGCCGCCATATATTTCTATGAAAGATTTTACAACCGGCATGCCAAATCCCGTCCCTTGTTCACCGGAGGTGCCAGTTCGACTGGTGCTTTCATTGGTAGAAAATAATTTTGGGATCAATGCCGTTGGAATTCCAACACCACTATCTTGCACTTTGATTAAAGTGTGATCGCCTTGTTTGGCGATCTGAATGCGAATGACAGAATTAGCATGCGAAAATTTGATCGCATTGGATATCAAGTTACCTAAAACTTGATTTTTCAGACTGATCGGCTCTGCTAAAACGATCATTCCATCAATACATTTCGTATCGTGCATATGTGTATTGTGATGACTAGAAGAGATGCTCGAAGAAGAACTTGCAGTATCATGAATTTGATAAAAGTCAGTTACATTTTCGACAATCAAGTCAATTTGCTTTTGTCGCAGTTGTTCTGCAAATATTATCTGTAAGTCGTTTAATATTTCAGCTAGTTCTACTTTGGATAGAGAAAGGTTTTTCTTGTTGTTTTCAATGGCCTGTAATTCACGAATATTGTTGGTAATATCAAGCATGTTTTTTATCGATTTTTTGATACGCTCTAATCGCAATTTATTTTTTTCTTCATGGGGTTTATTAATTATTTGTTCTACATTTAGCATCGACGTAGATAAGGGTGTTGCAAGATCATGATATAAAACCCTTAATAGTTGTTCGATGTGGACGCCTTTCTCTATTAATTGTTTTTTATGATTATTTTGCACATGTAAATATGCAACAACCAAAAAAGTACTTAATCCGATCCAGCCAAGTAGCATCGATATTTTAGCATACATGGCTCCTGTTTCTGATAATAGATTGGGGAATGGATAATGTAACAGATGTAGTGTAAAAAAAATCAAAGAAGCCACAGTAGTTATCGAGCCCCATAACAAGGCTCCCTTCTTGCCGGTCATGATTCCACCTAATAGTGGAAGGACTGCAAACCAAATAATAGTAAAACTGGAAAAACCTCCGGAAAAGTAGGAAAAGCTGGCCTGATGTAACAACCCAGCTGCTAGGCCTAAGATAGTAACCTGAAAGGTATTCCATTTTATATGTAAAAAATAAAAACAAAACAAATGTACGAAGGATGTAACTAATCCGATCTTATAAGGCAGTGGATGATCAATATACAAATAAGCAATCAGCGTGTAGACCCACATTAAAGGTGAAGTTAAAAGAATTATCGCCATGCTGGATTGAGTACTGACCTTTTGCTCATCATAATTGTGAGCAGCCAGTTTAGACAAAATGGTACCACAGATTTTATCACACGCACTTTGCGCTAACTGTCTTAGACCGCTGATACTTTTCATATAAGATAAATCGGTAGGTATTAACCAAAGATTCACCATACTATTGAAATTTTAAAAAAGACTTACGTATTCTTTACCTAGAATTGATATTGATTCATTTTGGGATAGATTTTTTAATTTGCTACAGTCATCGCAGAAATGCATTTGTGATAAACTGTTGGCATTGAAAAGGGGACCGTCCCAATACGAGTCAAAGTTTTTGTACTGGCATCGTATGATAATTTTTCAATCGCATTTGAAAGCGATGTCGATCCATTGGCGGCATAAACATAACCCTCAGAAGAATCAAAGGCCATTGCTGAAACACCGCGAAGCACGCTTGTGTTTTCAAAGGCTTTCGTTGCACCGCTGATTGTGTTGGTAGTTTCGTTGATATCATATGAGTAGATATAATCCATATTTGCAACGGTACCGGCGTAGGCTACCAACAAATTTGACGAGCTAGATAAATATAACATCGCCGTAGGGAAGGCTGTTGCGCTAGGGGCCGCTTGCGCTGATAAGCAATCGGCGGCAGAAGCGTAGCCAGCTGTAGAAATAATTCCAAAACGATTTTGTGAGGCGGCGGCATGTGAATAAACTATTTTTCCATTGTTCAAAACGGCTAATGAAGATATCAACGTTGTAGATGTAGCACAGCTTCCTGCTGGCGCACTGACATAAGGACTGATGCCAACAAGTACTCGTGACTTTCCAGAAGAAAATTTTTCAATGCCTGTGGATTTACTTACAAGTAAACCACCATCCGGCGTTTGTGTTATGGCTCGTAACTGCGCACTTAAAGCTGTCGAGTTAGATAAAAAAGTTAAAAATGAATTTGTAGTAGTCGATTTATCAACAATGTCGATTCGACGACCAGAGGCGTTCTCTACTAACACTAATACATGATTATCATCATAATCTACGATTCCGACGGGGCTGTCACCCGGATAGCTGGTATAATCCGCAATTACTCCCTCAACATTACCTGTGGCTAAGTTAATTTTAGCAACTGTTCTAGAAGCTGTTTCTGGCGTCAATCCACCTGCGTAACAGGTACCACTAGCAACGTATAAATACTTATTCGGAGCAGTTGCCACAGGTGTAGTTTCTCCTTCTGTGGTGCTAGCTTCCTCGGTCTTTTTAGGCTTCTGGCAAGACACACTGGTGATGACTAGGGTACCTAATAAGCCAATTGAAACAATCTGAGACAGTTTCATTTTTTTATTGTTAAGAGCTTTCATCATACACAGACTCCTTAATTAATCTTTCGGTTAATCTTAACCAAAACCTAAACATCTGTGTATACTTTCAACAAAATTCCACAAGTCTGTATCACTATGATTTATGCTTGTCTTAAAAGGCAACTCACGTGATGGTTGTTTTTGTTTACTAGATTGGGAGATTGTGTTCGACATTGAGACTGTGCGATTGGACAGCGAGGATGAAACTGGCAACCACTAGGTGGGTTCATTGGGCTTGGCACATCGCCAGTTAAAATGATTCTGTCTTTTTTATGATGAGGATTGGGAATGGGTATCGCAGATAATAAAGACTGCGTGTAAGGGTGAATAGGATTTTGATAAAGCTCTAAGCTGTTCGCCATCTCGACAATTTTTCCTAAATACATAACAGCGATGTTAGTAGATACATGTTCGACAACTTTTAGATCATGAGCAATGAAGACATAAGTTAAGCCAAATTTTTGCTGTAAATCCATTAATAGATTAATCACCTGGGCTTGTATCGATACATCAAGAGCGCTGACCGGCTCATCGCAGATAATTAGCTCTGGCTGAACTGCCAGCGCACGAGCGATACCAACACGCTGACGTTGCCCACCTGAAAATTCGTGTGGAAACTTTTGCAAAGAATCTTTTCTTAAGCCAACAACCTCTGCTAATTGAAAAATGCGGTCCTTGCGGTCTTGTGGACTTTCAAATAAGTTGTGAATCAATAAGGGCTCTTCTAAAATGGTTTCAATTGTCATTCTGGGATTTAAGCTGGAAAATGGATCTTGAAAAATGATTTGAATCTGTCGCCTTAAAGCCTGTAGTTCTTTGGCATTAAATTCTAAGATGTTTTTGCCTTTAAAAAAAATTTGTCCACTGGAAGGTTCTATTAATCGCATTAAGCAGCGACCCAGGGTGGATTTACCGCAACCAGATTCACCGACTAGACCCAGTGTTTCTCCCTTGTTAATTTCAAAAGATACATCCTGTACAGCTTTGACCTGTGCTACTTGTCTGCCAAGTAAGCCGCCTGTTATGGGAAAAGACTTTACCAAGTTTTCGACTTTTAATAGCGGTTCATTTTTTGTAATATTCATAGTTGTCATTTAAAGCAAAGTTTCTGCACCATTGGCATTGTTGTTTTTTTTCAAAGGAAAGTGACAAGCAACTTGATTCAACAGTTGAGGTTCTAGTTGATGACATTTCTCTTGTTGATATTGGCAACGATCGGCAAATCGACATCCTTTTGGTAATTGAGAAAGATTGGGTACCATGCCTGGAATTGTTTGCAGTCGTGCTAATTTTTTACCTGTTTCAAAATGTGGAATCGAATTCAATAAGCCTTTTGTGTAAGGATGTTGCGGAGAAAAGAAAATCTGTTCAACAGAACCAGTTTCTACAATTTTACCCGCGTACATAATGGCAACGTCTTGACACATTTCTGCGACAACACCCAAATCATGCGTGATCAAAATCATTCCCAATTCCGATTGGGCTTGCATCGAGCGCATTAAATCTAAAATTTGCGCTTGTATGGTCACATCTAAAGCGGTGGTGGGTTCATCTGCAATTAATAATTTGGGTTGGCAGCTCATGGCCATTGCAATCATAACTCGTTGTCGCATCCCGCCCGATAATTGGTGAGGGTAATCGTGTATGCGTTTTTCTGGTGATGAGATACCGACTAATCGTAATAACTCAATCGATTTTTTTTCGATCTCTTTGTTTGATAAATCAGAGTGATGCAAGCGTATAACTTCTTGAATTTGATATCCACACGTGAAAACTGGATTCAATGCGGTCATGGGCTCTTGAAAAATCATTGCAATTTGTTGACCACGAATTTTGCGAACTTCATTTTCGTTCATTTTCAAAATATCTTTTCCTTCAAATAAAATTTCACCACTGACAATTTTGCCCGGAGGTTGAATTAACTTTAAAATAGATAGCGAAGTTACACTTTTACCACAACCGGATTCACCCACGATGCCCAACGTTTTTCCCTTTTCGACGGTCAAAGAGACATCGTCGACGGCTAAAAATTTTCCATTATCGGTCGTAAATTCTGTTTTTAAATGATTAATCTGAAGTAATGCCATTGACCTATGTTAATATAAGATGAACGCGAGTCAATGGATTGCTATTACAATACAGCTTCAAGCTTGCGCCTTGGACAATTATTCATTGTAATTGATATAATCTGGATTGCTTGGTTTAGTTTTTGCGAAAAATGGTTTGCTCTAACGCGGTTTCAGCTAAAACTTTTTGACAAGCTTGAACAATACTATCGCAATCCAAGTGGTGATACTCATAAATATCTTTTGGTCGTCCACATTTTGAATGCTTGCGCACAGCCAATGATTCTTGTCGAACTCCAACTATTGAACCGATGTTATCCAACAAGCCAGCCTCACCATCATGTACGGATACAATAGGTATACGTTGCCCTGCCAAAGTATTTATTTCAGGATTCGATAAACCACCATTTGCTTTAACATATAAATTAGCATTGATACTTAAGTATTGTTTTAAGTAGGCATAGTCATTTTCATGTCCCTGTATTCCGCAGATTAAATCGGAAGATGTAACCACGATCACGTTTGCATAAATGCCCATCGACAATAAAACTTCAGATGCTTTTATGGCTTCAGTTGTTGGAGAACCCATCGCAATAATATGAACAACATTATCACCTGGTGAATAGTCAGAGTATCCACGGTAATCCACTAAATAATACCCACCTTGCAAGACCTCTGACTTCAGTGAGCTAAGTATCTGTTCTTCGGATTGTTCTTGAAATCGTATTTGCTTTTTTAAATGAATCATCAATTCTTTTTGTTCAATACCACGGGTGACTCCACGAATAAGTACGCCTGATCTTCCCTGATTGTCATTAGTCATATGTCTACGAATGGCATCACACAAAATCCAGTCTAACTCTATACCATATAATGGTTCCCACGTAATCTGATTCGGAATTTGTATATCTGATTTCCAACCGTGTTGCGCCCCTTCAGGTGATAAGGTGACCCCAGATGGTGTTCCGACTAGAATAAAACTAGATTTCCAATAGAGTTCATAAAAATATTGATCCAAGGCCCGTTTAATAAAAAAGTCATAGACGGTCATCAATGGTAAAATAGGCACACCTAAAATATCACGCAACTTACCAAATGAACCCATGCAAGACATGACATTGCCTTCTGCAATTTCAAAACGTAAATAACGATCTGAAACCTCTTCACCCGGAACTAGATCTGGAAGCTTGTCATCTTTAACGCCAAACTCATCTTCAAAATGAGGCACGACAGTTGCGCCAAATATTTTTCCGTCCATCGCGGGGTTTAAATTTGTAGAGGTTCCCACATCTGGTGCCATAGAGATTAATAATTCTGAAGCTGGCTTCCAAGATTTTTCAAAGGTAGACAGTGGTTTTTGTCCCGTCTTTAAATCAACTTCTTCAAGCGAAGTATTGGCAATGCGAGTGAGTTTCGCAGTCAATTGACCCAGCATCCATTGCGTGTGTGGATAGCTTGCCATTTTTGTACTAACATCTAATGTATCAGGAATGCCGCCCATTTTTTCAAATTGATTTTGAAAAAATTCTTGATTTGCTTTTTTAATTTGCTGCTGTTTCAAAATCTCAGAATATAATTGCTGTCCACGCTGTTTTAATAATTCAGCCTCAGCTTGTTTTTCATCGAAACGAGCAAACAAAGTACCTTCAGGAATTTCTTGTTTTTTACGAAGTTCTTCAATCTCATCTTCATTCAATAAGGCCGAGTGATTACCAGGTGCTGCAGCCATCTTTAATCCCCAACCTTTAAGCGTGTGAGCAATAATCATTGTTGGCTTTCTGGTACTGGCTTTAGAGGCCAACATTGCTTTTGCAAGTTGAGCCATATCATGTCCACCTAAATCACGTAAGGCTTCGTAAAGTTCTGTGTCTTTGACGGAAGATAAGAACGTTTTTAACTTAGGATGTTCTTTAGAAAGACCTTCCTTTAAAGCTTTCATGTCTTTAACTAACAACAAAGCTTGAAATTCATAGTCTTCTAATTCGTTTTCAATAAAACTTTTAAAAACATCGCCACCGGGTTTTGCGAATAGCTCCAGGCGCTTAGTTCCGTGTTTAACTTGAATGACTTCCCATCCATTCGCAAGCATCGTTCGTTCGATTCGAGTGGCATCGGTGCCATTCATGATACTTTTATTCGTGATGCGGTGACCATCTAGACTTTGACGATTATAATCCACGATCCAAGTTAGATTGCCAATTTCTCGCTCTGCAAAATCGGGAATAGCTTCATACATACTGCCTTCGCGAAATTCAGAGTCACCGCAGACGGCCCAAAAGTGCGCATCGGGCACTTGGTAATTATGCTCCTTAGCGTAACGATAAGCCAAAGCCAAATATCCTGCCTGTACAGGCGGAATTCCGACTGTGCCTGTTGGAAAAAAGTTATGATTGTCTGGATCTAAAGCCGAATGATAACTTTGAAAAACAGGGTCTTGCTCGGGACCTAGCTTAGAAAATTTTCGCAGACCCATCATCGCTTTGTTCGCATCAGCCAACGACATTTTAGATAAATCGGATTTTAAAAACAAATCTAGTAAATAGTTATAAGCATGATCCGTTGGTGAGGCATGGGGTTTATTGGCAATGAAATCAAAACCAGTTTTTACAACTAAGTGTAGCGCACCCATGATGTGTAAAGCACTTGCGGACGCAGAAACGTGTCCTCCGATTTTAGGATCGCCTTTTCTTTGTCGTCTCGATGGTTGGCTTCATAGATCATTCTTGTTGCCAAATAGTGAGCGCGTCTGGCGATGGAATTTAAGACATTTAAATCCATAGGAGTTGATGACAAGGATGTAGCTGCAGTTTTCGAAGTGGTTTTTACATTTTTCATGGTGAATTTCCCCTGATGATTTTGAAGCTTGTGATGCTTACTCTATATCGTTGAATGGAAAGTAATGTAAAGACTAGGCTTCTAGAATAAAATCCCAGCGAATTTTTATAGTACCGTCTGGATCAACGATCCCCCTTGGAGGATTTGGAAACGGAGCTGCCTTTTTAAACGCATCCACAGCGGCTTCATCTAAATCACGAACGCCCGAATCACCGATGACTTGTACCTTGATTAACGTGCCCTTGTTGTCCAAAGTGACAAGGATCTTTGTCACTTTATCATCGGTTGAAGCGATATTTCGCCCCTCACTGAATAATTTTGTAAGACGTTCTCGAACCATGGGGCCCCAGTGTTGATTTAATTGATTTCGAATGCGATTATAAAAAGTATAATAAATAAATTCACGCGTGCTTAGTAAGGTTTCTAAGCCTGGATCGATATCCTTGATATAATCCAGCGTTTGACTGGCTAGCCCCTGCGATTTTACAGATTGCTTTTCAGCATTTCGTGCTTGTTGTTCTTGTTGATTTGCAGCTGCCTGCTTGACTAGCTGCTGTTCCTTTTCTTTTTCACTTTGCATATGCCGTTGATACATGCCCTCGAAATCCATTTTGGGTGCTAAGTCGGCCATGGAAATTCGTTTCGAATTTGTATTTTCAGTTTTATTTTCATCAGCAACGGTTTTAGATTTAGCGACATCGGCTTTCGAGACTTTAGTCTTGGAAATAGGTCTAGCCTGCACTTCAGGAGTGATCGATGGATTCTGACTGACGCCGTTGCCGTTGCGAAACTCGCCACGATTTTGCGCCATTGTCTGTTTCAATACTTTTTGATTATTTTGACTAAGATATTTTGTTTTCGGATCAATTTCGTCATTCAGTGCTTTTTTGTTTTGATCAACGATTTGCTTTTTGTCTTTAACATCCTCGAACTTTTCAAGCTTCGCAGTCTCGGGCACTGTCGATTTTATATCGGCTGGTTGTACGAAGGTCACTTCAATATTTTGTTTGGCTGGCGGAGTGAATTTTTCAGCTAAAAAAACTAAAGTCGTCAAAAAAATATGGATACTGATCGACAATAGGAAGAATAAAGTCTGGTTTGTTTTTTGATTCCTATTTTCGTTAGAATCCATCTGTAACCTCAATTACTTTATTGGCATTTTATTGGTTCAATATCGCATTTAGAGTGAATCCAATGCCTGCAAGTAACTTCGGTTTAATTTTAAAAAAACTTTCGTAAGATTTAGGGTCTGGGTTTGATTTTTCTACTGGTCATAAATTTTGAAGAACTATAAAATTTTCAACATGAGACTAGAAGTATGGTGTAAGTCAGATAAAGGCCTTCGACGTGAATCAAATCAAGATTCCTTTCTAATCAACCGCGACCTAGGTCTGTTTGTAGTGGCCGACGGCATGGGCGGTCATCAGGGCGGCGAAGTGGCCTCGAGCATGGCCGTTAAAACAGCTGAAGAATTTATTATGAATAAGCAACATCTGTTTCCAAATCCACGTGATTTATTATCAAAGGCGTTTGAGGAATCTTGTCATCGTATTTATGATCGGTCTCATAATGAGTCGCCGGAATTGATGGGAATGGGTACGACAATGGTGATGTTGTACCTGCATGGTAAAAGTATTTATTTGTGTAACGTTGGTGATTCAAGAATTTATCTTTTTAGAAAACCTAATTTTTGGCAAATCACTGAAGATCACTCGCTAGTAAATGAACAATTAAGGGCGGGCTTAATCAGCGAAGATCAGGTGAAATCATTTGTGGGAAAAAATGTAATTACTCGCAGTGTGGGATATGAGCGAGATGTGATTGTTGATGTGATAGAAAGACCATTGCAGTCTGGTGATTGTTTTTTGTTATGTTCTGACGGATTAAGTGGAATGGTGACTGATGCAAACATTGCCAGTTTGATTAATAAATTAGAACCAGCAGCTGTTGTTGATGCATGTATAGATAGTGCCTTAGCAAATGGCGGAGATGATAATGTGACTGTGATGTACGTGAAGGTGTCTTAATTATTTGTACATCTAACGCCAAGCGCGTCGTCAAAAAACTTGATCCCTTTAGCTGAGTCTAGGAAAAATAGGACGGATGGAAAAAAAGAATTTAACGTTTTTTATTGTTTCAAACGATGCTGAAAAATCTTTCAAGTTTACATTGCCGTTAGCTTGGGTTAAGGCGGGATTGATTATTCTAGTCGTTGGAATTTTAGCAATGGCGACGGCCTCAATCGATTATTTAGGTCTACTTGTTCAAACAGCTGAAAACAAACGTTTGAAGGCTGAAAATGCTCAGTTGATTAAGCAATTTCAAACAGTGGAAAGTCAGGTGGCCGCGCTAGAGGCCAGCTTGGATCGCGTAAAAACTTTCGCCACGAAATTAAAATTAATTACAAACGTGGAAGGCGAAGATCGCTCATTAAAAATTGCAATGGGTGCAACTCCTCCTCCGGGAAAACAGGTTGAAGAATTCGATGTGCCGATGGATCAGCGACCACCTAATGAAGAAATCGCTAATCAGGAAGTCATTGAAGGTGAGCAAGTACAAATTGATGAAAAAAAGGGTGAGTTAGCCGCAGACAAAGGGCGCGATTACGAGACTTTGATTATTCGAATCGAAAAGGGAATCAAAGAAGCTCAACTGCGCGAACAAAGTGTTATTGATTTGTGGGAAACATTATCTGAACGACAAAGTTTATTGAACTCCACTCCGAATATCCGACCTGCTAAAGGTTGGTTTACATCTAAATTTGGTTATCGCATGTCACCCTTCACAGGTCGTGCGGCTTTGCATGCGGGATTAGATATCGCTGCTGCTCCGGGGTCGCCGATTTATTCACCAGGGGATGGGGTTGTTGTATTTGCAGGGTATGATGTTGGCTATGGTAAGATGGTCACAATTGATCATGGTTATGGAATAACTACCCGATATGGTCATAATGCTCAATTGTATGTACAAGTCGGGCAAAAGGTTAGTCGTTGGGATGTGATTGCCAGTATCGGGAACACAGGTCGCTCTACGGGACCGCATTTACATTATGAGGTGCGTGTGAATAATGTTCCGCGCGATCCCTCAGTATATATTTTAGATGAATAATTATTAAATAAATAATGAGTGGTAACTAGATGAAAAAAAAACGTTCGCTTTGGGTCATAAAAGTTGGCAGTCAATTGATTGTGGATGGTGGTCCCTTGCTGATTCGTTCGTGGATGCAAGATGTGGCTACGTTATTAGGTTCATACCAAATTGATATCATCTGGGTTTCAAGTGGTGCAATAGCAAGCGCCAAAAAGCGAGTTAAGAAATCATGGAAAACTTTACCTGAAAAACAAGCTTTAAGTGCCATTGGTCAACCCATGCTACTAGAACAATATTCAATTGCTTTGGCTGAACAGGGTTTAATGGCTTCGCAAGTTTTACTAAGTTATCGTGATTTTAAATTTGCTTCTAGTAAATTAAATTTGAAAAATACTTTGAAGACATTGTTGAATTGGCAAGTGATTCCAATATTAAATGAAAACGATGCAGTTGCGACAGATGAAATTCAGTTTGGTGACAATGATTTTTTATCTGCTTTGGTGGCCTGTGAAATGAAAGCGGATCGGCTGGTTATATTAACGAATGTCGAAGGTTTATATAGCGCGAATCCCAATGAAGATCAAAATGCATATTTAATTGAGAGCATTGACAAGATCACGTCAAAACATTTGAATTTAGTTAAATTTAGTTCCAAATCAGATGCTGGTCGGGGCGGGATGTCGTCCAAATTAAAAGCGGCGAAGTATGCGCAGAAATACGGAGTCCCCACACAAATTGTGAAAGGAGACACAGCGCAAATTTTAGTTCAAATGGCTAAAGGGAATAAAAGGGGCACCTGCATTGGAAAACTTTAACGATGTTCATCTACAGTTAATTCAGCTGAAACAAGCCAGTCGATGGCTAAAGACAGCCCCAGCGGATGTAAAAAATAAAATCATTGATAGAATCAGTGTGTTACTTGACCTACAAAGAAAAGAACTTTTACAGAAAAACCAAATCGATGTTCAGGAATTTCAAAAAGCAGAAAATTTTAAGTCTGATTTGCTAGATCGATTAATCTTGAATGACTCAAGAATTAATAGCATGGTCCAAGGTTTAAAGACGGTCGCTAACTTTAAAGATCCAGTTGGTCAAATTTTGGAAAGCAAAACGTTAACGAATGGGTTAAGTCTAAAAAAAATAGCTGAACCATTCGGTGTCATTTTTTTTATTTTTGAATCTAGACCCAATGTTATTACCGAAGCTTTGTCTATAGCCTTAAAATCTGGAAACGTCATGATTTTAAAAGGCGGCAAGGAAAGTTTTCACAGTTCTAGTTTTATTTATCAAATTATCAATCAAGCCATTCTAGATTGCGGTATTAACTACACTTTGTTTTGGGGTCTTTCGCAAGTTAGTCGTCAGGTGACGGATTATCTGTTAACTCAATCTAGCTTTATTGATCTAGTGATTCCTCGTGGTGGTGAGCACCTTATTCAGACTATCAAAGCGAAATCACAAATACCCGTCATCAAAAATGATCGAGGCTTATGTCATGTTTATGTTCATCAGCAAGCAGATTTAAATATGGCAGCTAGAATTGTTGAAAATGCAAAATTGTCCAGACCCAGTGTATGTAACGCGATGGAAACATTGCTTGTGGATAAGTCGGTGGTTAAAGACTTTGTCCCTTTGTTTCTTCAGCTGATTAAAAATAAAAAAATAATACTTCATGCAGATAGCTATGTAAAAGCCGAAATCGATATTGAAATACAAAAGCAAAATGTGAATCCAGATAAAAACCAGATAAAATGTGTTTTAGCGGACCAGAAGGATTATCATACAGAATATCTTTCGCCGGAAATGAATATTAAGTCTGTTGTCGGTCTACAAGAGGCTTTAGAACACATTCAACAACATTCTTCCAAGCACTCAGAATCTATAGTGACACAAGATGAACATGTTGCGCGACAGTTTCAAAGTCAAGTGGACGCAGCTTGTGTGTATTGGAACGCTTCCACTAGATTTACAGACGGTATGGAATTTGGTTTGGGTGGAGAGATCGGTATCAGTACTGACAAACTGCATGTAAGAGGACCTGTCGGGGTTGAATCCTTGACGACGGGGAAATGGGTTATTGATGGTCAGGGCCAGATACGGACTTGAAATATCTTTTGCACATTTCAGGTCCATCAATTTTTTGCATGTACTTAAGTGACTTATGGAATATGTTTTCTCGACACCGCTTCATCATCGGACCGACAAGCAAAGTGGGATGTTTATCTAAATCCATTTTTTGATTTATTTCAGTTTCACAAGGAGGCTTGGTTTTTTCCCAAACTTTCAAGCAGGAATCTTCAGATATTTTATAACAGGCCCTTAATGGTGAATATTCTTTGCAATCAAAAAAAAGTTCTTCGCGGTTCATAAGGTGAGGAATTAATACAAAAAATAAAGAATGAATAATAAATGGCGAAGTTAAAAATAAAGAACAAACTCGCTCGATAGTATTCAGATACAGACCGAAATAGTTTTTAATTGGTCGTAATAAAAATAAAAAACAGCCAAGACCAAATAGTACAAATAAAAATAAACTAAATCCTAGCTGTAAATATAACTGATCGACAGTCAACCAGATGCCGGACAAGACAAGCCAATAGAACAGGAATGTGGCATAATTTTTTAATTCAACAGCAAAACCATATTCTACATTGGTGATTCTGCCAACTTTGCTTTCGATTTGTCCCCATAATTCTTGAATGCCATCGAACACTAACAAATTGTGTTTTTTGGTTTTACCTTTAAATTCCAATAGTCGTAATTCACCATTCGCATTTTTTGAAATGCGTATTCTGGCGCCTAAATCTTTCAAGGCAAAGATCTCAAAGCCATTAAGGTAAGTGATTTTGACATTTTCTTGATCAATATCGAATAAAGTTTTAGATAGCTTAAGTTGGTTTTGAAACATTCGATAAAAACAAAAAACCATTCCAGCAAACGACAATCCAGTACCCAAAAAAATCAGTATCATTACATAAGTAGGTAAAGATTCAGATTCCACAACAATTAAAATAGTTAAAAACAAAGCCAGGCAAAATAAAAAAATGCTTAAATCAAAAAGGAATTTAAGAACTTTCCCTTCGGTGGATACAAATAGTGTATTTCTCATACCTACTAGCTTATGCGAAAATGAATTCTATTGAAACTAATTCAACCATCACTAGTCAGAGGTAGTGTTCGTAATTGTATTATTATTTATTGAAAATAATATAACTAAGTTGGTTTGGCCTTTTTACTTTCATAGTTGAATGCTCTGAGCTTTGCTAACGTTGCCAGCTGACTATTCGCCTGTTTTATTTTTGGCTCTGGTAAATTCTTGTTCATATTTTCAATCAAAGATCTAAGATGAATACCGTAATTGATGGCTTGCATAGTTGTGCCTTTAAGCTTATCAAACGATATAGGCTTCTCAAAAATATCGAATATACCCAATTGTGCACTTGTTAAGATTATATCAAAAGTTAAATTTCCAGATAGTAATATAAATGGTGTCAGTTTTCCTTCACTGCGAATCGTTTTTAGTAATTGCAATCCGTTGCCATCTGGCATGTGGTAATCACACAAAACAGCATCAATATCGTAATTATTCATCAAATCCTGTGCAGTCTTGATGTCGGGTGCAACCTTAACTGAAAAAGCCTCTGCTTCTAGTAATTCAGCGACAGTTTCTGCAAATTCTTGACTATCATCCACAAGTAGTAAGTTAATCAGTTCTTTCATTTGATCCCCAATAGTAGCAGCTAAATTTGATATATATAAATAGTGAAAGATTTATACATTTTGAGCAATTTATTACTTACGTTTAATCAAGTTTTCACATTGCAGTTCTAAATCGAGACAACTACGGTGGCTGTCTTATCAGTAATATTTTCGATACCAGCTATGCCAGTAAAATAATATGCAAGCATTGATGTAGATTCAATTTCAGTTGTAACTAGACAAAAGTCTATTAAGCTTTCCTGTAGATACTTGCTACTTGGTGAGAATAGTCTCATAGTTAAAGTATGAAATTCGCTTTTATTTTGGAAAATGAAGAAAGGTTTCAAAAAGAGATTGTTGAGGCCATTCATCAGTTTGATCCAAAAATTCAAATTCGAATTTTTGAAGATTTACCTTCATTTGCTAATTGGGTGAAAGATTTTATTCAGACTGGGCCTGCCGTATTATCAAACGCAGGAGTCCCCAAGGATTTTATTATTCAGCACCCTTTTAAAAATGAAGAGCATCGCTTGGCCTTAGTTATTTCCAAGGTCGAGTTTCTTGGTAAGAACCAAATCGCATTAATAAAAATGGCCAAAGAGGCATTTACTCAAAAAGGATTATCTACACATGAAGATCCAACATCGTTTGTCTTAACCGCTTTTGATGATGGAACGGTAAAAAACTCGGAATTAGCCACTCCTGTATTAAATAATATATTATTCAAACCTTTTGATAAATTAATATTATCTCAACATATAATCTGTGCCATTGAAGGTCGACATCCGCCATCCAGTTATACGGTGGCAAATCAAAAAACTTCTGCAATCGTAGAAATGTTGAAAGACGTTAAAATCGAAAGCTTTTCTGAGACTGGTTTTGTTACTTTATCTGAATCGACCATACCAGAAGGTGCCATCGCCAAGTATTATGGCAAACCGTTTATTTCTGAACGACAACGGTCCGTCTTTGCAAAATTAGATTCTTGTGTGCCTCATCCATCCAAAACCAAGCTATATCAGTGTCATTTTAGATATTTTGGTTTGGAGCCCTCGCAAGTAACAGCAGTTAGAAAAGCCAGTAGAAACCATGGCGAAGCAAAGCCATTCGGAACAGATTTACAACATCATCAAAAAAAATATCATATTGCTGTCGTTGAACCAGATACGGTGAATGATTGGCCATCACTAGAGAGAGTCAAAGAAAGATTTAGCAATATCGAGTTTTATTTTTTTCAAAATTGGTTGGATTTTTATGCAGATCTGTATCCTGAAAAAGCTTGGTCTGAAAAAACAGGGGGGACTAAGGCTTTTGCTCCCAGTCCGGAACCCACGTTAAAATTTGATTTAACTGGTCAGTACTTTTTGGGTTCAGATAGTGTCAAAGATCAAAAACATTTCGGTCAGCTAGAATCTGAAATTCAAAAAGTTCCTGGTTGGCTATTTAAAATTATTGATCAAGATCAAAGAGAAATTGTTCGAAGAATTTTTGCGCCGGGTTTTCAGTTTACACAACTTAGTGAACAAGAAAAAATATTGTCAATCTGCATTGGTTCGACTCGTTTCTTAGTTGAAATAGTCGCATTCAGAAAAGAAGCTAAATCCATCGAAATTAAACTGAAAGAACTTGGATCAACTGAAGCTATTAATTGGTTAAAGTCGCACTCAAGATTACCGGCTAATATCGATGGTTTGATATTGTCTGATATTTTCTTAGATTTTGAAAACTTGGATCGATTTTGTGAACCGGCATTTGGTAAGGTTTTTTTATTATCTAAAAAAGACCCTAACGACGCTGATAAGCGGAAATTAGGCGGTAAATTCAGTGATATATTTTTTAAACCGATAGATAAATCTTGGATGGCTCACAAATTACTTAGTTTTTTTCCACAACTAAATGTTCTTGAAGCGGATCCAATCACAGATCACAAAGTCACCTTAGATGAAATTATAAAAGCAGCTAATCCAATTAAGGTGACCGAAATTTCAGAAGCTGGTTTTGTTATGGAGTATTATCGATCGATTGATGTAGGCGATTTCAGAGAAATGGTATTGTGGCAACCTTATGAAGTCGGCGCGCCTGAGCTATTAGCGCAATGTAATTTTTCAGAACCCAGCAAAGATAAAAAAGGCGTGGTCTGTAATCATTTCATTTTTTTTGGCGCGACAGATCACTTCTTAAAGCATATTCGTGTTTGGATTCGTGATAATTATGTACTTTCAAAAGTGAAATCTTAAAAACTCATTTCAAATATAAAATCAATGTGATCCTTTTTTATATCAATAGTATCAGTACCACCTTCATACATCCGAGATTTACTTTTAATGCGTATGCGATTACTAGCTATCATATTGGCTACGGTTAATAAAAAATATTCTCTTGGTGTAAGGTGAATGTATACTTTGATGGCTTCAATCGCATCGTCACCAACTTGTTTGAATTCTGTTAATGCCTCACATATTTTATCTTTTGTGCCTGACTCAACACACGCATTGATTACGGATTCTATTTTGGGAGCCAGCTCTTCAGCATTTGATCTAACAGCCAAGCAACATGTAATCAACAAGATTAGAACTCTCATTTGCTGTTTGTAACTTGGTCAGTGTTAATTAGTGGTATTAATAATAATCCGGGAATTGCTAATGTAGCACAAATTAAAAAAAAGTAATAATATCCGACAGATTCAGCTAAAAAACCGCTGGGGGCTGATATGAGTTTAGATGGGATCGCCATTAGACTAGTTAGTAAAGCATATTGTGTTGCTGAAAACTTTCGATTCGTTAGTGACGCCATGTAGGCTACAAATGCAGATGTACCCATGCCAACAGTAAGATTCTCAAAAGAAATAATCGCAGATAGTTTCAAAAGGCTTTTTTCAGATACTGTCAAAAGAGAAAAACCGACTGTTGAAATTGCTTGCAAAATGCCAAAGTAAACTAAGCTAGGAATAATCTTTAATTTGGTAATTACAGCTCCACCAACTAAGCCGCCAATTGCCAGTGAAATCCATCCTGCAATTTTAGTGATCGAACCGACTTCGGTTTTGGTATATCCTAAATCTAAATATAGTGGCATGGTCATAGCGGCGGCCAGATTGTCACCTAACTTATAAAGTAAAATAAAAACCAATATCCATGAGGCCCCAGGCTTTTTAAAAAAATCTAGAAATGGTAATACTATTGCATCCATCAAATTTTTAGGTGCAGATTCGCTAAATGGAGGCTCTGAAGACATCCAGCTTGCGATGATTCCAACACTAGATATTAATGCCATCGCTGTATAAACGACACTCCAAGAATAGTGATCAGCCAAAATTAATGCAAAAGCGCCGGATATCATACGAAATGCAAATAAATAGGCTGCAACATGAACAGACGATCCAAAACCAAGTTCAGAATCTGTCAGAGATTCTCTGCGCCAGGCATCTAAAACGATGTCTTGAGTTGCGCTAAAAAAAGCAATCATCAAGCTACAAACTGCGACATAAGTTAAATTTTCTTTTGGAGATAAAGAAGCCAGGAGCAGAGTTGAAAATAGCAGGCCGATTTGACTTAGAAGCATCCACGAGCGACGACGACCAAATCTGGTTAATTTATATCGATCAGTTAGTGGGGCCCACAAAAACTTAAGTGTGTATGGTAGGCCAACAAGTGAAAACAGGCCAATTGTTCCCAAATTGACATCTTCGGTTTTCATCCAAGCTTGCAAAGTGCCACCAGTTAAAGCCAGTGGCAATCCTGAAGAGATGCCCATTAACAAGATGATAAAAAATTTTTTCTGGAATAGTTTGTTCATTCTTTAATTTCACTATTGATATCCAGACTATTCAAGAATGTTTTTGCGCATTTTCCACAATAGATGACTTATGTAGGGGCGTCGATTTTCATTGGTAGTCACCATCAGCAGTTTTGTGATCTTCAGGGCTTCTGGATCCGTATACAAAACAATTAACATTTCCTGAATATAGTTTGTATTCAATGTTACATAGTTATCTGTACCGACCCCCAACTGCATTCCCTTTTTTTCCCACCACGAAAAAGGATGATCTTTGTAATCATCAAACTGGCCAGTTAATTTATTGTTTGAAGATGGTAATGAGATCAATGATACGCCTTTTTGAATCATGCGGTTTAATACATCATGCTGGTAATGTTCAACTTCTTTGGCTGTATGGAATTTAGCTTTTACAAATAGCGTGTGTTCGCTTTCATTCAAAGTTTTTCCTGCCAGTAATTTTTCTAAAACTTCTTTGCTATTGCCCCAATCCAATTCAGTTAATTCACGATATTCAGGATCTGATTTTTCTACGCCAATGCCTTTTCGATTTTTACTTAGAACTTTTTGATATAAGCGATGAAAATAAAAGTTAGGATTGATGCCCAAACTTAATCCATGCTCAAGGGTATCAATGTGCCAAATATTCATGGCATTATCTACAGCTTGAATGCCCTTTTTCAGAGTATAAAAAGTTTCCCCATGGTGCGAGCGAATTTTGAATCCTCGGTATTGTAATTTTCTAAACCCTTTTTGAAATTCATTAAAATGCTCTTTGCGATACAATTCGTTTTCGTTACCGACAGTATCAACGTCAGTCATATATTTGGCCAGAAAGGGATATTTCTCCGTCAAGTAAACGATCTCATCAACTTGCGCTTCAAAGTGCTGCTTCCGTGTGGCATATTTACTAGAGTCAAATTGCGAGGATTCTTTTCTGAAAGAGGGTGATAAAACAAAATCAAAATCGGGATGTTGTTCTTGAAATTTTTTGAATCCCTCATACAAACCCAAAACGACATCTTCACTGTTTACCGAGTCAGCGCCAGGCACTTGCTCAAGTGAATTGGAAGTGGCCCGACTTAACGAGAACTTCAAACGAATTTTACCCACATTGTATTTTGCATAAAGCTCCTCTGCTAAATGATAGGAACTTTCTGCGTGAGCTTGGCGATCGACTAGAATTAATTTTGGCAAATAGATAATTCGCAAATATGTGGCGAAACCTTCAGACTCTTTCAGGCGAATTAATTCATCAACGTCTTTTGCAGATTCAATAGGCCAGGCCTCGTTACCATAGACCTCTTTGATCTTTTTTTCATAAATGGATTTATTCGGGCCATCTAATAGATTTTTTAATCGAGGAAAAATAAACTCAGCAGTCATCGAACCAGTTAAATGAATGTGCTCCTCGTGATATTTTAAAGGAAAGCGTTTAAAAAATTCAAATAGCGCAAGATTCACTGGGTGTTGCAATAGGTGATGAATATTAGCTTCGTTAATTTGAAAAAGCGCGATTAGCTTAGAAAAACTTTCGACAAGTTCATAAGCACGTTGGCTTTCTTCCTTAAGCTCAGGGCTTGCCATTAACTCAAGGGTATCAACCAAAGAGATTCCATTGGTTTCAGTAATTGTCTTAGTGACGTGTTTTAATAATACCTTATGAGTTAAGGTATCGATGATATGTGAATTCATGATGCTTCCTTGTTGAAAAAAATTATCCTGCTTTGAACTCTAGATATTGTAACCAGACAGATGGGATGTGACTAGAATTTAAATCAAATTCTGTCGTTGGTAACCAAAGTGGAGCTTTAGGTTCATTCAATAAAGGCATATTAGCTGTTTTAGGAGTACGGTTGGCTTTACGTTGATTGCAACAGCGACATGCGGCCACAACATTTGTCCAGGATTTGGGTCCTTTGTGACTAGCGGGAACCACATGATCCAACGTCAAAGATTTATATGGAAATTGCTGACCGCAATATTGGCAAGTATAGTTGTCACGAATGTAAATATTTTCTCGGCAAAAACGAACCGTGCCTAATGTTTTTGGACGCACATAATTTTTCAATCTCAACACAGCTGGCAATTGAAAATTTTGACAAACAGTTCTAACAAAATGATTATGAAACTCGACGACTTCGACTTTCCCCTGAAACAAAAGAATAACAGCCTTCTGCCAATTAAGAATTCTCATTGGCTCATAGCTAGCGTTCAGCAAAAGTGATCTGGTACCGCTCAGGTCACTACTCATGTATATAGGATGACTCTAAAAATGGCTATTTTCAAGGGGCTTGTTAATCAAATCGTATTATACTAGATATAACAAAAAAATGATCTTCTTGAATCATTAAAAGACATCAGTTAAAAACAAAATCAGTCTTTCGTCTAGAGGAGAAAATAATCATGCCATCATTCGATATAGTCAGTGAAGTTAATTTGCAAGAAGTCGACAACGCAGTAAACCAGACCAAAAAAGAAATCGAAGGACGTTACGATTTTAAGGGTAGTGTTTGCGAAGTTACTTGGGACAAAAAAGAAATTACTATCAATGGTGATGACGAATATAAGATGGGAGCCATGAAGGATATTTTGCAAACAAAATTACATCGTCGTGGTTTAGATATTAAGGGTTTTAAGTTTGCAGAAGTGGAACCCGTAGGCGGAAGTAAATTCAAACAAAAAGTCCAGGTTTTGCAAGGTCTTGAAAAAGAGACAGCCAAAGATATTATCAAAGCTATCAAAGATTCCAAGCTAAAAGTACAAGCTCAAATTATGGATGATAAAGTACGTGTCACCTCTAAAAGTATTGACGAGTTGCAGTCAACAATCAGCTTTGTAAAGGGTCAGGATTTTAAGGTTCCTTTACAGTATACTAACATGAGGTCTTAGGACCTGTATTGGATAGGAAGCTTTGAGCCAATCCAGTTTTACAAAAATACTTGAGACTGTTTTTTGCTTTTGATATTCTAGCGCTGTTAGAAAACTTATAATACTTTATAAGTTATTAAAAGTGTCCGTGAGTTTGCCATAGATTGTTTCGTTAGTTGAATCATCGTGGGTCTCAGGCATTCGTCATCTTTAAGGAGGTACCATGGCGAAGAAGTTATACGTAGGCAATTTGCCTTTCTCAATCGATGAGTCAGCTCTACAGGCCGAATTTGCAAAATTCGGAACAGTGGTTTCTGCAAAAGTGATCACTGACAATCACTCAGGACGAAGCAAAGGCTTTGGTTTTGTTGAGATGGAATCTGATTCAGCAGCAGATCAAGCGATCGAAAAATTAAATGGAACAGATTTTGGCGGAAGAAACATTAATGTTTCTGAAGCGCGTCCTCCAGCTCCTCGTGGTGAGGGCGGTGGTAGACCATTCCGCGGTGGCGGAGGTGGTGGCCGAGGTGGATTTGGTGGCGGTCGTGGCGGCGGCGGTGGTCGTGGCGGCGGTCGTTCATATGGTAACCGTGACGGCGGCGGCGACGGTAACTACTAATTCTGATTTCAATAAATAATTCTCCTGCGTTGCCTCGCTTTCGCTGTATTACAATACAGCTTCAAGCTTGCGCCTTGGATAATTAATTATTGAAAATGGTATATTCTGATTTTTATTGGAATATATAAAAGCCGTAGCTTTATAAAACTATAAAATATAGACTAAGACCTCATTCTTAATGACTCTTGCAAAGGAAGAATTTTAATGAGGTCTTTTTTATTTTCGTCGAAAGCTCAAATTACTAATACCAATTCTAGTGACTTCTTTGACCGAAGTACAAAACACATAAAGTGGTTTTGTGTTGTTATATTAGCTTGTGCTTCCTTTGCAACAAAGGTCATGGCGCAAGAAAGATCTAGTTACAAGATTATCATTATTGGCGATTCGATTACAGAAGGATATGGAGTGGCGAAAGAAAAAGCCTATCCAGCGTTGCTGATGAATCAGTTGAACTTATCGACAAATCAAAAGATACCTGTGAAAAATTATCAAGTTATCAATGCGGGAATTGCTGGAGCTACAACGGCAGGATGTTTACAACGAGTACAGTGGTCTTTTAAATCTGGAAAAGCTGATTTAGTAATATTGGCCTTGGGCGCTAATGATGGTTTGCGAGGTTTGCAGCCGATGCAGTCTGAAAAAAATTTGTCAGAAGCAATCCAGTGGGTGAAAGAGCAGAAGTCCAAAGTTATATTATTTGGAATGCAAATGCCGCCTAATTATGGTGGTAAATATCGCAAAGAATTTGAAAAAATTTATAAACATTTACAAACAAAACATAAAATAGATCTTCTGCCTTTATTTATCAAAGATGTAGCTGGTCGTCCTGAATTAAATCAAACTGATGGTATTCATCCCAATGAAAAAGGACATGAATTAATTGCGAAGACTGTATTTCAGTTTCTAGAAGGAAAACTATAGATGAAAATTCAAATTCAAAATTTAAAAAAAGTTTACGGTAGTGGAGATAAAGCTATCACGGTATTGAATGGTTTGAACCTTGAGGTTCAGACGGGGGAAAAACTTGCTATCATTGGTAGATCCGGCAGTGGTAAGTCCACGTTTTTGTCATTATTGTCAGGTTTGGATCTTCCCAGTGAAGGACATATTTTTTATGATAATAACGATATCACTATGTATGAAGAAGATGCGATGACCTCTTTTCGCGCGAACAATATTGGTATCGTATTTCAACAATTTCATCTAGTCCCACATCTGACAGCATTAGAAAACTGCCTATTGCCATTAGAAATTCGCGGTATACAAAACGCCAATGCCATTGCAAAAGACATGTTGGATAAAGTTGGTCTATCGAATCGCAGTCATCATTTTCCTAATCAGTTAAGTGGCGGTGAATGTCAACGTGTGGCTATAGCAAGAGCCTTAAGCGGCAAGCCCAGGGTGTGTTTGGCCGACGAGCCAACCGGAAATCTTGATATACATACAGGTGAACAAGTTTTGAAATTGTTTTTAGATCTTGTGAAGGAAGAAAATTCGACACTAATCATGGTGACTCACAGTGTGGAAGTGGCCCAGCTGTGCGATAAGAAATTGTCATTATAAAGCAGTATAACAAAAAACTTGGGGACAAAATGATATTTAAATGGGTGTTTCAAGAATTGCGCAATCAAAAAAGTTTTTTAGCTTTTTTTGTTCTAAATATCTGTCTTGGATTTTTTAGTTTTTTAAGTTTGCAGATTTTAAAGGACTCGATTTCGACTCACTATCAACAAAAAGCATTGGAAGGTTTGGGTGGTGATTTTGCAATTTCAGTTCGTCGCAAATGGACAGCAAGTGAATTAGACTTTATTCATAGCTATGGAAATTCTTTGCGAAGTAGTCACAGTTACGAGTTTTTTGCAATGACTCAGGTATTGAGTTCGGAAAATGCAGCATCAGCAAAGCTAGTCATGGTTAAAAGTATTGATGCGAATTTTCCATTGTATGGCCAGTTGTTGATGTTAAATCCCATATCGCCACAGGATAACAATCAGACATACTTCGCGTGGGGTGATAAAGGATTTGCGGAAGCTTTTGGTCTGCAGATAGATGAAAAATTTCAAACTGGCGATTTACAATTACAGTTAAAGAATACCGTGCTTGACGACGCGACACAGAGCTTTCGATTTTCAGGTATGGCTTCAAAAATCTATATTTCTGAAGCGGCCTTAAAAGCCTCAAAACTATTGTCATTTGGATCGACATTTAGTGATATTTATTATTTTCGATTTTTAGATACGGCGGATGTACCCCTTAGGCAAAAAATAATTTTAGACTTTAAAGCGAAATTATCTGATCCATCCATACAGATTACGACAGCAGAAGAATCGGCTCAAGAGCGAGCCAATGCCTTAAAGTATGTAACTGATTTTTTTAGTATGATCAGTTTAGTAAGCGCATTTTTATCGATAGTTGTTGGATATTTTCTGGTGCGTTCATACTTGCAGCGTAGTTATTTAACGATGGCTATTTATAATACTTTGGGACTGTCACGCCGAAAAATATTTCAAATATATTTACTTCAAGTTGTGATCTTAGTGGCGATAGGGTTTTTAATTACTTTAGGACTAAGTATACTTGGCTTACCGTTAATGAACGCGGCATTAAATCAAGAATTGGGAGTTGTTTTAGTAAAAACTTCCGTGGGAACTGCAGTGATTTTATTAGCAGGATTAGCGATATTAACAATAGTTATAGTCATATTTCCATTTTTTGAAAACTTAAAAAAATTATCAATACAGCAAGTATTCAAAGAAAACTACGAAGAGGCTAATGCATTTTTGACAGATAATTTTTTTAATCTCAATCGGCAATCCGGTGTCAAAAAAATACTTAAATACTTAAATTTAAAAACGATGTTATTAAATATACGACAAAGTTTTTACTATACGATGATTCTTGTGACCTTGGTGGCTATTAGTATTTGGCAGACGCATTCTTTAAAAATGGGTTTGACATTTTCAGGAGGTTTACTAGCTGCGTGTATTATTTTAGTAGTCTTTGGCGGTTTGGCTTTGCGCGGATTAGAGAAACTGTCGGCCAGCTACAAGTGGATCTATCGCTTTTCGATTTTAGGTTTATCTAGAAAAAGAACCTTATCTTTAATCTCTTTTGTATGTATTGCAGCTGGTGTATTAGTTTTGCAATTGATTCAATCTATTCAGTTAAGTTTATCGACAGAAATTGAAACACCAAAGGGTTTGGTTTTGCCGCAATATTTCGCTTTTGATATTCAAGACGATCAAGCGCCGATGTTACAAAAACTAGTGCAGGATCAAGGCGGTATAATTAATTACATGTCACCAATGGTCAGAGCACGCATTTTAAAAGTGAATGAAGTGCCATTTGAAAGAATCAGTGAAAACGGTAACTTTCAAACACGTGAATCCGAATCTGAAGCGCGCTTTCGTAATCGTGGTGTGAATTTATCCTATCGAGATCAATTATCGAATTCAGAGCAAATCATCGCAGGTCAATTTTGGAATCCAACTGAACTTAAACAAAGCAATGATCCAAGTATGCCAGCACAGCTATCTGTTGAAGAGTCTTATGCAAAACGTTTAGGATTAAGGCTAAGTGATCAGCTGGAATTTGATATTCAAGGATTGTCAGTAATGGGAAAAATAACCAGTCTTAGAAAAGTAAGATGGAACAGTTTTCAACCCAATTTTTTCATTTTATTCCAGCCGGGTGTTTTAGAGGCAGCGCCGAAGACATTTGTCACATCGATCAGTCATATGGACAAGGCGAAAACAAGTAATTTTTATTCCACCGTATTAAAACAGGCACCCAATATTTCAGTGATCGATGTGGGTGAGTTAACTAGAAAGATTTTAGAGCTAAGTCAGCAGTTTTTATTATCGTTAAAAGTTTTTGCTTTGGGAATTGTTTTAGGGGGAATTTTAATCGTATCGATCATCATGGCCACCTATTTTCAGGCTCAACAAAAGGAATATATGTTAATGAAAGTTTTAGGTGCTGTTAAAGCTGACTTGCAAAAATATGTATGGTTACAAATGACCATTTTGATTATTTTATCTGGATTTTTGGGTTTGTTATTGGGAGAAATATTTTCTTATTTTGTTTCGGGCTATTTATTTGATGGTGTTTACTATTTTCATTTATTCAGTGGTCTGTGGATACTGGCTATTCTGGCTATGATTGCAACAGTGATGTCTTTGACATTGAATTATTTTTTGCGTCGTCGGCCTATAAGTTCATTTTAAATAGCAGTGGTCGGCATGGTTAGTGTTTATATAGAATTCAACACTGAATTTTGTATAATTTATATCTTTTAAATTGCTAAAACAAGGTCCTATAATTAATGATGAACATATGTTTCATCCGGAATTACATACCAATTCATTTGAAAAAAATGTTCAGATCTTAAAAAATGGTGGCGTCGTTGCGATGCCGACAGAAACGGTTTATGGTTTAGCTGCGCGTATTGATAATCCATCGGCCATTCAAAAAATATTTGAAACCAAAAAACGGCCATTTTTTGATCCTCTGATTGTGCACGTGAATTCGATTGAAATGGCGAAAACCTGTGTTAGTGAGTGGTCACCTATTGCGCAAGTATTAGCAGAAAAGTTTTGGCCAGGACCATTGACCTTAATTTTACCAAAGGCCCTGCATATTAATCCGATGATTACGTCTGGTTTAGAAAGCGTGGGTGTGCGTGTGCCTAGGCATCCACTGGCGCTTGAGTTAATTTCCTCGGTTGGAGTTCCACTGGCAGCACCCAGTGCCAATAAATTTGGACGAACAAGTCCCTCTAGAGCGGAACATGTGTGGAAAGAGTTTAATGTCTTAGTAGATACAGACACGCATCGACATCAACCACAAGAAGAACTATCAATATTAGATGGAGGCCCTTGTGAAGTGGGAATTGAATCAACAGTGTTGTTGGTCAGACAACAGTCACTGAGTATTTTGCGTCCTGGATTTGTATCGGAAAAAGAAATTTCAGAAGCTTTAACTCAGGCGGGGCTTACGTTTGAATTCACTAAAAATGTGGATAAAAAAGAATCTCCAGGTCACATGAAGCATCATTATATGCCAGAAAAACCTTTGGTTCTGTTGAAGGATCCGCAAAATGTCTATCATCACCATTTTCCTCAGCGTTTACTTCGGTCTTTGCATGGTGAAATCATTCGATTGCCAGATCAGTGGGAAGGTGTACATTTAAAAAAACCAAAGCATCTTCGGCTGGGACAAGAATTGAAGTTGTCGGAAGATCCTGCGGTGGCTAGTCGAGAATTCTATCACCAGTTACGAGTTTGTGCTGAAACGAATTGTGATTTTATTTATTTTACTAGGAAACGATACCATCAAGAGCCTAAGTGGGAAGCTTTGATGGAAAGAATTAGCAAGGCAGCCTCAGTCAGTTTGCCCGTTAAGAAAGATCTACAAATTGATTTTGATTTGCTAACGACCTATCGAGTTTGTTGGAAGATGATTGTTTTTATTATTGTCATATCCATGTATGTGCTGCATTCGTTGTTAAATCGATTGGTGCGTAAGGAGCTATCTGGTCGAAGGGAGTTATATAAAAAAACTGTATCTTTGTATTGTCGGTTTTTTACTTGGGCGATGGGTATGAAAATTCAAGTTAAAAATTTGCCTAAAAATCAAAAGGCCTATTTATTAATTGGAAATCATATGGGTGTGTTGGACATTTTGTGTTTAGCAGCCGTCAAGCCGACATTATTTATTACTTCACAAGAAATGCGACAAACACCGGGTTTGGGTTTGTTGGCTGAAATGGGCGGATGCTTGTTTGTAAATCGATTAAGCCGAACTGGTATTCAAAAAGAAATTCAGCAAATTCGCAAAACCTTACAACAAGGACATAATGTAGTATTGTATCCAGAAGGCACCTCTACCAACGGTGAAAAGGTGCTTCCATTTAAAAAGTCATTAATTACGGCTGCGGCTGGCGCTGTACCGATTTTGCCGATGGTGATTAATTACCGACAAGTCAATGGTCAGCCCATGCATCCCAAGTACCGTGATTTTGTATGTTGGTATGGCGATCAAGGATTTTTAGAGGCGTTGCTTAGAGTTTTATCTTTAAAAAGCTGTCATGCTGAAATAGAGTTTTTGCAAGAATTACACGTTCACTCTGAAGACGATCGTCACCATATTGCACAGACCGCTCATAAAATGGTTGCTGAAAAATTTGTTCCAATCTGATCCATTCGATTTGGTTCTAAATAGGGATTGCTTATTCAATTATCCAACTAAATTATTTACTTACTTGGATCAAATTTTTAATTCCGTCTGAAATAACTTTTCAAGATGTAATATCTGCTTGTCAAAATTATGACAGTTTAGTTGCGCCAATTTTTGTTATACAACTTGATCCATAATTTATGGGGTTGTGAATGTATAATGAGATGGTGACTATGAAAATATATATTACAAATTTTATTAAAAGTTCACGCTTGGAATTAATGTTTGGTATCAGCTTACTGGCATTCAATGTCGGGTGTAGTGTGAATAAGTATACTTCTGAACAAATGAAGTTAGATGTTGATTCAGCTATCGCTGAATCGCAAACCACTGGTTATGAAGAGTGGTTAACATCTGAATTTAATCCCTCAAGAATATTTGCAAAATTAAAAAAACAAGATGATCCTCAGTTACAAAAAGTGCTTTGCGATAAGTTAATGTCTTTAGATAGAAAATCATTATTAGTATTTAAAGAAGTTATTTCCGACTCTGGTAACGAAGCCCTATTGGGGGATTGTCGAATTGCCATCAAAACTAAGTATAATAATATTGCCATTGAGTTGAATCGTCAGTTTCAAGATTTGGGCTATGCTCGATTTCAATTAGAATCATTGAATAAAGCAAAACCGGTGATTGATTGGGGTACTAGCGGAGCACCTCAATTCGAAACGGAATTACAGTTTCGTAATTTTGATCCAGAGAAAGGTTACTTAGCAATCACAGGTGATGTAGAGGAAAAACAAGTTGTTCTAACATTTGATGATGGCCCAAGTCCTGAATATACACCGATGATTTTGCAGGCGCTAAAAGAAACCAATGTGAAGGCCATGTTTTTTCAATGTGGTAACCGAGTCGAGTACCAAACCTTTGATCAAAAAAATCGATTAATTGAAATTGGCAAAAATTTAGCTCGTTCTGTTCGTGATGCTGGCCATGTGATTGGTAATCACTCTTATAATCATCCCAACATGGGAGATATTAATAAGTGTACATCTGATTCTTGTCGAAGCAAGACAGTGACAGTAGAGCAAGCTCAGGCGCAAATTCTAAAAGCCAAAAATATTTTAGAGTCTGCTTTGGAAATGGTCGTACCATTTTTTAGATTTCCATTTGGAGCACACCAGCCGGTTTTGGATCAATTTTTGATCGAACAAAAAATGAGCTCCATATTTTGGAATATGGATTCCCTAGACTGGCGATCTGGCTCAACCGAAATGGACGTGTTAAATCGTGCACTAGTCACCTTAGAAAAGAACCAGCGCGGAATAATTTTGTTTCATGATATTCACGAGCAAACGGCCAAAGCTATTCCCCAGTTTTTAGTCGAACTAAAAGCACGTGGGTTCACTCCAGTTGTATTACAAATGACGGATTCGAATTAACAATACCAATCCCACTAAATAATTGTCCATCGTTGCTGCGCTTTCGTAGTATTACAATACAACTTCAAGCTTGCGCCTTGGGCAATTAATTAGTGGAATTGGTATATTACCAATTCCACTAATGTAAAGTCTGATTACTACCTAAAATCGAATTGATTTGCTGCGTGCGATCTTGATTACTGATGACCTGATCTTGAATCTCATTAAGTACCTTCAACAGGTTCTCTTTAGCTAATTTAATCGCGACGTACAGGTCTTCGTGTTCGCCTTCTTGTTCAACCTTACCCTCACCCTCCATTAAGGTGATGGCAATGCGGTGGAGGCCTTTCTTTTTTGATTCGCGAGCCACGACGGCGACCATCGTTTCAGGAGTAGCGTAGGCTTCAAACTCTTGAATCGTTTGATAGATATATGACTTAACCTCAGGTGAAATATTGTGCATATCAAAATTAGTCATACAGAACCTCCTTTCCATAATTGTAACATGGTAATCCGTTCTTGACAGGTCAAGTTCAGTCTAGGAATTTAATTTTGCAAAACTAGTTCAATTTGAGACAATAAGTTATTTTTATGCCAAGAATTAATTTGCAATCAAGTCACGACGTTGACCGAGCAACGAAGGTTTACGAAGCAAATGGATTTGATATAATCTGCGAAAAAGCTGGGGGAGAAAACAGATGCCTACGTTAACAAATTCAGTCAGTGCCGTCGATGTTAATAGTCAAAGAGACGTAAATGTAACCACTGGTGAAAATATTAAAAAGCCCAACATAGACGAAAGTTGGTTTCCATTCATTGGATCTGAATTTGAAAAAGACTATATGTTAAATCTCAAAAAATTTTTAGCGAATGAATATTCCACAGGAAAAACAATTTACCCAGCCAAAGATAAATATTTTAATGCTTTTAATCTAACACCATTTGATAAAGTGAAAGTCGTCATACTTGGACAGGATCCCTATCATGGTCCAGGGCAAGCTCATGGATTATCATTTTCAGTTCCAGAAGGCACAGCTTTGCCTCCATCGCTGCAAAATATATTTAAAGAATTAGAGTCCGATTTAAAATGGCAAAAACCAGGTCATGGCAATTTGGAAAAGTGGGCTCAGCAAGGTGTTTTTTTATTAAATAGTGTTTTGACAGTAGAGAACGGCAAGGCAGCTTCTCATCAAGGCAAAGGTTGGGAGCAATTCACTGATGTTGTGATTCAAAAATTAAGTGAACATCGTTCGAATTTAGTATTTTTATTATGGGGATCTTACGCTCAGAAGAAAGCAGCTTTTGTGGATCGTAAAAAACATTTAGTTTTAGAATCTCCACATCCATCCCCGTTGTCATCTTATCGCGGATTTTTTGGTTCAAAACCGTTTTCAAAAATAAATAATTACCTAGTGAAAAACGGCCAAAACGAAATTCAATGGTAGAGCATTCAACTACCAACGATGTTCGATTCCAAAGTGTGCATTTTCATTTTGCTTGGATGATAACTTGACTCGCATTTGAGTATTGGCCATTAGGTCCGATGAATAAACTAAATTCACCGAAGCATCAGGAGCTATAAGGCAATTGAATCCAGAGTTTTCGCTTAGATGATAGCTGATCTCATTGATTCTTTTAAATCGCCATGGACTTTTATTTTGTTTCTGTTGATTGGATGTATTATTCAGCTGTGTTGTTGTTAAAGTTACGGTTTGATCGCCGGAAGTATTAACTTCCGTGGAATCCATCGTCGATGATTGCAGATCTGTTTGCAAATTGGGGTTGGTTTTTCGATTATCATAGAACAAGCTTTCGTTCAGTTGATCCACCCATTTCTGTTCCCACTCGCCAAAAATAAGACGGTGTTCTTTTTCCAACCAGTTGGCCGCTACCGAATTTAAATCACTACCAGAATCCGGGGTTACAAATTTAGTATTTTCGTTCAAGTCGCCGACTTGCGCTTTTAGATTTTTCCAATCCACATAATCAAAGTTTTGAAACGAAATCAAAACTGTAAAACTAGTCAGAATAAAAAGAAGTTTGTATTTATTAATATTCAAACGCCCCCCTAACCCTTCATTAAATACTATCAGATGCAGTTGTAGGTCGCCAAAAAAAACGACGTAGCTATCATCAGCGTTTCAAAATAAGTCACATACAGAGGCCTTAATAGAGGTTTGTTTCATACTGAAATTAAATGATTCTTAATAAATTAGCTAAAATACGATAGAGTAGCAACGGAGTTTATTTAGTTTTTACCATAAGAGGCTGGTTTTTTAGATTCGGCCTCTAAGCCAACCAGCACACCAATGATATCTTGCAGTTGACCCCATGGTTGATTGGATTTAGGTAAGTCTTCCTTCAGTTCCATTGTTAACACCGGCACTTGTCTTTCAAACCACATGTAACGACCCAAGCTGCCGGGATAGTGTCCCAAAGATTTCCACGGTAGGTAATCAAATTTAGGTGGCTTAAAATTGGGACCGTCAAAATCCAGAACTTTCAGTGGAGTGTGAATCGACACAATAAATTCGGGCTTAAAATCTTCGATGTGTTTCATCACACATTTAGTTTCTGGTTCGCTGGCAGATGTATCGCCAGGGTAGCGACGTGGATTCGAAGCCGATTCACGTTTCCAATACACTTTGGCTTTTTCGTCCCAATCTTTAGTGGGGAAATTTCGATTCACGTCAACCTTATGAGCGTTCGTGCGAGTTTTTCTTTTAAAACCATCGGGGTTTAACACAGGAATCACACGCCAATTATTTCTAGGATCAATGGATTCCAAACGCTCCATCCAATAACGGGCAACACTGCCAGCAGGAGTTTCATCTCCATGAATCAGTGACAGCACTAAAACATTTGCAGAGTTTTTGGCATTACCTGCTTTTTCATAGTGATAAAGCGGGACTCCATCTACGCTTGTGCAGCTTTCCATGACTTTGACTTTACTACAGGAGCTTTGCACTAGCTTTTCATCTTTTTTTCCCGGGAAACCCTTCAGATCTTGTTGGCACAACTCTGTTAATTTTGCGGATGAAGTAGTAGTATCGTTGGCGTTGTTGGAAGTACCGAAGGCAAATTGGCAAACCAGAACACCGAGAAAAATTTGAACTTTTCTGGCTAAGAAAAATTGCGTCACTGAGCCACTATCTAAGGAGTTCGAATCCTTAAATTTTTGTGAAGCATTGTGAATGGAAAAATATTTTTTTAATTTCATAATTATTAGCTACAGTGTAAATGGAAAATGCTCTGGAGGGAAATGAATTTAACTACGTTGCGTTAACAAAAAAGTCTCGACGTGCACACCAAAGTAGTGATCATCTGTCTCAAAATACGGCTCAATTAATACCAGTGGTTGTTTCAACATGGTACACGAATTGAACATGAATAAGGTCGAGAGTTCAACGGAAGGGCTCGAAACACAAAACACCAAGTCGCACCTGGGTGCGCAAAGGAGAAATCAATGAGAACATCTATGAAAACAGTATTGGCAGCAGTTGCGGTAATTATTCTTTCAACCGGACTAATGGCTAGAGCAGATCAGCAGGAGTTACCGAAAGTGAAAGAAGTGGTTGTGGGTATCAACGATGCTTACATCCCAGGTGGTTTTGATTCAGATTCAGAAGCTTACGTAGTAACAAGCGGTATTTTTCCAAATGGTTGCTACACGTACAAAAGATCAGAGGTGAGTCATGTAGACAATTTCAATCATGAAGTTAGGTCTGTAGCGGCGGTTAGCCAAGGAATGTGTTTAATGGTATTAGTGCCATTCACAAAAGAAGTTAAATTAGGAAAATTAAATTCTGGTAAGCATACATTGAAATTTTTAAATGGAGATGGAACTTACTTAGAAAAAACAATGGCTGTCGAATAGTACAGCCGGGTTCAAAAGGGTTTAATTTGAAGAAGCGATAGGTTCTTGATTAAACCCTTGAACTTCAATGATAAGGCCGACGAATGTCGGCCTTACTATTTTGTGGCGTTGAGAATGGCAGAAAGTATTAGTATAGATTTTTTTTATAATACGAAAAAAATTATTGGCCTTGTGATCCGAAATCAAAAGGACGATACTAGGCGAGGAATTAACTTTCACAGAACATTTGATTCAGGAGGGGGAGAGATGCACTCAGCAAAACAAAGTCTTCCTAAGTTTTTCAAAAAAAACCTGACAAGAAAATTAAATCAGTCAGTGATTCAAGATTCATTTAAATTCGCATTGCTAGTTGGTTTTTTGGGTTTGGGTGTTAGCTGCTCCAGACATCAAGAGGCTAAGCTTGTGAAATGGAATGGCCAAGGAGCCCAACCCAAACTAGATAACAAGGATTTTGCTATCAGTGCCTATACTAAAGTAGCCGGCGAAAATTTAAGTCTGGGTTATCAAAAAATTGGTGGAGCTAAAGTTGAGGGTAGTTTTTATAAAAAAATTGAAACTCCAGTGGAAAATCTGAAATTAGATTCAAGTGGCCGCGAAATTAGTAAAGAAGAAAGTGTCATTTATAAGGATTCTTACTTAGTGGCTTCGTATTTTGAAGTTTGGCCTAAAGAACTTGAAAAAAAGATTCATCAAATGAAGGGACAGGTTGCAACAGTCATTCCTTCGATACAGCGATTGCAGAAACGATTTAAAGATTTGCATTACGATAAAAGTCCAGAGGTTATTGTCGCCAATTTAAATGGGGTACTGACGCCCATGTATCAAGTGATCTATATCGATCGCATTGGTGCTGCTTATGTCTTAAAAATCACTGATGACTTTAAAATTTATTCTGAAAACCGCACAGGAACTTCATTCGCCGACGCGATTGCTTTGGTTTTTCCTGAGGGACCCAAGTTCAGTGATTTAGTCGAGGTACCATTAAAAAAATTGTTAGGAGATGGCACCCTTAAGAATGATTATTTAGAGGTAACGACAGCTTCAACAGCGACTATCAAGCAGGGAAATGAGTCCTTCCGCTTTCAGCCTCCCGATGAAAAATTTGATCAAGTTCAAGTTTTCTTTTTTGTGAACAAAGCCTTAGATTGGTACAAGGAGCAGTTGGGTGTAAATATCAATCGCCGACTAAAAGTGATCACTCACTTTGGTTATCCAGCCAAAGAGAACTCGATGTTTTATTTTGATGGAACGGTACGCTTGGGTTCGGGTGACGATGATTCCTATTCGAAGATTCCTTTGGATCCTTCGATAGTTATGCACGAAGCTACGCATGCTTTGGTTGAGGAAGTAGCGCATTTGTCCTATGAAAATGAAGCTGGAAGTATCAATGAAGCCTATGCGGATTTTTTAAGTTGCAGTGTTTTGAAGTCTCCCTTGTTAGGGGATGTGGCTTATAAAAAAGGACCATTCAAAAGAAATTTAGTGAATAATTTAAAGTTAAGCGATAAGAACGGTGCTAAATATCACGACAGTGGTATTATCAGCGGAACATTCTGGGAATTACGCGATAAAATCGGGGAACAAAAAGCATTAACTTTGTCGATCCGCGCTTTGTCTCGTTTGAATCCTCAGTCTGATTTTGCTGATTTCAAACTAAACTTGTTGGAATCGGTTCGCAGCTTATCAGCAGAGGACCAAGCAAAAGTTGAAGGTACTTTGGTGGCACGGGGATGGAAGTAAAAAAATTTTTTCGCAAAATATTAATCGCTATGACCGTGTGTTTATCCGTCGCAAGTGCGGATACGTCCACCGTTCCCGAAGATATTTTAGGGGAATGGAAATATGTCGGTTATATTTATGATGAAATTGTATATCCAACTCCAAATCCTGGTTTATTTTTAACCTTTACATTTTTAGCTGATAATAATGTTCGTTTGTATTGGAAGCGAGCGGATGAAGATTATTTTTGCGAACGCTCCGCAAAGTACATCATCGACGGCGATAAGTTGTATCAAGAAGTAAATTGGGTGAATCCAGGAAATCATTTTACGTGTGGATCGGATCCCGATATGCAATTGGGACGTAAAACTGAAAACCGTTTCGAGATCAAAGAAAATCAACTTTTATTGTATTTAGAATTAAGTGGGAAACCATTTATTTACGTTTTAGAGCGCATAGCTAAAGCGCCAACCACGACTGAAGACTCTAGCAGTAACAGCGATGCGATGCCTTCAACCCATTCACTATAAGTGAGGTTGTTGCAAAGCCGATAGTAAGCTCCAGAACTCTTTCAGTCGTACTAAATCCTCCAAGCTGACAACTAATAAATAATTATTCTCAAAACCAGAATTCTTTTTTTCGACAAAGACGCCTAAGCGATTTAAATAATTAAAGTGAAATTCATTAATAGTAAATCCATGATCATTGCGAATATTGGCTACCAACTTAGAATAATTTAATTCTACAAAACCATTTCGCTTAACAAGATCAGCCCCTTCTTTGATAATTTCCGTCATCACATTTAAAAGGTGTTCGTTGATTTCAAAGTAGTGACTTTTATCTCCTTGCAGATAGAACTTACGAAAATAATCGACAAAATGAACGACTGGAGTCAAGTCTCCAACCTGAATGCTGGTGGCAGTATCTTGAGTGGATTCTATGACTTCGACAATATGTTGTTCGTGCAGTATGCTGATCACTTTTTCAGTTAATGAGCTGGGTAAGTTAAATAGTGACAAGATCGAAGTCTTTACGTCGTCAAGGCGAATAACACCACCATAATTAAAATCTTGCAGGACCAGCAAATAAAAACACATCAGTTGTCCGTAGTTAGAAAATGTTTTTAGGTGACTAGTATTTTGTAGTCGTTGTTTGTGATCCTCTAGTAAATTTGCGGCCTTCTTAATGGAAGAACCTAACATAACTTGTAATGGGCGAGGTATTTGTTTAAACAACTCGACAAGATCATCGGTTGACATGACGTATGCTGAAACTTCAGAGTCAGCAATTGCAGTCATTTTGTATTGTCGCTCACCAAACATGACGTGTTCACCAAGCAGGTCGCCTTTACCAACGGAAACTAGCGATACATCTTGACCACCAGCTTTTACCTTTAAGACCACCTGTCCTGAATCGATCAAATAGACTTTTTGTATGGACTCGTCTTGCCGAAATAACGTAGTCCCATTTTTGAATGTCAATTTAACTGGAGATATAGACATACCTATTGTATCGGTTGCGCTTGTTTAGTTTAGCTCTAGTATGGGTTATTTTTTCGTTAATAAAGTGTCTTAGTTGACTCAATTAGAGACGCTGTTAAGTTCGTCTGACTTTATCAATTTAAGTTGAGCATGACTTTAAAACTTTTACCCGAATCATGAAAGATGTTATCTTTTTTGACAGTCGTGCAGGGGCTAGTGCCACAAGAATATTTTCCAGTTAAATTCAGCACTTGTCGCGACAGAACAAAATACAGCCTTTGGAAATATTTACACGGGAGTGGGTAGCGAGATTGTTTAGTAATAGCGCCATGTATGTATATTGAAATTTCAATTGAAAACCCTATAAAGACTAAATGTACCCTTAGATGTTTTACCTTGGACGATACTTTCTAAAAAACCATTTTTATAAACGTTAAGTCGCTCTACATCTTTGAAATGCAAATCAACGGTCAAGTAACCGCTAGTAAAACAGAGCTATACGTAAATTGAAGTTATTATAGCGTTAATTGACAACTCTGTAGACACTAAAGTTGATTGAAAAATCTTTTAAATGTAGTTTAAGGTGATAAATTTGATGGGGGCTGACTAGTGGAAATAACTAGATTATTTCCACTAGTGTGTTCTAAAAGATGTTGTTTAAGCAGATTAAATAGTATTTTTAGAGTAGAATATTATAATAAGTGCAATGACAGTAATACTTACTACGGACCTTGATTAAAGATCAATTTAAGGAACAAGAGATTCTAGTATAATTTTCAAAACCAATTTAATGAATGACACATTATTGTTATTTTTCAAAAAAAATGATACACATTTCGACCTAATCATTTGGAGGTAATTATGAATTCAATCGGTACAAAAACGAAAAAACTTGGAATAGCGGCTTTGTCATTAGCGCTTGGCTTTGCTGTGAACGCTAAAGCTAATGAGACAGATATTCCGATCGACAGTAAAATAAACGATTTAAACAAAGTTAAAGAACTAATAAATAATTTAGAATTGAGTGCTGACCAAAATGAATATCAAAACCGCATTGATTCTATAAAAAACATGCTGGATAAAATGACTCTTCAAGAAAAGCTTAAATTAATGCGGGGTCCAAACAAATGCTCGGATTCATTAAGACCTACTGGAGAAAAATAAACTTGTTTTCAGCTAACGAACAAAACAATGATAACATAGTTTTTTTCGAGGTTGAAAGCGCTATTGGCTTCATTTACAATTTAGGATTACAAATTCAAATTACTGAAGACGCTGTACTGCCAAGCACTACCTTTCGTCCAAAAGATACATTTTCAATAATATCCAACGAATATCAAGATCTAAAAAATACTTTCGGGGTTGATGGCGTGTGTATAGACGATGACCCTCTAAATGGTTTTGTTATTTGGTGGGTAAATGAAAATTTAAATCTTGGAATTTGCCTTTATGTTTGGGTTGCTGAAAAATTTAGAGGCAAGTCATACGGAACTATGCTGTTAAATGAAATGGTAACTAGGATTAAATCGCAAGGCATTGAAACATGCCGTAGTTTTGTATCAGCTACAAATATAGCTAGTATAAAATCACACTTAAAATCAAATTATGAGTTGTCATATATTTCGTTGAATTATAACCCAATCAATTTTAGGAAAAAATAATGAAAAATGCTGGTTTCATATTAGTTTTTTTAATTTCCTGCGTACAGCCATCAAATGCGAATATAATTAATATTGGCATTCCAGTTGAGATGGGATTCATTGATCCATTTAATCTAAACTTACTTGAAGAATACGAGGTTTTTTCTAGTGTGTTTGATAGTCTTCTGACTCGAAATGTGGCTGAGGGATATGAGCCAGCTTTGGCTGAAAAATGGGAATTTGATCATTCAAAAAAAACTATCACTTTCCACCTAAGGTCAAATTTAAAGTTTTCAGATGGCTCAGATCTAAACGCCGAAGACGTAGAAGCTAGTTTAAAACGATTAATTTTAATGGATAAGGATAACTCTTTATTGATAACGAAATGCTTACCTACAAATAAAAAACAATTTTTAAATTTGAAAAACACACATCCCCTAATAACAGTATTAAATTCACATACAATTCAACTAGGCCCTACTGGTTGTGGAGAAACTGTTTTAAAAGAAATTGGCGATACTAACTACGGAATAATTTCAAAAAAGCATATTCAAAAAAATTTATTGATTTCAGCAGAAGCGCCGATATCCGGCCCATTTATTTTCACTAAAAATTCCAACGGATTTAAATTAATCCCAAATAAATACAATTGGAGATGGAAAACAGCTAACGATAAAGAATTAGTACTGAACTTTCAAAAAATAGATCAAAACTTCTCACAGATAAAAACTAATAAAATTGATTTCTTTAGAACTTCGAATAATAAAACTAACGATGAGGCTATCCTTAATGGATACAACTCAGTTGTTTCTGTTCCGATAATGCTTTGGTATTTAACTACTGATGGTGAATCCAAAGAAGGATTATCAATAGTTAATTTTATTAATCAAAGTAATTCTTTAAAATTTCAATATAATATTTTCAAAAACAATTCTCTTGAGACACCTGCGGAATCTTTTTTTCCACCCGAATTTAATTGTACGAATAAAGATATGATTAAAACGAAAACCACTAAACCAAACACAAAAAAAATTATACATTTAATTAATCACAAAAGTCATGAGTCTGACATTTATATGTCTGATCTGAAAACATTTTTCAATATGCAAGGTTTTCAAGTTGTAATTGATGATCAAACAAATAAAGGTAATTCTGAATATGTAAATCTGTATTTTAAGAGACAGTTTTATGGTGATGGAATTGAGGGAACGCTCAACTTTGCATTTAGAGTCATTAAAGCGATATCTGATCCTGGCAATAAGGTTGGCACCTTACTAGATAAGCTATCAAATCAAAATTTGTCGAAGGATTCAAAAAAGAATTTGACTAATACTATTTGTAAAGAAGTTCATTTTTATAACCACGCACCAATTGCGCATCGAAAATATGCATTTTTATATAAATCAGATATTTTTAAAGATGTTTTTTCAAAAGGGAATGGCAATTTAATTTATAACAGGTTGATAAAGTAATGAAGAGTAATATTTTTTTTGAAAATTCGTTTTTTGCGATTAAATTGTCATATAAAAATGATCACGAAATGTACTGGCATTTAATTCGCAAAATTAACAGCATACCTGGTGCTAACGGTGAGCTTATGGAAATATTGGCGCCAACATTACAATATTCACAAAACTCTTATTATTTTTTTGATTTACTTGATTACGATCTATCGGTCGAAATTGTTTCATTAGGCGGAACACGCGTAGGGTACCTAGGAACAGATGGTAGTGATGAGCTTCAAATCGACGGATGGGGCGAAACATTTAGTGCAAGTGTTATAAAGTACAGTCAATTAACAAAACATATGAATGTACATAAGAACTTATTTCAAATAACTGAACCTAATCATTCGTTAAGATGCGATAGTTTATATTTTGTCGAATCATTTTTTAGGCGTGATCGCATTTACTGGGGACTTACGTTTGATCAAAACACAATCAGGGCAAATTATTCCACCTCTAAAATCAAAAAAATAAATAATAAAACATCGAATTGGAATGAAATACTAACAAATAGACACTCAGCTGAAAAATTCAATGAAGAATTGATACATAAAGATGACCTAGATGAGCTTTTTAATACAAGTCTATTTAATAGTGACTCAAATAATAGTATCTATGCATCCGCTGGCGGTATTAAATGCTTGGCAACATATATAATAACTAGAAATGTTTCTGGACTCTCAAACGGAATTTATAAAATAAATCCGTGTAGCAAAACTATTGAAAATATAATGGAATTTAATAATTTTGAAATTGTAAATAATTTTTTATTTTTATCTAATGATTTATCAAATGCACCTGTCTATATTTTCTATTCATTTTTACATGATGAATTATTTGAGAAATACGGCCATAGATCTACCAGATTGGGTTTGTTAACTATTGGCGGAGCAATTCAACAATTGCATTTAGCCGCAACAGCGCTTGGCTTAAATTACAGAACCATTGGCGGATTTGATGAAGTCCAGTGTAGTAAATTATTGGGATTGTACGATAATCAATTTTTAACTTGTGCAGGCATATTAGGAAAATAAGATTATGAAGAAAATAAAAACATTAGATAAAATATTACTTGGTACTTTATTTAGCATTTTAATTTTTAGTCTTATTTCCTGTTTTGCAATCAACAAAATAGTAGCGGATATTTTATATAATAAGTTTAAAGAACAGGCTGTTGCATCTGTAGAGTTAATGGCAAGAACAGTTGCGACTGAAATGAATGAGGGAAACTTGCGTACAGCCTGGGAAATGATACATTTAAATGTAGGGAAAAATCATCTTGAAGATTTTTTACTTATTGATTTAAATAATTCACCTGTTGTGGATGATCCACAGGCGTATGCAAACATACTTCGAGCAGCAAATAGTAGTAAGGCCATTTATGAAGAAATTAATACACACACTAAAGTTAAAGAAATAAATAAAAATAGCAGTCTATTATTAGAATTTAAGTATTTAAATATCGGTAATCAATTAAATAATTATTCATTTCTATTTTTATTTGAAGATAAAGAGATTCAATCAGCCCAATCGCACACTTCTTTTTTAGTACTTAGTTATTTTTTATTTATTTTATTTACTGTTTCTTTACTTACATTTTTCTTTAGATCTAAAATTCATAAAGCTATCAAAAAAGTAAATAGTAGCTTGGAGGATATTTTAAATAACAAATCAATTGAAAGCGAAAAGTCAATTTTTTCTGAATACATAGAAAGCAAATCTACATTAGAAACATTTGCTAGTGAGTTTATTGAAATAAAAAACAAACTAGAGTTACATGTTAAGGAAAAAACTTTAGCTGACGTAGCAAAGCAAGTAGCGCATGATATCCGTAGTCCTTTGTCAGCACTGAATATTATAACCAGCACACTTGCTGATGTGCCTGAAGAAAAACGATTACTTATTCGTAATTCTGTACAAAGAATAAATGATATTGCAAATGACTTACTTCAAAAAGGGAAATCTGCTTCAAGCTCATCGGCTGTAGATTCTAATCAAAACCTTCTGCAAGCCAGTACAGAGGCAGGTGCCAAACAAGCTGCAGGCACTAGTTCCGGAATTATTAACGACTCTGAATCTGCTGCACAATCGAAACGGCCAAACACTGTTTTTTTAGTTTCGACTGTTGTCGATAATATTATTTCAGAAAAAAGGATTCAGTTTCGAGAAAAAATTAATGTTCAAATTAATATAGATTTAAAAAATGCTTTTGGATTATTCGTAAAAGCTAACCCAAATGAACTTTCTAGAGTCATTTCAAATTTAATCAATAACTCAGTAGAGGCTTTGCCCAATCAATCCGGCAACATTGAGGTTTCAGTATTTTCTAGTTCGGACAAAAAAGTTTGCATTCAAATCAATGATAATGGAAGTGGTATCCCGAAACACATACTTGCTAAATTGGGTCAAATGGGTGTCACTCATGGCAAAGATAACTCACAATCTGGTAGTGGGCTTGGTGTTTATCACGCAATGAAAACCGTGCAGGAATTTAATGGTTCTATTCGCTTCGAATCCACTACGAAAGATGATATTTCGATGAACCCTAATAGTTCTGAAATCAAACACACTGGAACCACTATCACGCTAGAAATACCACAAGCTGATTCGCCTGAATGGTTTGCAAAGGTGATTAGCTTAAAGTCGGGTCAGGAATTTATCACCGTAGATGATGATATTAGTATCCATCAAATATGGAAGGGGCGATTAGAGTCCGCTAAAGCTAAAGAAAAAAATATTAAAATCACTTCATTTACCTCAGCTAAAGACTTTAGAGAGTATTTTAATAAACACATCAATTCTAAAATTACAAATCTAACATCTGAATCGAAAAATCAGCACAGCTCGAAAATGAATAGTTCGCAAACAACAAGAAAACTAGAATTTTTATCAAATAATGATTTTCAATCTGAATCCAATTTTGTCTGCTTGATCGATTACGAATTTTTAAATCAAAACGATAATGGGTTAAAAATTATTATTGATCTAAACTTGCAAGACAAAGCCATTTTAGTGACCAGCCGCTTCGACGAACCCCATATACGTAGTGAATGTGAATCTCAAAAAATTAAAATTCTTCCGAAACAACTTGCTGGGCAAATTCCAATTCATTTTCAATTAGAAAAAGCAGATAAATTTGCCCTGTGTTTGATTGACGATGACAAAGCATTGGTTCATTCCATTTGGGGAATGGTGGCGAAAGAAAAAGAGTTGAACATCAAAATGTTCGCTACTCCCCAAGAGTTTTTATTCGAAGCCGGTCAAATAGATAAAAATACGCCAATTTATGTTGATGTATCATTGGGTGATAAAGTGAATGGAGTAGAATTTGCTGAAGATATTCATAATCTAGGATTCGAAAACATTAATTTAGCTACGGGATACGATAAGGATTCCATCAAAGCTCCAAGTTTTATTCGCCAAGTAGTCGGAAAAGATTTTCCATTATAGATTTGATTGCTTCACAAAAAAATACTCGCAAGGATTTATTTGCGGTCGACGACCATGACGGTTAGGCGACTGACGCAGGTTAAATCGCCATCGGCATTGCGAATATCAATATTCCAGACGTGTAAGGTTTGTCCAAGACGCAATGGAGTGACCTTGCCGGTAACAACTCCTGACCTAGAGGCCTTTAAGTGATTCGCGTTGATTTCAACTCCGACGGGCATTTTTTCCTTCGATATACACAAGGCCGAGGCGATACTGCCAAGACTTTCCGCCAACGCAACAGAGGCGCCTCCGTGCAATAAACCCGCAGGCTGAACAGTTCGGTGATCCACAGGCATCGTTGCAACTAAGTAATCATCGCCGACCTCAGTGAATTTCATTCCTAAGTGTGAACACATTGTGTTTTCGCAACGATGTTGTATGGCCTCAATATTAGGTTTAGTTTTCCAGATCATCGGGTTCACCTATTCCTTTGGTTTATGAAAAAGCCTAATGGGATTTAGAGTTTTACTCAACCAGAAAATTCACCTAGTCAGACGGGATCCAATTTTTCCATGACAGTCCGTTGTCTGTGAATTAGAAATATTTGGTCTACTTTGCAAATGGATCAGAATGATTTTGACAAAGTAGTGGATGCACATTCAAAAAATTTTAAATTAAAAATTGACAAAGGAAGCGTCAGATGAACTCAACAAAAGTAAAAATATATATCAGTCGCACTGTTGTGTTTTTAGGTTTCGCCAGCTTTTTTACTGATATCTCAAGTGAAATGATTTATCCGCTGTTGCCGATATTTATTATTTCAATTTTGGGAGGGACGCAGTCCAGCCTGGGTTTGATTGAGGGATTTGCTGAAGCCACAGCGTCGATTCTAAAATGGGCTTCGGGATTTTGGGCTGATAAAATTCACAAGCGAAAGGGTTTGGTTTTTTTCGGTTACAGTATTTCAGGATTAATTCGTCCGATGATGAGTATTGCTGGATCATGGCCAATGGTTTTCTTTTTTCGCTTTGTTGATCGGGTAGGAAAAGGTATTCGCACCTCACCCAGAGATGCTTTGATCGCGGATGTGACTCCTGAAAATTTGCGTGGAGCCGCCTATGGATTTCACCGAGCTATGGATCATGCCGGGGCCGTCGCAGGTCCCTTGGTAGCCAGCGGGATGATGTGGATGGGTTTTAATATGCGACAAGTATTTGCGTGGGCGATAGCTCCTTCGATATTAGCCTTGATGGTGATTCACTGGGGTGTGAAGGAGGGCGATCGCGCAGAGGCAGCGCCGGTGTCGGAACCGGTGGCGGAACCGTCGGTTGCACAGCCAGAGCGGCAGTCAGGGCTTGTATCGGCTAAGTCTGTTGATGAATCGACATTGTACTCGAAAGAATTTAAATTTTTGATGTTGCCGATTTTTATTTTTGCAATCGCGAACTCGACAGATACATTTTTACTGGTGCAGTTAGCGAAAAAAGGAATTGATCCAAAGTGGATTCCGATTTTGTGGTCCTGTTTGCACGTAGTAAAAATGGTCAGTACGTTTTTGGGAGGCCGAATGGCTGATCACAAAAATAAAATATTATTGTTGGGCTTAGCGTGGGTGTTGTTCGCGTTGGTATATGGAATGTTTGGCGTTGTGACTGAACCGCTGTGGTTGATCGTTGTATTTTTAAGTTATGGTTTGTTTTTTGGTTTGTCAGAGCCCTCGGAGCGAGCGGTGGTTTCGTTGTTGGCTAATAAAAACAGACGCGGCTCTAGTTTTGGAATTTTTAATTTAAGTGTGGGATTGGCGGCCCTGCCTGCTAGTTTGATTTTTGGTTGGGTTTGGGATCGCTGGGGGGATTTTGCGGCCTTTAGTTGGGCCTCGGGAATGGCCTTAGTGGCCGCAGCTGGGTTGTGGTTTTGGTGGCGTCGTTACGGCGCGGCTGTAATGGCGCGACCGTTATGAGGGTCGCGTGGGTAGAGTGGCTGCATGTAGCTGTTGATTTGTTGTGCTGGGTCTAGTCATTTAAAATATTTTAAAAAGTCTATTGACTTACATATTATTTACAGTGTACTTTATGTGTAAGTTTACGAGGTAATTATGTCTTCAAAACACTTTCAGCCCCTCCCTTTAACAGAGAAAGAAAAATCTGTGCTGGAGTTTATTGAGCAGCAATTACAAGAAACTGGAGTGTCTCCTTCTTACCAAGAAATCAAGGACTACTTCGGTTTTGCTTCTTACAACTCGGTTCAGAATTATCTGAAGCAGCTGATGAATAAGGGTTACATACAGGTAAACCCTCATCAGAAGCGAGCGATTCAGGTTTTGAAGGCCTCGTCGACGGTTCAAGATTGGATGCAGAATAAAAACAGCAAAGGATCTCCTCGGGCCTCGCTCCTCCACACACCCGGCGGCGCTGGGGAGATTCTTTCGATTCCATTATTGGGTAAGGTGGCTGCTGGTCAGCCCATCGAAAATTTCAAGCATAATGAATACGTGGAAGTGCCTCCATCCTTGGTTCGTAATGCGGCTAAAACTTTTGCCTTGCAGGTAAAGGGCAGCTCTATGATCGAAGACGGGATTTTGGATGGGGATATTATTTTAGTGCAAAAGCAAAGTACCGCTTCGAACGGGGATATCGTTGTGGCTTCTGTGGATAACGAATCAACCGTGAAGCGTTTTTATGCTCCGAAACAATCTGCCCCCAAACAATCTGCTGCAGATGCAGATGCTGGCAATAAAAAACATTTAGTTGAACTACGTCCATCTAATTCCGAATTAAAATCCATGTGGTATTCACCAGATCAGGTTTTGATTCAGGGGCTAGTCACCGGCCTATTCCGCAAATTCTAATAACAAATCCATTTACTTCGTATACCTTCGTTGCTCGGTCGGTCGGCTTGTGCGACCTGCAGGAAGCAGGCCTCCGCGCCTTCCTCCGTCGCGCCTCGGTCTACTTTGTAACTGGATTTGTTATTATTTACGGATACCTAAAAGTAATTCTCCTTCGTTGCTGCGCTTTCACTGTATTACAATACAGCTTCAAGCTTGCGCCTTGGATAATTAAATATTGGCATTGGTATACCTTGACAAGGTATACCGCATTTAGGTATAATAAGGAGGTTATTGGTGGCGATCGTTTCCTTTGGAGATAAGGATACTTCTGAATTTTATCTTTATGGTACGATGAGGAGATCTGCTGGTTGGAATTCTTTGAAGAGCGTGGTTTTAAGAAAGCTCGATATGATTCTATATGCTGTTAAAATAGATGATCTTAAGAGCCCTCCAGGTAATGAATTGAAAAAGCTTAAAGGTAGTTTGTCTGAGTTTTATTCTATTAGAATAAATGATCAATGGAGAATTATTTTTAAGTGGACAGACGCTGGAGCACAGGATGTCAGAATTTGTGATTATCACTAAATAAATTAAGAGGTGTAGCTTGCGTAAAATTAAAAGGCCCCCAACAACTCCGGGGGAAATTTTAAATGAAGAATATTTAGTGCCTATGAAATTAACTCAGGCTCAATTAGCAAAACATATTGGGTGTGATGTTAAGGTTATAAATCGAATCATTAATGGTCGAACAAGCGTGACAGCTGATATGGCACTTAGGTTGGGTGCTGCATTCAGAACTAGTCCTGAGTTTTGGTTGAATGCTCAAAAGGCTGTGGATTTATATTCAGCTTTTAAAATGACAAAGTCATTACCTAAACCAATCAAAGATGCTGCTTAGGTTGTCGCTGGGTCGATCAAAAAAGCAAGGGTCACTTTTTTAGGGTGACCCTTGTTGGTAGAAGAATTTTAGTTTGTTTGTAATTAGCGAGCTATTTTGCGTTTATCAAGACTGTATTTTTCAACTTTCATGATTAAGCCGGCTCTGGAAATTCCAAGTTCTTTAGCCAATTTGGATTTATTCCAACCTGTACGACGAAGTCCTTCGCGGATCATATCGCGTTCTAAATCCTCTAAAGCATCTTTTAATTTTCCCTGTAAGCGAGCGCCTTGGACTTTCGATTTCTCACCAGCCTCGATAATTTTTCCCGATAACATTTCAGGTAGAATCTTAGGATCTTCGCCAGCAAGAACTATCAGTCGTTCCATTTCGTTTTGCAATTCTCGAACATTACCTGGCCAAGCATAGTCGTATAATTTTTCAAGTGCTCGCTTAGTCATTTGATATTTTTTGCCAGTTCCCTCTGCTGATTTTTGCAAGAAGAACTCTGCCAATAAAGGAATATCTTCTTTACGTTCGCGCAATGGAGGTACTCGCAAATTAATAACGTTCAAACGATAATATAAGTCTTCGCGGAAAGTACCTTGCTCAACCATCTCTTTTAAATTTCGGTTGGTTGCGGCCACGATTCTGACATTAACTTTTCGAGCCTCTGTCGCACCGACAGGAATAAAAGTTCCGTCTTGTAAAACACGTAATAGTTTCACTTGCATTTGTGGCGAGGTATCACCGATCTCGTCCAGGAAGAATGTTCCGTTGTCAGCCACTTCGAAAAGACCTTTTTTATCTTTCAAAGCGCCAGTAAACGATCCTTTGACGTGACCGAATAATTCAGATTCCAACAAGTTATCGTTAAATGCCGAACAGTTTTGAATCACGAACGGTTTATCTTTTCTAGAAGAGTTATAATGGATTGCTTTCGCAATCAATTCTTTACCAGTACCATTTTCACCTTGGATCAGAACTGTCGATTCAGAACCTTTGATTTTATCTAACAGCGCATACAGGGATTGCATTGGTTTTGATTTACCAATCATGTTGTCGTATTTGTAGCGACTGCCAAGTTCTTTATTTAATTCTTTGATGCGATCTTCGCGTCGTGAAATTTCTAAATGTAATGTGACAACCTCTTGTGCGACTAAATCACATAACTCACAAAAGTGATGTCTTTCAGCGTCGTCCAGATGTTTGAATTTAGCCAACGATTTGTCGATGATATCACCTGTTGCGCCAAACGCCGCTAGTCGTTCGCGAACCTCGGGTAAGCGGCTTGTGAAGTTATCGTCACGGAAAAAACCAGTGGCGATCACAGTACCCATAAAATCATTTTCAATCATAATTGGAAATACACCTACATCAAATCCAGCCAGATCCCATTTTTTCATCGAGTATCTATTGTCGGAAACGCGTAAGTCATCAATGGTTTTTGAAACTAGTTCAGCTATATTCTGCTGAACAGATTCTTTACTTAGTAAGTAATTAACACCCGGATTTGCGAACTGAGTCTTGGCAAGATCAAATCCCTTAATGGCTCCGCGTTCGTCTGTGAATATAACATCCACATTCCACCACACGTTCAAAATATGTCTTAATCTTTTGATCACGTGTATATGTTCAAACTCATCCCAATTAATCATGATTTGCTCCTTTGCTTAGCTTTAAACACTATTTAAATTTACTGAACAGATTTGGTTTTCGTTCGTATTCATCGTTGCTGATTCATAAAATGGATTACTTAATGTTAAATTAATAATTCCAATTCATTCCAAAGTACTGTCAGAATTCTTGTCGTCAAAAGCTTGGACAAACTTAACAAGTTCTAGACAGGTGTTGAAAAAAAATTGGCCACTCTATTTTGTCTGCGATTGTCTCAGGTTGAGATTGCGAATGAAATTCAACTAGTTGTGGTCGTAAAAGCGTAACTAATTTTTACGGTGTGTATATTGCAAATACAGAAGTAATGACTCAGAAGAATCGATGAATTTGGAAGACTTTTTCAAAATGATACAAATTGTGTGAAAAGGAAATGATATGAAAAATTATAAAAACATAGTCAATAGTTTGATCAGTGCTAGCAAGGATAATGATAGTTTGAAAAAAGATAGAAAAATATTTCGGTTAGTTATGATTGGAATTATGATTTTTGCATCTGTGTCTGTGAACTTTATTGCAAGTAAAGCACACGCAGCTAAGGGTAAAAAATTTCTACAAAGATACTCATGCACGGTCGACAAAAAAATGGAAAATCACAAGTGGCGTTCTTTACGAAAAAAAGGCCTTTTGTATTCAGAAAAAAATGCCAATGGTGGTAGTCGAGTGGTGTTAAAAGAAGATAAGCATAAACTAGAAATGGTAGTCCCCTTTTCAGGTCGTGCTGGCTATGGGCCAATCAATGTCGTCAACAAATCCAGCAAGGTAAAGTTAGCAGCCGTGAATCACAAGCTAATTGGCGAAGTGGAATCGAATAATAAAAAATATCGTGTATCTTGCGTGCAGTAGTTTTTGAAATTATTGCTACAAGATTTCGTTATTCCACAAGCGTTTCAAAAATATTTTCCAGTGTAGGCACTGAAATTGATCCTCTACGATTCTGTTGATGGGATCTTCTGAAACTAAATAGTAAGAAGATATAATCTTTTCTTCACTCAATGCTTTTAGGCCTGCGAGGTGTTTCCTGGAGGTCTTTTTCGTAGATTTTACTTCGATCGCGACGGTGTCATCAATTATAAAATCGACCTCTTGTTTATTCACGCTTCGCCAAAAGTATATTTTCTGGCGTTTTTGTCGATAGGAAAGAAAAGATTTAAGTTCCATCAAAATAAATTGCTCGAAATTTTTTCCCCACAAATCACTGGCGCGCTCGATCGATTTAGCTCCTACAATGTAATTACAAACGCCTGGATCGAAAAAATAAAATTTAGCGGTTGTAATGGCTTTGCGTTTTTTTGATTCAAGCCAGGGTTCAAGTGCGTAGCCAATCAAACTGTCTTCTAGAATCGAGTAGTACTCTTTGACGGTACTTGCCGGTACACCAGCGTCACTGGCTATATTCGCGTAATTGAGTAGCTCACCGTTAGATAGGGCGGCCGTTTTTAAAAAACGATGAAATGGTGCTAGATTTCTAAGATTTGCTTCAAGTCGAACTTCCTGATCGATGTAAGTTTGCAAATAGCTATCTAGCTCACTTAAGGGGTCTTCTGATAGATACGTTCTGGGTAACCCACCATAGGTTAAATATCTGACCAAATCAAATTCAGGAATTTCTGAATAGCTAAGCGGATAAAAATGAATAAGCGATGCGCGTCCACCCAACATATTGGCGTGGCTACGTTTTAACTTTCTGGCGCTTGAGCCTGTTAAGATAAATCGCAGGCTTGGATTATCTTCGATGGCAGTGTGGACTTCGTTTAGCAATTCGGGAATTCGTTGAATTTCATCTATGACGATAATGTCTTTCTTTTCCGTAGATATAATTTGCTTTAAAATGGATGTGGATTCAGTCAGCCTTAGGTAGAGATCTCCGTCTAATAGATTTAAATATAATGAATTCTGGGGAGCAGTTTTTTTTAACCAAAACGACTTACCTGTAGATCGTGCACCGAACAAGAAAAACGACTTTTTATTTGAAATTTGATAAAGCTCAATATTTCTGGTTAGCATGTATCATTCCTAGGTGATTTGTTATTTAGATAGTATTTGTGACCATTCTAGAAATGTCAATAAACAACAATGCTGTTGTTGTTTATTTATTTTAATAACAATATCACCGTTGTTTATTGATATTTTTAGAATGATCAGGACGTAGAAAATAGTCTGCAAATTTCAGATGGCTAAATTAAATATAATTCTGACTGTGGTGCGCTCCCCTTAATTACCGCCATTTGGCGGTCCGGGGTTGTTTTCCATTGACCATACCCAATAAATGGCGGACAATTATTGGGTATGGTCAACAGATTATCTAAATTATCGAAAACAAACAGTTTTTTCCTATTTGGCAATCGTGGTGTTGGCAAATCAACCCTTCTGGAAAGCCAGTTTAGCAAGCAAACTGGTATTTGGTTTGATTTACTGGACCCTACTTTGGAAAAAAAGCTTTCCCTTAATCCCTCGCTATTGGAACAAATTCTACACGAAGAAAAACATAAACATCCTAAAGGCACTTTTGTCGTCATCGATGAGGTTCAAAAAATTCCCGAGCTTTTAAATATTGTTCACTCACAAATTGAACAAAAATATTTTCACTTCGTGCTGACGGGCTCGAGTGCTCGCAAATTAAAAAAACACGGCACGAACCTACTGGGCGGCAGAGCTTTTGTGTATTTTTTGTATCCATTCACTCATTTAGAACTAGGGTCCAAATTTAATTTGTTAAGTACTTTGCAGTGGGGAAGCTTACCCAAAATTTTTGAATATGAAAATTCTGATAAAGTAGAATATTTAAATGCCTACACGAATACGTATTTGAGGGAAGAAATTATTGCCGAACAATTAGTTCGACAGATCACACCCTTTCGGCAGTTTTTAGAAGTCGCCGCTCAAGCTAATTGTAAAATTTTAAACTACTCCAAAATTTCAGATGCAGTCGGAGTCGATACAACGACTGTACAAAATTACTTTCAAATTTTAGAAGATACTTTTACTGGAGTTTTGTTACAACCCTATGATCAGTCCATTCGTAAAAGACAGCGCAAAAATCCAAAATTTTATTTCTTTGATACCGGTGTCACAAGAGCGTTACAGAATCGTCTAACTTTAAATATCGCTGAAGGTACTTATGAATTCGGCGACTTGTTTGAACAGTTTATTATATTAGAAATTATTCGCTTAAATGAGTACTTCCGTAAATCGTGGAAGTTTTCTTATCTTCAAACGAAAGATAATGTAGAAGTGGATTTAATTATCGAGCAGCCTGGACAGTATCCAAACAACAAACGGATCTTTATCGAAATAAAATCAACAAAAGATATTGAGTCCTTAGATAATTCTAGCTTCAACGGTTTTGCTAATCTAGTTAAGTCGCAGTCGCAGTCGCAATCGCAATCAGAATCACAAGTTGAAGCCATGGTTATCAGCCAAGATCCAATTCACAAAAGCAAGAACGGCATACGGTTTCTACACTGGCAAGCGGCTCTTCAAGAATTGTTCTCCTAAGATCACTATTACGCAGACATAAACTGATATAGTGATCAATGATCACCGCCATTTGGCGGCAGAATATTTAGTATAGTTTTTTGATTGCGCGACTAAAAAGAAAGCATTCTGGGTAAATGCCATTTTTATCGTTGTAACTAGCAGTAAATAGGTTTTCGTGCAGAAAAATAGGGGTATTTTCAGGGTGCTGATGCAGATATATAGGGGTATTTTTCTGCACGTAGAGGGCTAGCAGGACTTTGACCCTAACAATGGTGCTCAGTGCGGGCTTAAAGATGTAGGCTTGCAATTGTAAACCGGACTGACTTATTTGTAAACTATAGCAATGTTTAATTGTAAACTGTTTACAAATAATAGTGTTGTGGTTTACAATTAGGTTACAATCATAGCCCATATTAAGCCCAAGCCTTGGAAGTACAAAAGATGAAAGCAATTATACGTAATACTAAAAAAGAAATATTGGATATTTTGGCGATGACTGGTCGGCGTGGTGATGGCTTGTCCACTTCGGTGTTAACAGACAAACTAAAGATAAGTCGTCAGGCCGTGGCCAGGCACCTTCGAGAATTGGTCGATGCGGGCCAAGTTACCAAGACGGGCTCAACAAAAACGGCTAAATATGTGCTAGCAAAATTCAGCAAAAATAAAAAAGCTGTGTCGCAATCGATAATAGAGCTAAATAAAATTTATCAATTAAAGTCACTGCAAGAGCACTTGGTATTCGAAGAATTTGACTTAAAACTGAATCTAAAAAAGCTTCTTAAAGAAAACGTGCACTCTGTCGCACAGTATGCATTTACAGAAATGCTGAATAATAGCATTGATCACTCGAAAGCAAAAACAGTCACTGTTTGTTGTGGAGTTCGTCAACGAAAGTTTTTTTTCGAAATCAAAGATGCTGGCATCGGTGCATTTTTTAATGTGATGAAGACCTTTAAACTGAATAGTGAGTTTGAAGGTTTGGAGCATTTACTAAAGGGTAAGCAAACAACAATGCCAGAAAGGCATTCGGGGCAAGGTGTTTTTTTTACTTCGCGCATAGCTGACCGTTTTGATTTAAAAAGTCATAAGCTTCAACTGGTGATCGACAATGAAAAAGAGGATATTTTTGTTTCGGATTTAAAGAAAAACATTCAAGGTACATGTGTTTATTTTGAAATCGCTAGTCATTCGAAAAAAACTTTGAAGCCTTTGTTCGACAAATATTCTGATGCCGATTATGATTTTGATCGCTCGGATTATAAAGTCAAAATTACAGCGGATCGTGAGTGGCTGTCGCGCTCGCAGGCCAAAAGAATTTTATTTGGTTTAGATAAATACAATAAGCTTATTTTTGATTTTAAAAATGTGCAATTGATTGGTCAGGCCTTTGCGGATGAGGTATTTAGAGTTTATCAAAATACTCATCCCAATATGGAAATCACCTTCATTAATGCGGGCGAAGCCGTAACTGGTATGATCTTGCGCGCGATTCGCGGTAATGCCAGCTTTAACAAGTAATTCAGATGATTTCACAAGTTTGTATCAACTTGAGACAAACTTATCGATGACAGGTATCAGTCACTGCCAAATGGCGGTAAATAAAAATATTTTTTGGCCATTAGCTATTAAAAAAATCTCGATTTAAGTCGATAGAGTAGGGTGATTTATCTTATCCACTTTAACAGGGGAGTCGGGGTATGAAGAATGCCTTTGGTGTTCGGTGTTTAAAATTTTTTGTTGTTATTTTTAGTATCTTTGGATTTGAGGACTCAAAAGCATTTATTGGGGGGGAGCCGGACGGATATGAGAATTGTATACGGAATCTAGAAAGGGTTTGCGGGAATAAGCTAAATAGTAGCTACACCCAAACACATTCAGATGGAAGTTTTAATTTGGCAACTTATAATAATGAGCTTGCAAAATGCATAGATAATGAATCTTCGAATTGTGATAATGCATTAAGCGCTAGAAAAGACAAAATAAATAAATTTAATACTGATTCTAATTTTGCACAAAACAGAATAAATAACCAGGGATACGATAATGTATGTATTGGTGATATTAACCAAATTCAAGACGACGCGCTTCGGACAGCTTGCCAAAGTTATCAAATGAAAAAGTCAAATACTGGTGCAAGTAATTCTAATAGCGCTACAACAATAAATTCCGACCCAGCAACGACAGCGAAAGTAGCTACGATCCAGAATGAGATGAAGGAAAAAGGAAAAATTTACGAGTGTGTGGCAACAACGGAGACTGCGAAGGATGAATGTCGATTAGATAAAAGTGATGAGATGAAGGCTTTTTTGAATTTTGGGCAGATGATGGGGGCGTTGACTCAGGCATCTGGCAAACAAGATGAATCATACTGTAATAAAATGAAAAATATGAACGACATGGCCTCGTCAGGGTTGTCAGGATTTAAACTGTACTGTTCCAATGGATATTTCGCCTGCAAAAAGTCATGTGATTCCGCTAAAAAATTTCTGAATGATAACCAAGTAGATCATGATGTTTATAACGAAGCGGAATCTCAGGTCCTTAAGGCTTCAAAAACTTGTGGGAAATTAACTGGTAGTTTGGCAGAAGCGGCTAGTTACATTGTGGTGATGGTTCAGAACCATGCAAATGCTAAACAATGTAAAGCCTTGTTGGGTAAAGCGGATAATGAGTTGTGTAAGATGAATAAAGAGTTTTGTGATCCTTATGCTAGTTTGGATTGTAATAACCCTCAGACGGCGATGACGAATTTAGTTTGTAAATGTAAATCAAATCCCAATGCGGATGGTTGTAACGGTAATGTGAGTGGCTTATCTGCTAACAACATGGTTGATCCCAATGGCATGGCGGATGCGGCGGGATTGGGTGCTGGTGCGGGTAAATTGCCTTCGGCTGGTGGCGATGTTCCCGAACAATATGGATTTCCTTTTGATGGCAAACCCAGCGAAGGCAAAGGTGCAAATCTGAGTCTGGGCAAAGGTGGACACGGTGGTGGCGGAGGATTTCCCGGAGGTGGTGGCAACGGAGCTCACCCAGCAGGTAAGCCCGGTCCTGGTGGTTCCAATTTAAATGCTAGCATCTTAAATGGTTGGCAAGGTGGTCGCGGTAATCAGGGCGGCTGGGGCAACACAGGTGGAGGCTGGGGCGATGGCAAAGACAAAGCCGCCGGTGGCAACGGCAAAAATCCTTACATGACAGTCGATAAAAATGGAAACCCCGTCGATCTACGCCAATTTTTACCGGGACAAAATCTAGATGCTACTCGAGGGATCGCAGGCATCTCGGGTCCTGATGGCATCACCGGCCCGAACTCTAGCTTGTGGAAAAAAATTCGCGTGCGCTACGGCTCACAAAGAAATTTTATGCCCTAACAGTAAACCGAAATAGTGAACACTAAATGTTCTTCAAACCAGTTTTCCAAAAAACACAGTTGATAGATTGGATCTTTTTGTCATGAGTATCCAGGGACCATACCTGTGCTTCGCATTCACGATCCCAATCCGTCATTAGTTTTTGCAAATTTTTTGTATCATCGCTAGAAACAAAATCTGTAGATTTAATCTCTACTAATAAATCGGGTTTGCCCGGTCTTTCCAAAATTAAATCAATTTCAACTCCGTCTTTAGTCATCAAGTATGACAGGCGATAGTCATTTTTCGTGTATTCGCAAACTCTGAAGACTTCGCTAATAATAAAATGTTCGAAAGCATTTCCATACGCAATTGTCTTTGGGGTTAATTCCACCGTTAGTGTGCGATCTAGGGCGCGGACAACCCCTGTATCAAAATAATAGAACTTGGGAGATTCGCGTTGTCGTTTGCGAATCGAACGATGAAATGGAGGCAAGAAAAACCCAACCAAGGTGTCTTCTAAAATTTGATAATAAGAACGAATGGTTTTATCCTCAACTCCTACTTCGCGAGAAATTTTTGAAAAGTTAATTATTTTTCCATTCATCTGCGCAGAAATTTCTAAAAAATCTCGAAATGGATCTAAATCTCTTACTAGTTGCTCTATTTGAATTTCCTCACGAATAAAAGTTCGTACGTAACTGCGCAAGTACTCTTGTTTTTCTTCGACTTTATTAATAGCATAGACTTGAGGAAGAGTGCCGTACTTAAGAGCCATATTTAAATCAAAATCGTCTTTTAATTCTGAAGCAGTGAAAGGAAACAAGTAATACAAAAAGGCGCGACCAGCCAACAGATTGCCAGCTCCACGTTTTAACTTTCGTGCGCTTGAACCAGTTAAAACAAATTGAATTTTATTTTTTGAGTTTACTATTTCGCGATGAACGATATCCAAAAGCTTAGGTGCTTTTTGAATTTCATCTATGATCACGCGGGCATATTTTCCGTTCGCTAGTTCATAAGATAACTCGTCAGGGTGGTGGCCAAATCGTTCCTCGTCCTTGGTCGTAAGTAAATCAATCCAAAGTGTATTTTCTGTTGAAAATAGGGATTTTAATAGGGTAGTTTTCCCAACTCCACGCGGACCAAGCAGAAGTAAGCTATTGTTTTCACTTAGTTTTTGAGTTCGTCGTACCATATTACGAAATTGTCCGCCATATTCGTAGCGAAGTCAACATCCGTAAAAAGCTAGTCGATACTATCGCTAACTAGCCCCTTAGGCTGGATTATTTTTCAAAAATTTTGTGTATGGAAACTAAATGCACTTGGTGCTTTGTTAGAGCTTCTAGTTTTTGCTTTTCCGTGAACTTATAATTTGTGACTAGATACTTAATTTGCTGTGGGTAAAGGTCCGTTGTATTATCTATGTTTTTAAGTTGTTCTATACCCTCTTTAATGCGTTCAAAATTTTGTGCCCACTTACATTCAATCCAACGAACATTAGCTTCTGTTGTGTGCTTGATGGCTAGATCCACCGTCGCCTGCCCTGATGAAGACAGGTTGGCCGCATGGCTATTAAAAAAAATAAAATTGCGATCGTTTAAAGAAAACTCGTTAAAAAAAGGATTCGATAACGGCAGAGTTTCGAAACAATGTTGCACAAAGTTTTCAAAAGCCACTCCCGAGAATTGATCCACGAAAAGTGATTTGTTGGTCGACAACAGAGTGGAAAAAATATTTTGATCCTTATTTTCTTTGATTTGTTTTTTATATTTTTGCAAAACCTTGAAGTAAAAAAATAAGAAAAAATCTTTGTAATAAAAAAATGTATTTCTTTTTTTAATTTTAACTTTTTCTGAAAAATCAATGAGCTCAAACAGCAAGGAATAACTTTGCAACTTATGAACAGCCTCAGTCAGTGTAGAGGCTGCGATCCTTGTGTTTTTTTTGATGGTTTCGATGGTCGCGTACCTGCTTTTGAAAGATTGAAAAATACTTTTTATAGTGGGTAGTCCACGATTTTTAAAATCGATATTTAATACCTCATCAGCTTCAGACAAAAATATCGTTCTTTCACAAAAAACAGCATCGTTAATTCCACGAATAAATCCCAGTTGAAAATGAAATTGGTTTAGATAGTACGGAATACCACCGGTAAGCATATATAAAAATATATTTTCATCTGGCGATAAGGACTTGCCATAGAATTTTTTTACTTCAACGGGACTAAGGGGGTATAACCAGATGTCTGATCTGGTTATCATGCCACGAAGAATTTTTTCTTCTCCGCCGACGTTATCAACGAAAAATTTATTAGAAGAACCACACAAAATTAACTTCATTTTATGCGTTTTTTCAAAATCTACCCACGCATTTTTCAATAGACCGACAAATCCAGTTCCGCTCTGAGCTAACCACTGTATTTCATCTAACATTAATATAAGAGTTCGATTTGATTGATGGCTATATTTAACAATTTTTTGAAATATAAATTCCCAATCCAAGTGAGATGAACTTATTCTTGCAAAATCATCAGTTTTTGCAAACTCATCCCAAGCGCGTGCAAATCGAGTTAGTAACCTGTTGGAGGGTTCATCTAGCGCACCCGAAAAGTAAAAACAATTTTTATTTGTTTGTGAAATTTTCTTCAGCAGCGAAGATTTTCCTACACGTCTGCGACCACGTAAAAAAACCAAACCCGAATTTGGCTCGGTCAAAAATTCGTTAATATCTGCTTCTGTTTGATGTCTTAAAATGTGGGCTTCCATAAAGTCAATGTTATTTCGGTTAAATAAAAATGTCAACAAGCCGAAATAGAGAATTATATAACATATTGATATTACAGTATTTACCATATTTGTTATTTCGGTTCAATCGACATGCTGGTAAACCGAAATAACTAATGGGCAAAATTACTTGATTCGATATTTGACTGCGCGACCGACGCCTTCTTTTGTTAGGTGTCCATTGGCGACTAAGTTTTTGAAATGTAATTTTACTGTATTGCGGTTAGCCCCTGTGGCGGCGACCGCTTCGCCAATAGAGGTCGGCCCGCGGCCTTTAATAAACTCAACAATTTGTAATGACAGTGGCGCTAGCTGTGTGGCCAGAAGCTCATCCCTCATCTTCATTTCAAGTGCGCGCTTTTGCCTTTGCATTGACTTCATGAAAAAACTAAGCCAGTCATACAGGCCATTTTGTGTAGTTTTGTTTTTCGATTTAGTTTTACCATTTTGTTCAAGCTGAGTTTGTCCTCGGCGGAGTGCTAGGTAGTAGGCCTCTTTATTTTCTTCGATGATTCGCTCAAAAGAACTGTATGGAACATAGTTATAACCCAGTTGCAAAAGTAGTAAGGTTGTCAACGCGCGTGATAGTCGGCCATTGCCATCTTGAAAGGGATGAATATGCAGAAACACTATTACAAAAATGGCAATTACAAGCAGTGGGTGTAGTTCTTTGCGAGTGATCTGAGTCTGGGTCCACTCGATAAGCTCCTTCATTAAAGTTGGTGTATCGAATGGGCTTGCTGTATGAAAAATAATTCCCTGACTTTTTCCCTGTGAGTTAAATGCTTCAACACTGTTGGCAAATTTTTTATATTCACCACGATGACGATCATCCTTTGTGCTATACTTAAGTAAAATTCGATGCAATTGCTTGATGTGGTTTTCAGTAAGGGGAATCTCATTATATGAGGTAAAGATTGTTTCCATTAATTCGGCATAGCCACCGACCTCTTGTTCATCGCGAGAGCGAAACGAGTAAGATTTAATTCCTCGTAGTAAGGCCTCAACTTCAGAGTTGGTAAGTTTCACGCCTTCGATGCGAGTGCTGGATCCCACGGACTCGATAGTTGCTACCTGGCGAAGTGCTGCCAGTCGATCTGGTGCTAATCTGTACATCCTCCCTCGGATTGATAGTAACCTCTAGGTTGCGTTCAAACTGAGTGGTTAAATGATAAAGAGCTGAAGGATTTTTAGATAGAGCTACAAAAGCGAACAGCTTAAAGAATGTCTATCTAAAACACGTAGCGGTCCAAAGTCGGAACAGCCCAAGAAGTGTTTCAAAATGAAATGCTTTTTCATTATTTCCAAAGTGATTTCAGTATTTTTAGAAATTCTCAATTTTATCCGATAAAATCAAGGTAAGATTCTATTCTTATGGGGGAAGATGAAATGAAATTAAATCTAATCATAGCCTTTTTTCTTTCGTCTTTTATTTCTGTGCAATTTTCTATGAACGATTCCAAAGGTAATCTGACGTTGGTGGAATTGTCTTGGGGAGCAGGGGTGGCTAATGCAGGTACAGGGATAACCATCCCCAAAGCTAGTTCAGGAAGTATCCCTCTTACAGACCAAGCGAATAATCTAGAGATTCCAGTCGTAACTTCTGAATTTAATAATCCAACATTTAGTAATGTAGGTACAAGTCCATATTCGCTTGATGCGAAAGCCCCACCTGCCGCTACTTTGAATAATACATGTTTAGATGAAGACAAAATGACAAAAGTGTTGGCTGCAATCGCTAAGAAAGAATTTGCAGCTTGCAGTGGATATTCAAAGGCAGCCAATGTGGCTTGCTTGTGGGCGCCAGAATGGGGGACGGCATTTGGGGGAATTAATGCCTTACTTCCAGTTATACAAGGAGCAAAATCCCAAGGTGATGCTTGCAAAGCGCATAGCAGCGCAATGGATATCGCACAAAAAGCGTTGTCGGGATATAACGTTACTTGTGGTGCAGCTAAATTTATTTGCGAGAATCGCTGTAAGGCAGCTATCGCGAATCTTGAGAAAAGCATCTCAGATAGCACGCAACTACAAGCATTAATCATAAAGGAAGAAGCTACAATTAGTAAAACTCAAGGTCTTCAAACGGGGATGAATATATGCTTTGAAGCCGAAAATAGTCTTAAGGGGGCTCAAGCAGGCTTAGCAAGTGAGAAGGCCAAGGTTGCGCATGAATTCAATATCTGCGAAGGCTATGGTACTCAACTTATGGGCTCTGCCATGAGTTTGTTGTCGGTGTTGAAGAAAAAAGGTGATGATGCTCAGTGTGCTTGTGTGTTGAATCCCGATACGAAAGAATGTCAATGTCAGAAGGATCCTACGCTGGCGCAATGTATAGAGCCGATCAATTGCGAGGATCCAAAAAATGCCGCCAATGTTACTTGTATTTGTCAGAAGTCCGGTAACAAAGTGGCGGGCTGTCCCGGTGGAGCAGACGCCTACAAACCTCCGCAAGTGCAACGAACTCAATCCAATCAAGTCAAAGGTCTAACAGATGAATTTGGTAATCCCATCGTTCCATCTGGCTCGACAGGCAATGCAGATCAAGGCGCGCCCTCTGCAAATATCGCAAACACCGGATCGGGCAGCGCCCTTGGATCTGGCGGCGGTGGTGGCGGAGCTAACGCGGGCCTTAGTCCCGGAGGCGTCGGCGCTGGTGTCGCACCCAAAACCGGAAAAGAAAAATCCAGTGGCATGAACGCCAATGTTATCAGTGGTTATGAAGGTGGCGGCGGAGGATTTGGTTCTGGATATGGCGGCAACCGTTTTGGTGAGGACGGCAGCTCCGTTGATCCAGCTCTTGCAGCCAAAGCCAAGGCCGCAGCCAGAGATCTGGCTTCTCAAAAAGGCTCTGGATTAACGGGATCTGGTGGTAAAGATAATTTTCAAAAAGTTCGCGAAAATTATCAAACACAAAAACCATCTTTATTGAATCGCTAAAATCTATATTTAGTCTGTGACTTATCGCCAATGCGCTTTAATTGCCGCTTCTGCACAGCTTGTTCTAAATCGCGACTAGCCGTGGCTGTTGAAATGCTTCGATGAAGCAACAAATATTCCTTGCGCGAGAATTCCTTTTTTTGAAAATGAGACGCAGCCATTTGAATTCGTTCGGAGGATGTGGGAGATTTTGGAGTGATTTCCAAGAAAAAATTCTCCATCGACTTCAAAATCATCTCTAAACTAAATTCTATAAATAAAGTAGATTCACCACTTTTATCGCAACCTTGCAAAACCTTGTAATATTGTTTTTGATTTTTGTGAACTTCTGATTCGACAGGAATCATACCAAAAACACTAGATTCTTTAGCTAACAGCAACTGCTGCCACAGCCGACCCATTCGACCATTGCCATCTTCGAAAGGATGAATGAACTCTAGTTCGTAATGAAAAACACAGGCTTTGATCAACCAAGAATCCTCAGCATGATTCAGGTAAGAAAATAATTGAGTCATTAACTCGGGAACTAATTTAGCAGGTGGAGCCAGGTGGCTGATCTTGGTTCCTTGAAAAACTCCCACGGCACTTTTTCTGTAACGACCGTTTGATTCGGTCAATTGGCTCATTAACATTTTATGAGTTTTTAAAAAATCAGCTTCCTTCAATGGATTCGTCTTGTGAATCTGATCATAAACTAGTAACGCATTCTGAACTTCAATGATTTGCTTCTTCGGACCTAAGACTTTTTTCTTTTCAAGTATGGCCGTTATTTGTTCCTCTGTAAAAGAGTTTCCCTCTATCGCCAAACTATGATGAATAGTTCGAATTTGATTTTCTTTGCGCAACTTTAGCGGAGCGGGAGTCAATACCAAACCTTCAACTTGTCCCAGTTTTTTTTGTATGGCTGAAATCAAATGGATAATTTGGGTGGTTATTTGATACGGCGGTTTATTCAATACTTGTTTCATCTGAGACAGTATATCTTAGATATCAGCTCGCGAACAAGCAATTATTCATAACGATGATAGTATCACGTGATACTATCATCGTTAATTACAACTAACAGAAAAGCATAACCAGTCCATCGATCCTTGTTCTTTAGCTGATTCTGAATTCAAATTTTATAACCAGATATTGGTCCATCCGCCGTAATTTTGCTGAAAAACTCCATAATCAGCGGTGCAACCGCTGAAAAATGGCAAAAATCCACCAAATAACCGTTGAAAAACCTCCATAATCAACGGTATAATTGTTGGTTATGGAGTATTTAAGAAAATTCGATTTCTATAAGTTGTTAGAAAAAAAATCCTTGTTTGTCTTTGGTGCTCGTTCGACAGGAAAGACGTACTGGATTAAAAAAACCTTACCGAAGGAAGCATTATATATTTCCTTGCTAGATCCAGAATTCAGCTTACGACTAGGGGAAGATCCTTCCTTGTTGAAAAATATGGTGAAAAATAAAAAATATGTAGTGATTGATGAAATTCAAAAATTACCAATTCTATTAGATGTCGTTCATACTCTGATAGAAGAAAAAAACACTCACTTTTTAATGACTGGATCCAGTGCCCGAAAGCTTCGCCGAAGTTATGCAAATATGTTGGGAGGAAGGGCTCTTAACAAAAGTTTTTTTCCGTTAACATTCGCAGAAATTCCTGATTTTGAATTAGAAAAATATTTAAATATTGGAGGCTTGCCAAGAATTTATCAGTCGGAAGAGCCTGATCTTGAACTGCAAGCCTACGTATCATCTTATTTAGAATTGGAAATAAAAGCAGAAGCCTATGTTCGAAACTTGGCTCCATTTCATCGATTTATTAAAGTGGCAGCTCTTAGTAGTGGGGAGTTAATTAATTATTCCAGTATTTCTAGTGATGCGGCTGTGCCTGCTACTACCGTAAAAGAATATTTTAGTATTCTTGAAGATACTTTGTTTGGGTTTACTGTCGAGCCATGGTTAGAATCAAAAAAACGAAAAGCCATTCAGACGGCAAAATTTTATTTTTTTGATCCAGGAGTTAGTAATACGATTATAGGCGTTTCACAGATTCAAAAATCCTCTGATTTGTGGGGCAAAGCCTTTGAACAATTTATCGCAATGGAATTAAGAGCCTATCTGAGCTATCAAATGAAAAAGCAGAAATTGTATTTTTGGAGAACCGAAAACAAACAAGAAGTGGACTTTGTATTAGGCGAGGATGTAGCAATAGAAGTCAAATCCACTAAACGCGTATCGAAAAATCATCTTAAGGGACTACTTGCTTTAAAAGAAGAAAAAATAATAAAAAAATACTTTTTAATATCAGAAGACCCCATAGAAAGAGTAGTAGACGATATCAAAATCATTAAATGGGATACTTTTTTAAAGCAGCTTTGGCGGGGTACAATCCTATAACCTAATCCACCAAAAGCTCGCGATGTTGACGAGTCATCCAATAAAAACCGGCAACCAATAGCACGCGCAATATAGAGCCCACCAAGAAGACCATGTGATAAGCTTCAATGTACTCATGACCTGCTCGTAAACAACTGGCCCCAATCAATGATCCTAACACCACCGCTGAAGCATAGAAGAAATTAAACAACGTGATCACGGTGATTTTTTCTTCTTTTTTAAGTTCGGCAAAAAATATTTGCGCTAATCCAGATTCAAACATCGACCACGCAAATCCACTGACAATCTGTAACATCACAGCGCCTGAAAAACTGTGAATCGTTCCCCACAATAATGGCAACGGCGAAATCCCAATAGCGCCAATGAAAAATATTTTCTTCGAGCTTAACTGACTCCAACGTTCTTGTATTTGCGATCCGCCCGGTAACAAGCCCGTAAAGAAAGAGCCCTTAAGAACCGAAAAGCCAAGCATTTTTCCAATAAATAAACTGCCAATGATCCACATAAAATCGGCATAATCAAAATTTAATTTTTTTAATAAAAACGGAGACACAAACGGACTTGAGAAAAATATAAAAACATAAAATACAAACAGAAAACCAAAAAACTTTCTGTAAGAGGTATGTCGCATGAATTTGATTAAGCTATCGGTAAAGCGCGCGCTAGATCCCGAATGCAACCACTCGTGTTTGTATTCCTTGAAATGCAAGGCTAGGCTGGATGAAATCCGACTGACAAAAGCAATAAAAAATATCAACGAATACGCCGAAGTCAACGGACCCAAATGCCACTTGTTATGAAGGGCAATGCCCGCACCAATCAACCCCACCAAAGTTCCAATCTGACTTAAATACAATCGTGATGAAAAAAACTTCAAGGACTCCGAATTTGAAATCAAATGCGACATCCAAAAATTCCAAGGAGCCGCCGCTGCAAAGCCAGCTCCGTAATACAAACCAGCAATCAAAAAAATCCACGTCGGGTTTTCGACCTTGACCAAGGAAAAATAAATCAAAGGAATAAAAGATAAGGCCTGTATCGCCGTAGTGGTGACAACCCACTTTTTTACATTCGCAATTTTTTCCAATCCCCACGGTGTTAGTAACTGAACCAATGCCCCAATCACCAAGGGCACCGAAGTCAATAGGCCCGCAGAGGATTCGCTGATACCAACACTTAATGCATAAGCTGGCAAATAAGACTCGCCAGCCCCTACCATTAGACTAACAAAAAAAGCATCCACTAAAGACAACTGCTGCGACTTCATTTTAATAAAGCTTTCCATGGCCCGCTACGTATAGGGGGAAATCGACAAGTTTGGTGTCAGGCTTGTTGGCTTTATTTTCTAAACTTAACCGTAGGGCTTTTTGTAATTGATATTTTTTAATGACGTTTTGTAAACTTTTTGAACGTAGATTAATACCTGATTTAACCTCAATAGGAATTATCCGACCCGAGTTTTGCAAAATAAAATCTACCTCAGATTCAGATTCTGAATAAGAGAAAATCTTTTTTCCAAAAATAGGAATTAATTCCTGTAAAACAAAATTTTCCAATAAATATCCTTTAAACGTTCCAAAATCGTAAGTCAGAATTTCCTGATAGGATAGATCAGCCAAAGCGCCAAGTAAACCCACATCAAATACAAATAGCTTAAAAAAACTTTCCTTTGTATAGGCCGACAATGGTGACTGAGCTTGATTAGCTACAGACACTTTATAAATCAGACCAGCAGCAGACAACCAATCAATAACATCCACTAATTGACTGTACTTATTTTTACCCGGCAAGACATTTTTAAATTGAAATCTTTTATTTTGAGCTTTCGCCAACTGATTAGGAACTTGTCTTAATAATCTTTCAAGGTGCATAGCATTTATTTTTCCACAATGTTTTGCCATGTCAGCCATATAAGCTAGAAGCAAATTATGTTGAATTTCACGAATGGTTTCCCATGTTGAATAGTTGTCTGGATCTAAATTTTGAAAGGCAGCAACGACCTCAGGAGCGCCACCAGTTATTAAAAAATATTTTAAATATTTTACTAATTGTAAATGCTCAAATTCATTGATTGTGTAGTTGTTGAAAAAAGAATTTAAAAGTTGTTTTTGATTAAGCGCCTCTAGAAATTCAAAAAAAGTCATTGGATATATTTCTAAAAAGTCTACCTTGCCAACTGGAAACGATTCAGAGTGTAAATGCAAACCTAACAAAGATCCCGCTGCAATGATAAATACATCTGGTCTTTGTTCGCAAAAATATTTTAATGAAGTCAAAGCCTGTCCACAGGCTTGGACCTCATCAAAAAAAATCAAATCATTTTTAACATCTAATTGTAGGTTGAAATGATTTTGAATTTTTTGAATAATTTTATCCGCGTCCAACGTGTCTTGAAAAATGACAGATAGCTGGCGGTCTTTTTCGAAATTCAAATAGATCGTTCGTTTAAAGGTATTTGCTCCCCAAAGTTTGACTCCATAGGTTTTCCCTACCTGGCGAGCACCATTTAAAACCAAGGGTTTTCGAGATTTTTTGGTCTTCCAACCATCTAATTTTACTAAATAATCTCTATTCATGCCAAATAATAGCATTTTTATCTACTTTTTACTACGAAAAAATGGACTAACTAACCACTTTTAAGGAGATAATAAAATAATTCATTAATTTCAGTAGCTTAAAGCTGACACAAATCTTGTTTTTTATCCAAACCACCATTTTGTATAGTAGTTTTTAACTGGCATAAATCATAGCCGTTATCTGTTAATGCCTTAGTGGCTTGATGCAATTGTGTTTCGCTTAACATCGGAGTTCTAGATAATATCCAGGCATACTTACGCGACGGATGTCCAACTACAGCATCGTTTCCGGCATCGCAGATTTGATATTTTCCGACTGGATATTTTGCAAAATAATAAAGATGAAATAGCTTAAATATTTTCTTCTTGCGAGGAGTAAATGCCTTTTATGTCATTGATCAATTTGAATTGTTTGACCCATTTTAATAGAAAACCTGAAGCCAAATAAGATAAATAACAAACAACAAAAGACCAAGGGCCAATATCCAAACCAAACAGTTCAATCGATAACACCGTACAAGTCAGCGGTAGATTTGCAGCTCCGGCAAAGACAGCTAAAAATCCCAGTGAAGTCCATGCACCTAATCCCAAAACTAAATTACCAACTACTAACGATGAAACAAATAAATTCCCCAACAGACCACCGATAAAAACTAAAGGAATAAATTCTCCGCCACTAAAACCAAACGCCAACGCCACAATCGTTAGTATTATCTTATGAACCAGTGAAATCGATTCTTGTGGAGTTTGAAAAAAATCTAAAATCGTGTCCGTACCTAACCCACTCCATCGATCTGATTTGATGGCTAATGAATATAAAACAATGATGACAGCTCCAGTAAACATCATCGATGCTGAGTTCTTAAAAATTCTTTCGTTCCATTTCTTCAAGCCAATCAATATCGTTGAAAAAGTTCCTGCCAACAATCCCGCAAGAATGCCTAATACAACACAAAAAAATAAAACAGAGTGACTATAAATAAAAGAAGGAAATGCCGGCAGTAACATTCGCTTCAATGGTAAAACGCGAATCACTAGCCACGACGTGATTGAAGCTACTGCAATCCAAGGAATTTGCCTCCATTGTAGTTTCTTGATAACCGTTACTTCAGCTGCAAATAAAATTCCCGCTAAGGGCGCATTCAATGCAGCTGAAAATCCAGCTCCTAATGCCGCTAACAAAATGGTTCGATGATATTGATTCCAATTATCAGAAAACCGATCACTAAATATTTTTTTAAAACTAAGCCCAATGCCACTTGCAATCTGTACAGCTGCGCCTTCGCGCCCCGTTGAGGCTGAAAACAAATGTGAAAGCCAAGAATACAGTGTTGTATATAAACTAAATTTAAAATTTGGATTGGAAGATTTTGAATAAATATTTTTCCCAATATGTAAACTGTCGCTAAAGTATTTATCCTGTAGCCAGCCTGCTCCCCAAGCGAATAATGGAAAAAACCATAATGAATAGGACCACAAAATATGTGAATCCGTATAAATATATTCAAGTCCTTTTAAAAAAATAAAAACACCAAATCCAGAACTGGAACCCACCAGAATCAACAGAATGATTAGCAGTGAAAAATGCTTAACTTTTTTGGAGTTCATACAGCTTAAAGTATTCTCCCTTTGTTTGTATCAAGCTAGCATGATTTCCTTGCTCGACAATCTCACCATTTCGCAAAACAAAAATCATATCAGCTTTGGCGATGGTGGACAGGCGATGCGCGATCACAAACGTCGTGCGTCCTTGCATCAATTGGTCCAAGCCCTTTTGTACTTCTTGTTCGGATTTAGAATCTAAGGCACTAGTGGCTTCATCTAAAATTAAAATCGGAGCATCTTTCAAAATGGCCCGCGCGATAGAAACGCGTTGTTTTTCTCCGCCCGATAATAAATTCCCGCGATCACCTACACGACTGTTGTAACCATTCGGTGTGCGCAAAATAAAATCGTTGGCATTTGCTAACTTTGCGGCGCGCTCGATGTTATCCGCGGACTTGCTAAAATCTCCAGACCAAATATTTCTAGCAATGGACTCACTAAATAAAAAGACATCTTGATTGACTAATGCCACATTTTTTCTAAGTTCCTTTAAAGAAAAATCACGAATGCCAATCCCATCAATACAAATTTGTCCTTGTGTAGGATCAAAAAATCGTTCTAGCAAATTGACGATGGTCGATTTACCGCTGCCACTGGCGCCGACAAAGGCCACCATTTGACCTTTTTTAACTTCAAACTGGATGTTCTTTAATATCATTTCCTCGCCATAAGCAAAATACACGTTGTTGTACGAGATTTTAGAAAATTGCGAAGGGAATTTCTTTTGTTCAGTTGTAGGTATTTCGGGAACTTCATTCGGATCTTCTAAAAGGCTATACACACGCCTGGCAGCAACGACGGTCTCTTGAATGCGAACGTAACTTTCTTGCAGTTTTTTAATGGGCTGACTTAATCCTAACAGACTGGCCAAGTAACTTCCAAAAACACCGATGGTTGATCGACCTTGTGAAATTTCATAACCGATATACGACATAATGACTAAAATAACTGCGGTCGCGACGAACTCTGTCACAGGACCAGCCAGTTCCACTTTTTTGTGAATTTTTTTTCTGGAGTATAAAAAATCTTCGGAATTTCTTAGGAATCGATTCGACATTTCACTTTCTAAATTAAAGGACTGAATGACTCGCACGCCATCTAGACTTTCTTTGATCGTGCCCGTCACTGTTTCTAGATCTTCTTGCCCTTTGATGGAGTGTATTTTTATCGTTTTCGAGATTTGCCTTAAGAAAATTAAAATTAGGGGCAGCACTACAAATACGCCCAAAGTTAATCGCCAATTTAAATAAAACAGCCACCCCAATAAGGCGAACAAAATTATTGGCTCACGAAAAAAATCGGCAAACATTCTAAGTCCGTTTTGAATAACAATAACGTCATTTAAAATTCTAGATAATAAACCACCGGAGCCCGAGCTGAAATTATTATGAAAATTCAAATTTAAACGCATGAATTTCTGTTGCAACTTATGACGAATATTTTGTGTGACTAATTCACCCGTGAAATTCATTAGATACAAATGAAAATATCTAGAAACTCCCAAAATAAAATATAAAACCAATATTAAAATCGGCACAGTGAACACTTGCAAACTGCTCCAGTGATTTAATACCCATTGGTTAACGTCTGGAAAATTAGATAATAATCCACCGATGACCGGAATTTTTATTGTAACTGCGGTTGCTCCAGCGGCTGTGATCGAGCCATCGGTCACTGTGTTTGCGGCGGCAACAAGACTACCACTATTCATATTGTCCATTAAGTTTTTGATCAACATCACGACCGAGGTTTGACAAGTAGCCATGATTATTCCCGAAATAGCCACGATCACTAAATTTCTTTTGAATGGAATTAGTTCTTTTAAAATCTTTTTAATTTCAGGTGCAATCATTTCCGCTCCAGGTAGGCTTTTAAATACTTTCCAGTAAGACTATTTTTATTTTGCATAATCTCTAGTGGTGATCCGCAGGCGACAAGTTGCCCTCCCTTGATGCCTGCATCAGGTCCTAAATCAATCACGTAATCGGCGCCAGCAATCACATCTTGATTGTGCTCAACCACTAAAACACTACTTCCATTTTCAATCAGTCTTCGCATCACTTTAAGTAACAATTCAATTTCCTTGAAGTGCAAGCCGGTCGTGGGTTCATCCAAAATATACAATGTACCTTTGGTTTGCGTCTGACTAAGCTCTTTGGCGATCTTCATACGCTGGCTTTCACCACCACTTAATGTCACCGCAGGTTGTCCCAATTGCAGATAATCCAAACCCACATCTTTCAATACGGATAAAGGACGCCAGATATTAGGATGATCCACAAAAAATTGCATCGCTTCAGTCACAGTTAGTTTTAAAATATCCGCAATGGTTTTACCCTTATATGTGACTTCCAAAATTTCTTTTTGATATTTAGCTCCGTCACAAACGTCACAGGGAATAATCACATTATCCATAAACATCATGTCGATTTCTTCAATGCCAGCCCCTTTGCATGTAGGGCAACGTCCACCATCCACATTTAAACTAAATGTGCCAGGTGTATACTTGCGCGCTTTTGATTCTGGAATATTCGCCATGATGGTACGAATGGCATCAAAGATCTTTAAATAAGTAACGGGTGAGCTTCGTGCGGAACGACCGATCGAAGATTGATCAATCATAATAACATTCTTGACGTGCTCATGTCCTTGCATGTCCTTAAATGGTTGAGTAGGTAAAAAGTCAATTTCCAAACGGCGCGCTAGTTCAGGATATAAAGTCTTTGTCACTAATGTTGATTTGCCGGAACCACTCACCCCGGTGACGACCACTAAACGATTCAGTGGAAAATCCACATCGACGTTTTGCAAGTTATTACCCGAGGCGCCTGTTAAAGTGATTTTGTATTTATAATTCTGAATATCTTTAATATATTTCGTTGTTTCCGGAACAACACTTAACGCATTCGAGGCGACAACAGCTGCTGGCCGCAAATATTTGGCTGTCAAACTGGTTTCCGATTTTAAGAAATCCAATTTCGAACCCTCGAAAACAATTTTTCCACCAAGATATCCACTGCCTGGCCCCATCTCCATCACATAATCGCTGTTTTTTATCACATCATGATCATGTTCGACGACGACTAAGGTATTTCCTAAATTTTTTAAATCCTGTAAAATGGAAATTAAGCGATCGTTATCTCGGGGGTGTAAGCCCACGGTGGGCTCATCCAAAACATAAAGCGTTTGCGACAATCCCATTCCTAATTGATTGGCTAACATCAGTCGCTGATATTCACCACCAGATAAAGTTCGTGTCTCGCGATTCAAAGTCAGGTAATTCACGCCCACTCGGACTAAAAAATTCAATCGAGATTTAATTTGCTTAATAATTTCCTTGGCGATCTCTAGTTCATTTTTTGAAAAATTCAAAGTTTCAAAATACTGATTTAAATCTTCGATCGTCATCTGGCAGTAATCGTGAATATTTTTTGCATGAATATAAACATCAGAGGCTTCTTTGCGTAATCGTGAGCCTTTGCAATCAGGGCACTGTGTGGGACTGCGAAATCTGGATACAAAAACGCGAATATGCATTTTGTATTTAATCTGATCCAAGTAATGAAACAATCCTTTGACCCCCCAAAATCCTTTTTTTTCTCCATTCCAAATTAGATCTTGATGTTCTTTGGGTAATTCACTCCAGGGAGTTTTCACATCAATTTTATTTTTCTTACAAAAAGCCATCAGCTCTTTGCGATCTGATTCAGCCGACGGCATTGTATAGGGGTTCAGCGCGCCCTCATCAATACTTAAATTTGGATTGGGAATCACCTTTTTTACGTCCAGTTCTAAAATATTACCAAAGCCTTTACATGTAGGACAGGCACCGACAGGACTATTAAAACTTAAAAATTTTGAGCTGACGGGTAACGATTGATATCCACAAATACTACAACTGCTGTCTTCACGTAAAAGCAAAGTTTCTTTATTGGTCGTCCATACTTCTGCACCCCGAACCGCGACACCCACGGTGTATTTTAAACTGGCCTCATACGCTTGATGAATGGAATCTGCCAAGCGATCGCGATCCGCCTTATCAAAGGCAATGCGATCGATGACCAAATAAAAATCTTCCTTTGGTAGCCCTTTTTTAATGGCCTCAGGTCCACTGATTTCCATCACCTGAATCGGCGCTGAAGGGGCCGTTGCAATAGACGATTCTTCAGAATTCGAAGAGTTAGATTTTAAAACTTTACTAGCAGATTTTGTTACCGATTTCAGAGTGGACTTAATTCGTGTGGCCTTGGATGTCTTGGAGTCAGGCGAAGTCAGCGATTTTGAATTTCTATTTTCAGGAATTATTATTCTTAAATAACCATCTTGTAATAGCAAAGCATGTAGCTGCTTGCCATCAGCAATTCGGTTCGCAGCAGCTATTTTAATTAAAACATAACCGCGTTGTCCTTGAAATTTTTGCAGCACCAAATCGGTAGCTTCAGTCACACTTAATTTATCTGTCGGGATATGATGAGTTGGGCAGTAGGCTTTACCAATTTTTTCAAATAATAATCTTAAGTAATCAACAAGCTCGGTGGTTGTTCCCACAGTAGAGCGACTATTTTTAACAGAATTTTTTTGTTCGATGGAAATCGCTGGGGGGATATTATTAATGCCCTCGATATCCGGCTTTGGGGCTTTATTTAAAAACTGTCTTGCATAGGATGACATGCTTTCAATAAAACGTCTTTGTCCTTCGGCAAAAATAGTTTCGAAGGCTAATGATGATTTTCCAGATCCGCTAGGACCACATATAACGGTGAAGCTACCTAATGGAATTTTAACTTCAATGTCCTTTAGGTTGTTTTGCTTCACCCCCCAAAGGTGAATTTCTTTCATTCGTTTAAATCCTGTTTGTAAAAGTCTGCTTTTTCTTCTTCATTGCTATGTGAGCTGGTGGGTTCAGTTCCCTCTAAAAAAGCTTGTCGAATAATAGATTTCGACTGTGCGGTAGGTAATTTTCCAGTTTCACTATCAATGTTTGCAAACACAATACCCTCAGGAACTGGGAATGTCACGATAGGAAGATTTTCGTGAGCGGCTTTCATGTAATCCAACCAAATTGGTAATGCAGCTCGGCCACCGACTTCACCTTTACCAATTGTCTTTTCGTGGTCAAAGCCCACCCAAACCCCTGTCGCGATCTGAGGCGTGTATCCAATAAACCAAGCATCATAATATCCATTGGAGGAACCAGTCTTACCTGCGACCTCACGTCCTAACGCTTTGGCTCGGCCCCCAGTTCCATTTTTATCTTCGATGACAGCTTTTAATAAACTGGTTGTTAAGTAGGCTGTTGTTGGCTTCATCAATTGATCGGGATCTTCAAAAAACATATATGAGTCGATCGATTTTTTTAGTTTTTCTTTTTCCTTTTCCGTCAGTGGTGGTCTTGGTGCAGGAGTCCCTTCAATCACATTTGCGGTTGTAGCTCCATCACTATTGTTGGAAGTCACATCCAAAGATTTTTTTAATTCTAAATATGCTAATCGACGTTCTTCAAAAACTTTTTCAATTTCTTCTTGTTCCTTTTGGAATTTTTTATCCAGCAAGATATTGGAAACAAGTTCCTTGCCGTTGGAGTCCTCCACTTTTTGTACCAAAATAGGTCGTACTTTTTTTCCCAATCGACCAAATTCAGAAAAGACTTTTGTCATTTCATACAAAGTCACACCGCTAGATCCTAAGGCCATGGTGAAGTCCGTGTTCAATGGCGAAAATATACCCAAGCGTTTTGCGTAATCCACCGAGTATGGCACGCCAATATCCTCGATGATTTTAACCGTTGGAACATTGAGTGATTTGACCAGGGCGTTTCGCATAATGATATCGCCGCCAAAACTTTTACTGTGATTCGAGGGCTTCCACGTTTTAGAATCGTCTTGTCCTTCTTCATCACCACCTGTGCCGCTTTCTTCAAAGACAATGGGAGCATCCATAATTTGTGAGGACGGTGTATAACCGCGATCTAGGGCGGCGGCATAAACGATGGATTTAAAAGAGGAACCGGTTTGTCTGGCAGCTTGTAACGCTCGATTAAATTCTGATTTTTTAAAATCGTAACCACCGATCATGGCAATGACTTCTTGTGTATTTTGGTCAATTGACATCAATGAAGCCTCAAGTACGGGTTCTTGATCCAAAGTCAAATGAGCATACTTAGTAAATTCCATTTTCTTTTTTTGTGACGCCAAAATTTTCTGTAAACGTATTGACGGAGTGTATTTCGCATCCGCGACTTGAACTAAAATAACGTCCCCTAACTTTAAAGCATCGGATGGTTTTTTTATCAAATCTAGATCGAATCTTTTTTCAGTGTTGGGTTTACGTGCCCACTGCATTGTTTGAAAATCAATTATTCCTTCGATTTCAGCAACGCGTACATAGACCAAACCTAACTCATCATCCACCTTAGAGACAATGGCCGGCGCTGTTTTCCCTGTCGGTAAATAAAAAGGTAATCCTTTGCTAATATCATAATTGATATCTAAGGGACCCCAATCTTTAAATTTTCCATCGGTTTGAATGGTTCTATCAGGAGTTATATCCGCAATTAATTCATTTCTTGTTTTAAATAAAAACTCACCCACTTCTTTAGGATCGGTTGTGCTCTTCAATGGACCGCGATACCCCTGTCGCTTATCAACTTCTTTCAAGCCCACTCTGACAGCGTCTTGTGCTGCTAATTGTTTGGTTAAATCTAAGCTAGTGCGAACTCTTAAACCTTGATCAAGAACAGCATCTTCGCCTAATTCCGCCACTAACATTTGTCGAACAGTCTCTAAAAAAAAGGGAGCATAGGTTTCAAATTTTTCTCGCAAATAAACCTTTACGGGTTCTTGAATGGATCGCTCAGCTTCTTCTTTTTTAATAAATCCAACATCCGCCATTCTTCGTAGTACATAAACCTGACGTTCTTTGGCACGTACTGGATTATGTGTGGGCGAGTAAGCCGTTGGTGCTTTTGGTAAACCGGCTAAGATAGCCATCTCGGCCAAAGTTAAATCTTTAACGGGTTTTCGAAAATAAACTTCTGCAGCTGTCGCCACACCATAAGCACCTTGACCAAAATAAATTTGATTTAAGTACAAATATAAAATCTCTTCTTTTTTAAAATGCTCTTCCATCTGTTGCGCCATTAAGGCTTCTTTCACTTTGCGCAACATGGTTTTTTCACGGTTCGCCAGCACCAATGTTTTTGCAACTTGCTGAGTGATTGTAGATCCACCCTGAACAGTGTGACCGGCTTTGATGTTGGCAATGGTTGCTCTTAAGATAGCTAGGTAATTTACACCACCATGCTCAAAAAAACCGTCATCTTCGGCTGCTAAAAATGCGTTAATTAAGTTTTTGGGAATTTGCGAATAAGGCAATAAAATTCGTTTTTCATGCAAAAATTCACCGATCAGTTTATTATTGCGATCATAAACTTTTGTTACCAAGCGTGGTTTGTAATCTTCCAAAGTTAACAATTTAGGTAACGAGGATTTCACGGATTGAATAACAGCATATACACCAATAATTCCGACAATCATCGAAGTCACAAAAGCGATTAACAATTTTTTCCACGTAGCCATTCAGGATGCTCTCCTTCGTTGCAAAATCTGAGTTGTAAAAAACAAGCCTCTCTATTTTTTCAGCGATATAGCTTATTTGCTAGTCCAGTTGGAATATCCATCTTACTTCTTTCAAAATAAGAAGGAATGCTCCCGAAGGCTTAAGGTAAAACTATAGATCTAGCTGTTGGTCTAGCAAGGACGTAGGCTGTAATGAATTTTCAGTGGCACTGTTTACAATGAATTGCGCTTGCAATAGCGCACCCAAAATATTTTTTTCAGGATTAACACTTGGACTTACTATCCATAAATTCTTTAAGTTACCAACAGTGCCATCTTCTTTTAATTTCAATTCACCATCGCCACCAAAATTTCTGACAATCATAATTCGTTCAAAAATAATTTTATCTGAACCTTCAGGATATGCGCGTTTGATTTGGCGTTTAATCTTCTTAAGGACGGCGCCGATGTTTTCTTCTTCTTCAGCTTCTAAGTCATCCAAGAAAGAAATCCATTGAGAAAATTGTGGGGCATTGGCTGAATCCTTCACAGGGTAAAAGATACCAGCACAAGGTCCAATATCATCCGACGTTGTACCATTTAAAACATGTACAGCTTCAGAATCAGTGATTTTGTTTTCAAACAAAATATCTAAGCCCACCGAGGTCCAATATTGGTTTTTACCTAATTTTGCTAAAGCTCTTTGGCTAAGCGCCCCTTCTGGCAATAACAAACGTAGGTCTCTGACATTGCCAGCATAAATAAAATTTTTCGCCGTTAAAGTTTTTTGACCGTTAATTAATAAAGAGGTCACTTGATCTTGATTAGCTAAAAACTTTGTGACTATGGATCTTGAGAAAAAATCACAAAGACTATTAGCAGATAACTGAGTTTGAAGTGACTGCACCCAATCTGCTACTTTGGTCTGAATAGAAAATCTAGAAGGCTCTGCAAAATAAATAATTTCATCATAAAACGAAGGAGGTTCATCTCCAAATCCTACAAATGTTTTTAGCATTCCACTTTCATAAGTAACCGGTGGAATGTCTTTAACGTTAGCACCAACGGATTGACCTAAAGTTGTTTCAAGAAATTCGATGGCTGCAGCGGATGTATTTCTATTTGGGATAAAACGGATACCATTATCAAAAACACCAGCGGGAGTACGGATGGCTCTGTTGTTGCCGCCCACAACTTCGGTGGCTTCGATGACGGCGACTCGAAAATTTTTATCAACTAAAGATTTTGCTGCTAATAATCCAGCTAGACCACTTCCTATCACTGCATAATCATAAATCATTGAAGAGTTCTTTTTTGGTTGCATTGAAAAATCCTTCCATCCATTGGTTTATCTTTTAAAGATTTCCTTAAGGAAGGGGGGTCTTGCAAGCCTTTCTGTGAATGACAACCAGCAAGACTCGTAAAAGCTGTCGAATAGGGGCTTTTACAAGCGGAAAACGATCCAAAAATGCAGCGATTGGTGGCGAATAGCGATAATAATAAAATATAAAATTTCGCCCCCAATATGAGCGCCGCAAAGTATGATCGCGAAATTGTCTTAGTAATAAAACTTCGGGTGCCCAATAAGAGTCAAATGCACTAGTTGCTATAAAGCATCGACCTTTGTTTTCTCCGGCCGATTTTAAAAACGATCTGACCAAACCAGGATTTTTTGCGGACTTTACAAATCCTTCCGCTTTACGAATGATATCGGGATAGATGGGAGTGAATTTAACAAATTCTGCTAACTTTTGCGCAACAGCTTTTTGTCTGGCTCCATATTTTTCACTGGTATCATAAATACGTAACAAGTCCCAATAAACGCTGGTGACGACGGTCAGTTCTTGCGTACGAGCCGATTCTTTGAATAGCTCAGGAGTTAATTCGCCACCTTTAACATCAAATACGACTTCTAAAACTTTTAAATATTTTTCATAGGAAACAGCGGCATCGGAAAACATTTTATCTGTCATATAGACGCGAGCGGCTTTAATAAGATTCACACGACTTTTCCACAAAGTGACTTTCTTTTGTTCTTTGGCTTTTTCTCTGGCCAACAAAATACTACCCTTGGCTACTGCACCTGCTATTTGTTCAAAACAATTTAAACAAACCTCGCTGGGAAATGCTTCGACATTGCCAGCAGACTTCAGTTTTTCAGCTAATCTAGAGTCAATGCGTATCAATGTTTCAGACGGTTTACTGCAGCGAGGGCAGGTCACCATCTTTTCTTGTTGTTTTTCCATGTTCTCATATTTTGTTAAAGAAGATGGATGGGGTCAACATCAACTAATATTCTGGTCGATCTTGGGATCCATTCTTCATTTCCCATCAGTAATTTTACAAATGTTCCCAATGTTTTTGGACTTTGGTCCTTAAGCAATAGGTGATATCGATACTGGCCTCGCAATTTGGCTATGGGGGCTTCGACAGGTCCTAAAATTTCTACATTTTCAAAACCAATATTTTTATTCTGATATCGTTCACGCAGTTGATAGGCCCGATGAGCTAATAACTTAGCAGCGTCCATAGTTTTTTGTACATCCAAGCTTTGAATGCGAAAACTGATTAATCGGCCATAGGGAGGGTACATCAAAGGTTCTCTTTGCGATAATTCAAAATCTGCAAACTCAATGTAAGTATTATTTTTTGCGTACACCAAGGCGGGATGTTCGGGATTGTAAGTTTGTACTAGAACTTTAGATAAAGTGTCGCCTTCTTTCCAATGTCGACCGGCACGTCCACTCATTTGCGTGACCAGTTGATAACTTCGTTCGGTGGCGCGAAAGTCAGGCAAGTTGAATCCAATATCAGCTAAAATCAACCCGACCAAAGTCAGCTTAGGAAAATCCAAACCTTTGGCAATCATTTGCGTACCAATTAAAATATTTATTTCTCCAGATTCCATGCGGTGGATTAGATCTTCCATGTCCATGCGATTTTGAATTTCATCACGATCGGCTCTGGCAACAACTGCTTGTGGAAAAAGCTGTTGCACTTCGCGTTCGACGGTTTCGGTGCCGACTCCAATGGATTTTAATTCGCCTTCGCGACAAGAGGGGCATTCGATTTTAAAACTTTCATGATAATCACAGTAATGACAAACCAGATGATGGTGTCCATGAAGTGTTAACGAAATATCACAGTTAGGACATTCTTTGGAATAACCACAGGCTGGGCATAACACAACTTGAGCGGCTCCACGGCGATTTAAAAATAAAGCCACTTGTTCCTTGCGATGCAAAGTTTGCAACATATTTTCGTACAATGTTTCTGTCATCCAGCTGGGTATATCCAATTTGGTCTCGGCAGATATTTTTGAGGACATGGCGGTTTTTAAGTCTTGTCGAAGTTCGTTTTTGCGTTCCTGTCTTGTTCTTTCTTTTAGGTCAATGATTTCAATATCTGGTAAACGACGATTGGCAACGCGATTTTTCATTTCATGCAAAATGTACTTACCTTCTTTGGCATTGCGATAGGATTCAAGACTAGGTGTTGCGGACCCAAGCACGACTGGGCAATTAGAAAAATGACCCAACATCACAGCCGCATCACGGCCATGGTATTTTAATTTTTCATCTTGTTTAAAACTGGGTTCGTGTTCTTCATCCACAATAATTAATCCCAAATTAGATAAGGGACAAAACAAAGCGGAACGTGCGCCGATCAAGATTTTTTTTCTTCCTTCGATCACATCCCACCATTGATTAGTGCGTTCTCGATCTGTTAACTGAGAATGAATCACTGCGACTTTATCTCCAAAGCGACTACTGAATCGATTGATCAGTTGCGGAGTCAAAGAAATTTCGGGAACTAACATTAAGCCGTACTGTCCTTGTTGCAAAGTTTTTTCAAGTAATTGCAAGTATACTTCGGTTTTACCCGACCCCGTTACACCTAAAACTAAGTGTGTGGAAAAACCTTTATAAGTTTGTATATCATGAATCACTTTGGCTTGTTCATCTGTTAACACCGGTGGAGCTGTGGAAGCGACGACGGGAATCACAGGTTGTCGTTTAGATGCTCGTGTTGAAGTTTTATTTTCTAAGGGGGGATAGGCCAACTCGGTGACCAAACCAATTGGATAGAAGTAATAATCAGCTAACCATTGCGACCATTTCAAAAAAGATTCTGGCAATAAAGGATAATTAGCATCTACAGATAAAACATTTTTGATTTTAAATTCCGTATTTTCAGGAGCTTTGCTGGGACCCAGGACGACGCCAGAGGATTGACGTTTACCCAATGGAACTAAAACGCGAGCGCCACGAGGGATTGGCTCTGAAAAGTCCGGTGCAATCGCATAAGTAAGTGCTCCCATCATGGGAGCATGAACGGCAATATTAACGAAATCGTTCATAGAAGTCTTCAACAATAGGAGCGAATGGCGATTCTTTCAGTTTGTCTTTTTTCAAAGCTAATTTAGTTGGAAACTGATTCCAAGAATCTTTGTTGCGTCCAACGACGGATAACACAGTGATAGTGACGGTTTGTGGTCCCCATTTGACCGTACGATGTCTGGGGAAACTCAAGCCGCGCGCAAACGGTGAGTATTTTTCAGCGGTGATTTCAGCAGTGGACGGTAGTCGTAATTTGCGAATCAAGAAAAAATCTTGTTCAATCCACAGGCCCGGATTGGGCATTTCCTGCGAAGCTGTTGTTGGCGCGCCAATGGCATAAGCGATTGTTCCACTCGTGCGTGACAGGCGAACATTATGATCTGGGTCGTTGTTAATATCCTTTAATGTCTTAATGGGCGCAGGAGTAAAAACGTCAGCAGAAATCATTCTTGCTTCTACTAATTGTTTGGAAAAGCGTTCTGTATTTCGAAAGTGAAACCATCTTTCAAACATCTCTGCATCTATTTTTTTAGAGGCATGAATACCCAAATCAGCACCCAGACGTTGGTCCTGCTTAAATACTAAATTCATTTGCAGTAAGTCTTTATTGTCTTTTGGTCCCTGCACTAGCAGTTTCATTGACTCGTCGGATTCGACCATCCAAGTTTCTTTTAATGTCAGCTGCTCTTGTTCCTTGGTAAAAGTGACCTCTTGTTCAATTTGGTAATAGCCGCTTCCATTATTTTCGACCGTTTTATCTAAAATAAACTTGGCTTTGGGAATAAAGGCCATGGCTATCGAAGCGTGAAAAAGTATTGGCAATAAAAAGACTAAAAACATAGTTAATATTTTATTTTTAGGACTATGAACTGCACCTTCGGCAGATAGCCCCTTAGATAATTGCTGTCCCAATTGAATCAAATAATCTTTTAGTTCTGTTTTCAATTCATTATTCCTTAGTGCGACTTCGATGTTAGCAGTAAGGTAACCCAATTTGTCTCCGGCATCATAACGAGTGCAATTAAAATCAGAGGCAAACACGGCGTCTGCTTTAGCTAATTCGTTCATCGAATCAGTTAGTTGAATTTCACCATTCAGACCAGGTTTGGCGTTGGATAGGTAATCAAAAATTTGCGGAGTGAAAACATATCGACCAGGCAGGGCCCAGCGACTAGGAGCATTTTCAGGTTTCGGTTTTTCTACAAAACCTTTCACTCGAAAATAACCGGTACTAAGTTCTTGCACATCGGCTACTCCATACTTAGAGACTTCCTTGGATGGTACTTGCATAACAGCCACAGTGGATTTTTGCGTCTCATCAAAGCGTTGGCAAAGTGTTTCCACGGCCGTTTGTTGACCTGGGTCAGCGATCATAATCTCATCACCCAATAAAACGGCAAAGGGATTATCACCGACAATTCTTTTCGAACACCAGACGGCATGTCCCAACCCCAAAGGTTGTTTTTGGCGAACGCTAATCAGGTTAGCCATATTACGAATTTTTAATAATCGATCTAATAAATCAAACTTTTTGGATTTTTCTAATTTGTCTTCTAATTCATATGTTGTATCAAAAAAATCTTCGATGGATTCTTTGTGACGACCTTGAATTAAAATAATATCTTCGATACCAGCCTTGATAGCCTCTTCGACAACATAAAAAATAATTGGAGCATCAACGATTGTTAACATTTCCTTGGGTATGGTTTTTGTGGCTGGTAAAAAACGAGTTCCCAGACCTGCGGCCGGGATGACAGCACGAGTGACTTTTGATTTATTAACAACACCATTGTCGAGCATAAATTTAGTTCTCCGATATTTTTTAGATATTTAATAAAATTGATACATTGATGTTGGACCAAAGTGTATCAGGTTGAAACAAGATTTTCCAAATTTAAGAGTTTCCTTTTGGGATAAAGCTGTCCCGTGTTAATATTTTCGAAGGGGGAATTCGATGCAACTTAAGTTATTGATGGGCGCCGTTGGCATCATTTTGACTTTGTTTGTTTTTCAAAACTGTGGCAAGGCAGGTTTTGATGGTCAAACGACTACCACGGATGAAGCATCCACCGCAATGGATGTGGATCCAAAATTTAAAAACCTAACATCATTTCCCTATGATATTTCTATTAATCAGTTGGCTTTTACTAATTGCAGCGCACCTCAGTCACAAAATTCAGGCGGAGATTTTACATTTAAAGTTGGTGCTTATGACAACAAAGGAACTCCTGCTGAATATTTAAATATCGCAACAGCTGGAATTTCGCTTCGTCCAGAATTCCTGGCAGAGTTTGATGCGATTGCCACTAAAGCGTATATTAAAGATTTGCATGCTTCAAAATTGAAAGAAGTTTTATCATTTCATCCATTGGCTTATGGTGTGCAACCTTACTTGGGCATTCACGAACAGCAATACCCCAGAACCAAAGAAATTACCTACGCAGATCGTCCTGATCAGCAAAGGGCACTTATGCTAGGGTCTTTGTCACAGATTGGTTTTATTGACCAACTAGTAGCTAACAAAAAAAATAAATTTCATTTTTTCTCGCAGGCACCGGTGGCCTCACAGCGATACCTTGAGGGAGCGATCTCTTTTCCTTTTGGATCTAAAGATGGCAATACTGATGTTAGTCAGGTCATAGCCAGTCAGGGATTTTTGTCTTTAGGTTTTCACAATTCAAATAAAACCGGAGCTTCCTCTAATAGTGATGTTGAATTACTTGGCCCCGACACGACGGAAGCGGCTTTTGGCCGTGGTTTGTATTTTGGTTTAGTCAGTCCTACGAATGATGGAAATAAGTTTCAAAATTCGGGATTGGTTATTAACGAAGAACGAGACCTAGCTACTGGGGTAACAACAAATGGTCGTTGGGATTGCACGAAGCGATTTAAAATTGTGGCAGAGCCTGATCGTATGAAGTGTGTATTCAAGGATCCACAAAAAGCAGGATCGTATGTTTCCAGTGGTGAGTGGACGCAAATGTGCAAGAACGCCTCGAAGGATTCATTAAAATTATTTCTAATGAATCTAGATAAGTCTTTAGCCGATTCAAACGTGAATAAATTTAAATTCACAGACGTGGATAACTATGTGGATGCCGCTTATAACTATATGGAGCCGGCTTGTCCTCCGATGGATTATTCTGACAACTTTGCATCGGCGGAAGATGTAGCGACTTATCATTTGTTGCGTCGATTTTTACCCGCCGACAACTGGGATATTAATTTGAAATACAAGTGCGTGGTTCCTAAACGTGGCATTTGTTATAACACCAACGTGACTCGAATTTATGACGAAAGATTTTTTAATACATTCCCGACGGCTTCTGGGATCGCGGGATATCCGTCAGCGACTGGCACTGGGCAACCTAATAATTACTTCACAAGTATAGATTACAAAGGGAACCCCAATGTGAATTTTCATTTAGGTGGAATGGAAAGCGCTTTGGGAGCTGTGGGTATCAAGCATCCTGATATCGTGTGTTCCGAAGACAACGGTGGTGGATTCGAGTGCGCCAAGTATTTAACAATGTGTGTGAAGTTTAATAATTAATGATTTGCCATTGTGGGCTTGAATTATTTTTTTAATGTTTATGTAGGAGACTACGTGAAAAATAAAATGACGACTTGGCTACAAATTATTACTTTAATTGGCTTGTTGGCCTTTCAATTTAATAATTGTGCTTCAAAAACAGAGGGCGGCGTTTTCGATGGACCTAGCACTGCGGATCTTGGAACTAGTGGCGGGCCAACGGATTTATTTATTTCGCCACCACTTAATTTAAGCACTCAAGTGGGAGATTACCGAGTGGGTGGTAATGACATACTATCTTTTAACGGTAAATGTTTTCAAGGAGATTACCCCAGTCATTCCATCGAAGCCACTTGGAAATTTAGAACAGTCAATAGTCCTTTAAAAACTTCATTACAGTCATCCTGCGCTAACTCAAAGGATTTGGCATGTTATACCGCCAAAGCCAAATGCGAGCATGGACAATATTATTTCGTGTTACCTTTAAGTGATGTCACTAGCTATTTGTCTAGTTTGTATACCAGCTCTGGCACCAGCAAGATTGATATTGAGGTTAAACTGCAAATGGTGCTAGTTGACTCTGCTGGCAAAGAGTTTCGCGATTCTAAATTCTTAACGACGGGTGTGGGTAGCGTTGTCTTTATTCCAATGCCATAGTCCAGTCTAGATCTAGTCTGGTTGCCTAGTTCAGCCTAGATATTTGTCACTGACAGACTAAAATAGAGTCATGAGAAAAAAAATTAGTTTCCATTCTAAAGCCCACGTCATCAATATCAACCCACCAGTATCTAAACTCCATCATCTGCCAAATCTATTTACGTCGGATACTTTCGTAGCTCGTTCAGTCCTCGTGTGTGGCCTGCGGTCTATCGCTGCGTATGTCCTGTTATTTGCAAGTGCAACGACGGCCAAGGCAAACGTCGGTTCAGTTTCTGCAGCTACAGGTAATGCGGGAATTGCAGCGATTGAGGCCAGTGAATCACCGTCATCAAACCCTGCGACCTTGGGTTATATGCAGGGTTATTATTTTGCCACAGGCTATGGGTCCTCAACGCAGGAGCAGTTTGATGGAAATGAATTTAATATATCGCTAACGGATGCGCTAAAGGACACGGTCGTACCAAGTAGTTTGTTGTACAATCAAGGAAAGTGGACGCAGAAAGATAGTGGTCAGCAGTGGGACAGTAAGCGATTCCAATTATCTTTTGGGAATCAATTTAATAAAATATTTTCGTTCGGTCTTGGGGTTAATTTTCAGAACGATCACTGGCAAGATGTTAGTTATAATCAAACTAATTTAGTGGTAGGTGGTATGATGACTCCCAATCGAAATATTGGTTTTGGAGTTGTTTTTCAAAATTTATTTTCTGCGGATAAAAAAATTCCTCAAGCAGCTAGGCTTCCGCAACGTACTATTGTTGGCTCTACATTTCATTTTCGTAAACTTGTGCGGTTTAAATTTGATGTCTCTTCGGATCAGACGAATTCATGGCAAAAGCCATTGCTGATGGGTGGAGTCGAGAATTACTTAAATAAATGGATCATTTTCAGGGTAGGGGCTTTGCGGAATAATGATTTAGATGCAGGGGCTTGGTCGGCAGGGTTGGGATTTGTTCTGCCGAAGTTCGCATTTCACTATGCTTATCAAAGTTCCGCTGAAAGTGAGCAATTAAACCGGCATTCTGTTGACTTAGCTATCCCGGTTTGGTAGCACCATTTGGATCTACAAAACTTGGAGGACCAAATGGCATCAAAAACAAGCGCAACTGAATTTAAACGTAAGCGTCGTGATAAATCTATGGGCAAAAAATCTAAATCCGCTCGTAGAACGAATGGAACAACTAAAACTGCTAAAGAATTATTTGGCGACAAGTAATTTCGCTCAAATATAAAGCAAAGCAAGTTCCGATAGGGATTTGCTAAATTTTGCAGGTTTATTATAACCTAAAATTGAGTAAAAACGGCTTAATAAACAATCTGCAAAACTAAAATTCATTCAACAATCTTATTGATCGAATTCTTAAAATGCTGCTTTTCCAGATGAAAGCAGCATTTTTTTTTAATCTTACTGTTTTAAGCGGCCTTTTTAAGTAGAACCTCGTTAATAATGGTTTGATAGCCGACACCTTGTTTCTTAGCTTCCTTTTTCGCCCAGGCAATGATTTTGGGGTGAAGGCGAATAGAGGTTGCCACAAATTTTTCATCATCAGATTTTGCTGGACGGCCTCTGGAGGCACGCTTTTTACCTGTTTTTTCCTCTATAGCTTTTTTAGCTGCAGCGACTTCTTGTGAGGTGATTCTTCTAGCATTTTCAAAGGGAAAGTTTTTTGAACTCTTCATATAATGTCCTTTCTTTGCGATTAGCTTTGCGAGCACTAATTAATCGATAAACAGTTCCATTCACCCGCTTGGTGAAAACAACGACTAAAACTCCCTTGTCAGAAAGGCCGATAATCCATTCGCGTTTTTCATTGGTTGAGTGTTTCGAGTCTTCGGCCAGAAGTGCGTTTGGGTCATCAAATACGGTGATCGCTAGATCGAAAGAAATATGGTGCTTCTTCAAATTTGATTCAGCCTTGTTTGTATCCCAATCGAAGCGAATTTTCATCGATTTCAGTATATACTAAAAATATGCTAATAACAAACACCATTTCAAATTGGTCTGGACAAAATTAACGACGGCGTAGCAGGGCGGGGCGTTCTTTGGCTTCGCCTTTAAGACTCCAATTATAGGCCATTTCGACGGTGCCTTCTTGACCAGGGAAAAACTTCCAGTTTTTAAAGGCTTTTAAGGATTTTAAATCCAAACTGCGATGTCCAGAGCTTTGAATCATGCGAAAATTGGTGGTGGTTCCCTTGGGAGTTACATAAGCCTCAAAAACAACTTCGCCAGATCGCTGATAGAAGCGATCTTCATCACTGTAGGCGGGTAATTGATTGCCAGGTAACTGTCGAAGATCTTCCATTTTGCGAACATGTCCAGTAGATCCTCGTGGAGAATCCGATTCACCAAGGCCATCGCCTTCGACATCTCCGGCGACTTTGGTTTTAGCGCGACCTCCACTTGTAGCGGCCGACATTTGCGCTAGTTTCGCGGCGGCGGCGGCTGCTGCTTGGGCTTGCTTTTCAGCCTGAGCTTGTTGTTCGGCTTCAGCAAACTGTGAGTCCATATCGGATTGTTGTTGTAAGGCTTCTTGCTGTTGTTGGGCTAGCAAAGCGGCTTTTTGCTGCGCCAGTTGTGCGTCTTTAGCAGCTTGCGCTTGAGCTTCGCTTTGTAAACGTTTTTGTTTGGCTTGTTCGGCCAGTTTCTTTTCGGAGGCGGCTTGTTTTTGTGCGGCTGTTAATACAGCTAGGTCGCCGTTATCGTCGGCCAAAATGGATTTTTGTAAATTCTCGATCTCTGCTGAACTATTGTCGCTAGTATGGGACGCGTGATTTTTATCAGTCGCAGATTCATCAGCAATGTGATTCAAGGTTGAATCTAAATCCTCAGAAATATCTTTTTGCATAGGAACGGTATTCTTTGTTGAAGCTGTTTTTGTGATCGTGGAATTAGCAGTGGCAGACTCTGCTAAATTCGAGTTATCGGCCAACTGATTAGCGGTATTGGAATTGCCAGCACCGCTAGATAAAATTTCAATTTCAGTTACATTATTTTCTGGAAGCGGTGTTGGTGCGATATTCATAGATAAAACTAACACAGCGCCCGATATGTGAAGCATTGAGGACAAACTCACGTAGCTGATAGACCTAATTTGTGATTTTATTTGATGAATTGTCATAACTGAAACTATATAACAGAAAAATCCAAGCGCAGTCCCATGTAAGTTTTTCATGAAAAGACTTTTTACAAACAGATTTGTAGATTTTCTAAAAAATAATTGGTAACTGCTCCCTGCTTTAAAAACTTAATTTAACTTAGAAATAACGATTCGGCTGAAGCGATCAGGGGAGTTTCCAATGTCAAAGTCTGTCAACTTTTTTGACAAAAATGATTTTATTAAATTTGTAAGTTTTATATCTTTAACGATCGCTTTTGTGTTGGTATCTGCTTGTAGTAAGCCTGAAGACTCATCGACATATACTCCCGTTGCAGGAGTGGTGCCTTCAAATCCATATACGAATCCTCCGCCATCGCAACAACCAGTACGTGGCAATTACCCTCCAGTTGATATGGGATATGTGTCGGCACCGGTGCCGTATGAGTGTCAAGCTCCAGTGACTAATCAAACTCCATATGGAATTTGGAAGCGTGCTTTTACAGATCGCAAAGGCATTAATTATTTCGTCGAATTAAAAATTTTCAACGGTCAAATGTTACAACGCTTACGTTGTTCATTGCCACAAACGCAAAGATGGATTGATACCAATGTAAAATCCCGCATCGAAGTGCGATTTAACCAAATGAATATTTTAGAAAATGACGTTCAAGATTTATTGAATGACGGTGTCGGTGGTGAGTTCCGCTGCTACAATTACATCTTCCGCGCCGAAGTCAGCTACGAAACCAGAGGCAACAACTGCCTAGTCATCAACCCAGGTCCCTCTGCCGATTACTACGTGAAGTAGGCTTGCATTTTTGTGGAGTCTCGCACTGAT
>JBPOJH010000081.1:0-17984 GCA_052033755.1 Bdellovibrionota bacterium | reverse complement strand
TATCTGAACAAGCTATGAATAAGGCATCAGGAGATTGGCCGATGGCTAATTTTCCAAATAGTTCTCGGTAACTTTCCTGAACATTCTTACGAAACTCAACTATTCCTTGAATCAGTTTTTTCATTTGCAAACCTCCATGTCCGTACTGGGCCTTTACTAGAAAAAATGGTTTCTAATTAGCTATCAAAATCTGGTGTAAAATTCAACATATTGGTACTTAGTTTGCTATTTCTTGATATATATGCATGGACATTCTTTTTCGAAAATTCGCAAGCTATTGAACTTACTGCTAAGTCTGTTTTTTAGAAATCAAAGTCAGCGTCGAATGGGATACGCAGGAGTGTATATATTTTTGACAGTTGTAAGTCTAAATAGTCCATTGGAACTTTTAAGAGTGAATTCATTAAAAACTGTAACAGTAACAGCTTGTTCTAGCTGGCTGCCACCAATCCAAAGAAGTTTAACAAAAGACTTAAATAGAAGTTTAACAAGAGGCTTAAGCAGTGTGGAAGTCTCGACGCAACTGTCGAGCGAAAAACTAAAATCAGATGATTACTTCCCATGGCCAGCGACTCAATCGGAACCAAATCCGGATTGGTTTTTATCGCAAATAGGCCAGTTTATAACGACTCATTTTTCGCAGCAAAATCTGAACGAGAAGGTGGAGATCAGCAAAAAGATACAAGTGGCTCTACAAGTGAAATCGCGACTTATTAAAACCTGGCAATTATTTGCATGGATTGAATCCCTACCTTTAGAAAGCGAACAAAAAAAACAGATACTTGAAAATCTGATTCGATATCCATCACGGTTTCGATTTTTGCAAAACGAAAATCCGACGGCAACATTGGAATTTCTTGTCAATAAGTACTCTGTGGATCTAGCCATGAAAGTTTTATTCCAACAAACGCAACACTTATTTCAAATACCCTTGCACAAGCTAGAAGATTTGACTCGCTTTTTAGATTCTATCAGAAATCGTAAATTATCGGAAGCCATCTTAATCCATAGTTTAAGTCATCATCAATTATTAGGAAACGCAAACGTACAGGCGATGATCATAGCCTTTCAAGATGTAGGAATGCGATTAGTGCCAAGGGTGCAGGAGCCTTTGTTGCTAAAGTTGATGGGCTTGATGGAAGATAAAAATTCTGCGGCCATGTACACAAACGAATTTTTGTCATTAACAGTGGATGACATTCGCAATATTGAAAAACAATTGCAGTTGCAATTAGCTAAAGAAAATATTCAAACTCATAAAGTCATGGAAAATTATATCCTAGCAAATCCTCGAGTTTTGTTTTCGAAAAAATTTCCATTTGAATCCATGTTGCAAGTTTTGTTATATGTTTATAAGAATAGACAAGACAAATATGGCCAACAACTGGAGTCATTAACTTTAAACGATATTCATGATATTCTTCAAAGAAAAGTGATTCATCGAAAAAAACTAAATAGTCAGTTGCAGGATGCGGTGGAAGAATTTATTCAAGAGTTAATCAATTATATGTATCCACCGCCTTCGGTAGTAACTGCACTAGAGAAAGCTGACGTTAGAACGTACATGTCTAGACTTATACCAAATCATTTTTGGGCGTTTGTTCATTATATTCATACAAAATATTATTCCTATTTAGTGCAGCTAGAAAAAACAAGAAATCCATTCTCAAACGTCTCTGTAGTGGCTGGTAAACTAGACCTACAGGCCAAGGATTTAACACGAAAATTTATCATTAAGCATCGTCGAGGTTTTGAGTCGCGAATTGATATGGGGCAGGTGCAACAGAACATGCAATATTTAGATAAATTGTTTGGAGAACAGACGGCCTTTAAAATCTTTCTGAATCACTTTCCGATTTTAAATCGCGTGGATGTTTTAAGTATAAAATCCAAACGACTTGAGGTTGTACAAGCAGAAGGTTTGACTTCCACACAAGTGAATCAAAAAATGCAAGATGATTTTTCAGCCTTTATGAAAACTGGTCCACACATATTCAGTCAGAATACTACGTCTAAAGCAGAGGCAGCAACGGACAGTGTTTTATCTATTTATGCGTCGCCAGCCGGGCGCAAGATTCATTCTTGTTCGCAAATATATAAGTGATGCATTTTTTTCTTTTAAGTTGGCAAAGCTTTTGTATACAATTTTGATAATCTAAAAACATATTTAGGATTCACTTAAAAGTAAGAGGCACATGTTAAAATATATTATCATTCTTGTATTGGGGTTTGGTGTTGGATTGTTCGTGGACAAATGGCAATGGATGACTTCCTCTGATGCCAAGTCGTTGCTAAAATCCAATCAGGACCATGCGAATGTTCAGTCCTATACGTCGACATCAGCTGCAGACTGTCGCCACGATGAAAATACGTTTCGCTGTGTGAAATATATTAGAAACTATGATGCGGATACAATTACCTTTGATATTCCTGATGTACATCCGTTAATCGGGCATCATATTTCCGTCAGAGTTCGACATGTGGATACGCCAGAGATCAAGGGGAAGTTACCTTGCGAAAAAGAAGCGGCTCGCGCGGCCAAGAATTTAATCGAGAACTTACTAAAAAGCGCTCAGCGCATCGATCTAGAAAATATAGATAAAGATAAATATTTTCGGATTTTAGCGGATGTTAGATATGATGGAAAAACATTGAAGGATGTATTATTGAAAAATCATCTAGCATATCAATACGAGGGTGGAACAAAAGAAAAGCTAAATTGGTGTCAGCGTATACCGGCACAGCAATAGTTAATAACAACAGAGGCTTATGAAAGTAAAACACATTCTTGTCCAGCATCAATATGAAGCCCAGGATATTTTAAGAAAACTGAGCGAGGGCAAAACCTTCGAGGATTTGGCTCGTACATATTCCACTTGTTCTTCGGCCTCGCAGGGTGGAGATCTGGGGACTGTTAAGGCGGGCAAGTTCGTTGAAGATTTTGAAGAAGCTGCTTGTGGATTGAAGCCTGGCGAGATTAGCAAAAAACCGGTTCGGACAAGGTTTGGGTATCACATACTTTACCGCTATTCGTGATACCCAAGTATTATACCAATCCCACTAAATAATTCCCCTGCGTTGCTGCGCTTTCGTCGTATTACAATACGGCTTCAAGCTTGCGCCTTGGGTAATTAATTATTGGAATTGGTATTACCAACCGAATTTTTTCTTTAAGTCGTCTAATTTTTTACCAGCGTCATCACCTAAGGATTTTTTAACTTCGCTCTCTAATTTCTTTTTGGCGTCGTTTTCGGCCTCTTTTTTGGTGGTGTTCATCTTATTTTCGTATTTAGATTTTTCGGTTTCAGCGGTGGTTTGTATTTTTTTAAGTTCAGCTTCGATTTTGGATTTTTCTGAATTTAATTGTGCTTCTAGCTTTTTCTTTTCATCGCCAAATTGGGTATTGATAAAAGCTTGCAGTTTTTCTTGGGCCTCTTTCAGTTTAGCGGCAAGCTGCTCTTCAAAGCCCTTTTGCAGCAAACTTCCTAGGTTCGATTGAATATCCAAACCTGGGTTTGGTAACTCACCATGGGAGCTCATATTGACATTAATAACATCTATTTTTTTAAATACATTCGTGAAAATTTCCTGCACCACTGGGGTTTTAGAGGCAATGGATGTTTGTAGTTCCTTGAAATTCGTATCAAAGGTCATATCTAATTTTTTAAAGTGATCCAAGGACGATTTAAACTCTAAATTTTGTGAAGCTTTTGTCAAAGATAAACTTAAATCATCAGAGCTAATAAAGGTTTTACCCTCGACTTCCATTTTAGCAATTTGTCCAGCGACTTCGACTTTTTGATTCTCACCGATGGAATTAAATTCTCCATGCAATTTAATCCCGCTCATTTTTTGAAAAGGAAAATCGCCCTTGAAATCAAAACTTGTAGGCTTGGCAATTGTATCTTGATTTGATGTGATATTTAAAATCTGACCCGCTAAATCACCAGCAAAGTTATTGGCTTTGGACGAAACCGAGATTTTCTTGATCCAGAACATCGGATAAGCTTTGGCTTTTGCGAATTCATAAGTCACACCCTTTTCACGAGGGTGAATCTTAATCGAATTTTCTTCCTTCTTCGCCTTATTGCCTAAATTAGGTGGAGCATATTTTTTATATAAACCATAGTAGTAATTATATTTACCGATATAGTCCTTAAGATAGTCCTTTAACACCAATTTAATAATATTGGATACATCCAGCTTTGGAATTTTTAATTGAGCACGAATTTTTTCAGTGTCTTCTTGAACCATTTTTTCTAGGACTTTGTACTCACCATCCAGTTGTTGAATATCGGCTTGCACGCTTTGTAAAGCCGCGCTAACGCTTTTGTACTTAGTATCAAGTTCGCTAATCAAGGATTGAAATTGTTTAACCGAAGCCTCTAGCTCCTGTGGACTTTTAAAATCTTTGGTTTTAATGGCAGCCAATCTTTGATTGAAAGCTTGAAATTCTTTGTCCTTAGGTAAGTCTTTTTGCAAGCCATCCCACTTGCTGCGTTTTTCATTCAAAAGAGTTTCAATTTCTTTGATCTTTTTTTTCGATTGCAACTGATCTTCGATCTTTTTTAGCTCTGTCGAAGCATCACTGCCCTGTAATAAAGCGACTAAATTACCAATGGCATTGTCTTCGTTCTTGTCCTCAATCACTTGCAAAGCTTTATCAGAAACTTTTTTAGCTTCTTCTAAAGCTTTATTTTTTTCATTTGGATTTGGAGGTGGTGGGGGAGGCTCTGGTGGCTTGACTTTGCCAGGTGTTTTCCTAGGAGCATTGACTTCGATTTGCTCCACAGCCATTTCTTCAATGACAAACTTGGCACGTAATAATCCATCCCACAGAACTCCAAATTTAATTTCGCCAATTTTTAACATATTATTTTTGGGAGTCGCGGGATCGGTGAATTCCAAATCTTTGATGGAGATTTTGGCCTTGATAAACGAAGTCTCTAAATGACCAATGTTGACTTCCGCTCCTAAAAAATTATAGCCCAGTTTTTCCATCACATATTTTAAATTCGTATCAAAAAACAAAGTGAAGTAAGCACCGCTGATGGACACAAAAATCACAAAGGGAATAACGGCTTCCCAGCGAATAAATCCTTTGGGTTTTTTTACTTTTTTTGTTTTGTCTGTTGCGGAAGGCGTTGGACTGTTTTCATTTGTTGACACAAGAACCTCGTTAAAATTTTAAAAGTAGTTAATTTTAAATCCGTATTAGCCATATAAATTATTATAAGTTGCATACCATTTGTAAAAGGCAGTGGCTTTAACGGCTTTCCAAAATTTAGTCTTTTCAAATCTAGACAATATTTTTTGACGATATTTAATAATAGCCACTTTAAATAAAAAATAACCTGGTATGACTAAAATAAAACCTATCAAGCCTGAGCCCATAACGATGGAGTTATTAAACCGAGTCCATGGCACTACAGGTAAGTTGTACATTTCGACAAAAATAGAACGTAAACTGTTGGATTCCAACACGGCTCGTCCCAGCTGATCGGCCACTGGATCAATCAGATAGGCCATCAATTTAAAGAAAAAAGCTGACAAAAATGCAGCACCTAATTGGATTCTTAAAAAGAAGCACAGAAAAATAACCACAAAAGTTTGTAAACTTAAAAATGGCGAAAATCCCAATACCATGCCAAGGGATAAGCCAAGGGCTAGTTCTCGCGTGCCCGTATCTGAGTTCAGTAATTTTAAAAATGCAAAAATCTGTTTTAACAGTAAAGTCATTTTCACCTCACATTTATAATTAACATATTAGATCTTAAAGATATGATCTAATGACAAAAAAATCCCAATGGCAAGTCTGTAATGCCAGTTTAATTACACATTATGACCTTGAAATATTCATCGTTAATGCTACTAATTAATAATATGTCGAATAAATTGCTGAATCAGATTTCTTTAAAAGGGAAAAAAATTTTAGTCACAGGTGGTGCTGGATATATTGGCTCCATCGCAGCGCTGCGCCTGATGGAGCTGGGCTGTCAAGTAACTGTGATCGATAATCTGAGCACGGGTTTTCAGTCCTTCATTCCGCCGGGAGCTAAATGGCTTAATGTCGACTTAAAGGATTTCCCCTCAGTGCTAAGTAGTGTTCAGCAAGAATCGCCAGAGGCCGTCTTACATTTTGCGGCTTTGACAGAGGTTGCAAAATCTATCCAGCAACCCATGGAATTCTATAACAACAATGTGCTAGGTTCTTTCAATTTATTAAAAGCCTTGCAAGAAAATGCTAAATCCAATTCTATTAAATTGGTATTCTCATCAACGGCAGCCGTGTATGCGAACCCAGGAACAGTCAAAGTGACAGAAGAAAGTTGGATTGATCCCATCACTCCGTATGGAAAAAGCAAGCGCATGGTGGAACAAATCATTAGCGATTTTATTCAAGCGGATTCTTCGCTGAAGGCTGTGATCTTACGTTATTTTAATGTGGCCGGTGCCAGTTTAGATAATCGACTGGGGCAAGTTGGGGATTTTCATAGCGCCCTGATCAAGCGAGCGGCGATGGCAGCGGCTGGTAAAATTTCTGAGATCTCGGTGTTCGGTACCGATTATCCCACCAAAGATGGCACCGCCATTCGTGATTATATTCATGTCGAGGATTTAGTAAATATTCATATTCAAGCTTTGCGCTATTTATTTTCTGATCCAAATGGGGAGTCCATTGCACCCAGCATGGGATTAAATACCGATACAGTCAGCGTCACTTCGCAAACGACAATGCAGAGCAATCCATTAATTTTAAATTGCGGTTACGGTCGTGGTTACACTGTGGATGAAGTTTTGCAAACCATGCAAAAAGTAACAGGTCAGACATTTAATATTCTGCGCAGTGGACGTCGTCCTGGAGATTTGTGTGAAGTGGTCGCGGATACAACTCGATTGCAAAAACTTTTTTCTTGGCAACCACAACACAACGATTTGGAAAAAATCTGCCGTTCCGCTTACGACTGGGAAGTCGCTGTTCTTAATTTGCCCAATAACGAACAAGACAAATCTGTATCGACTAATACAAAAATATGAATTCCAGGAGCGCCGGCTTTTTTGAAGTCAGCGATTAAATCCATAAACACTTCCAATACTTGATCTTCTTGCATGGGTGTCAGGGCCGTTTTTTCAGGTATCTCGGGTAGTTTTTGAATCAATGCATTTGAAATAGGAATTTGAAAACGCGATTTCATGCGCTCGGCCTGAGTTCGACTGCGTAACAAACGCAAACCGGGCAATACGGGTACGGATTGTTTAGCTCCAGCTGCGATGTCTTCTAAAAAGCGAGAGTAAGAATCTACTTGATAAATCATTTGCGTGATCCCGTATTCGGCACCAGCTTGTATTTTTTTAATAAAGTTATCGATACGGATTTCTTTTTGTGGCTCGTCTGGATAAGCGGCAGCACCAATACAAAAATCAGTATTTGCTTTGGGTGTTTGTCCAAAACCTTTTCGTTCTAAGAATTGCCCTTGATTTAAAAGACGAATTTGCTCAATCAATTGAAATGCATAAGGATAACTTTTAGGATTAGGAACCCAATTCACGTCACCCGCAGGTGGATCTCCACGCAAAGCTAAAATATTACGAATACCAAAATAGTGATGATCCATTAATTGGTTTTCTACTTCTTCAGGAGTTAAATCACGACACGTAAAGTGCGCAATAACGGGTAAATGAAAATGTTCTTTCACCAGTTGAGCTATGGGTAAGCTGCCGCCTCGAAGACTTCCACCAGCGCCCTTAGTGACCGACATAAACTGTGTTCCGGCTGCAGTTAAGTTATGTATTTGTTTTAAAATTTCTTCTTGAGGAGCCCCATTCCGTGGTGGAATGATCTCCGTAGAAATGGTAAAATCTTTTTCCTTCAAGATGTCAGTTAATTTTCGATCGATTTTATAAACATTCACCATAAAATTATATTTTATCCTTTATGCAATTATAATTTACTTATGTCCTTATGTCTTTTACTTATACCACGGCCTCGTTAAAATCTGCCGCGTTACCGACACTGTAATAACTGGCTTCTGGATGATGAAAGACCACGGCGGAAACACTCGCCTCGGGATCCATCATAAAACCATCTGTGAGTTCAACACCAATTTCTTCGGGTCGAAGAATATCAAATAATAATTTTTGATCATCCAAACGAGGGCAGGCCGGATATCCAAAGGAATATCTTTTTCCATGATACTTAGCCTGAAAGCGCTCAAGCATTGTGATATTTGGAGAATCCGGAAATCCCCACATACCACGCAAAAACGAATGCAAGTACTCAGCATAGGCCTCGGCTGTTTCAATCGCCAAGGCTTGAATAATATGAGATTTTAAGAACTCGCCCTTGGCACGCAAATCCGCCGAAGTTTCTCGAACCTGATGTCCTGCCGTCACCACAAAGGCGGCCATGTTGTCATCACTTTCATTCAGGTAATCACTCAGGCATAATTGAGATCCCGTTGTTTGCCGAGGGAACTCCCAATGACCGACTGGCTTACCTGTTTCTGATAAAACATGAATTTGGTTGCCCTTTGAAAACGCGGGTAAAAACTGATACACAGCTGCGGGTTGGAATACACCTTTATTGCGATAGGTGGCTTTGACTTCGTTCACAGCTTCTAAGATATCAACCGCGGTAGGATCTTCCTGCTTTAACAGCGACAAAATTGATTTATCTTTTTCGGCATCGATCATCATTTTAGCAGATTTGGCTTTAATGCCTAAGTGTCTTGTATATAACATCAAAGGATTGATAAATTGCCAAATGCGCTCCAACGGGGCTGATTTGATCACATGACGTTTAAAGTCAGGTGGTTTTGGGATTTGTGAAACTCGCGGCAGTTGCGCTGATCTTTGTGTGCTGATTTCGATTTTGATAGCTGCTGTGTTGGTATTTTTACTTTCGTTCGCCAATGCCAGTGCCAAAGCTTGGCGTTTATTTTCCATTTCCAATAAAACATTCTTATATTTTACAGGGTCCACAACGGCATTGGCTAGGTCCAATCCGTTCATAGCATCCGAAGCATATAAGACAGGGCCGTTATAAGCGGGTAAAATTCTTTTTTCAGTAAAGTTTCTGGATAAAGCAGCGCCGCCGACTAACATCGGACAATCAATTCCGGCACGCTTTAAGTCCTCAGCAGTAATAATCATTTGTTGTGCCGACTTTACTAACAAACCAGATAAACCAATCATATCTGGTTTGTGTTCACGAGCGGCTTCAATGATTTTTTCAGGCGGAATTTTAATTCCTAAATTGATCACCAGAAAACCATTGTTAGATAAAATAATATCGACCAAATTTTTACCAATATCATGTACGTCGCCCTTCACTGTTGCCAGCAACATTTTACCTCGGTTGGCAGTGTCGGCTTTTTCCATAAATTGCTCTAAATGCGATACAGCGGCTTTCATCACTTCCGCACTTTGTAAAACTTCAGCAACAATCAGTTTATTTTCATTGAACAATTTTCCGACTGTATCCATGCCTTTCATCAGCGGGCCGTTGACAATATCCAGTGGTCGACGATTCTGTTTCAAGGCTTCATTTAAATCATCGATTAAGCCATCTTTCGATCCATCAACGATGGCTTGTGATAAACGATCGTCCAAGGGAATGCTAGCGCGATCGACTTGAACTTTGACTTTTTGCACTCGGAAATTTTCGGTAAAACGAGCTACGGCATCTGGTCGGCGATTAAAAATCAGATCGTCAGCTAGTTCGATTTCCTCAGCAGGAATGCTGGCGAAACGTTCCAATTTTTCTGAATTAACAATGGCCAAATCTAATCCTGCATTGACACAGTGATGAAGGAAAACAGAGTTTAATACTTCACGACCGGCTGTTGGTAAACCAAAGCTTACATTCGATACACCAATGGCTGTCCGACAACGAGGAAAACGATTTTTAATCAACCGCAGTCCTTCAATAGTTTCAGCTGCTGAACCCACATACTTTTCATCACCAGTGCCACATGGAAATACTAAGGCGTCAAAATAAATATCTTCAGGAAGTAGACCCCATTTTTCAGTCAGTATTTTATATGACCGTTCAGCAATTTCTAATTTTCTTTGTCGAGTAACGGCCATTCCGTTTTCAGGGTCTTCATCAATGGTACCGACAACAAGTGCGGCTCCGTAACTTTTTGCTAAGGGGACGACGTGATCAAAGCGTTCTTCACCATCTTCTAAATTGATTGAATTAATGATGGCTTTGCCTTGGCAGTACGTTAAGGCCATCTCAATCACTTTTTCATCAGTGGAGTCAATCATCAATGGTGCTTTTACAACTTTGATGGCTTGTTCTAAGAAAGATTTCACATCGTCAAATTCCACACGATCAGGATTTGATAAACAGACATCGATGATATGTGCTCCGGATCGTATTTGTGCACGGGCGACTTCAGCAGCCTCTTCGAATTTACCATCACTGATTAAGGTTTTAAATTTTTTAGAACCAATAACGTTGGTTCTTTCACCCACAATAACGGGTCGCATTTCATCCGTGATCTCTAAAAACTCAATTCCAGATAATACCGATTTTTGAAATGATTCAGGCACTCTAGGGGAATAATCTTTAGCCAGCTGAGCGAATCTTTGAATGTGAGTCCAATTAGTCCCGCAACAACCACCGATAAAATTGATCCATTTTTCCTCGATGAATTGCTGTAACACTTTGGCCATTGAATCCGGAGTCTCTAGGTACATGCCATCTTCATCTGGCAAACCGGCATTGGGAACACAAGCGACTGGAAACGGAGAAAGCTTGGCTAGCGTTCGAATATGATCCGTCATAAATTCAGGACCCGTTGCGCAGTTTAAGCCGATGTAAAATAAATCCCGATGTAGCATGCTTGCCAGAAAGGCTTCGACATTTTGTCCAGCCAACATAGTTCCCATTGTTTCAATGGTTCCTGATACAGCCACCAAATATTTCTCGCCGGTTTCTTTTTCTAGCTTTTCAATTCCCAATAAAGACGCTTTGATATTTCTAGAGTCTTGGGCTGTTTCAATTAATAAATAATCGGCGCCACCTTCGATCAAGCCCTTGGCAATTTGATAAAAATTATCCACCAAAATCGCAAAGGTCGTTCCGCCCGTCACAGAAAGTGCTTTGGTAGTTGGACCAATCGATCCCGCCACAAAACGTGGCTTATCAGGTGTAGAATATTTATCACAGGCGGCTCGCGCCAGTTGTGCTGCCTTCACCGTGATTTCATGGGCCTTGTGCTCGAGGTTATATTCCGCCATTACCATCGGCATCGAACCGAAGGTATTACTTTCGACAATGTCACAGCCGGCTTTTAAATATTGTTCATGAATACCTTGGATAACATCTGGACGAGTCATTACAAGATTTTCATTACAACCTTCGTACTCATCACCACCAAAGTCAGCGGCCGTTAAATTGTGGGACTGAATGGCTGTTCCCATGGCTCCATCTAAAACTAATATTTTGGATTGGCTTAATGTCTTTAATCTTTTTGCGCGTTCAGAATATTTTAACATGATAAAGGTGACTCCTAAAAAACTAAAAAAAGTATTCAACAAAAAAAATTATAATTTGTCAGTAATAATCAAGGCACCGTTTTAGCCATATCCTTAGGTTTGTCTTTGACGTTAATGTCGACGGCGGAATCGTGATGAAAATTCAAGTGCTTTTTGGCTAAGACAAAATAGTATGCGCCCACCAAACCATAAAGCAAGGCTCCTAATTGCATCAGTGTGACCGCAGTGGTGCCAATCACTCCAGAGCCTTCCTTGTACAAGTTAAATAAATATAAAAAGGCAGTTTGCCCCACACCCACACCACCTGGAGTTAAGGGAAGTGCCGTCACGATAAAACCGATTGGTGGAACGATCACATAAGCGCGAGCATTTAAGTCGATGCCAAGCTTAACGCCGACGAAATAAAACAATAACATCGAAGCCCCTTGCCCAATGACAGAATAGACTCCAGCTAAAATGATTGTGCGTTTGTGATGACGATAAGAGGAAATCGCTTCATAAACTTTAACCAGGGTCGCTCCCAAGGGGAGGGCATGAATTTTTACTAATATCGGTTGAATGTATTTTTGAATACGATGAGACCAAGCCAAAGCAAAAAACACAGTAATACCCAATGTCAACGCACTCATCGTGTAGAAGATCAGCTTTAATTGAGTGATGCTCATGATGTGATCGATATCTAAAATCATCACCAAAACAGCAGCTAATAACATGCAATACAAGCCAATAATTCGATCAACTAAAATACTAATGACGGCAAATGTTCGATTGGTGCTTTGCTTAGCTAAGTAAAAACCTTTGATCAGATCGCCGCCAACACCACCGGGCATCGCAAAATTAAAAAAATAACCCATTAGTGTTAATTTCAACATCTGCATACGACTAGGAACGGACGCGATTGTGGTTTTGTTTTTGTCATCAAAATTAGTTGCTAATAAAACTCGCCAACGTTCAACCATCAAGGCGGTGTTGAACCCAATGATGAGCAGTAATAAAATAAAGAAATCAAAACTTAAAACTTGTTTTAAAGCACTAAGATCGAATTTTCCTTGTTGGATCAACCATACAGTCAAACCAATAGCAATGATGGCTTTGAAGATATTTGTAAAAGCGTTTTTCAATTTTGATTTCATTTTATTTGAAACCTATAAACTAAATCCAGCGGCATCCGAGTCCGCTTTGAATGTTCGAACGGTGTCCAAAGTCATTTCTTCCATCGAACGTCCAAACATCGACATTTTTTTGATAATATCGGGAGGCACAGTGATGATATCGCAACCAATCTGATCAGCTTGTACAATGTTGTAAACTTCTCTGGTGGAGGCCCATAGCATTTCCATCTGTGTTTTATTTTTGGCCCGCACCTCATGACAAATATCGGTGGCGACTTTCATAATCGGCATAGGATCGCGCCCTGTATCAGCAATACGACCAGCAAAAACCGATACGATACTGGGAGCGCCACCCGATAAAGCGTCGATTGTTTTTGTGATATGTTCAAAACTGAATAAAGCAGTTACATTTAACTTTACACCGTTTTGAGATAGTTCTCGAATCAAACTCAGGGTGACTTCGCCCTTGGTGTTAACGATAGGAATTTTAACATAAACATTTTCTGCCCATGTTTTAATTTCTAGGGCTTGTTTTTTCATTTCTTTTAAATCGTCACTAAAAACTTCAAACGAAATAGGTTTAGATTTAATGTCTTTCAAAATATCCAAACAGAATTCTCGATAATTAGTAACGCCTGATTTTTTCATTAGCGAGGGATTGGTCGTGAGTCCGGAAATAACTGGATTCGCATTCATCTCTAACATTGATTTTTTATCGGCACCATCTGAATAGATTTTTATTTTCATATTTTTCCCTGTCGTTAAATCATAGCTAATCATTCATTCTTATAAGTCGCTATATCTTTACGACTCGTTTTAGCGACCGTTTTTTGCGACTGGCTTTTGCCTACGCAATAAATACAGCTTCCAGCATACGCCAGGAGGGTGAATGATTAGAAATGGCTTTGTCTAAATTCTTAACGTTATCTTACAGTTATCAAACGCTTTTAAACAGAAATCAAAAGAAAATTGATTCGACTAAAAACTTTAGTGAGTGCTTCCACCAAACGGGGTATACAATTTGAGTCAGGGCCATTATCAAAACGTATGCACCCAACAAGGCCATCCCAGATTTTTTTAGGGTCCAGGATTCTTTGCGCAGTAGTTCCCACTCTTGAAGCCACCAAAATATCCCAGGTGCGCTTATGATGATGGCAACAAGTCCAAAGTGCTTCGCTGTAAAGTGATGCATAAATGCATGTTGTGACATGAAAAAATACCAAGAAACACTAGCTGCCACCATGACCCAAAGCATTTTGTATGCTGCTAAATGACCAGATTGCTTTAATTTTTTTAAGTACACCCATAAGAACACAATTAAAGCATAACCAGGCACAAAAAAGTAACGTTCTTGACGATTCACAAATCGTAGTGGCAGCTCTAAATATTTCAGTAAAGTCATTTTTTCATCTTCGGCACCGGCACCGATACGTTGCATGTATGAAGCTTTCATATCAGCGATGGTTAATTCCCAGCTGCCAAAGTAAAGACGATTCAAGTACAAATGTAAGCCTAAACCTAAAATGAACAAGACGCCTAAATAAATATTTAATGGTGATATGACTTTTCTGATACCTTTCTCGAAGGCCAAAGAGGTACCGACAACCAAAGTAGCCACAATGACATAAGTTTCAAAACTGCATTGAGTGGCGACAAAGGTCAAGGGCAAGAACCAAAGGCAAATTTTTAATTTAGAGTTTAAGCTAGTGGTAGGTGTTTGATAATAATTCCATAACAAATACACAGTTCCCCATAGGACAATGTATTCATGCAAATGCTTATGGAGGTTATCGGCCCAGAAGATAAAGTACCCGGAAAGTAAAAATAAAATAAAATTTAAACTACGCTCATCTGAAGACATTGGAAAAATTTTTAAACATTGGTAAACTAAAAAGACTAAAAGTAACGACAAGGCAATGGGTAAAGTCCGTAGCAAGGGCTCATTGACTGTATCTAGTGCTCTGCTATAAGCAGCAATTAAAATGTCTGGGTAACTGGGGTAATGTGTATAGACTTCCGCTCCGGCTTTATTTCCATCACCCTTGTAAAATAAAACGGCACGCAGCTTGGATTCCCAAAATCCAAAATCACGCACCCATAAAACGGTTGAATACACATTTTGATCGCTAAAACCATCACCACGAATAAAGTGTCGTGAGTCTTCATGGGTGGCTGGAATCAGTGCCGCTCGAGTGATTAGTAAAACATAAGCAAACGCCAGTGCTAAGACAGTGGACTTTTTTAAAATATTTTTCATCATTCCAAGATTCAAACACGATCCATGTGTTTTAATCAAGAAGCATCATGACAGGTTGTTAATTTATGCAGTCATCTTTTATACAGCGATCTATATGCTGCGATCATTATACAGTCTGAGTTTGTTATTGAACTTCATGCAAGTTGTGTTGGTTGTTCGAGTTGGTATTTTTTGGCATAGAAACTTGGTCGGTTAAAATCATGTCTGCGGCTGATTTTCTTTTTGTTTGTTGTGATTCAGCTAAGAATTTGGCTTTGCCGGCGCGAAATAAAAACACAGGAGTAGCCTCTGTTGAAAATAGAAACGTCTTTTGCAATAACTGTAATCCTTGGTGAAATAAGGATGTTTCTTTTTGGCCAAAGACGGCAGATAGTATGTTGTTTTTAGTATTATAAATGTTGAGTGAACCGATAGTGTAGGGGTGAATGCTGTAACCGTACTCAGTTAGTTTTAACCATTTTCTCATAGTTAAACGACCAGCCTGCACTAAAGAAGAGATATTATTATCTGGAACGGTTACACAGCCAACCATAGCGCTGGATTTAAATAGTTTTTGGATGGCTTGTGGTAATACGATTTTAGAAATGAAAGGCGCCATGAATTTCAATACAGTGTTATTTCTTAACAAGGGTATGAAGATCAATTCAATTGCATTAAAGCCAAGGCTCTTTAGATTTAATCCAGTATGAGTTGATTGTAGTTCTTTGGAGTTGAAGCGAACCCAACTCATAGTTTCTTTAATTAATTTTAAATGATCCCACAATAAGCCTTCTGTTTTAGCGACGTATTGTGCCAGGTTTGAATTGAAATTTTTTGACCAGTGAATCTGGGCGGTGGTGGTGGCTGTGTCTTTGTCTAAGACTTTATCTGCGCGAACCGAAGTTTTTTCTGAATTCATGGTTTGAAATACTTGATAGTCTAATTCGCAAGGCTGATATGCAAAGCGGTTCGTTTGGCGCTTTTTTAGTTGATGAAACAAGGGGTCTTTTTGTGCAAATGCTTTTGCGGGAGTAAGTTTCGCGAATTTCAATGTGGTAAATAAAGATAAATCATTTTCTCGTACTAAATTGCGATTTGAAATTGTTCCTAAGGTCTCGCAACTAAAACCAAATTCGGCAGCGCTAATGGAAAGTGTTTCGATTAAAAAACCCAAAGAAAAAAACGAAGCGTTCCATCCCGAGTTTAAATCATGTTTAGCAGCATTTGAGTCATGGTAAATGTGCAAGACCAGGTCTTGACTGGAATCTCGATCTTCCCATAAAAATTTCCAAGGTTGCGTGTTGTCAGCAGTTGGAGTAGTGCGAGCCATTTCGATTAATTCGATTTTGAATTGAGTCAAATTTTTCATATGGCCGCCTCCCTAGTAAGCGTTGTAAATAAGAGTGTTCTGTGTGTGCGTTTTTTCTCTGTTTTGTCTCTTATTTATTGTTCTATTGTTCTTTGTTATTCTGTTATTCTATTATTCTATTGTTCTATTGTTCTTGTCTGTTATTCTTGTCTGTTATTCTTGTCTGTTATTCTTGTCTGATGAAAATCTTGTAGTGCTTCCTTCTGACTATAGAATATCGAAATTCCAAGGGCAGAACGATGGACAAATTTGGCGTGCAAACTATGCAAACATCTGTAGATATGGATACTTAATTTAAATGATTCACTATGATAAAATTGGGGCAGTATCAATTTGATACAAAGCCACTACTCAGTGAGGCAGGGGGGGGGGCGATTGGAGAATCCCACCAGAACTCGAAGTATAAATCAAAGCTAAAACGTGAGCGATTAACAATGAGTCAAAGCGTAATTCTAAGGTGCTCGAAAGTTGACAGAATTAAGCGTGATGCTGCTTCATCCAAAGATTAAAATCATTTAAGAATCGTTTTCTGGCTTGGTACCCATGGGTTCTCTCTTTGCGATTTGCCGTAAGGTAAATATTCAGTAAAAACACCTCATAGGAAGATGTGAGTACTCGAGAAAAGGCTAACGAGTCCCAAAACTTTTTGCCAAAAGGTTTTCCTTTTTGCGCTCCAGTCACTAATCTTGCAATGTTTCCAGTAATAGCTCGTAAAAAGTTTTGAAAACATTCTCGATTTGGGCTTTTTATTTTCAGGTGAAAATGATTTCCCATGTTGACGCCATCGCCAATTTTTATCAAATATTTACGAGCGTACCGGTGAATCATTTTTTGAATTTTCATTCGATGTCTAACGTGCAGCAAGCTTAAGTTCCCTTTTGCCGAACTAGATTTTAATGTCACGTGCATCCATTTTTTAGGAACAATCGGTCGTTGTGTTTTACGTTTTCCAACAATCAGTTCGCCGCCGTGAATTCGATGTGATTTTATGTTACGTATCGAAGAGCTTAAGTCTGTCGTGTTTAAAGAACGGATTGAGGCAGTAGCTTGATTCTGCAAGTTTGAACGAGTAGCTAAAATTTCGCGCTCATGCGTTTTAAAATAATCAATAAAAGTCAGCTGCTTCATGTCTTATTCTATAGGATATTTAGAAGAAATTGTCAAAGTAAAAATTAATTTTTATTTTACAATCATATTTTTTCCCAATTTTTTTTATATGAGGGCAATGTCATTTTGGATATTTTTTGTTGACTCAAATAGAACTTTAATCTAGACTTCCATTAGATTAGATTAGATTAGATTAGATTAGATTAGATTAGATTACTCATTGCCATAATAACAATTTACTAAGCTTTTGCTTACCCATCATCTATTCTATTCTATTCTATTCTATTCTATTCTATTCTATTCATCCATTTCAATCAGCCAGCCAAGCGTGGTGCATGTGGTGATTTAACTAGGCTATAGATAGTAAGGTCTTAGAATTGGAATAAATATTTTAATTGCGATTGAAAAAATATCTTTTCGATTTTCCTTGACTCAGGCTTTTTAAGGAAGAATTTTTTTGTGAACCTGAACCTGAACCTGAACCTGAACCTGAACCTGAACCTGAACCTGAACCTGAACCTGAACCTGAACCTGAACCTGAACATGAACCTGAACCTGAACCTGAACCTGAACCTGAACCTGAACCTGAACCTGAACCTGAACCTGAACCTGAACCTGAACCTGAACCTGAACCTGAACCTGAACCTGAACC
>JBPOJH010000130.1:0-9068 GCA_052033755.1 Bdellovibrionota bacterium | reverse complement strand
GTTCCTGATTGGTTTGCACTTTATCTAAGATTTTTTCAATTCCAGTTTGTGTAGTTACCATGATCTAGAAATTGCCATTAAAAGAGTGAAAAGTCAAAAAAGTTCTAATATAGGACTAGTTTTACATTTAGTCGTCCTGTAATAGAACTATATTTATAGTAAACGGTTCTATAACAGGACTATATTTTAATTCTTTAGTTCCATTGAAGAACCTACACTGTTGCCAATAGTCAGACTTTTCGCTGCTATATTCTTCGCATTTAAATTGTGATCTAGAAACAACAGTTAACTATTTAGAATTTCAATGGAATTTTAAATGAAAAAATAGCGACATATATCTACTTAAAAAATATGGCCTTTAGAATTAACTGGGGGAGCGTTAAACTTATCAATCGAGCTGAAATAAAAAGCCTGGCTATACGGGGCTTACTTTAGCCAGGCCTTTAGCTGGGGGAGCTTGTTATTTTTTAATTGCCTCACAGTAATAATCTGTCCACTTCATATTTAGATATGATTGCTGATTAGTCTGTTTTAGCTCCCAATGGTAACCAAGGTAATTAATCTTAGTCAGCAAACTACAAATACGGTCAACTTCTTCCTTCACCAAGTAACTAGCATAACGCAAATTAGCATAGAAAATGCCTTCCTCGCTTTCAATCACAACTCCTTTAGTAAAATAGCCTGATGGGCTTTCCCACGAAGCAGATATGCTCACTTCATTGCTATCATATTTTCTTACTTGCGGTGGGTTTAAAGAATAATCTAAACGCAAAACATCAATACTTTGTACTAGTGATTTTACTTTAAAGTTAGCATTGTGACTCATGATTAAACGATTAATCGAGCTTACTGTATTTGGGCTTAGTTGATCTGCAGCTATTAATTTTTGTACATAATCCAAACACACTTTGTTTTTATCATTGGAATTTGTATTTTCGTTCAAATTTTCTGCCGAGCACAACTCATACATAGTCGTTAACTTCGCTCCTACCTTTACAGCCCATTCCTCTGCCATTTTATCGTTATTTTCCTGTGAATCTTCGATGCCAACACCATATAGATGAGAAATCTCATGTAAAATAATTGTAGCTATTTCTGGATAATAGTTTGAATTAGCACCCATCTCATACACCGTTTTACCATTATATGTTTGAAAAAATGGTTTCAATAATACGACAAATCCTTTGCCTGTTTCTTCTGACAAAAAGTAATCTGCCATCAAGGGCTCTGGTTGCCCATCTGGATTTGTTTTTTGCACTTCCATGTAATAACTGTAACGAAGATTTTCTAGGTCCTCTAATAGGCTTTGTTTCGTGACTGGAATAAATTTTTTAATTTTTAATTCCGTAGTTCGTATGGCGAAGTATTCGTTGATCTTGGCGAAATCTTCTTCAGTTAAAAATTTGAAAGAGTTTTTCAAAATGCTGATCACTGTTTTTAAATGTTTTGTTGAACTATCGTAGTAGCCATAACCACCGCCTCCAATATTTGGGCCGGCGCTGGAGTTCTGCAGATCAGCGGCTTTTCCCGTTGTTCCCATTGCGCCTTTTGAATAGCCATCAAATTTTTGCATTTGATTGGTGAATTTGCCATCGCTGCCTTTTAGTAAATCGAATCGTTGTCGATTTGCGCTCAAGTTTAATTGGCCGGCCAATGCCTGTCGGGATTGTAATATAGAATTACTGCCCGCAGAGCTAGGTTTGAACAAACCAGCTGCTGCCGCATTTACGCTAGTCATTGTCAATAGACTGTACACAACAGCCTTGCATATATTCTGTTTCATAAACTATTTTCCTTTTCATTTGTATTCCAAGCATCTTCAATGCCAATTATTTTTCAGTAATCACATGGCCAAGGTCGATACTCAGAAGTAAATTATTATTGTTGTTACTTATTGTTTGTTATTCGAATTCAGCGCTAATTTCATGGCCTATTTATAAGGCATTTGCGAGCGTCGTTTCCAGGTTAATTTATTAAGATAATTACTAAATAGTTTATTTTTATTAAACTATTATTCTGTCTACAATTTTGACGATTTTAGCTAGTAATGATGGAATTTGAGTAACTTAGGGACATCGAAAAAATATATTCAATCAACAAATAGAAACTGGCATTTCATTTGATAAATAATACCACGAGCAAATTACTATTGTGCAAAAATGTGTGGATTTTATTTGAAGTAGAATTGAGGTCGAACATGAATGCAATCGCTGACAAGTCATTAAACAGCTGTAAAACAAATATACGTTTTATACTACAACTGGTGTTGGCACTTGGCTTTATGGCGAAACCCCAACTGACATGGGCTAGTGAGGATGCAGGCTCATCAGTAGACGACACCAGCAGTTCCAGCAACGTCAACGATGAAACCGACAATGAAATTCAGGCTGGTAACCCCACCCCTATGAATCAATTCCTAGGCCCCAATGCCGCTGAACCTACTGGGCCTTATAATCGCAGTTACAACCAGGATGATCCATATGAAAAATTAATTACTGTTGCTAATAGCCTAGAAAAAACGTGTGAGCATATGTTAGTTACAGCTCAAAATTCCTTTTTAACAACACTAGAGAAATTGATTTTATACACCGAAGATCTTAGTTCTGCTCGATATAATCAAGCTGCCTATGGTGCTCATTTTCAACTACTGGGTGATAAAGTTAAACCACAAATAACTTACTACAAAAGTAAGATTGATTCCGTTTGTTCTCAAGCATTTACGTATAAAAAAATTTTGTTGGATCAAATAAGAAAAGGAAAAACCGATACCGAATTTAATGAAATTAAAATCGCTGTCAGTGCCGATGAACTTAATGAAAAAAGCCCCAATTTTCGTCAAAAACGCAATGAAGCAGAAGAGGCCTTTAGTCGTCTTAGAAAAACAATTCCTTATGGACATTCGATATTAAATCTGACTTTACAAATTGAAAAAAACTGTCAAATCATTAAATCAACACCAAGGCCATTTTTACATTTTAACTACTTTAATCCCTTAAGCTATAAAAGTGGAAAAAGTTATAGCATTGGAGATATAAGATCTGAAGCTATGAAACAGGACGACAAGGACGAATTTAGTTTTAAAAATAATTTAGATGAGCAAGTAGACTTATTAGATGAAAAAATCGAACGTATAGATATTGTTGAACACCACCGCAACGAAATGGCATTAAAAAAAGAAATCCTACAAGCCATAGACAGAGCCAAAAAAACTTGCGAGTACAAACCAAAAGAAAAACGATTACAAACTAAAAAAAATAAAACTGCAAATCCAATTGAGGTATCCCCCACGTCAGCACCTATAACAGCAGCACAGGAAAAACAACTGCTCGACGATGCCATTCATTTTATTTTAACTCCGGCCACGGATTGGTACTCGAACGAAGTAACAACCGTGGAACACATCAATAATGAAATGAAAGCCGCAAAGTATTTAATTCAAAAGAAAGAACAATACTCTTCAACTATTTTGCAATTATCTCAAAATCCAACTGACAATAACAAAAATAATTCAACTTCTAATAACAAGGCCAGTGCTTCTAATTACAAAACTAAAAACCAAGCTGTCAAAAAAGTGGCTGAGTCTAAAAAATCTAAGGAAGAAAAAATCAAAGCTTATCAAAAATGGGTAGATTACCTGGATTACTTGATCCAACAAAACCAAGCTACTTGGAAAGCTAGATGCGATAAAGGATTTAACGAAGAACTATGCCAACAATACCCCTGGTCCCCAGGCGTACCTTGATGCTTTTTCCTGCTAGACCTTGATGGAATTTCCATCAAGGTGTTGACGTTTTTTCCATCAAGTATTAAAGTGATTCTATATGGCCCACCTAAGAAATCGCTATTTAAAATCCCAACTACAGAACGCATTGAAGTTTTCCCCACTTGTGGGTGTCTTAGGACAACGACAGGTTGGCAAAACGACCTTGATAGAGGCAATCACCTCTTCATCTAATTATGTCACATTCGACGAAGAAAACGTTCGAACTAGCGCAAGTCTAAAGCCCAAAGGATTTCTAGAGGGCTTTTCCTCCTTAACAGCCATTGATGAATGCCAAAAAGTTCCAGAGATTTTTCCAGCTCTGAAACTTTTAGTGCAGAAAAATAAAAAATCCGGGCAATTCATTCTGTCTGGCAGTGTGCGCTTTACTAGCCGCAAAGCCATCCAAGAATCACTAACGGGTCGTTTATATAATCTAGAGCTACTTCCACTAACGTTGGCCGAAACTCACCACTTACCATTTTTAGATTATAATCTTTTGTTTAATAAAAATTTCGAAAAAGTCATTTCTTATTTATCTGAGCGACGTAAAATTCTGAACTCCTCCAACATAGAAAAATATATTGAACATGGTGGACTTCCGGGAATTTGTTTTCTAAGAGACCCCTCGCATCGAGCTAATAAATTAAAATCACATATCGAAACCCTGCTACAACGAGACATTTTTTTAATTATTAAAACCACAGCCTCTTACTCATCCTTATTCGGTCTGTTAACGTATCTAGCCGAAAATCAAGGGCAGGCTTTTTCCCTCAAACATTGCTCCACCCAATGTCGTCTGGCGCAAAATACTGTTAAAAAATTGATTGACGCCTATGAGGCGCTTTTTTTAATACGTCGAGTTCCAGGATTTGGTTTTCGTTCAGCTCCACTATTTTTTTTGGAAGATCAAGGCATGGCTCACTACTTGATGACACACAAAAAAGAACACTTCGTTTATCGATTTTTATTTAGCCAAGTTTTTTCAAACGTTCATTACACCCACCCCAGTAAATATCAAATCGGATATCATGAGTATAAATCTGGCTCCAAAATAGACTTGGTGGCCAAGTTAGATACTGGCAATATTGCATTTATTTACGAAGACGCTGAATCAGTCTCTACAAAAAATATTCACCTGGCTGATAACTATATTAAAGAATTTCCGAATGCTAAAGTGATTCTACTAACGGAAGCCAACAAAGCAATTAAACTGGCAGCAAATATCATTTCACTACCATTCCACTGGATCGCTTAATTTATTGGAATGGTATTAAGCCGTGATGTTTTTGCCCATCATGATTGTGGCTTCGCCTTTAACGACGATTTCACCAGTTTCTTTTTTGACCAAGGTGTCGATGATGGCGATGCCTTTTTCTTCACGCTTTTGCATAACAGTTAGCTCGACAATTAAAGTTTCATCAATGAAAACCGGATTCACAAATTTCAAAGTCTGACCCAAATAAATTCCGCCAGGACCCAAGTTCATTCCCAGGGCACGCGAAATCAAAGCCGCAGAAATCATTCCGTGCGCAATACGCTTTCCAAACCTGGTCTTCTTAGCATAATCGTCATCAACATGAATCGGATTACGATCGCCACTGACTTCTGCAAATTGCATCACCATCTCGTTTGTAATTTTTTGTGAAATAGAAATTTTATCACCAACATTTAATGACATGCGTGTTTCTCCTTGATGTCTGACGACTGTGACTTTTCATACACAAGCCGTCAAGAGAGATTCTGCTTTAATGACACATTTGCTATTAATTTTCTGCCGACTAGAGAATATTCGCAGCCAACTCGGCCAATTCAGATCGCTCACCCTTCGTCAGTGTCACGTGCGCTGCGATCGGATGACCTTTAAATTTTTCCACAGCATACGTTAAACCCGAATTTGCCGAGTCCACATATGGATTATCGATCTGATAAATATCACCCGTTAAAACCACCTTCGTGCCTCTTCCCGCACGAGTGATAATGGTTTTAATTTCATGTGGAGTTAAGTTCTGCGCCTCATCCACAATCAAGTATTGCTTTGGAATACTACGACCACGAATGTATGTTAATGGTTCGATATTCAACATACCTTGATTAATCAATTCCTGCGCTCGACCCGAAGCCTTTTTATCAGCTCCCATTAAAAACTCCACATTATCAAATATAGGTTGCATCCAAGGATTTAATTTTTGCTCAATATCTCCAGGTAAATATCCAATATCTCGTCCCATCGGAAAAATAGGCCGACTGACTAACAGTCTTTGAAATCGCCCCACATCTAATGTCTTATGTAATCCCGCTGCAATCGCCAACAATGTTTTACCCGTTCCCGCCTTACCAACTAAGGAAACAAATAAAATATCATCGTTCAACAAACAATCCAACGCAAACGCTTGCTCGACATTTCTGGCGTGAATTCCCCAAATACTTTCTGTTCCGCTATTCAATGGGACCACAGCACCGTCTGCCACTGAAAATCTTCCAATCGCACTGTGATTAGGATTTCCAGAATCTTTCATGATCACATATTGATTACCATACAATTTGATTTCAGGAACATAACGACGTTCCTTATAAAAGCCGTCAATTTTTTCGGGAGTTAAAACGATTTCCTGATAACCTTCATATAAATTCTCTTGATCGGATCCTTCAGGCTCATAGTCCTTAGCATCGATTCCCAACACATCCGCTTTGATTCGCAGATTAATATCCTTTGTAACTAACTCCACCTTGATACGAGGATGCTGCTTTTGCAAAGCAATCGCCGTCGACAAAATACGATTGTCTACCTTGGCCTGATCTAAATCGTTCGGTAAACCAGTGACCGAAAAATCCATATTGATATAAATAAAAGTTTCGCTGTTATCCAAGGGAACACCGGATGATAAAGAGCCCTTTTCACGCAACATATCCACAAATCTTGAGAACTGACGAGCATTTCGTCCGTTCTCACCCGGATCGCGCTTAAACTTATCGACCTCTTCGATGACGGAAATTGGAATATGAATATCAGCTTCTTGGAACTTGGTAATTGCTAAAGCATCAAATAAAATAACGTTAGTATCTAGAACTATTTTACGACGCTTACTTTTTCCGTTTGTTTCACGAGCCAAAAGAACCCCCTCTGTTAGTATTATGAGATCTAACATTAGGCCTTTTGTCCAATGATATTATAAAGTTGAGTCAGAAATAATACCAAGTCCAATAATTAATTGTCCAAGGCGCAAGCTTGAAGTCGTATTGTAATACTACGAAAGCGCAGCAACAAAGGACAATTATTTAGTGGACTTGGTATTATTTGTCAGCCATTTCTTTGGCATCTGTACGTACAAAAAAACTATAACGTAAGTGGATAAATCCATCCTCTTCAATCATTTCCTTCGGAGGATTAGGAAACATTTTTGCTTGTTCGAAAGTTTTCGTGGCCGCATTGTCAAAACCCAAAACCCCTGACTCACGCATGATATGTGCCGAATGAAATTGCCCACTGGGCAACAACCACACTTCAACATCCGTTCGATAGGGTCGTAAACTTTTTGCTAATTCAGACCTAGAAGACTGGTCAAATATTTTCCAAACCATGGTCTCCCATGGATACCGAATCAAATCATCAACACGTTCATAAAAATTGGCAAAGATAAAACGATCTGTATTTAACGCCGTGAAACTTCCCACTTGTATTGTCTTAGGTAACATCTCGCCCACTTTTGAAAAATTGCCACCTGAATTCTTAATGTTAAAATTCCCCTCGGATCCCAAGGGCTTCAATTGCGGCAATAAACCAACCAAATTTTTATCCGTTTCCCGAGTCACATTTTTTGATTTTTCTCGCCCGTTTTCCTCAGCGTCGGCTATTTTTTGCTTGGATTCTTTTGAGTTTGTTGACTGTAAGTTTTTGAGTGATGTTTTTTTATCTGTACGATCCTGATTAGAGTTCATCTGATTTTCTGTCTTACCGGTGTTGGCCGCCTGCATTTGTTGCTTCACGCGTTGTGTGCGGTCCGATAAAAACACTTCTTCTTTGCGAGTTAAATCCGGTTTAGGCAACAATTGATCTAACGGTACTTCATGACCACGAACAATTTGTTTCAATTTATCGAAATTTTGTTGTTTGGGAATTAACTTGTCTGCAATTTTATTTTTGTCGGGATTGATGACATCGATCTCAATTTTATTATTGGAAATTATTTGCGGACCTGGACTAAAGTAGGAACCTAAATAAATGGACCCACTCACTAAAAAGTGAAGCAACACACTTAGAAAAATGGCTTTGTAAAAGCGCTCCATCATGAGCACATTTAATCCTGTTTCCCCCTAGAAATCAATCCCGTAAATATTGACAAAAAGTTTTACAGTCTTACGGCATTAACTCAGCTCCAATATAAGTACACCCCACGCAGTATACCGATTGGATTAAAATAAACCAAAAATTGTCCTAAAGGGGGACAGTATTGCAGCCGATAGGAAGACATCAGCCATTTATTCATATCCGGGGGGATCATGAGCAATATAATTGATTTTCAAAGCCGTAAACGCACTTCAGATTCAGTAAAAGCAAAAAGTACTAACGCTAATAATAGCTCCCCAGTTGTAGATATCACTGAACGTCGCAATGAAGCTGTTAACGAAGAACGTCGTCAAGCCAAGCGAACCCTGCTGACGGAATTCATTGGAGTTCATACCATCGTTCCAGGTTATGGCCTGTTCAAAGTCGCTTTGTACGATATCAATGAAAATGGTTTGTCATTTGATATCGAAACTGCTCGAGGTCAATTTCAAGTGGGTGAGGAAATCGCTATGCGTGTTTACGTCAACCACACCACATATTTTCCATTCAATGTGAAGGTAAAAAACTTCAGAAGCCTAACTGATGAAGGCTTGAACCGTCATGGTTGCGAGTTCGTCAAAGGCAGCATCAACGATGAAGCTTTAAAATATTTTGTTAAGTTTATTGAAACCGTAGCATTAAGCCTTCGAAGTGACAGGGGCGACGTTCTAGTTTCTAATATCACTTAGAAAGCTGACTCCACTCTTGCACTGTTAGCAACTTCATCGACAGTGCATGCAATCCACCGAATTTTCCACCATCACGCTCATCTTTTAAAGCCTCGTTAACCAAACGTGTTCGATCCAATCGTGACAGACCAACAAATTTTTCCGATACTAATAACAAATGAAAGTGCGTCTCTGGACCTTCGTCCGCAGGTCGATGACCGGCATGCAAATGACTTTCATTCTTTAACTCGATGTGTGTGGGTTGAAATATTTTTTGCAATAACAAAGACATTCTTTGTTGGCGACTGTTCAC
>JBPOJH010000012.1:0-15061 GCA_052033755.1 Bdellovibrionota bacterium | reverse complement strand
ATTGAAGTATAGCTGATGGTTCAAATAATACTATTCATGTATTGAGGAGTTTTTTTATGAAAAATATTAAATTAAATCAGGAATTTAATATGAATAAGCAAATATTCAAACGCATTTTCTCTTTTAGTCTATTTAAAAAAAATGATGACAATAAAAGGTCGTTGTCAAAAAGATCGACAACCTCGGCCATAACAGAAAACAAAATTAAATATAAAATAATAAAATTAGCGTTAACCATGACTTCCCTTTTTTTCGTCATGGCATCTGCCAACCAGGCGCAAGCACAAATTGAAAAAACAATTCCATACGAACCGAAGCTAATGGATGATGGCACTTATGAGTTTGATATAGCTGGAGCCTGCAGATCACTCACCCCATCACTAGGAACAAAAATTTGTGTTTTGGTTGCTAAAAATGGAATTAGGTTAAAAATCACATTCGGTCCCAACTCTGGCAGGCCTGAATTGTTTGATTATGGTAGCGAAGTACATGGATATATTCGTGACAATTATATAGATCAAATAGTCGCACCGGTTTTAGAATCAACTCACCCTATGAAAACAGCAGTGGGTTCACAGTGTTCCATAAAAAATATAGAAAGAATTAATGATTCAACTTTCTATACGTTCGAAGATGTGTCTACATATATGTATGGGTGTCGTGATACTTTTCTTGCTGGAATAAACTTATATGGATCAAGATTTTTTTCATTAAAAAATAGAGACAGTAGTAAAAATATTGGACATTCAGTTTCTAAAGTCTACGTCAGCCCCTACATGACTAGCATTACTCCGGTACTTATCACAGATGCGAATACGCTACTAGCTTACTATCGTTCGAACCTTGACACCGTTTATCGCTTGCAAGGCACTATCGGTAAAACATTTCGTCCAATGGCAGCTAGGTTGTATTCAGCTATATACGGCATCGTTAAAATGATGTCTTCTGAAAATGAAGAAAATCCATTAAATGGTTCTAATAATAATTTTTCTAAATTACCGATCACTCATGATTCGATTCGTGAACAAAGTCGATTAATCATGGTTCTGGCGGAAGTCATCGTCGCCATGATCAAGGATGAATACGGAGATACCACGGTACCAGAAATGAAGAACTACATTGATACTTTGCTACCACTTTCTAACGAACTTCGACAGGCTTTTGGCTGGGAAACGGGAGTGGCTGGTAAAGGTTCAAAAGTGATTGCCTCCATTTCAACAGTCATCGAGGAATCTTTAAAATCCCTTCATGAAGCAGTTATTTTTTACAATCTAAAAGACAACAAACATCAAGGCGCTTTTAATGAATTGGTATTTCGTAATATTGTTCTTAAAAAAGCCGTATTAGCACGCGAACAAGGAGACTCTGGCGCTATGAAAGAAGTCATTGATTTTCAGAAATCTTGGAATTCAACCGCATGGCAAGAATTTATGACTAACTTTTTGAAAGACCCTAAGAATAAATATTTATCCGCCAGTTTTAAAACTTTGCTAGCTGCCGTCAGCAGTCTGCAAGATTTCAAAACAGATGATAACAATAATAAATTACCATTTTTAGGATTAGGATTAAGTACTGTAGAAAATAAATAGAAATAAATTTAAAATTATGAAAAAACAAACAGCGTCCCTGACATTTCAGCATTTATACGAAAATGGAGAACACCAAAAGATTCTGTCCTCTGATCTTTTGGTGCCCGAATCCTTTGCCCATGCATTTGAGGCTGATTTTTTTAAGGGAATTTGTTTGATTCAAACTCAGCGATGGCAAGAATTAGATATTTTGTTAAATAATTCAACCCACTCACATCAAGACCTATTTACGAAAATATTGCCCGCACTGAAATTAAAAAAAGTGGGACATAGTGCTCAAGCCTTACAACTGGTTCATTCCCTGTCCTTACTACAGTTACACAAAAATATTTCACCCGTCGTCTTGGCTGAAATCTATTTGCAACTTGGCTCTGTCTATTTTGCGAACTCGGAATTTTTAATGGCCTTGGAGCTTTATCAACAAGCCTATGAACATTTCGCGAAAATATCCTGGATCGGAAAAAAAGCCATCTCTGCCTTTAATTGTTTTGTCGCTTGCGATAACTTAAAACAAAGTATCGAAGCCGATCAATGGTTACTAGAAACTGAAACCCTGCTAAAAAATCATTCTCTTGTCCCATTGGAAAATTCGGTCTTAGTCAGCCAAATTGAAAAAATGGTTTTTACCGGTCAATTAACAAGCGCCATCAATAGATATGAAAACATCCTTTCTGAAAATCTACTTTCGCGCTTGAATCCCAGACAAAATATTTTAATTCATCAAGCCATCGCCACCGCTTATATGGAGCTAGGATACTTGAATCTAGCTGAAAATAGTCTGCGCGTGGCCAGAGAAAATATTTTTCAATTCCAACATCTAGATTTGGAAATATTTCAAATGGCTTTAGAATTAAACTTCGAATCCATCAGCCTACGTAAAATTGTAAAACCGAAATCCTTCCACACCGTAAAACTAAATCAAGACATTCGTGGAGAACTTAAAAAAAACATTGCTACGTTTAGAAAAAATAATTATTTTCAATGGACACAATTTGAACAGAAGAAATCTATTTTTTTAAAATCCTTGCAAAATAAATATGCGGACTTATACACACGCTGGGATCTGCAAGACTTAAAAGATCTGCATGAGTTAGATTTATACAGCGCCAGCCCCAGAGCCTTACAAACTGCTTTGTTGTCTATCCTAACAGCCAAGAAAAAAAATCAACTCAAAGACTGGTTATTAAAAGCCACCAACCTGCAGGTCGAATATCAAGGACCGTGGCAAAAGACCTTGTTGGGTTTAGCTCAGTCCTTTTTATTTTGTATGGATGGTCTGCCTTTAAAGGCCAAGCCCATCATATTAGAAAATTTATCTATCACTGAAGCAAATGGTCTAGAGATCATCCATGGCTTATTGCTAGGTCTACTCTCCTGGATTGATAATCATCATCAAATGCAGTGGCTGGATTATGTTTTAATTTTAGATACAGATAAAAAGAAATTCTTTGAAGATTTTTTTAAAGCCACCTTAGGCATTTCTATCATTCAAAACCGTTGGCTAGTGGATCAAGAACAATTACAAATATTAACTACCCCCACAACTGCTGGCTTCGTTAGTAATGATTACGATTTATTAATCGACAAAGTTCAAGGAAAGATTTTTTATAAGTCCGAACTGGTTCCAATTAAATACGGTTCCGTGATGTCACAAATTTTAATTGCGATTTTAAGTTCTAAATCCGAAGGACTTGAAAAATCTGAAATCGCCACTGTCATGGGGATTATGGATTACAATCCCATCACCAACGATCCCGCCATTTATTCTAACATTAGACGCTTGCGAGAAATTATTCCGATTGAATGTATGGGCTCAAGATATCGACTTTCACCAGATACAAAATGGGGTTGCATCGAAGATCGTCCTTTGATCCATCAAGACATCAATGAACGCGAACAAACTTTATTACGTTTGATCGAACAATATCAACAAGCGATTTCTGCAAAAAATGGAAAACACAGTTTGAAAGAATTTCGTTTAACCCGCCAACAAGCCGTCGAACAACTAGGAGTATCTGAAAGGACCGCACTAAGAGTCTTAACAGATTTAGTCAATAAAGGATTGCTACAAAAATTCGGAGCCGGTCGTGGCGTCTATTATAAGAAGACAAATTAGGAGTATGAAAATGAATAACCTCATAACTATCATTACTTTTTTAATTCTATGTTCGCAAGCGACTAATGCTACCGCAATTTCATCTTCTTCAGCTTCATCAGCATCGTCAAATAGAATGCCATCATCAGCTAATCCAACCACTCAAAGCTGTAAACCCATTAAAGTTCTAGTTAAAGATCTACAAAATGGTGGCACAGTGTATGGAAATGGTTTTGCGATTTCTTCGACGGAAGTTATTATCAATGATCATACCCTGCCCACTCATGTGGGGCAGATCCAGTTACAACTGGAAAATGATACAGCCGACAACGTATTAACAACCATTCCAGCGCAATTAAGTGTGCGGGATTTCCACACGGATTTGGCACTATTAAAAGTTTCTAATAAACTACCAAGCAATTGTCAGTTAGAAATGAATCCTTCACAAAATGCGTCTTTAAGTTATAGCTTGCTGGGATTTGATCGACAAAATTTATCTGCCAGTCAATTACAAGTGCAGGTTCACAATTGGCAATCCAAAAAATCGACTGTCCCTGGACTGTCCAATACAATCGAGATTGGCTTAGCAAGTAACTCTGAATTTGGTATTCGTGAATCTTTCAGTGGAAGTATTTTAGTGAATGAGCACGGCCTTGTGCTTGGACTGACTTCACAGAAAACTCCAGAAGGCTCTGCCTTACTAATCCCTGCGAAAGTCATTCAAAACATCGCCTTTAATTTGCGGGCTCAAGCCAGTAATCCATTGATGTCACCAAAATCCAATTCCAACTTACTACGTCCTTATGAAATCGATCGATCCACAAAATCGATTTTGTATAAAGGTTTGAAAATTGATTTAGAAAGTAACAAATCGACAAATCCTGAAAAAAGCAATTCAGGATCTGGTACGAATCCGCATAATTCGAACTCAGGATCTGGATCAGGAACAAACCCACATCTTGGGCCGTTAGGACAAAAAATACCTGCGTCACCAACATCACCCTATTTCGTCAGCCTGCAAGATTATGACTTAGGCTATGCAGTTGCAACAGTTGCAACTGCGAAGGCCTTTCAACAATGGAGTCCTGAAATCTACAAAGTCATGTTGATGAGCTCGGTATCACAAATCTATATTTCTTCGATCGATAAAATCCGCATTCGCTCGAATATAGATTTTTTACGAGTCATTTCAACCTGCACAAAATGTGAAATCGATGGTTTTTGGATCAAAGCAAAAAACACCCAAGTAATCAGTAATCGTATTTTAAAAATTCAAGCTAACTTAGTTTCGTTGATCACTTTTTTAGATGAAAATAATCAATCCAATACCGAGGATGAAAAACAAAACGAACAAATTTACTTAAACGGTTTATTTGAAAAGTTAAATGATCTGAATATGACTCTAACTAGAATTTATTTGGATCAACAACAAGGTAAAATAAATCCAACTTTGATCGCTTCAACCAAAAAATCATTATCGAATTTAACGCGCATAATTTTTAATAAATATTCACAGACAAGTATCACACCAGACAAACTGCAAGACATTTTGACGGATCTTGAAGTCGCAACATCCGATTTGGGTTATTAAAAGTAAAGGATTTACTTATGAAAAACAAATTACTATTGGTCCTATTGTTGTTTTTATCTGAATCAATCACACTTGCCCAAAATCAGATAGAATCAGTTAACAACTCTGAATCCTATTATTTTAAATGGGAAGAAGTGATTTTTTCAAATATGACTGATATTTAAAAATAAGACGGCATCTAACTAGGCGGCTTTTTGTTATTTAAGTAACCACTTCCATATTGGCTGAATTTTGATCTGATGACCCTCGATGTTTTCAGTACCTTCTGTATCGATGGTGATAATTTCCAAGTCCTGCACGTCAAATTTTTTTGCGGCCTGGATCAGCGATTTGGTTTCACGTGTTTTCGTTTTAAAATCTTCCAGACTCCAACATACTTGAATCAGTTTAATTATATTACGGCCTTCGCGAATAGCAAAATCCACTTCGTATTGCGGTTCCTTAATATAGTAAAGTTCTAACCTTTGACGTCGCAAATCTAGAAATACAATATTTTCTAATTTTCGTCCTAAATCACTTCCAGCACTACCCAACAAAACATGTAATAATCCCACATCAATGGCGTAAAACTTTTTTGGTAATGAAATTCTTTCTTTTACTTTATGCGAATATGGCTCTAAAACAAAACCCAAATAAGATTCTTGCAAATACTCAATATAATTTTTGACGGTACTAATACTTTTTAGTTCAATTGTTTTTTTAATATTCTGGTATGTAAACTGCGATGAGTACTGGGACAAAATCAAATATGCGATTTCTTTGATGGCGCGAATGTTTTTAATTTTTCGTCGCTGAACAATGTCCCTGGTTAGTATTTTATCGTACAGTTCTTTTAAGTAATTTCTTCTAAGACTAGAATGCATATCAACATCAATAAGTTCTGGAAATCCACCCTTTTGAAAATATTCATCAAAATATTTTTTTACAGTCGATCGCATTTGCGTATCTATTTTTTGGATTTGATCAACATCAATATGAATTTTCTTAAACCACAAAAACTCTTTGAATGAAAATGGAAAAAGTTCGACATTAACTTGTCGTCCAGTTAAATGAGTCGCTAACTCAGAACTGAGTAATCTAGAATTACTACCAGTTACTACCAAGTTAAATCCCCGCCGCTGTAACTTATTAACAAAAAATTCCCACCTGACAATATTTTGAATTTCATCCAGCACTATATATTTTGCTTTAGAGTTTATCGATAATGCTATTTCAAAAGTGCTTTGCAATTGTTCGGCAGTGATTTGAGATAAAACCTCATCATCAAAATTTAAATATATGAATTCTTGTCCCTTTAAACCATTCACAGCCAAAGTGGACTTCCCAGAACGACGTACTCCCATCACGACTTTAATGAATTTCGAATTTAATAATTCTTGAAATTCAGCATCCACCTGACGTTCTACCCAAGTTTGATTTTGAACTTGTATCTGAATATCATTTTGCATCTGCTGTAAGACTTCAGAAATAGTGTCTTTCTTCATGATTTAAGTTTGACCTTTTCACAGGTCAAAGTCAATATAGTTTGACCTTTTCATAGGTCAAAGTCAAAAATGCATGCTAACTATCTAAAAACAATAGACTTTTTTACTTGTGCTTTTCACAAAACGTCGGAGCTTTGTGCCCAGTGATCTATACACCACCGATCACTAAATCACTTTCAACAACAGACTGTTCAATATATGTTGTATTCGAATACAAAGTCGTCACCTGACCTTGAAAAATATCATCTAAGTATTCTAATATGTAATTAAATCCTCTATTCGAACGAAATTGGCCTTCATCAAATAAAGGAGCGCGTTCTGCATTTGTAGCAAAACCTCACATATCGTATCTTTTTTTACACCAACTTTGATCACTAAAGCGGAAGTTGGTTTAAATCTAATTCTAATTTAATTTCCTTCAAATAAATCAAGACATACTCTTGAAGTTCTTTTTCGTTTAACGTCTGTTGAATTAGTTTTATTTTTGACTCCTTATTAGGCTGTGATTGTAATTTTTGAATAAAATTTTGTATTTTTTTTATTCCTCCCATTTTTTTTTCTAAAAAACTAATGGCGCCAGCACCTATGTAATAAAATCCTCTATTCGAACGAAATTGGCCCTCATCAAATAATGAGGAAACATTCCCAGTGGACAAAAATGCTATTGAGGAGTTGATCTCGTTTTCAATAGTTTGATAAACGACTTCATCTTGCGAGGTCTTACGTTTCAGAGGCAATGTTTTAAGGTATTTTACTTGAATAAAAGTAGCAATTCCTTCATCGATTAATGAAATGGTAGGGTGAATACTATTTTTAGTAAAATTCAAATATTCATGCGTTAATTCATGCGCAATAACGGACTGAAAATAACTATCAGAGTACATATGACCATTTGTTTGAGAGGGAATAGTCCCTAAAAAAATAATAAAACCAACTCTTGATAGTGCTCCAATACGATCTTCTGAAATTATTTGATCATTATCCAATACATCCTCAATTTTTGAATCATTTACGAAATAAAAGGACAAAGAATTATAATTTTTATTCAAAGGATTTACATTTAATATATTCTCAACAAAATTTTTAGCCCTACTTACGCTTTGTTTTACTTGCTGAATTTCAATATTAGTGGGTCGAGTATAGAATCGATAATTATCGGTTACTAAATCCCATTGTTCCGAAAATAAATTCCAAACTAGTGGATTGTCGATGTCCAATCTATATTCCCCCTGAACAGTTGTATAAGTGAAAAGAATTTTTGATCCTTGTGGGAGAGCTAAAACAACAAAACCATTTAGGTTATCAATTGCTGTGATTTTAGATACTGAGATATTAAATGAATTAAATTGCACCCAGTTAATGGAATTACATATTTCACCTGATTTCTTATTCCAAAAACTATTACACAGCTTTTTAATATTCTGTTGCGTTCGAACTGTTTTTAATTCACTTAAAAAGAAATTAATAAATTCATCAGGAATGCGAGATTGCGCTCGACTAGGTAGTGTAGTCATGGATGTGCAAAAAACTAATATTAAATATGAAATTTTTTTTATACGAATTTTTAAGTTCATAGAGCTATACCTCTTAAGGATTGCGGGCGATGATGTTCCCATTTGCAAATAATTGAGATGTTCTTCAGAAGTATATATAGATGAAAAAGAAATAAACTTCTAGATATATAGAATTTTTTACAAAAATTAGCTGCTTTAGACCATATGGAAGTGGTTATTTACTTAAAAGTTTTTATCCGACCATGTACTTTTTAGTGATATGTTCTGCTAAGCGGCTTTTTGCTCAGCCTCCCAAATATCCAGCTGTATTTGCAAGTTCATCCACATTTTGGGATTCGTTTTAAGAACTTTACTAATTAAAACTGCAAAATCAGCACTGATGTCTCTTTTACCACTAATGACTTCATTCAGTTTAGTTTGCATGGTAGATTTTTTAGATTTTCCATTTGCCGCCGCCACTAGCCGTTCTGCAAAGTCAGATTGGCTATATCCTAATTCATCTAACCAAAGATTTTTTAAAATTTCTCCGGGATGTGATGGTCTTCTTGTCGGTCTTTTTTTGGGATATTTTTCCATAATTTAACTCCTAGTGATAATCTTCAATTTTTACTTGAGTGAATTCATTTTCCTCGAATCTAAAAGTGATTCTCCAGCCTGACGTTTTATGAATATCTATAGCCCACTCGCCCTTTCGATTACCAATTAATGGATGTAACCGAATGCTAGGTGGAAAACCTTTACTTTTTAATTCCTCTAAACTTTCGACGGCCTCCATAACCTCTAACAAATAGATAGCACGTTTCCAGTGCTGCCTAGGAAGCCCCTTACATTCACCTGTATGATATAGATCCGCAGCTGTTTTATTGCCAAAGTATTTAATCAATGATCACTTCCAACCCTTGAAGCTAAGTATAGCGTATTACGGCAATACAGTAAAGATTTTTTCCTTACAATTTACAAGCAATGACCTATACTTTGACCTATGAATAGGTCAAAGTTGTAAATGCATGCTAACTATATATAAATACTAACTTTTTTATGCTAACTTTGATCTCTCATAAGGAACAAGGTCGGAACCTAAAAAAATTCATTTTTTTATCGAGCACATTAACTTCAAATTAAAATAAATTCTAATGCCATGTCTGAAAATAAACAAAAAAAGGAGCTAGTTTTTTACCTAGCTCCTTTTTTATTTTTCGATATTAATGATTTAAATTAAAGTGGCTTGTAAGCGCGGTATTCTAAACCTAAATCTTTTGCTACAGGTTCGTAACAAACATAACCACCGTAAACATTCAGACCTTTTGCTAAAGCCTTATCTTTAGCAATCGCTTCTTCTAATCCCATTTGTGCAATCATCGAAGCGTACTTCAAGGTTGTATTCGTCAATGCATAAGTCGAAGTTCTAGAAACAACTCCTGGCATATTTGGTACACAGTAATGAATCACTCCATCCACTTCATATGTTGGGTTCTGATGTGAGGTTGGCTTACAAGTTTCGATACAACCACCTTGGTCCACCGCTACGTCCACAACGACGCTGCCCTTACCCATCGCTGCTATCATCTGACGGCTAACCAACGTCGGAGCTTTGTGCCCAGTGATCAATACACCACCGATCACTAAATCACTTTCAACAACAGACTGTTCAATATTTGTTGTATTCGAATACAAAGTCGTGACTCGACCTTGAAAAATATCATCTAAGTATTCTAAGCGGCTTAAGCTAACATCTAAGATAGTCACTTGCGCTCCTAATCCTACTGCCATTTTCGCTGCATTGGTACCGACAACTCCACCACCAATAACAGTGACCTTACCTGGTTTCACACCTGTGACGCCACCAAGTAAAATACCTTTACCACCATGATCTTTTTGTAAGTAATAAGCACCGATTTGAGTCGCCATACGACCCGCCACTTCACTCATCGGCGTTAATAATGGTAAACTGCCGTCGTCTTTTTGAATCGTTTCATAAGCGACCGCTTTGACTTTTCGCTCACATAATACTTTTGTTAATTTTGGTTCCGCAGCTAAATGCAAATACGTATACAAAATTAAATCTGGTTTTAATAAATCATATTCATCTGGAAGTGGTTCTTTCACTTTCACAATCATTTGCGCTTTAGCGTAAACTTCCGCTTTTGTATCGATGATCGTTGCGCCCGCTTTTTCATACTGTTGATTCGTAATACCACTACCAACACCGGCGTCTTTTTCTACGATCAGTGTGTGTCCTTCTTTGACTAGCTGACGTACGCCTGCTTCGGTCAAACCCACACGGTTTTCACTGATTTTAATTTCCTTAGGTACACCAATAATCATAACTACTGTCCTCCTATTAAATTTAAGAGGTTCATTAATGACATTTGACTAGGATCTTTGCAAAGAAAAAAGCAAAGACGGCTCGATCTCGGCCCCTAATTCGATATGTTTATAGGAGTCCGGCGAAGCTAAGATTTTTTTCACTAATTTATTCATCAGATCATGACCAGCCTTATATAAAACCACATGCCCCATTAGCGGCATCGAAAGGGTTACTAAATCCCCTAACGCATCCAAAGCCTTATGGCGAACAAACTCATCTGGAAACCTAAGCCCCTCGGGATTGATGATCCCAGATTCGCTAAGGACTATGGCATTTTCCAGGCTGCCACCCTTGGCTAAGCCTTTTGATTTAAGCGCCTCTACATCACGCAAAAAACCAAAGGTTCTAGCACTGGCGATCTCGCGCGTGAACGACTGTTCGTTAATATCTAAATCTAATTTTTGCTTCCCAATTTGAGGATGCGGAAACTCGATCGTCACTGACACTCGTAAGCCATGATAAGGAACCACGTAGGCCTGCTTATCGCCTTCAGAAATATAAATTGGTTGAGTCACATAACAGTATTTGCGAGGCTGGTCTTGTTCGATCACCCCTACCCGTTGAATCGCCGCCAAAAAATCCCTACTACTGCCATCACAGATGGGAATCTCGGGTCCACTCAGCTCAACAATCAAATTATCAATTCGCAAGGCCGATAAAGCCGACAAACAGTGTTCAATCGTCGATACAGAAAAAAATTCACCTCCCAAGGTCGTTGCATAACCGGTGGCCGTAACCGAATCCGCATGCACCTTGATCGAAGGATGACCGGGTAAATCTTTGCGTACAAAGTGCACTCCAGTATTGGGAGGAGCTGGTACAAATGTAACCGAACTGGATTCTCCAGAATGAATGCCAACACCTTGAACTTCTGATCTAGAACGAATGGTATTTTGAAAAAACATAGTAGGATAATCTTAACAGGATTCTAACATGACTGCAACTATAGATGATTTCGAAGTCTATATGACCAAGCTTATCGTAAATAAGCAACTGTATCCCCAACGGCCTTACCTGCCCAATTCAAGATTTGTTTATGATATTTGATATTCAACATTTCCGATTCCGATGACGTTAATTGCCCGTGTTGTTGTATCAAATGCAAAACAGCGGCTTCCGCAGCACGGCTGGCACCATCAACCACCTTCACAGCGAATGCCACTTGCGAACGCCATAAGACACCCGCGTAAACTCCCTCAGCCCCTGTCTTGATCATTAAAACTTTTGGAAAATCTTGCAATAAGCGACTACATAAGGATTGCTGTCCACCAATCAGTAAGGGATAGGTTTGAACCGCCTGAACTATATGATTCAAGATGTGAACCAATGAAGGATCCGATGTGGAAGTTCGTAAAAATTGACTCCACATTTTAGCCACAGAACTTAATCGACAATAATAAGTTGGAATACCACAACCATCGATCCCCCAGGGAGCCGCCTCAAAATCCTCACCAGTCAATTCAGTCATTAACTGACGCAGCTCTTGCTGCAATGGATGTTGCCACTGATGATAATTTAAATCCCATCCCCGCGTCTGACAAACTTGTAAAAAACCACTGTGTTTACCACTGCAATTATTATGTAACCGCTGCGGCGCCGTTCCGCTACGAATCATTTGTTTTCGAGTCGCTTCATCATAAGGCTCGTGAGCCGCGCAAACTAAATTGTCTGGCAGCAGATTTAAATCCTGTAACCACTGTGCAGCTAACTCGGTATGGATTTTTTCTCCCATGTGCGAGCTACAGGCCAAAGCTAAGCGATCCAATGATATTTGTGGACAATATTTAGCTAGTAAAAAAGCCTGTATCATTTTGATCGCCGAGCGAGGATAGACAAAATATTCTTGCTCTTCATTTTGAAGTTCTGGACTTTGATCATGATCCACAGAATTTTTACTTGTTTGATATTTGGATAACTGAGACTTCACGACCGGACCTAGAGCAAGATCTTGCAGACCAGGACCTGTCAAAGCATAAGCGACTTTATGCAAACTTTCGCACCTTTCGCCGCGAAGAATCTGCACATATAAATTATCATTTTGATACACATCGTAAGTCGATTGATTTTTTCCCAAGGAATTCCGATCTAGATTCATGCGCATATTTAGGTGGGATTTCTGGATTAAGTCAATCACCATATCGGTTGTCGTGTCACTCAGCGTGGCCGTGGTTATATCTTTATCGGCGTGTTCACATCAAACTGCTCGCGAAAAACTAGATGATATTCAATACTCAGCCAAACCTCATCCTGCGGCTTATGCTGCAGAGAATTTTTATTTAGATAATCGTTCCCCCGAACCCACCGGTATTCGCAATTGGGAATTTTATTTTAAGCATTGTATGCTAGAAGGCCGTAGCCCTGTTCCACCTAAAGCCAATTACGATTGTACTGAACCCTACTAAGTTCCTTATTGTAGTTGCAAGAAAGAATTCCGAAGTGAAAAACTTTTAAACAGCGACCTAAATCAATAAACGAAATTAACCTAGACTTTGTTAATTAAAAACTGACTTATGTCGAAATAGCAAATGTCGTTACGGTTAACTGTGAAAGAGGAGATTTAATATGGGTATGATTGATCGATATCGAAAAAAAGGTGGTTTTGTACAGTTGTTGAATTTAATCGAAACCACTGGCAAAGAAAAACAAGAAAAATTTCTAAGCATGATCAAAGAAGAAAGTCCCGCATGGGAGGCTGAAATCCGCAATAAAATGTTAACATTAGACAAAGTGCTTTCATGGAATAGTACCTACTTAGCCGAGATTTTTCCGCATGTCCCTGCAATTCAATTGGCCATGATCATTGGTGGTTTGCCTGCTGAAAAATCACAAATTTTTTTGAATGTCTTAAACTATAAAGAAAAAAAGCAGGTTCAAGATCAGCTAGAAGCGAAAAAACCTACTTCTGCTGAGACAGCAACTGGCGTGGTTCGCTTGTTTGCTGAAATTCGCAAGCTAGCTCAAGATGGGACCTTGAAATTCGAGAAATTCGCTACTGACATGGTGATTCCAGAAGACATCGAAGAAAAATTAGGAAATAATGTTCACTCACTTAGTCATATTGTCAAACAAGTCGAAGTGAATTCTGAAGTTCACCAGGGATTACCTAGCCAAGTCACCGAAGAACTGAACCAATTGCGCAGAAAACTAGTTCATTTGACGCAAGAAAATCAAAGACTAAATCAAGAAAACACAACTATGAAGGACAAACTGGAGCAAATTAAAAAAATCGCCTAATGTACAACTGCAACATGAATATGATTTTATATTGGACTTTGCTTTAGTCCTTCATTAAAAAAATCGGATATGAAATTACGACTATCTTTTTCAATTTCTTTTGCCATTGCTGTAGCGATTGCATTTAGTGGAACACTTTTAAGTCCAACAGCGAATGCCGCGACTCCGTTTACTTTTGATCCTCCCAATCAGCCATTACAAATTTATCGACATAGTACAAATACCAAAATGGATAATAAAGTATCGGCGTTGATTTGGAATATTCACAAAGAAACCGGATCTGAAAATTTAATTTCAGATTTGAATTTATTAAGCCAAAATAAAGAATTAGTTTTGTTACAAGAAGCCACGAATGAAAAAATATTTTTCTCATCACGACCAAATAATCGATCTATTCAAATGGGTGTCTCATTTTACGATTTGGATTTTTTATTAACTGGCGTACTGACCGAATCTACGACAGAACCGTTTTGGTCGCAGGCCTACAAAAGTCCAGTCAAAGAGCCAATCACAGAAACAGCGAAGATGAGTTTATTTTCCCTATTTAGCTTACAGAATGGGGCTGAACTGTTAGTCGTCAACATACATGGAATTAATTTTGTTTCTACTTTAGATTTCCAAAAACACATTGATAGTGTCGTGCAATATATGTTGGATGTGATTCAAAAAAGAAATCCCAAAATACTACTAGCTGGTGATTTCAACACTTGGAATGTAGATCGCATGTCTTATCTGGTTCAACGAATGACTGAACTTGGTTTGTACCATTATGTGTTTGGCAACGACCCTAGAAAAATATTTTTAGATCATATTTTTGTGAAAGGTTGTGAGTCGTATGCTGGTCAGGTTCATTCTGAAGTTGCGTCGAGCGACCACTTTCCACTTACGATTGAATTACTTTGCTATTAATCTTTCATTTTCGAAAAAAATGCACACCTAAGTGTGCACGAATGAAATTTATTCGTTGGATTTGATATTATTTATTTTCAATCTTAGTCGCTTTGTAATCCGAACCAGCTTCAGTCACTAAATCCGAAATTTTTTTATTATCTAACTTAATTCCTTCTTTTGTGACTAAGGTGGCTTTACCGACTTCAACCTTGCACTCTGCGACTCCCTCCATTTTACACAATTTAGATTTAATGGCAGACACGCACCCGCCACAAGTCATCCCTGAAATTTCAAC
>JBPOJH010000093.1:0-12218 GCA_052033755.1 Bdellovibrionota bacterium | reverse complement strand
ACAACCGATGCAAAGGTGGATTTTGATATTAACAAAGCGAAGGCTAAAAAAAGTTTAGTGGCTTTTCCAAGTTTAATTTTTTTAGGGAACTCGGCCAGTGTGCCTTCTTTTAATTCTATCGGGACTGAATTATCTAGAATTATAAATAATGATTTGACTGTGTCAGGATTTTTTCAATTTGTAAATCCAGCCGCATTTTTAGAGGACACAAGTAAAACAGGTATTAAACCTTTTCCTGAGGATCCAAAAGGTTTTAAATTTGAAAGTTGGAAAACCATCGGCGCCGAGTTTTTAGTTCGAGGTTCGTACACAGTAGCTGGAGAAAATCTGGTATTAGAAGTGTTCGTGTATCAAGTTAGTAAATCCAAATTAATGTTTGGAAAAAAATATAAAGGTACAGTTGGAGCATTACGACGTATTGCTCACACTTTTACAAATGATTTTATGCAAGAATTAACTGGAGCTAAGGGCATGTTTTTGTCGCGAATTGTGGTGGCCAGTGATCGTGGTGGAAATAAGTATCGTGAAATTTATGTGATGGATTGGGATTCGGCGAATATCGAAAAAATAACGAATCACAAATCGGTGGCCTTATCACCATCCTGGTCTCCGGATGGACAGCGCGTGGCTTATACGGCATTTGTTCAAAGGGCAAAAACTAAAACTAGAAATGCGGATTTATTTATTTTCGAATTGTTCACGGGGAAAAGATGGTTGGTCTCTTATCGTGAAGGTATCAATTCAGGTTCCAATTTTGCTCCGGATGGAAAGTATATACTCCTGACGCTGTCTCAGCAAGGAACTCCAGATATTTTCAAGATGACTTATGACGGAACTTTGGTTTCAAAAATTACAAGTGGACCACGAGGGGCGATGAATGTTGAACCGGCGGTGTCACCAGATGGTACTAAGATTGCTTTTTCTTCGGATCGCAGTGGTCAGCCAATGATTTATGTAATGAATGCAGATGGAACGAATGTACAAAGAAAAACATTTGCAGGAAGATATAATTCAACACCTGCATGGTCGCCCGATGGTAAGCGTCTAACATTCGCAGGTTGGGAAAATGATCACTTTGATATTTTCACGATGAATGCGGATGGAACGAACATGGTTCGTATTACTTCGTCGAAAAAGAAAAATGGCAAGTGGGCTAACAATGAAGATCCCGTGTTTTCTCCCGATGGTCGTTTGCTGATGTACACAAGTAATCGCAGTGGCTCTAGTCAGATTTACATTTCTGATTTAGAGGGCGAAGAAGAACGCAACATCACAAATGATTCACACAATTATTTTAAACCTCGTTGGTCCAATAATTTTGAATAAACGAAGCCAATCAAATTTTTGATAACTCAAGCCAAATCTCACTATAAAAAGCAGATTTGGCTTGAGTTATATTTAGCTTTTAAATCGGAATAGCAGAGTTATTGTCCGTTGGTCGGGTAGGCGTATAGCTGAACTCCAGTGACTGTGCCATTTTGAAAAGCGCAGGTCTTGGTGGTATAGTCTCCTTCACCTTGGTAGGCACCGATGTTTGGGGCGTAAATACATGCTTCATTGGATTCACACAGGCCATTGTCATTACCTATTTCATCGCCGATGATTTCCATAGCATTCAGCAAATATGTGTGCGGAGTTGTTGCTTGATCTGTTGCTGTGTTATTCCCATGAACTTCCGCGGGGCAAGGATCGGTTGCTATATTCGGAAAAGCAGAATTAGCAGCGGTTAGATTGCCTGACTTATTCAGAATGACGGAGTCATTTGATTTTAATTTAGAACTAAAAAGATAACAAGTATCACCACTGCTGCAATTTGTAATAAATCCATTAACTAAACCAGTAAAAAAACTATCAAATTGCGTTTGAACATTTATCGTTGAAAAGGGTAATCCTGAAGCTATCTCATATCCAGGGAAATGAGTGTCTGAACTAATCCTACCATATTGTGAGGCGTTCACATTAGCAACTGTAACGGCTGTACCATTTGATGGAGCTATCAATCCGCAAGTGGCATTCAATCCATCATTTGGCTTAAGTATCCCTCCGAATGTTTCGCAACTATTAAAGCCAGTTAGTCCTGTGAATTTAATATTAGTAGCACTGCTGCCATATATCGTCATTTTGTTACCAACAACATGGCTAAATGTAAGTCTTGAACCACCAATAAAATACAAAGACATGTCACCATAAAATAGTAAATTATGAACCGTGTTTTTTTGCGAACCTGCGCCTAAAAAGTAGTTTCCTGACTCTGATGAAATCGTATTAAAACTGACTATATTGTCATTGGTTCCTGGTAGTTGAAATCCACTAGAAGAATAAATAACGTTATTACTCATAACATTGTAGTTAGAAAGGTCCGTCAGTTCTATATGAGTATTCAAAAATTTATTTTCTCGATAGCTTGAATGATTGCTGTTGTCCGCGTAAAAGGACATTCCGCCTGTAGTTTTTGTTATTAGATTTCCTCTTAGTAAAAATGAATTATAATTACCAAAAGCGATATAGCCCCAATTGTAAAATTGCGAGTTATTAAATACTAAGCCGTATGTAAGAAAGCTATTCCAAAATATCTCGTTGGAATTGCCTTTGAAATTACCTTCAAACCAAGAATAATTTCCAATGACTATCGTGTTGCTACCCAAAAACAAGCAGCGGTTAGTACCATTTTGGCAATTCATGGATGCGTTGGGATCAATGCTAAGTGTATATCCTGCTTTGACCACGATACCAATTTTATCAACTGTGATTTGATAGCCATAGCTAATAATATCAGAATTTACGACATAGATTGTACCAGTTGAAGATAAGCTAACAGGAGCTGGGCCTGTGGAGTTAGAGGGTAAGGCTGTAACAGGATTAGTCCACCAAGCGCTATACGTGCTACTTTTTAAGGGTGAACCATTTTTAATAATGAAAACTCGGTTATTAATCCAACCCGATGATGTGACTAGGTCTTTTAAACCCTTTCCGGGTTTAACTTCTTTGGTAATAAATGTCACGGGGGTTCCTGCAACACAAGTCCAAGTAAATACTCCCAAGGCATCGTAAGCTGTTAATCCTGCACAAGAGTTTTCACCAGTCGCTGTGACTGTTTTCTTTTCGCCACCGTGATAACAATTGTAATATCCATTCGCTGTATTATCACACGCTTGCGCTGTATTTGATATTTTCACATAATCCATCCAGTTCGGTGCCGCAGCAAAACGTGCGGCTACGCTAACGCTAGCGACGGCTCGCCAAGAAGCACTAACAGAAGTAGATACATTTCCCATTGTATCCTTGGCGCGAACATTGACATAATAATCGGTGTCTTGAATTAGTGATAACCCTGATTGATTGATAACCTGAGAGCTACCTATACTGGTCCAATTTAGAATATTAGTGGCTCCGACGCTGGATCCAATGGAAAATTCAAAATTACCAAAGTTATATGTATTTCCTAAGGTCGAGTAGTTAAAACTAAAATTGGGAGTCGTCGTTAAACTGTTGTTAGCGATATCTCCGCTTAATAATGTGACGGCATTGATTTGTAGGGGAGGTAATGTCGTTGTAGTGGTGGATGGAATTGTAGTGCTCGTTGAGCTAGTGGTTTTGTCGGCTGTAAGAGCTTCCTCTAATTCACTGATACTGCCTTTGATGTAACATCCAGACAAGAGTGCTGAAAACAATAAACTGCAGGTCAGGTATATCAACTTCATGACATAACGTATCGGCATTTCTTAATGTGTAGTTAAGTCGGTTGGATTAAAAAATATGTACCTCAATTAGGTGGAATCAGTTTTAAGGGATTTATTATCATTTTGATTCACTATGAGTCATCTCTCTCAAGTTGTGTAGATAAAGCCAAATCTCACTATGAAATACAGATTTGGCTTAACTTCGACTTATGAAGATATACGGTCGCGATAAACAAATACAAATTTTTCAAGAGTTATTAAACAACAAGAAGCCTGCCTTTATGGCTATTTATGGTCGTCGTCGTATTGGAAAGACATACTTGGTAACAGAGTTCTTTAAAGAACAAAAGTGCGATTTTTTTCATTTGACTGGGGTTAAAAAAGCGAAATCTAGCATTCAGTTGGAAAACTTTAAGTATGCGCTAGAGGCGACTTATAAAAAATCAGAAGCGACGTCGTTTGCAAACTGGAATCAGGCATTTGTGTCGTTATCTAAAAAAATAAAGAATTCCCCCCAAAAAACAGTTTTATTTTTTGATGAAGTGCCATGGTTGACGGGCGGTAAATCTGATTTTCTTCTAGCTTTGGATCATTTTTGGAATCATTACTTGTCATCGGATCCAAATGTTATTTGCATCGTGTGTGGTTCTTCCGCTTCATGGATTATTAAAAAAATAATCAAGGGTCGCTATGGATTTCATCATCGATTGACGCATAAAATTCATTTACATCCATTCGATTTATATGAAACTGAGGGCTTTTTAAAGCAAAGTGGTTTGGATTTTGGCCACCAACAAATTATAGAGTTATACTTTGCTATGGGAGGTGTTGCTAAATATCTGACGTTATTAAAGCCAAACCTATCGGTTGTGGAAAATATTCAAGAAATTATTTTTTCCAAAGAGGGTCTATTGTATGATGAATTTGAAGATCTATATTCAGCTATATTCGATAAACATGAAAATTATGTCGAAATTGTAAAGCTGCTGGGACAGCATCATTATGGAATGACTCGAGATGAAATCAAAGAGGCCTTGGGGGTTAGTTCGGGGGGCAGTCTAACAAAATGGCTAGAGGATCTAGAAACAGCAGATTTTATTACGGCGTTATCCAGCTACAAAAAAAACAAAAAAGAAAAAATTTATCTTTTAACGGATGAGTATAGTCGGTTTTATTTAACTTGGTTTACGAAAGGGCGTCGTATGCCGAATGACTATTGGTTGCAAAAAAAACGAAGCGCAAAATATAAAACATGGGCGGGGTTGGCATTTGAAGTATTATGTGTAAAGCATATCGATATCATTAAATCCAAGCTAGGAATAGCGGGCATTCAAACAACGGAATCATTTTACAAGAACGAAAACTGTCAAATTGATCTGTTAATTGAAAGAGAAGATCGCTGCATAAATATTTGTGAAATGAAATACTCGGTCAGCTTAGATCTCAACGAGGTCAAGAAAGAATTAAATTTTAAAAAAGAATCCTTCAATAAGGCCACAAATAACCAGAAGCAGCTATTAGCGACCTTAATCACTAACGATGATTTTAAATTAACAGGACAACAAAGGGAAGTGATTCAGAAAGTGGTTGTCGTTTAAGGATTACTAGCAAAGTCCACGATCGGATTAGTATCACTTTGAGAAAATTAGGATCGACGATCCTGCAAAGAATTGTGATCGCGAAAACTAACTCAGACTGCAACGCTCGCTGAGGCAGGGAGCTGTTAAAAACTTTGACAGTGTCAGTGGCTTAACAACTGTAGGCAAAAAATGTCTGCATGCTCAAACAATATAGAATTTAAACTTTAAATAGTAAAAATTGTTTTTAAATGACCATTAAAACGATTTGAGCATTCAACATTTGGCAAACTAATTGCTTAACATTCAATAAGCAAAGGTGGCCAATATATGTTGAAGCAGTTTCGCAAGATATATTTACCTAGATTATTGTCATTATCACTACTATCCAATTTAATGGTGCAGTGGCCACATGGTTTTGATTCTTTTAATCAACAACAAGCACAGGCAAGTATATTTAAATCAATGTCGGGACTTGGTGCAGCTGCCAAGTTTGCATGGATAGGCGCACAAGAAACATCTGCAGGCCGAGTATTTCGAGTTAAAACAGCAGCAGATAGTGCTTATGGTGCCGATTATTTCTTTCGATTAAATTATAAAGAGGCCATGAAATTCCGCCCTACAAATTTATTTTTAAATGGAAATGCGACGGCTTCAAATAATTTAATGAAGGCTTCTCAAGAAGATTTTGTGTTTAAAATGCTTGATATTAAAAACACAGATTCATTGTATAAAGAATTAAAAGAACTTAAAAGTACCCTGCCATCGCAAAGAGAAATTATTTTAAAAAGATTCTGGGAAGTAATTAAAAATAAAACGGCACGATTTCCATTGGAAACGATGATTTTTTTTATTGCTCAGGGGGCCTTTATTGCTCAAGACATGATTCGTAATTATGAAAAAAACCCAATGGGACTGGCGAATTTAGTTAATGGTCAAGGCGACTGGGTTTCACATTTTGCTTTTTATAACTTTATGCTGGCTGCAGGACTGTCTGGCGAATCATTAAGAATGATAATCCGCAATCCAAGATATGGTTTTTTTGTTAATAATATGCCCTTGGTAATAGGATCATTAGCTTCCAGTATCACACATGACATTTTTGGTGAACATCAAGATTTAAACAAGTGTACGGCTTTATTTGTTCAGCAGGATCAAAAATCTATAGAATTAGATAATGCTTTTAATACGCAAAGTCTTTTAAATTTACAAAAAAGACTAGCCAACGAAAATTTTAAAAAAGTTAATTCTGATAAAAATAAAGAACCAGAAAAAACAACTAATCCTGAAATTGAAAAATTGAAAAAACATCAAGAATCTTTAAAAGATCAGGAAAGAGATTTATTATCTTGTGATCGCGCTTATGAAAATTTTGTTCAAAGTTTTCATAGCACTAAAAAAACCCACGAATATGCCAGCACTATTTTTTCATTATTAACGATTAACTTGGTTGTTACACCCATCGTTCAAAAAGCGACTACAGTCGCAGCCAAAGGTGCTTTAAATGTTTTGGGCGAAGTAATATTAGAATTTGGGTTTGCAATAGGGCGTAATAATGCAGTTGGAGCTGCTATGTATTATCCAACCCTTGCTTATCGAACTTTACAAAGGGGTAAAGGGGTTATGCATACAACCTTATTTGTATGGGCGGATATGTTGTTAAATTCATTTGTTAAAAATCTGTATTATCGGCCATTGGATTCAATGATGTTATCTAAGGCGACAGATAAATATAACGAAAATTTAAAATCAATGAAGTATTTTCCATCTTCTAAAGAATGTAATTCCGACAATGATTTACAAGATAAGCCAGAGTGTGTACATGGCCCTTTGCTAGCATCCATGTATGAATACCGCAGACAATCGGATGAATTTATTGATCATCAGTTATTAACTTTTTCCAGTATTCAACAGCAGTGGGCCAGTTTAATAAATAATTATTCGGCTAAATACAATGCCAGCCATGTGGCCTATGACTATATGGCAAAAGCTATTAAAGATAAGTTTAAACCTACTTACAAAGATACTGTTTCTTTATTAGATGCGATTGATCCCTTAAACGGTGTTGCGCATGGAAGTGAAGTCGCAGAAAAAAACATATTTATTTCGAAATCGGATGCAGATTTATCACGAATGATTACAATAAAAAATGCAGTAGAAACCATAAAAGCAGGAAAAGAATTAATCCGAGCTGATAAAAATATTTCTCTTATTAAACATACTGAAAATGATCAAAAAGTTTTAGATCAAATATTTTCACTTTTATCTAAAGCTTCAAATTTAGATTCACATGACCTGCAAGCAGCAGCCAAGGGATTGCAATTAATCCAATCTGTTATTTACAGAACGACAAAAGTTGATGACGAAAGCACGCGACAAACAGTTATTAAAATCGCAAGCCTATTAGGTGATCCAAGACCAATCACTATTCCTGGACAAGCTTGGTATTATGGAATTAAAAACAGCAAAGAACTTGATTTTGAAATGGTAAATTTGGCTGGAAATTATTCAAAAAACTTTGGCAATATTAATACTCCTGATTTCGCCAGCTCGATCATTGGGTCGATGCTTTGGGGGCCAAAAGCTCACTCTGGTTCCGTAGTTACTCAATTCGTAAAGGGTGAGTCTGTTATAAATGGATCTTTAATGAATGGAATTGAGTTTAATCCACCAAAAATTATAAATGGAACAGTCTATGATGCTATTGAAAAGGGTTCTTTGGCACTGCCATATTTGTTGTACACTCCTGTCGTCGATCAAAATGGAACAACTTGGAAAAATGGTGTGGATTATATCAGATCTGGTGACATTATACCCGAAATTAAATCGGGGTATGACGGATTTCGAAAATGGTGGGAAACTAAAGTTGAACCCCAGTCTGAAGTTTTTTGGAAGCAACAAGAGTTAGCGTTGAATGATGTGATTATAGAGTTGCTTGCGTTATTTAAACGTCAAAAAGCAAAAACTATCTATGAAAAAATTCAATCGGAATCAATTTATGATCGATTGGTTTTAGATAAAAGTATGTACATCAAGACTATCAAGCAAATTGCAAAACAGTATAATATCCAAATTGATGGTGCTACGATTACATTATCTGCGGAGGATACGGATAAATTAAATTTACTAATGTTAGATAGAAATATAGATTTAATTTTTAAAAGTATCGATGGCATAAGTTTACAGTCGGATGGGACTGTTGTAAGTAAACATTTAAATACAGATTTGAATGATCGATTAGAGGTCACCAAGCAAAAGATCACTTTATTTCAAGAAGAGTTTTTGAAACAAATGAAAGCAAAATTAGTTTCGGTTGAAGGACAAGAATTACGAGTTAATCTACTTTCTACTAAAATCAATGAATCGGAATTAAAAGATTTTATAAATTATATGACTCCTATTTCGAAAACGAACTTAGAACAAGTCAATTCGGCTGCTAATAAAGAATCACCAATACAAAGAAAGATAACGCATACTAAAGCACTAATCGCATATAGCACTGCAGATTTTGCTATCAAAAGTTTAGCTAAAGTTTACGAAACTTTTTCTGATCTTTTATTAATAGTAAACTCTGCATCAATGAAAATGAAAGATGGAAAAGTTACTAGTCAAAGATGCCTTACCGTGACCAATCAAATGCAATCTGGGATTTTAAAAAATGATCAAGAGTATTTAAAACGATCGTGCGGACAAAAATAGGCCACTGTAAAAAATTTTGACACTTGATTTTTTTAATCTTCGAAGGAAAAGGATAGAAAATCAGTAAATCGATGATGGAATGCACGTAAAACGAAGATAGGAAACAAAAGTAAAATAAAGAAAAAATCAAATAAAGTATAAGTTTGGAATGAAAATTGAATATAAAAATTTGAAACCATAGATTTAAGCAAACTAAAGGAGAATTAATAATGAAATCAGCGGCAATCACAAAGCATATTTTACAAACCACGTTGGCATTGGCGTTTACATTGAATGGCTTTTCCATTGCAATGGCTCAAAAAGGCGAATCTAAGGACTACAGAAAAGTTGAGATGAGCGAAAAAGAGCAAAAGGAGATGTTGAGAATTGAAACTGGATTAAAAGTCCTTAACAATCGAGCAAGTATAGTAAATGAAATTATGTCTAAAGTGAATGGAGTTGGAAAAGCAATCAATGTAAGTGACTCCGCAGCTCTTTCATCAGCATTAAGAAAAGCTCCATCAGTAGTTACTGTGGATGAAGGAACTACAACTGTAGATTACGCTTTAACTATGTATAAAGTTGCTGAAATTTCAAGAGTTGCAATTGAAAATAAGACGGGTTCTGATGCAGCAAAAAATGAGGCATTAATTGAGTATGGCACTGTGTTTGGAGATTTTGTCGCATTAGGTGTAAATATGGGAGTTGATAAGTCTGCACAAGACACTTTTAACTTACAAATTGCTGTAGGTAATATTATTAAAAATTTAGATGTTGAAGATATTAAAATACACACAGATATTATGAGAAGAACTGTTAAATTGAAGAAAAGCTCTACTGAGTCAGGTCCCGATTTATTGAAGGCAGTAATTGCTGAAGAAGGACTAAATCAAAAAGAAATCTTAAAGCGTTTGATTTGTTGTATCTTAGGATGCAAAAAAGCCTAATCATCTCAAAATTAGAATTTCCGAAAATAATTCTAAACTCAACAAGGAACCCTGGACTAAATCTGGGGTTTTTTTATTTTGAATGTTGCTGATTGTGTAAATCTTGTTGTCAGTCTTCGTCAGAAAAGTATTGGTGAATATGATGATATTATGACAATTGTTAAGAAATCCCTGATGGGACCGATATAACATTGTCTATGCTAAGAAATTGGATTCGCTTTATTCATTTATCACAATTGCTTCCCATTGCTGGGCAGTGCTTGCTGTTATTAGGTTTAAGTTTTTTTTCTTGGCATTTGCAGTCAGTATCAATGGCCGTACTGGGTTTTCTAACCATAGTGATGGGTTCTAGTTGGTGGTATTTCCGTCGTCAAATTTATCACACGGATTTATTTAAATCTGTTTTAGAAAGTGCACCGGTGACGGTGTTTGTTTGGGATTCGTTATTACAAAAAGTTATTTTCATTAACAGCAAAGCACAATCGCAGTTAAACTTGGATGAAAAAATCATCAACAGTTCTTATCGATATTTGCTAGCGTCTGTTATCAAAAAAGAACACACTGCCAAAGCTATACGGTTTATGAAAAAAACAATTACAGCCGCCACAAAAGACAATGCGTCTTTAATACGTCAAAGCCAATCACGAAAGGATACCAACCAAAAACTCCGCTTGCAGAAACAAACCGTCGAACTGCAAGAGGTTTCTTTACTGGAATTGCAAAATGGGAAAAAAATTTCTGTACGCTTGTTCCCATTAAAAATTAGCCAAACATTGAATCGCGTACTTATTGTCGGATTTGTCGAAGATGAAACTGAAAAAATGAAATTAAAGAACGCCTTAGATTACGAAAAGGTCAAATCTGCACATTTGGACCGATTGAACTCCTTAAGTGAGATGGCCGGTGGTTTAGCCCATGAAATTAATAACCCTTTGGCTATTATTTCTGGTCGTGCACAATCAATGCGAATCAAATCACAACAAGGTCGCCTAGAGCCCATTTTTTTGTTGGAAAGTTTGAAAAAAATTGAAGAAACCTCCCTGCGTATTTCGAAAATTATTTCCGGACTTCGCACCATTGCTCGAGATGGTTCCAATGATGAATTTTGCAATGTTTCAGTGACCATACTTTTAGAAGACGTTTTAACATTTTGGAGCCAACGCCTGCGTAATAGTAATATCGATATTCAATTTAATTGGAAGCACGCCGATGTCATGATTCATTGTCGACCCGTGCAAATCACGCAAGCATTATTAAATTTAATTGGTAATTCTTTTGCCGCCATCAAAGACTTCGAAGAAGAAAAATGGATTCGTATCGATGTCGAATCAACAGCAGACTCGATGGTAGAAATTCGTATTGTCGATTCAGGATCTGGTATTCCACTAGCCATTAAAAATAAAATCTTTGACCCATTTTTTACCACCAAGCCAGTCGGCGAAGGAACGGGCTTAGGGCTGACATTGGCAGTAGGGGTATTGAATGATCATCATGGGTATATTCGTTTAGATGAAAGTTGTTCCAATACGTGCTTTATCGTCGGCATACCACTAGCCATCTCAGAAAGTCGCTTAGCTGCTTAGCTTATAAATCTTCTAGATTTTCGTTATTCACAACCAATATTTCAATACGTCGATTTTTTGCACGATTTTCTTCTGTGTCATTTGGAACTAACGGACGTTGATCTGCATATGAAATGGCAGCTAATTTTTTTGAATCAAATTTTTGATATTTGATCAAATACCGAACGACACTGGTGGCTCGCATGCTGGCTAGCTCCCAGTTGCTGTCGTAAGTTCCACCAACGACGGGTTGGTCATCGGTGTGTCCCTCGATAATCACACGACGATTGGACTTTTTCAAAATGCGAGCAATTTTGTCCAAAGTTTTCAGTGCAGGTAGTTTTAATTTGGCCGAACCAGAAGGAAAAAACGTCGAAGCCGACAAAGAAATTTTAACACCAATCGAATCATGTCGAACATCATTGACGGTTTTGCTTTTTTCCTCTTTGTCCATGTTTTCATCTAACAATTTTTCAACATACTCTAACATTTCGGCATTGCCGACGTTACGTTTTTTAAATAAATCGATGGGGTTGTCTTGAATGGGATTAACAACTCCCCCAACTGCGCCAGCTTGATCCGGTCCTCCCGGTCCCGCACCGCCAGATCCGCCACCAGTTCCCGTCATGGCAAATTTCATTTCTGCGCGAATAGATTGTTCGAATTTTTTTTCTTTCTCGATATTTTGCGAGCTAGTCGCGTATAGCACCACAAAAAATGCAAATAACAAAGTAATAAAATACGCATAGGACACTAACCAGCGTAAGTGATTTT
>JBPOJH010000010.1:0-64630 GCA_052033755.1 Bdellovibrionota bacterium | reverse complement strand
CAAAAGGTCCAATATGCCACGGCTATGATCTTATCAAAAGAAATGGATCAGTATTTTATAAATTACAAAACAGATGAAAAATATGGGGCTAAGTTCAAATCTGATGAAAAATATGGAGCTAAAGTTGAACATACTAACTTTCAAAACATGTTACTCAAGCTCAATTTAATGCATGTATCAGAGTGTGTAAGTTTATTTAATGTCGCGGACGAAATCAAAAGTTTTGCAAGTGGCGATGATGTGTTTTACTACCACCGACAACCTTGTGATAACTTGAAGAACAACGATAGTGACTCGTATTACTTACATAATAGCTCGCATTACGAATTTGAAAGAAGAATATCAAGTCGGCTTCATGAACGATTGCAATTAGGTACAATGCAACTACGGAATTTAGATTTTCTTGGTATTCGTTATTCGAACTATTTTGGAATTGGGAATTTTAGTAGAGAGAAAATTACTAATTCACAGAATTTTTTAACTTCACTTGAAATTGGTAATTTTAAAAATGATTTGAATTATTTAGACATTACTGATTTGGTCAATCACTTTCATGATCGCGATCTGGGTATAAAAATAGTACTAACTGGAAATGAGGACTCATCATTAGAAATAAAGATTTCTAATGATGGTTCTATTAAATATTTAGCGGCATCACGATTTAAAGGCCTATCGATAATTATTAACAACTATCGAATTGAAATCCCTTCTACTCAGACAGATATGAGAATTGATTTTTCACGAAATGACTACAAGTTAAGTGTTGTTCCAAATAAGGAGGAGCAACCTAGTAAGACTAATCAAAATAGAAAATTGCGTAATATCGTGATTTACAATCCTGAAGGCAGGATCATAGCTGAAAATGTATATGGAGTTGTGGATTTTAGTTCCACCGAGAGTATTACAGATCCAACACAAATATTAGAACTATATCAAATTACAAAAACCCAGGGTTTATTCAGCGAGAAAGTAAAAAGTCAAAAAATAAACCTCAAAGAAATTATAAATAATAACAGCAAATAAATATTTTACGAATTTAATTAAAAAAAAGGAGTTCTAAATGACAAATAAAATAATTTCATTTTTTCTGATAGCAAGCCTTACTGTGGTCCATTCGATATCATTTGCAGAGGGCGATAACACAGTTGAAGATAAAAAGGATTATGTGAATTTGAATTCGGAAGAGCAAGATAAAGTGTGCGCTGAAAATTACAAAAAAATCGGTATGAGTAAGAATATAATGCCAGGCTTCCTCTGGATTAGCTATAAAGATGCCCAAAGGAATTTTGATTCAAAACTTGAAGGTGTGCTATTTGCAACCGCAGTAAATGTTATAGGCAATACGCTTGGGCTCATAATGATTTATCCTATTAAAGCTTATGAAAATTTTCGTTATAAGAAATACTATTTAGGAATGTCTGACTATATCTTAAAAAAGGATACAGAGGATTCGAGTAGACTGCTTTCAAATTTCATTTTTGATATCGTAGATAGATTTAAAGTCGATAAAGAAGAAGTCCTAATCCAATTAGATGAGCTTAGAAATAACGGATTTTTTTGTCGAACACGAGCCGTCGCTAAATTATCAAAAGCTGGAGCTGCATACATAGAGTCTCAAGGCGGTTGGTATTATTTTAATACTACTGTCAGAGCTGCTAATCCTGATGTCGTAAGCGAATTTTATCAAGACATGAATAACTTTGAAAATAGTTTCTCCAACGTCATTTCAGAAAGTGATGTATATTACGAACTTGTTTACATTTTTAAAAATAGAACGAAGAATCGCTAATTTGAACCTAAATATTTTTAGAGGTATATATGAATAAAAAAACTATGAGCAAAATATTATTGGTTAGTATTTTTTTAAGCGTTAGTAGCGTGTTTGCACTTATGAGGCCGCAGGTTCTTGAAATTGATGGTCAGCAATTGTCAGTTAGGGAAAGTATGGATTTAATTTTGTGGCGTACGGAAAATTCGGCAATAGCTGAATTCAAAAAAGTGAAACACAATGGATCAGAAATGATTCCATACGTATTGTATTCTGGCCAGACCATTTTTGTACGAGCAGAGGATGGTAATGGGGATACGAAAAGCTACGACGAAAAACAAAGGTCAAATCAAAAGACAGCAATATCTTGCAACGTTCATAAAGCTATAGTTGTCCCAAATGGCACAGATATCGTAAGATCTGTTAATTTACTGCACGGGCAAGCTGTATTTCAAATGGTGTATGACGATGTATTTAAAATAAATAATAAATCAGTAACTATGTTTTTTTGTCAGGCAGCCGCTAACCAAGGTCAGGCACCAAGGGTGAATAATGTAAATCAAGTTAGATAGGGGTCTGCTACACTCCGTTGGGGGCATCAACGCGAAAATTATCACGAAACAATATCAAATCTTCCTTTTATAATACGTCGCGGGCCCCTTGCCGTGACGTTCAATTAAATTCATTTTTATTAATTTATTGAAATCCAAGGTGCGAGTGGCTTTCGCTCTATTAGTAAATTTGGCATAATCAACATCCTTGATATATCCGTGCTTATCTATGAATGTTAAAATTTTATTTTGAACCTCTGAAGATACAAGTGAGGGTGAGGCTGTGTGTTGTGTAATGATTTTTTGTACTCTGTATAACTCATCCAGAATGCCCTCACAAAAATACTCTAACCATTCCGTAAATGAAAGTTTATCGGCAAGATCGTAATAATCACCTCGCTCGCCTACTTTGGAAAAATACTTACTTACATTTTGATTATAATAATTTTCGAAAGAAAAAAGAAAAAATGTATCAATTCCAAGACTGGCTAGCAAAGCTTTCGTAATTAATCGAACAGTTCGGCCGTTACCATCAACAAAAGGATGAATTAAAACAAATTGCTTGTGAAATATTCCGGCAAGAATGAGGGGATCGATACTGCCTATATTCTCATTCACGTAGTTAACAAGTTTGGTCATTAAAGAGTGTACGTCTTGATGGTCAGGTGGCAAAAATATCGCTTTTCTAGTTTTTGGATTGTTTACAAAAACGGATTCTTTACGATAGATATTTAATTTTATTTTCGGCAATAATCCTTTCATTAACTGAGAGTGTGCCGTCACGATCGTTTTATGTTCTAATTTAAATTTTTCACTACGGACCAGATCATTTAGCCGAATAAGGGTGTCGTTATATTGAATGACTTCACGCTCTGAATCGATAATTTGTTTTGGGCGAGATTTTAGAATCTTCCTGACCTCGGTTAAAGGTAAGGGATTGCCTTCAATACTTGTCGAAGAATACGATGACAATTCTGTAGCAGATTTTTGTAGCTCCATTAAAACGACATTTGTAAATCGTTGGTTATCCATCAGTTGGATCTGCAAAGAAATGGACTTTATCAATTTTAATAATCTAGGCGTAATTTCGTAATTATACATAGGCTAATAATAGGCGATTATTAGGCGATTTAAAAGCGGAATTATTACAGGACCGGTACGATCCCCTAGTAGAATAGAACGAGCAGAGCTAGGTCGGGGATGCTAGGTGCGTTTACCGGACTAAACGTTAGGTTTAAGTTTGGTTTGAATAATCTGAAGCTCCTCAAGGGCTTGTTGGTCCTTAGGGCGTTTCATGGATTGTTTAACAGTAATTAAATCTTGCAACGAAATAACATGGCACTTGTGTCCGTATAAGCTAACGATGATGGCCTGTGATTTAATCCTTTCAAAATCCCCGATCGGGGGTACTCGAGATAAAATATCAAGCACACCGTAATCTGTTTTTAAGTAAATATTTTCTAAGTTATTCAAATCTTTTGGATGGGTCAAAAACGAAAGTTTAGCGGTTGGGTTCATTCTGTGAATGGGATTTAAATTTGCAAAGCTATTTCTTAGAAGTTGAATATTTGATTCAGTGAGTGCTGCACAAATATCGATAACTTGAGTGACTAAGGTTGCACCGTGAACAACGCTGGCGTATCCACCGATTAATACAAAATCAATTTTACTTTCAAATAGACGTTCTATTAGTCCTTTTAAATTTTGCATTAAGAAACCTTGTTGCTTTTGTGAAATTCAATGCCAGCACATGCTAAGTCATTAAATAATCGTAAAGCGTCTTCGTGAGCATTGATTCGCTCTTCGACTGTCATAGCTAATCTTAATTCAATGTCTGATTCCAGTAGAGTCCTTGCCGTTGATCCCATTTGCTCCATTTCGTCTTTTAAAAAATGGTCTGGATCTGTAGTGCAATTTTTGTAAATAGAGGCAGGATTTGTCTTGTGCATGTTTGTTTATTAATCAATAGCCATAAAAATGACAAGCTAATTAATTGAACCTAGTTTAATTCTCTCGAAATCCCCGATCGGGGACGAATCAACTTGAATAGTTCGATTTTATTTTAAATCCCGCGACTAGGTTCTGACTGGCTTTTACTATTTTCCGGTCCTGGAGCCACGGGCCCTTCAGGATTGAAAAAAATATTAGGATTATCTGTGGGCCGTTGATTTAAATCTACAGCATTCATTAAAAACTTCTTTTTTGTCTCATTCGACTTTTTGGCAAAATTTAAGATAATTGTTTTAATTTTGTCGCTATATTTGGCCAAGTTGGAAATAGTCAATGCAGGCAAGTATTTTATCTCGCACCCGAGAAATTTTTCTAACAGAAATTCAGGTGGACTGGATTCACTCGATTAACATTCAGGTAACGATGTAAGGTGACAATTTCCGTCACCTGTTAGAATCATTACATCTAGAAAATTAGCTTCAGTTTATTTATAATAATCTTCGTCAATCGTGACTGTATCGAAGCCAGATAGGAATAAGTATGAAAAAATATATTTTACTAACTTTAGCTAGTACATTGTTATTATCGTTAAATACTTTTAGCTCTACTTTTATGGAAGAAAACCAAATGGTGGAATCGACTTTCCGACCAGCATTGGATACAGTTGAAAAACTTCAAACAAAACTTTCACTTTTGGAACAAGAAAAAGATCTTAATACCGTAGTAAGAAAATTTATTCAGGATTTAATTAATTATCAAAGTCTAAGTAAGGTTGAAAAAATAGACAGTTGGATTCACTTTAAAGATAAAGTGTCTAGAATGGAAAACCTGGGCATGATGGTTTCAGAGATTGATACGCAATTAACTAGCTTGGATTTGAAATCAGGTATTGTTGTGCAGACTTCAAGTGGTGAAGCAGTAGATAATAGTCAGAAGATTGCTGAGCACATGATTAAGAATGAGCAAAATATGACAGAAGAGGAAGCAAAGACAAGAGCCGGATCTTTGGTAACGATTCTGACGTATCAAAATAAATATCTTACATTAAAAAATCGTCTGGATTTTTGGCGTAAGATTATGGGGGATCATCTTAAACTCGCGGACGCAGAACTAAGTAAGTATAGGAAATACACACCATATTAAGCACCATTCAATTGAGTGCATGGATGTGCAATCGAAATCGGCAAGCAAATTCCAGCTGACTTTTGTTAGTTAAGATGGTTAGGAGTATCGGCGTGGCTGTTTTTTGATCAAATTCAGCACTGGTAGCCGCCAAATTTAAGGAAATATCAAAAATCCTAATCAAATCCTGACATGACACCGACATGTAAGCTGTTAGTTTGGGCACATGAAAACCATCTTATTTTCCTCTGAATTAAGTAAGCATATTGATATGACTTTATTAACAAGTTCGTTAATCGCTTTGATTGTTTTTTTGATTTCGTTTAACGTCCTTGCATGAAGAAAAAAAAATTAGGCATCAATAAATTCACTGCTGCCAATCACCCCGTTCGTCGTTGGCGACGTTTTAAAGAATTGCTGATTGAAAGTATTTTATTTCTTGCGGCAGCCTCTTCTGTTTTTGTGACCGTTAGTATCGTCGGAATTTTAGTGAACGAATCACTTCCTTTTTTTCAAACTGTTTCGCTCAAAGAATTTTTAACCGACACAGAGTGGACTCCTTTATACGATCAAGCTCACTATGGTATCTTGCCTTTGGTGTCTGGTACTTTTATGACAACATTTATTGCGCTGATTGTAGCTATCCCTTTGGGAACTCTATGCGCCGCTTTTTTAAGTGAGTACGTTTCGTCGAATAAAAAAGAAATGATCAAACCAATTCTGGAATTACTAGCGGCTGTACCCACTGTAGTGTACGGCTATTTTGCATTATTGTTTGTATCGCCATTGTTACAAAAAATATTTCCTGACATGTCTAGCTCGAATGTTTTATCTGCGGGACTTGTGATTGGTATTATGATTGTTCCCTATGTGAGCTCGTTGGCTGAAGACGCCATGGGAGCTGTGCCGTCCTATTTACGAGAAGGCTCTTTTGCTTTGGGAGCCTCTAAGTTCAATACGACTATTAAGGTCGTTATTCCAGCTGCATTCAGTGGAATCACCTCAGCGTATATTTTGGCGATATCGCGGGCCTTGGGTGAAACCATGGTTGTTGCCATCGCGGCCGGTATGCAACCAAATTTAAGTTGGAATCCATTAGAGCCTTCGGAAACTATCACTGCCTATATTGTGCAAGTCAGCCTTGGAGATTTACCGCATGGCTCGATTGGTTATCAGACGATCTATGTCGCTGGCTTAACTTTATTATTAATTACTTTGGTATTTAATTTATTTGGCTTTTGGTTGCGCAAAAAATTTAGAGAGGCACTGTAATGATTTCGACCAAACAAAAAGGAGAATTAAAAATTTCACTTCCTCATATTCAACGTATGAAGTGGAAAGATTTTTTATTTGCATTTGCTGGATTGCTATCATTGTTGTTTGCACTATTAACATTATTAGCTTTAATTTATGATTTGGCACAATCGGGATGGAGCCACATCACGTATGATTTATTAACGAATTTCCCCTCTAGAAATCCAGAAAAAGCGGGTATCTTATCGGCATGGGTGGGATCACTTTGTGTGATGTTCACGACGGCCGTCGTTGCCATACCTGTGGGAATAGCGGCTGGTATTTATTTGGAAGAGTACGCCGCAAAGAATTGGTTTTCGTCCTTGATTGAATTAAATATTGTGAACCTTGCGGGAATTCCTTCGATTACTTATGGATTAATGGCTTTGGGATTATTTGTTTATAAATTTAAATTAGGGCAAAGTATTTTGACGGCGGGTTTGACTTTGGGTTTGTTGGTATTACCCATCGTGATTGTAACTACACGGGAAGCGATTCGCACCGTGCCTAATATTATTCGCGAGGCGGCTTATGCGTTAGGTTCTAGTAAGTGGCAAATGATTCGCTATCATTTATTGCCGTACTCGACAGGTGGTATATTAACAGGTGTTATTATTTCTTTATCCAGAGCCATTGGAGAAACCGCTCCCTTGATTACGATTGGAGCGTTAACCTTTATCGCCTTTTTACCAACGGCTCCATTGGGGCCTAATCCACCGTATGTCAGTTTTCAATGGTTGATGGACCCATTCACGGTCTTACCAATTCAGATGTTTAATTGGATTTCTAGACCGCAAGAGGCCTTTCATTTATTGGCAGCTTCGACGGGTATTATTTTATTATTTATGACCCTATTATTGAATGGTATTGCAATTTATATTCGTTATCGATTCCGAAAAAGAATTAAGTGGTAAATTATGAGTACAAATATTTCGTTGAATGAAAATCAAAATGAAATTCGCGCCCAGGTTAAAAACCTTAGTTTTTCCTATGGTGATAAAAAAGTTTTAAAAAGCATTAATATTCCGATCTATGAATCCAAGGTGACGGCGCTGATAGGTCCCAGTGGTTGTGGCAAGACAACATTGTTGCGATGTTTTAATCGCATGCATGATTTGTACAAGACGACTAATTATGAAGGCGAAATTATTTTGTATCCTGAAAATAAAAATGTTCTTAGCAAGCAACTGGATCCGATCGAAGTTCGCATGCGGATAGGTATGGTTTTTCAAAAGCCGAATCCATTTCCGAAATCCATTTATGAAAATGTGGCTTATGGTTTAAAAGTTCGCGGCATTAAGAAACGCACATTTATCCAAGATCGTATTGAGGATTCTTTAAAGCAAGCGGGTTTGTGGGAAGAGGTCAAAGATCGTTTGCACTCTCCAGCCACGATGTTATCGGGTGGGCAGCAGCAGCGGTTATGTATCGCCAGGGCTTTGGCAACAGAGCCAGAAATTCTGTTATTGGATGAGCCGACCTCTGCATTGGATCCAATTTCGACCGCGCATATCGAAGAATTAGTATTAGAGTTAAAAAAATCGGTGACGATCGTCATGGTGACTCACAACCTACATCAAGCAGGTCGTGTCAGTGATTATACGGCATTTATGTATTTGGGTGATTTAATCGAATTCGGCGCAACCGAAAAAATCTTCACAACGCCACAAGATCGTCGTACCGAAAATTACATCACTGGTCGTTTTGGTTAATCTAGCTTTTGAATTTTATCTTCTACCTGACCAAATTCAAGATTTCCATAAACGTCAAACCGTCATCAAGTGCATGGATATCGCTTTTAGAAAAATACTTTCATTTTCAGGCGTTCTCTTTAATGCAATGGTTCCGTAAACAAGGCCTGGCACTTTTGGGCTATAACGAGTCCGCAAACTCGGCCTGGTACTTTTTGGCTAAAAAATCTCTTTTTATTGTTTTTTTAAAGCGGACAAGGCGCTATAGAAGCCCCCCATTTAATTATAACAACCCCAGGGTTTCCATTTTTCGCCCAACAGTTAGGAGTGGGTCCATATGAAACGCACGTCATTGTACATGAAGCACCATTTGGATGAGCAGAGTCCGAACAACTTAAGCCTCCCATTCCTACAAGAACAGAAATTATTTCCCCAGGCGATACATTGACCGTTGTGCATTGATACCCACCTGCTCCACCGCCGCCTCCGCCTCCACGGCAATCTCTATCATCGCTTTCGTTAGCCCCTTGTCCACCATTTCCATACCCACTTAATCCAGGCAAAACACCCCCAGCAGCTGGAGGGTTAGAGTGACAAAGGCCATTTGCTCCCGGATAACCAGAAGGGCTATTACCTCCTGAAACTGAAATATGCTCTTCTCCAGCTCTCCCTGGGTCTCCACCTAATACGTGAGCCAAAACACCAGAAACAGATCCTGTTACTCTGGATAGATTTCCACTTAGCCCAGCAGGAGCCGTCCAGTTATTTGCTCCTTTACCTCCGCCAGCACCACCACCACCAACAACAATAAGTTGTATTGAGTTAACGCCTGGTGGGACAGCCCAGGTAGTATTTGTATCTGAATAGCTACCACCTGCAATCGTATAAGCACCGCTCGGAAACAATGCGCTACAGCTTGGAGATGCTCCACCATTTTCTCCATGACAAGTCCAACTCCAAGGTCCGTTTCCACTAACTGCAGAAGCTGTACCCACTGTACATAAGTTTGTTGGAGTCGCAGTCAAAGATTGACCATTATCACTTCCACAAACTCCATCAATCATCATCGGTGATGTACACGTCACCACCGTGCCTGGAGCTGTTCCACAAGTCCACGAATAATCCCAAGGAGCAGCTGTCGGCACTGTGACTGCAGACTGTGTTCCGGCTTGGCAACCAACACCATCAGGAGGAGTTGTCGAAGGTGCCGGAGCGGTCGCTAAACAAGCTCCGTTATCATTACTAGTTTTTACGGCTGCACAACTCGCATTCGTACCGCCACTCATACCCATACACTGCCACTGCCATTCTTGATGAGTCGGTGTTGCTGGCGGCGGCGGAACAGACACCAAGACTGGGATCGCGGGAAGTGCATATCCATCTGCACATAAGTTAGTTGGCACTACCATGTGAGTTCCTATAATCGCATTCGGATCACAAGCCCCATTATAGGGTAAGTTTTGATGTAACGTATGACAAGCTATAGACCCACTGGTCCCATCACATTGCCATTCAAACCATTGATTATTAACTAAGTCATAGGTCACTCCAGGAGGAGTTAACAGATTACTTCCCGCCGTACAATGTCCACTCGTTGGCGCTACAGACGTGACTGTATTCGCGGATGGCCCACAACCAGCCACAGCTGTTGGAGGTAATGGCGGCAGCGGCGGCAGCGTACACGCTCGCGTTAATGGCGCAGGACATGGGGCTCCGCCACCAGATGCTTGCGTTGTAATAGTAAAAGTTTGAAATCCGGGAGCTACACACGCTCCCCACGCTCCCGCACAGTTCACCGGAGGCGATGGTTGCCCACAAGGATTCGGGCCCACACATATATTTGGCGTATAAGGAAAAGCCACCGATAAATTAAAAGGATTATTCGGAACCGCAATACAGTTTCCAGAATATGTTCCACTACTCCAATTTAAATTACTTAACATTTGACCAGCCCCACAGCTTAAGGTCGACGTGTCCATACTTTCACAGGTGTAAGACAAATCAGTAGGACTGACGGCGCTTAAATATTTTCCAGCTCCGCAATTATTTCCGATCGTTCGACAAATGGGTGAACCGTCAGAATTTAAACCTCCAAAAATGGGACGCAATCCGCTGTACAAAGCTCCACAATTAATTGTTTTAATATTTACGACATCGACCGGTACTTGAATTCGTAAATTAATAGGCTGAATATTTACGTCCACATTATTATAAGAAATAGTCCCTTGAAATTCGAAACTAGTGCCCGTGCTAATCAAAGTATTCCCAGGCAAATTAAAATTAAAATTAATTTGCGGGTTTATGCAAGCAGGTCCTGCACACTGTTGAGGACCTGGTATTCGTAAAGAACGTAAATCATTTAACTTAGCTAAATCCAAAGGACAACTTGATGGTGTAGTGTATCCAGATACATTCGTTGGACACAAGTAAGTGCTGGGGTCCATCACAATTCGTCGAATGCGATTTTCTAAATTTGTCATCACAGATTTGATTCGTGATACTCGCATTTGCTTTTCACTGGCTCCGATTAATGAAGGCACTGTTGATGCCATCATCGCCACCATCACGCAAACCATCAACGCCAAAATCACCGCATTCCCGGATTGACCTCCAGAAAATTTGTTTTTATTTGTATTCGCTTTAATTAACCCATTCATCACTGATATTTCTTTCCGTTATTATTTCTGTTAACTACTTAATAAGTTGCATTGATTGTATTTGGGATGGCTGCTTTTTTTGTACAAGTATAACTAAAAGTAAAATTCCCTTTCCCATTCCAGGTTGGATTGGGTTGTCTGGTATCTGAATTACATTGCGCATCTCCATGCTTAACTGAATCACAGGGTTGAGCGGGCAATGCATTTGCAGAACAACGGTAACGATTCGGAGAAACCAAAGTTGCAGTTCCTACAAAATTTAAATTTGTTGCGCCGTAACTGTAAGTATTTTGCTGATCACAATAAAAATTATTACAGTATGTAGGACACATCGAATTACAAGTCCCGCACGCCGGATCCCCAGGGCCTGGCGTGCAAGCCACAGAACACAAGCCCATGCCACAGACAACACTCTTACAACTATAGGTGCCACAGACATAAGATCCACAAACATAGGGGTGATTCGCATAATTATGATTTGAAATGCAGGTCCCCCCCGAAGTATCTGCCACATTGACGCTGACACTGCAAGATACACCTGTTGGATCATAATCTTTGGGACACAAATCAGCCTCTATCCAATACTCGCCGGCTATAGGACTGATGGTTGGCGTTCCACCAGGAGGTGTCGCCGATGCCGTTGCCGCCCAAACACAAGTCCCTGGTGGCGATGGCGGAGATTGCCTAGAATCCAATGCCATCAAATTCACCGAGTTCATCACATATCTAGCATCGGGGCATCTCACTTGACGAAAAATCTGCACGCAATTGGTTTTTACCTCACCCGTCATTATATCATATTTCAAACCAATAGGAATTTCATCCGCACCACACCCTGGATCAACAACAGGTTTTTTTGCGCAAAGGACCTTTCCCGTATCGCGATCATAACCTGTTACAAACAAAGCATCTGTCATATTTCCATCTGAACAATCATTGACATCACTAACCGCATCGACGTTTGCAATATTTACTTTTCTAAATACATCCGTTGAAATATGAAAATTATAATCCGCTCCACCAATACCCGCCGCCAAATTAAAATCTGCAGCCGTATTCCTGATCGGAAAATTTCCAGGCACTGACGCATTCCAAACCATTGTACCAACAGGTATAATATTTGTTATATTTCGTCCTGGATTGGCTGGATCATCTACCACCTTAATTTGATAAGCCGCCGCACAGAATTTTTTAGTATCAGTCATAGCATTATAAGCTGGCCCATCACATTTAATAGTCGCTAAAATTTCAAAAATAGAAGTATTTAATGGCGCTGCCGCACTTCCTAAAATATTTAAATCCTTATCTACATAAGTTTTTCCACCTGTATCATTTGCCAGTGCCAACTGAAATCCAGGTAACTGACAAACACCGTCGACTCCATCTGTAGTTGTTAGGCTGGCTATAGGTGTTCCATCATTAATTAATGGAATCGTAAAGGCCGCTAAGGGAGTTAATACCGCTCCTAATGCTTGTGTGCTTTCTACCGCATTGACAAGAGCTTGCTTGGCAGAACCTGCGCCTGTAGCCGGCGGCAGCTCACATTCAAATGAATTATAATTTTGAAAAGATCGAATTACTCGGGATTCCAGTTCAATCATTTGACTGACAGTACTGTTTTTTAATCGCGCCTCTGCCATACTTTTTAAAATGGAGCCGACCCCCAAAATCGTAATACCAATGATAGCCACTGCGGCCAACACTTCGACCATTGTAAAGCCATCAGCTTTTTTAGCTTGTTTCATAATGACTTTGACTTTTTGGTAATCGAAACTTTTGAGATCGATTTTTTTGACAGCAGAATCTCGAAGGACAGAGTTAATATTTTCTAGCGACATGAAATGCCTCCGGCTGCCGCTAATGTTAACGAAGAATATCCAGAGGGACAGGCTATCGGATCTGGCATATCATCACACGCAGTTGTGGGAGAGCTGCCGGCAAAAACCTTGACTCTTTTTTTATTCGGACAAGTTGTATTTTGAACGCGAGTGGGGTTTAAGGGCTTGCATAAGGCTTTATTGGTTTTTAGATCGATTTGTGATGCAAAACCACTAGTGGCCGCACAACTAAAATTAATAGTTCGCCCGCCCTGAATAGCGAATTTATTAAAACCAAAACTGACTTCACGTGCTGCCATGGCTACTTGTTTTTCCATATTCGGATTGTACGGTGGATGAAGTGAATCTGTCAGAGGGCGCGTAACTAATTTCACATCCACCCAACCGCAACTGTCCGTGGTGCAATCACGCAATTGATATTGGGCTTTTTGCTCGTACCAACAGGTCGTTGTTGAACCACCACCAGCACAGATTTGCCCTTGGCGATCTAATAAAACATTTAATTTGTCCTGCGAATTCGTGATGGTAATTGTTCCTGAGCATGTGGTCGCTCCGTTTTGACCCACAGTGCAATTGGGGATTTGGTGTTCGACAGAAATGGGCGTTGATCCTGTCTGAACATTTTTCCAGCCAACCGCTGATAAACTGGCACATTGTCCGCCTCCATTACCAGTTAAGCAGTTAACTTCTGACGCAGTTAAAATACCACCCAAAGCAGCACTAGAGGCGGTTGGATCGTAAAAGTTTTTTGGATTTTTTAAAAAATAAAGTGCTGATAGATGTGAACTTTCCATAGCCCCCACAGAATCTGTTCTGTTCATTATATTAAAAGTGTTCGCAATTACACCTGCAATCACTGAGACCAACACTGATAACATGGCCATTCCAACAACGGCGCCGGCCAAAGAAATTCCTTTTTGCGATAGACCAATTATAGAAATAAAATTAGTGTTCTTCGAATTAACATCGGGGTTAACAGCAATGTTAAAAAAAGAATAATGATAGCTTTTGAAAAAATGCTGTTTCATGACTTTATCCCCTACTGTAATTTTAATTTAAAATTACATACATAGCAAAGCTAATGCAGACTTAAGTCCTGTAATGATTCAACAAATAAACAGCCGATGATATTTCGTTAATAAGTTATACGAAAAATGAACTTTATACTTTTCTACATTGATGATTATTTAAAAATATCTCGATATGAGAATCACCAATTGGCAATATTTGAAAAAACTTTTTTTCTGCGATTGATTGCAAGTTAGTCAGTTCGACCGTACCTTGAATTAAAATAATTTTCCATTCCACAGTAGTTTCAGAAATTCAAAGATCGCAATAATCTCAACATTATTTGTGCTATCTAGAAAGTGTTTAGAGTCGACAGTGATAACTAATTTTTTTGCTTTTGGATAATCTTCGCAAAAAGCTATTAAGCCCTTTATGTCTTTTTTTGAGATATTGGATTTAGACTTGATTTCGACTGCTAGGATTTCTTCTTTAGACTTTATGATCAAATCCACTTCAAATTGTGATGTACTTCTCCAATAGAATAATTCAGCTTTTCTATTTTGATAAGAATTATAAGCTCTTACTTCTGAAATGACATAATGTTCGAATAGATCTCCAAATTCAGGGCTGCCAAATCTAAGAGATTCTCGTTTTAGCAGAGCATTAGCTAGCCCAGTATCGAATATGTAAAATTTTGCGGTGGACATGGCTTTTCTTGTAGGGGTTTCGATAAATCCTGGTAGTAGGAATCCAATTAATGTGTCCTCAAGTATTTGAAAATAATCTTGTACGGTTCTGGGGGGAATCTGCGCATCGCTACCAAGTTGTGTAAAGTTAACTTGCTTTGAATTCATCAACGCAGCCGTAGTCAAAAAACGATGAAAAGCTTCGTAGTTCCTTACAGCACCTTCAGCGCGTATTTCTTCATTCAAGTATAGTTGAATGTAGTCGTCAAAATCCTCGAACGGCTGCGCGGACGTGAGAAGGCTGGGAAGGCCTCCGATCAACAGTCTTCTTTCAAGATCATTGATCGTCGACAGTTCAGATTTGATTTCAGGATAAACTAATGGAAACATATTTCTCCAAGAGGCCCTGCCTCCTAGTAAGTTAGCTCCCATTCGCTTTAGTTTTCTGGCGCTACTGCCAGTTAAAATAAAACGTAGTTTTTTATTTTCTTCTATTTGGTTATGAACTTCATCTAGTAGTTGAGGAATTTTTTGAATTTCGTCAATAATAATAATGTTTGATTTATGATTTCTTTGAAAAAGATTGATCTCGGATTCTAGCGCATTTCCATTTTGGAAAAAATGGTCAAAAGTTTTTTTCTGCAACAAATTAATATATAAAGCTTTTGGGTAATTTTCTTTCAACCATGTTGATTTTCCAGTTTGTCTGGGACCAAACAAAAAAACACTTTTACGATTTAAAATGGTATCTAGTTCTAATTTTCTTTTATACATACGTTGACAGTTTACATGATAATCCGCAGGTCTACCACTGAATTTCATGAAAATCCGCGGTAGAGTTGCGGATTTTCATGAAATACCAGATTTTAGACTAGATGAGCAGTTCGTGCTTTGGGGCTTTGATCGTGACTTAGTCTATTTAAATCCCTAATGACTTGCCAAGCTGTTGCAAAGGACCCGTAACACCTACGAGCTAATTCGGATGCAGAAATATTTTTTTCTCGCAAAAAGATGGATACCATATCGGCACGAAAGCTTGGGCCAATTAAAGTTCTATAATAATAGTCTTTATGCAATTTGATCATTTCATTTGGTGTTGCGATATCTTCTGATCGGTATCTTAATGATCCTTTTGCAACTATCAACTTTGATTTTAAAAACCGCTCATCTTCACCATTCCTTAAAACCAGATATTCATAGGATTCATTTTTGTCCAAGCAAATTCTTGGGCCTTTATATAAAGTCGATATTTTTTTAAATCGTGAATCTTTTTTTAAATTAAGAGCTAATGCTGAAAAATAAGAATTCACTCTTTGATCATTTAAATCCTTCAAGGCCCGATATAATCTATCTATATTTAGAATTTCAAAATGTATTAAAACCCAATCCGTTAATAGCGATAAAGTGCGAAAATCTCCGTTCATTCCCTCAATTGCAGCAGCAACTATTGTATCTTCAAAATTTGGTTCGGGCTGCTTTGATCCTCCAATCTTAAAACCAATTCCAATAAGTTGATGGGTTAATTTTTCACCTGTTGGATATTCTTTCAACGAATAAACTCTTTTAAAACTCATAGCCTAGTCCTTTTGAAAGATCTTTTACTCTTTCTAGAACATAACTTGGCCAGCTTGGATTTGCATCGTAGGATTGAACCCAAGGTAGAATCTCTGTAAGTTCTTCCTTTGTTGGCTTCATATCTAAACAATCTTGAAAATCGAAACCTCTATCGCAAAAGGCCAATACTTTGGTGCCAATAAAATCAGTCCGTCCAAGGGTTTTAAAATAAATTGAGTTACCAATATATAAATCCACAAGCCTATTTCCCCAATTCGCTCGCAAGTATTTTGACAAAGATTCTGGTCCTGAATTTAACCAATTTTCTTTTAATGTTGTTTCTTGAATTTTAACAATTGCGGCAAACTCAATTGAAGAACTTAGAATATCTTTTGGAATTCCAGGATATAGAACATCAACATCTCTTGTTTCTCGAGTAATAATACCTAATATTGATAAAGCAGCGCCACCAATTACAACGGCATCAAATCTCTGACCTTTTTGGGTAAGAAACTTATCAAACTGTTTTATTATCTCAATTGGATACATTTTCACTTTCTCCCAAATGGTATCAGTTATAATGATACCATAAGAAAGTTATTTTAAAAGCAAAAATAGCGAATTAAAATAGAATTTTTATGTAATTTCATTTAATTCCCTATTCGTCTTTGTTTGGTAGTTCACTATAATCAATGGATAATTTGTAGGTAGTGAGAGGGTTGAGTGTACTGTTAAAAGGTCTAGTTTTTTACCAGTATTAAGAAACGATGGGGATTCGTTTTTCCCATCCGGGACGCATCGGGCGATAGCTAGCACACATCTCTACTCGGGATCTTCCAAATATGTATAGCCCGACAAGCCTTCTTCGTATTGCTTGATTAGCAACTTCGCTTCTTGTTTGCTGATCGTGCCTTTTTGGATGCCTTCTTCGGCGGCCATACGAACGCTATCGACCATGTTGTAATGACGGTACTGTACGTAGCTTAGAACTTCAGTCACTGTATCGCCAGGGACATAGTGATCCAAAGCATAACCGTTTTCATTGATCGAAACGTGAACCGCATCAGTGTCTCCAAATAAATTATGTAGATCACCCAAAATTTCCTGATAAGCACCAGTCAAGAAGACTCCCATATAATATTGCTCACCATTTTTGATTTCATGGATGTTGATGGTTTTTTTATACACACCAGTTTCGGTATCAATAAATTTTTCTAACTTGCCATCGGAATCACAAGTTAAATCCGCCAAGGTTGCCTCACGACTGGGTTGCTCATTCAAACGATGAATTGGCATGACTGGAAACAACTGTCCCACAGCCCATGAATCTGGAATCGATTGAAAAATAGAGAAATTACAGAAGTAAGTATCACATAGCTCTTGTGATAAAGTTTTTAAAATGTCTTCAGAGTCTTCCACTGTTTTTGCTAACTGAGCCATCTTAGTAGCGATCGCAAAATACATAGCTTCACACCAAGCTCTTTGACGTAAACTAAGAACGCCAAATGTAAAGGCCTGTAAGGTGTCTGCCTTGGCTTGCATTAGATCGTTGAAGCCTTCGTTTAAATTCTCGCGATTGGTTTTTTCGTAGATGTATTGCAATTCCTGCATCAAAGCTGGATCCGTTTTTTTCGCTGGCTCCGGAGGAGCAGACCGATGCAGATTGTTCACACCCAAAACATTAAAAATTAAAATCGAATGGTGAGCCACTAAAAATCGACCCGATTCAGTCACGATGTCGGGATGTGGAACGCCTTTTTCATCACAAGAAATTTGTAGGGCCGCTACGACATCGTTCGCATATTCTTGTTCGCTATAGTTAATCGAGCTATCTGATTTTCCTGTCCCATCATAGTCGACTCCTAAACCGCCACCCACATCGATATATTTTAATCCATGACAACCAAAAGAATAAAGCTCAGTGAAAAATCGAACCCCTTCTTTTAATGAAGACTTAATGCTGTTGATGGATGGAACTTGCGAACCAATATGAAAGTGCAATAACTCCACACAGTCCATCAAGCCTTCTGCTTTTAAGATCTCAGCACCCTCTACCATTTCAACAGTGGTTAAACCAAATTTAGAGCGTGCGCCCGAAGAGTCCACCCACTTACCAGCGCCTTGAGTATTTAACTTAGCTCGGAAACCAATGTGTGGACGAACATTAAATTTTTTCGCAGCATCAATGATTAATTTAATTTCTTCGAAACGATCGACGACGATAATTGTATGACGACCTAATTTTTGTGAAAGGATTGCGGTTTCAATGTACTCCGTATCTTTGAAACCATTGCAAATCACCAATGCATTTTGATTGCTTGCCAATGCCAGAACCACTAATAATTCTGGTTTACTGCCGCACTCTAAGCCCATGCGATGTTGGCGACCATGCTTCACAAGCTCTTCAACAAGATGTTTTTGCTGGTTCACCTTAATCGGATATACGCCACAATACTGGCCATTGTAATTATGGTCCTGAATGGCTTTAGCAAAACAAGAATTAATTAACTCGACACGAGCCTTAATAATATCGGGAAAACGAATCATGATTGGAACACGAATACCACGGTCTAACAAATCTTGTGTTAGCTCCAACAAATCAACAGAAGGACCTTTTTCACCAGTTGGAGATACGGTCACATTCCCAGCGGGATTCACGCGAAAATAACCCTCACCCCAGCGATCAATTCCGTACATTTCAGAACTGAGTGTTGCGTTCCACACATTTTTTCCGTTCATGGCTGTGGAATTTTGAGTTTCAGAAAAAGTGCCGTTTGTGGATAAGCCAGTGGTGGTTGTGCTATAGTTCACGGTCGAGTTTCCTCCAAAGTTTTCAAATGAAAATTAGTACTAAGCGAATACCATATTTTGGGCTAGGTTCAATAGCTTTTAGACTAGATTTTGAACTTTTCCATGGTCCTGGGTATCAACTTTTTTTACAGAATGCCGTACTTTAAGCATATGGGTGTAGATGTTAAATCTCGACGTGTCTTGGTAGTTGATGATGACCCAGACAGTTTAGAAATTATTTCAGAATCTCTTCGGTGGGAAGGCTACCAGGTCGATAAAGCGATCTCTGGTAAGCAGGCTATTGAAAAAATAGAGCACTGGGAACCTGACTTGGTTTTGTTGGACGTTAACATGCCCGGCCTATCTGGCTTTGAAACTTTGAAATTGGTTCGAGCCAAATCTCACTATGTGGCTGTGATGTTTATTTCTGGACAAGATGCAACAGAGTCCATTGTAGAAGGTTTAGATTCAGGGGCTGACGATTATATTGTTAAGCCGTTCGATCCCCACGTATTGTTGGCTCGAGTACGTACTCAATTACGCATCAAAGATCTAAATGATCAGCTCAGAGCTGCAAACGTCAAATTGAAGGAACTGGTCGACATTGATGATCTGACAGGTTTGTATAATATGCGATCAGTGTACCATCGACTAGATAGTGAAATTGATCGAGCACGACGTTTCGGTCGACAAGTAGCCATCATCATGATGGATATGGATCGTTTTAAAAGCGTGAATGATGGACATGATCATTTGTTTGGAAGTTTTGTACTATCTGAAGTCGGCGCTATCATTCACAAAAGTATTCGCTCGATCGACTTGGCTGCCCGCTATGGTGGGGATGAGTTTTTAATTATGATCACCGAAGCCACCAAAGAAGGAACATATAACTTTTGTGAGCGATTGCGGAAAAAAATAAGTGAAACTTTGTTTAAACATGAAAAAGACGAAATCAGACTAACAGCTAGTTTGGGATTTGCGGTGACTCACCCAGGTGAAGATGCCGTAGATGCAAGATCTTTGGTGAAGATGGCGGACCATTGTCTGTATGAAGCCAAACGCTCGGGAAGAAATTGTGTGAAATTTTTGGAAGTACCACACACAGACCATCAAAAAAAGAAAGCCTCTTAGAATTTAATCGGGGAATTTGCTAGCGTCACAACTTTGTCGCCTCGCGGGGGGATCGTTAGGAAAATTGACGGCCTAACTAAAAAAATTTACTTAAAATCGCTTTAACTCCTTCAGTTTGCAATAAGAAACAAAAATGATTTGGCATCATTTCTGCTTTCTTAATAATTCGTGAGACAAATTTTTAATCTTTTATCTTACTTTAGTCTTAAGTCCTTTTCAACGAAGGTCTTCCTGTTTGTATTTTGCTTTTGTGTTTTGCCTCAGTCCAGATCCTGGGCCGCAGAATCGGTTAACGTCGAAGCGTCCTTGCAGGCCGATGCTATCCACTTCGAGTTTTCTGGAGCCAGACAATGGTCTTATGATATTCAAAAAAATGAAAGAAATGGCAAAGCCACAGTTGAATTATCGGTGTTAGGCCTAAGTCCAGAAACTATCGCCAAAATTAAAACTTTGAAGTTTGATAAAATTCGCTCCATTCAGGTGGATAACCAAGGAGTGGACGGGAAAAAAACAATCATCTTTGAATTAAATGGTAAGGATTTTGATGTGTTTGATTATTTAACGGATCAACCATCTAGATTAATTGTTGATATTTTTTCGACTAAAACCAAAGAAGAAAATAAAAAATCCGCTTTAGCGCCCAAGCCTGAAACTGCGAAAGCCAATACCAAAAATTTAGCCAATGACAAAACGAATTTCACTGCGGACCGCTTACCTGCCAGTGACTTAATTCAAATCAATCCTAATGGAAAATTGTCAGCATTGGTGGGCACTTTTGATGGTGGTGATCCTAAGTTTGAACGGTTTTTAATGAAGGATCATGAAATCAAAGAAGAGTCCATTATTGCCTCACAAGAAAAAGTATATGTCGATTTTCCAATGTTAAGAGTGCGATCACCTTTTTATGATCACATGATGACTTACCAGCCAATTTATGAAATTACCCCCAAAGATACTGAAGAAAATAATCAAGCCCGTCTATTGTTAACGCTTTTCAAAAATAATCGTCACAATGTTTTTATTAAAACACTGGGTTGGTTTCAAAAAAAATTTCCACAGTCTGAATACAACGAATTATTTCATTTTATGTTAGCAGATACATTGTACTCAATGTGGTTGAAAACCAAAGACATTAGCTTCTTTGACAATGCGATGGTTCGTTACAGACAAGCGATTGAAAAATATCCGCAGTCCCCGTTGGTTCCTCGCACGCAAATGTTTATTGGTTTTGCGACGATGGAGCGTGGTGATTATCTGGGAGCCATTCGTAGTTTTGAAACTTTCGTCAAACAAAACTCGGGCGAAAATGTGAAGTCATCACCGAATAAGGATATCGCTAGATTGGGTTTGGCAGATGCATACATCAAGGTAAATAAATTGTATGAAGCTTTGGAAGAATATTCTGCCATCGAAAAAGAAACTAAAAATGAAAAATATAAAACTGCGGTTAGCTATTTAAAGGGTGACGTTTTATTTCAGCAAAAAAAATACAGCGAAGCTATTCAAAGTTATCAAGCCGCGATTAAGAACTATCCAAATGCGCTAGATGAATACCCTGGAGCTATATTCAATCAAGCATTAGCTTATTTTGGTCAAAAAGATTTTAAAAATACACTAGTAAAAAATGTCGATTTTTTACGGCTTTTTCCAAAGCACGAATATGCTCCGTTTGCACTGACTCGTATTGGTGAAACTTTAGATATATTGGGTGCAGACAGGTCAAAGGTTGTTGGTGCATATTTAGAAAATTACTTCCGATATGGTGATAAGCCAACAGGTGTTGTGGCCAGACTAAGATTGTTGAGTGAAAAAATGCAAGGCATGAAGGAAAAAGAAGTAGAAAAATTAGTCGCAGATATTCACGCCTTGTCCTTAAAATCAGATCTTCCTAAGATTCAACAATTTGCTACTTTAATGATTTCTGATGGCTATGCAAAGCGCAAAGAATTTTTAAAAGCAACAGACTTACTAATTAAGTATTATCAGGAAAATCCAACAACTGCAGATACGCAGTTGCTGACTCAGCAAATTATTAAAAATATTAATGATGAAATTCAAATGCAAGCGGACAAAGGTGATTTTTTAAAGACTTTGCAAACTCACAATCGCTTTGTCGATAACTGGCTTAAGTCCAGTCATCGAATCGATACGAAGTACAATGTCGCCAGAGCTTTCGAGCAAGCTGGAGTTTTTGCTGACAGCCAAGTATTATATCGCGATACCTTAAATAAGATTTTTGCATTAAAGGGAACAAAGGCTGCAAAAGAGAAAACGATTTTGGAAAACATTCCAACTGAAGATGAAGTGCACTTGCGTCTTAGCGCAGTGGAATCTCAGTTGGGTCATTCAGCTGAAGCGCTCAATTATTTAAATCAAATCAAAGACCCTTTGAAAATGGGTGAAAAGTTGCAAATTGAACGCGTGCGATTAGCGGCACATTTATTAGAGAAAAAAGGGGATGCTTTATCGGCGAAAAGGTACTTAAGTTCGTTATTGCAAGAGTGGAAGGGGATTCCTGTTTTATTGGCAGAGCCTTATTTAGATTTAGCTCAAATAGAGTTTAAAGAAGGAAAAAATAAAGAAGCCCTAGAATCCTTATCCCGTGTCGATATCCTGATGGAAGATTCACAAAAAGTTAGTCCTGAAACACATGCAAAGGCGTTAGAGTTAATCGCGCAGATTCATGATGAATCTAAGGACTATGACAAAGCACTAAAGGCGTACGAAAAATTATTAGATAAATATGAAAAAGTAAAACCAATGGAGTCTGTACGTTATCGAGTTGGAAAAATTTACTTTGATAAAGGCGACATCAAAAAGGCATCGCAAGCTTGGGAGCCACTTAAAGATAGAAAAAATTTATTTTGGTCAAAGTTAGCGCAAGAACAATTAGAGAATGCCAACTGGAATGGTGAGTATAAGAAATATATTCAAAGAATTCCCGCAATGAGTGAAAGGAAGTAATCGAATATGAGTCAGCTATTTGATAAAACGACCTCGGCCTTGGGCGCGGCCATTAACATGCGCCAAATTAAGCAGAACTTAATCAGTTCGAATATCGCGAATGCAGAGACGCCGAATTTTCATGCGAAGAAATTAGATTTTGAAGATGCGTTGTCCAGAGCTGTAGATACAGAGGGCATGCGCTCGATGACAACCAATCACGGCGATCATTTTTCAGTCGGTGGTGGCTCTTTACAACATGTTCGCCCACAAATATATGAAAACCCTGAAGGGGCGATCAATAACGATGGAAACACGGTAGATTTAGAAAAAGAAATGTCTAGTTTGGCTGAAAATAGTATTTTGTATAAAGCCGCTTTGCAGTTGATCAATAAAAAATTAGCGGCCATTAAATACGCGGCCAACGATGGAAGGTAGGTAAAAAATTATGGCTGAATTTTTTACTGGATTTAAAGTAGCTAGCTCTGGAATGACCGCGCAACGTATGCGCATGAATACCATTTCAAGTAACATTGCTAACATCAATACAACGCGGACTCCTGAAGGTGGCCCTTATCGACGTAAAGATGTTGTATTTGAATCCATGCCCGAGGTGAAAAATTTTGGTGATATTTTATCTGCAACTTCACCTAAGTCGGATTTTCAACGAGTGCAAGTAACAGACATAATTTCAGACACCAAAGCTCCACTTTTGAAATATGAACCAGATCATCCTGATGCAAATGCGGATGGGTATGTTGCATATCCGAATATTAATTTGATGGAAGAAATGACTAATATGATTCAAGCTAATCGCTCTTACGAAGCCAACGTGACAGCGTTGCAGGCAGCGAAAGACATGGCGAATAGTTCATTGGAAATTGGTCGGTAATTTTGAGCTTTGTTAAGATTTTGCTAGTTGAATCACAATTGATTTTGTAGAATGAAAATGAGGTATCCATGGATGGATTCACAGTAACAAATGGAAATAGATTTCTAGAAACAGGTCGCCTGGATACAGGACGAATTAATTCTGGCGAATCAAAAATAGACGGTAGTTCTTCTCAAATTGAGACTACGGGTTCTGGCAGTTTTGCTGATACACTTAAAGAAGCGGTGATGAACGTCAACGAAGCGCAAAAAAATTCTGACAAAGCCATTCAAGCATTAGCAACTGGAAAAACCGACAACGTGGCTGAAGTCATGATTGCGACTGAAAAAGCTGATATCGCATTAAAGTTAATGGTTCAAGTTAGAAATAAAATTATTGATGCTTATCAAGAAGTCATGAAGATGCAGGTGTAAAATATGAACAAACTTTTTGGCAGTATGATTCTTCAGTTTCAAGAATTTTTCAAGGGTCTTGGGCCAACAAAAAGGCTTTCAATTGTCGCAACGGGTGTCGTTGTTGCGATTGCTTTTGTTGTTATTGCTATAATGATGAGTGGAAAAGATTTTGCGCCTTTGTTGACGAATGTGCCATCAGAACAGTTATCTTCTATCGTAGAAAAATTAAACTCAAAAAACATACCTTTTCAGTTGCGCGATGATGGTAAGACCGTAGCTGTACCGAAGGAATTATTGCATTCAACGCAAATGTCTTTAATGGCAGAGTTGGGCTCTTCACGTATTGGTTCTATCGGGCTTGAGTTGTTTGATAAGAATGATTTTGGAATTAACAGTTACGCGCAAAAAATTAATTTTCAACGAGCTCTTCAGGGCGAGTTGATGCGATCAATTAATACTTTAACTTCGGTTCGACAGTCTAAAGTCATTTTGGCCATTCCTAACAAGAAGAATTTTATGGAAGAGTCAGCACAGCCAACGGCCTCTGTTGTTGTTGAATTACATCCTGGGAAAACCTTAGCCCCAGATCAAATTCGTGGTATTCAGTTTTTAGTATCCAGTTCTGTTGAAGGGTTGGCTCCTGAAAAAGTAGCCGTTGTCGATGAACGTGGAAAAATGTTAAGCCGTTCTGCTGATCCAACAACTGGTGGATCGAATGAGTTGGCAGAATTAAAAACAAAAGTAGAAGCGGACCTTGAGGAACGAATCGAGTCGATTTTACAAAAAGTGGTCGGTCATGGGAAGATTATTGCCAGAGTTGATGCTTCGTTAAATAATAAGATCACCTCTGCCGTGGAAGAATCAGTAGATCCAGAAAAAACAGCGATTCGTAGTTTGCAAACCGAGGAAGAATCATTAGATGGCAGTCGTACGAATCCATCAGGAGTTCCCGGTGCTAGAGCCAATTTACCAGGAGCTGAAGATGCAGGACAGGTCGGGTTTAAACAAGATGTTCGCAAAGAATTAAAAACGACAAACTATGATGTTCCGAAGACTGTGAAAAATGTGAAAGAGGCAGCTGGAGCATTGAATCGAATCAGTGTGGCTGTATTGGTGGACGGATTTGAAACAACGGCAAATAAAGAAGACGGTACAACCGAAACAAAGTGGAATCCACGTAGTGCGGAAGATCTTGCTAAGTATGAGTCATTAGTTAAAAGCGCGATTGGATTTAATCAAGCTCGTGGTGATAGTGTTAAAATTGAAAACATCAAATTCGTAGCTGAAGATTTTGCAGATGCCGATAAGATATTGACCTCATTGGAAAGAAAAAAATTACTACATTCATTATTTAAGTGGGCCTTACTTGGATTTAGCTTAGCTTTATTTTTCTTCGTAGTGGTGCGTCCATTTATGCAATGGATTACCGACAGCTTTCAAGACTCTGTTGAAGACATGTTACCAAGAACTATTGAAGAGCTTGAAGAGTTACATTCTGTTGATAACAGTCTACCAGGAATGAGTGCCGCCTTACCCGTCTTAGAGGAAGCCATAGATCCAGACAAAGCAGAAAGTGAATTGTTGAAAGATCGTATTATGCAGATTCTTGGCAATGACGAAGAAAAAGTCGCAAATGCATACGGCATGTGGCTAGTCAGAAAGGATGGCTAGAGAATGGCAAAACTAGTTAAAGCAGAAGCAGTTGAATATGAAGCCCTAAGAGGTTTTGAAAAAGCAGCGATTTTGCTAAATTATTTAGGTAAAGATGCCATGCGCGTACTATTGAAAGGCTTGGATGATGGCGATATTCGCAAGCTATTAAACGTTATGCAAAAATATCGCGTTGTACCTGTCAACGTGACTAAAAAAGTACTAGAAGAATTTTATGAATTAGTCAGTGAATCTCAAGATTACATTTTTTCCGAACAGCCCGCTAGCAAAGATGCGATTGTGGAAGCACTTGGCGAAGAACGAGCACGAGGTATTTTGGGTGGTGTGAATTTAAATTCTGGTTCCGGAGGCCGCACTTTAGAAAGTTTAGAAATGGTAGATGCAAAATCATTATCTACCTTTTTAGTCAACGAGCATCCACAAACGGTGGCTGTGGTTTTAGCTCATCTTGAGCCAGAGAAAAAAGGTGAGGTTTTAAAACGTTTACCGGATGCTTTACAAGCGGAAGTTGTACTTAGAATGGCGAACTTGGATCATGTGGCGCCGGAATTAATTGCAGAAATTGATGCTGTTTTAAAACGTGAGTTATCATCGATGAGTACCGTGGAGCAAGCGGCGTTGGGCGGAGTACAGCCTGTCGCAGAAATGCTAAATGTGATGGATAAAAATACAGAGACATCTATTATGTCTCGCTTGGAAGAGAAAGACCCATTATTGGCCGAAGAAATTCGCAAGCTGATGTTCGTATTTGATGACATCGTTAAAATTGATGATCGTGGTATTCAGTCGCTTCTTAAAGAAGTGCCTAATGATAAATTATTATTGGCTCTTAAAACGGCTAGCGAAGAAATTAAGAATAAAATTTTCAAAAACATTTCCGGTCGTGCAGCAGAAATGTTACGCGAAGATTTGGGCAGTATGGGACCATCCAGATTGTCTGATGTTGAGGGCGCTCAACAGGAAATCGTCAATGTGGCTCGTCGTCTAGAGGCTGAAGGAAAAATCTTGATTGCTAGAGGTGGTTCAGAAGATGCGCTTGTCTAATATCGTCAAGGCTGAGTTGGCCCAAGAAAAAGTATTGGATTTTACACCGCGAAAGTTTGAACAACAGTTCACAGATTCGGCGAAGGCCTATATTGAATTGAAAAAAACGGATGGCACCGATTTTAAAATGAGTGATGTCATTCGAATGCAGACCGGTATCGATGAAGTTGAAATGGCTTCTATCGAAGAGCAAGTTGAAGTTCGTGTTCTGGAAAGATTAAAAGAAGTTCAAGAAAATGCATATTTAGAATCATATCAGTTGGGATTGGAAGATGGTAAGAAAGAAGCCTACAAACAAGCTGACTTAGAAATTCAACGAAGAATGTCTGAAGTGGATGAACTTGTGGATTCATTGAAAAATTTAAAAATGGAATTATATCAGCAAAACGAATCTCATTTGGTGCGATTAGCTTATCATATTGGCGCCAGGCTAGCCGCTGCGGAAATTCAAGCTAATCCGGAATTAGTCAAAGACATTATCAAACAATCACTAGAGTTGTCGCAATCAGAAGAAGACATCACAGTATCTGTGAATCCGATTCACTTAGAATTTTTAGAATCATTAAAGCAAGAAACAAATCGCGAACTAGAATTTTTGAAAAAAGTGAAGTTTGTTCCGGAAGACAATATGAAGGTCGGTGGTTGTGTGATCACCACTAATTATGGTGAAATCGATGCGCGCTTTGAAGAGCGAGTTAGTAAATTATGGAGCACCTTAGAAGACAGTCTGTACAAAGTAAAAAATAAAATTACGGCGGCATAAGTATGACAGAAGAACTAGAGCCATCTCAGCAGTATTCTATCGACTTTGAAAAGTATCACGAAATTATTGGTTCGACTCACATGACGAAAGACTCTGGCAAAGTCACGGAAGTCACTGGGTTATTGATTAAGGGTTATTTACCAGGAGCCTCGGTTGGCAGTGTTTGTGAAATATTTCCGAATGGATTAGAAAAATCTTTTTTTGCAGAAGTCGTTGGATTTAAAGATCAAAGTGTCTTGATGATGCCGCTAGGTGAAATGCGTGGCGTGGCGCTTGGATCACGAATTGTATTATCCAAGCAAATTGCTTCAGTTCGAGTCAGTGAAAATTTACTAGGTCGTGTGATCGATGGCTTGGGAAGAACCATTGATAATTTAGGTCCTATCGAAACCTCACAAGAAGCCTATTTATATAATGAAGTTCGAAACCCATTAGAACGTCGTCCGATAAATGAGCCATTAGATTTGGGAGTGCGAGCATTAAATGGAGCGCTCACCATAGGTCAAGGACAACGTGTTGGTATTATGGCTGGATCGGGTGTTGGTAAATCGGTATTATTGGGAATGATGGCAAGAAATACAAAAGCTGACGTGAACGTCATTGCCTTGATCGGTGAACGAGGCCGTGAGTTACGAGAATTTTTAGAACAAGATTTGGGTCCTGAAGGCATGGCTAGATCTGTGGTTGTCGTTGCGACTAGTGATCAATCACCTCTTGTCAGAATGAGAGCATCGTTTGTCGCAATCGCCATTGCCGAGTATTTTTGTGGTTTAGGAAAAAATGTTTTATTTATGATGGACTCGGTGACTCGTTTTGCGATGGCACAACGTGAAATTGGTTTGTCAGCGGGTGAGCCTCCGGCGACAAAAGGTTATACGCCAAGTGTGTTTTCAACATTACCAAAATTGTTGGAGCGAGCTGGTAGCTTTGAAAATGAAGGCAGCATCACAGGTCTGTATACTGTATTAGTTGAAGGTGATGATATGGATGATCCGATTGGAGATGCTGTACGATCCATCGTGGATGGTCACGTCGTTTTAAGTCGTCGTTTGGCTCAGCGAGGACATTTTCCAGCCATTGATATTTTGCAAAGCGCCAGTCGTGTTATGAAAAATGTGACGACACCCGAACATCAACGATTAGCACAAAAGTTACGTGAATATCTAGCTGTGTACAAGGATGCCGAAGACTTAATTAATATTGGCGCTTACAAAGCGGGAGCTAATCCTAAAATTGATAAGGCGATAAAGCTTATCGATGGCATTAATGAATTTCTAAAACAGCAAGTGGCAGAGCCAACTGATTTTCAACAAACCCTAAGGATGTTGCAAGGAATTTTAGTCAATGGCTAAATTCAAATACAGTTTAGAAAAAGTTTTAAATCATCGTAAAATTCAGGAAAATCTAGCACAACGAGATTTTCAGGAACAAATGATGATTCTGAATCAAGAGATTGAAAAACTAAAATCATTTGAAGAGAGCTGGAGTCAGGCACACCAGCAAATGCATGCGAAACAAGTCCGAGGCGGTTCAACTGCTGGTGATTTACAAGCCATTAATGAATTTCTAAAAGGACTAAAAATAAAAATCGAAAGACAGAAGATGATTATAGTCCATCACGAAAAATTAGTCGAAGAAGTGCGTGAATTTTTACGTCAACGAATGGCTGAACGACAGATGATTGATTCTCACAAAGAGAACAAAAGACTTGAATTTAAAAAAGAACAAGCTAAAAAAGAACAAAAAGAGTACGACGATCAGGCCACAATACGCTTTACTCGAAAATCTATTTAAATAATTTTTACCAAGCCGAAGCCTCCAAGTGGAGTTTTCGAATTCGTTACCTGTCCTTGATACAATCTAGCGATGATCATTTGAAGCCGACCTTGGTAGGCATAACAGCGTAGATCGAATTTAAATTTTTCGACTCCGTTGGGTGTTGTGAATTCTTGTTCTGGTGCAGGTATATATTCTTGAGCAAGAAAATCACCTGAAAGTATATCTTCAAATACCTTTTTACTAATGTTGGCACCCTTATAAGATTGTTTAGACCCAAAAGAATTCGATGGTTTAAAAAACATTTTTTTTCGATCGGCCCAAACTTTATCTGCGGGAACAGATTTAACCAGATAGGATTCGGGAACCACTTGCAGAATAATATCCTTCTGTTCCTTAGATAAGGGCATTCGATTTAAGAAATCGGCAGATCTCCATAGCTCCATTCGCTTTTTATCGGCTAATAAAAAATATTCGAAAGGATTTGGGGAAAAACAAGATTTCTTTTCTAAAAAAAGTTTTCGCAAGTTTTCAGAGTCCGCGTTCTCAAGATAAAAATCAGTGTATCTATTATAAATAAAATCATAATCTTTGATGCTGGGGTCTTTGAAATCCAATATTTCACATTTCCATCCCCATTTTCTGAACAAAGATTGAAACAATAAAAACTCTAGATACAATTTCTGCCCTGTTGGATTTTCATCAATTATCGCGATACTTTTCAATGTTTTATTAAAATTTGCTCTATTGTCATCATATACCTTCGCTGATTTTTTTTCTGATTCGTTTTCCAGTTCTTTCTTCGGGACTTCCTCAGTTGCAGAATATAATTGAAATTCTGTTTCGATGTTAGATTTAACCTCATCCAATTGAAAATCAGAAATAGGAAAGGCCTTATTTTGTGACTCATGGAAATAACTTCCTAGGCCTAAAAATGCAGCGTTAGTATTAACTTCAATTAGTTTCAAATTCCCATCGGCTGCTAAGTGAAAATCATAACTCATGAATATGGATTTATTACCGGGATCTTGTAGATGCTTTTGCTTTATTTCATGCTGTAAAAAATTTAAATACTCATTGGAAGAACGTAATTGAAAAATTGTATGAATAAAGTTTTTCGCTTGGGTGATGGCTTTTTGCGGTATTTCAACCTCAAAAGGAGAAAACATTCCTTCATAGATAATGGATTCTTGTGATGATGCTATTTTAGAAAGACTTGGGTGTGATTCGATAATTTTGTTAAGGACAGCGTCGCGAATCTCACTAGGTGTTTTCATAGTTTGATCTTTCATTAGTGTTTTAATTATGTCGTTAAAATATCGTGTACTGGTTGTACCATTTACTAACTAATTTGTATACCTGTGTTGCATTCAAGGCTTTCTTGGTCTATGAAACAATAATAAATGGTTTATACAGCCAATATGGTGGATGAAATTATGTCAAAACAAAATAAATTAAAGATAGTGTCATGGAATGTGAACGGCATTAGAGCTTGCGCAAAAAAGGGGCTGCAGAATTTTTTACAAGCTGAGTCTCCAGATATTTTTTGTGTACAAGAAACCAAAGCACATATTGAGCAAGTCGAACCACAAGTACGCGAGCTGGGGTATTCATCCAGTTACTGGTCAAGCGCACAACGCAAAGGCTATTCGGGTGTGGCTAGTTTTTTTCATGAAAATCCATTGCATGTAGAAAAAGGTATTGGCCTATCAGAGTATGACAATGAAGGGCGAATCGTGTGGTCTGTGCACCCACAATTTGATTTGTACAATATCTACTTTCCCAATGGTGGTTCAGGTGATGAGCGCCATAATTTTAAACAGATTTTTTTAAATAAATTGAATTCACATTTACAAAAACAAATTCAATTAGGAAAAAGTATAATTTTGGTTGGCGATTATAATGTCGCTCATAAGGAAATCGACGTATACGATCCAGTCCGTCTGTCAAAGGAAAGTGGTTTTTTGCCAGAGGAAAGACAGTGGTTTGGTTCATTTCTAGATTTGGGATTTATTGATACCTTTAGACATTTTCATCCTAATGACAAAGACAAATATTCGTGGTGGTCGTATCGAGAGTTGGCAAGAATTTCCAATAGAGGCTGGAGAATCGACTATATATGTATTACCAAGGATCTTGAAAAGAATTTGGTAAGTGCGAATATTTTAGATCAAGTGGAGGGCAGCGATCACTGTCCAGTGGTTGCTGAATTTAATTTTTAAGAAAGGTAAATCGATATGATTTTTTTTCTTGTGTTAGCGTTTCCAATTTTAGAGCTCTACTGTTCTTTTTTATTCATAGATAAGTATAGTTTTTTAGATTTTATGATGACGCTTATCACGTCGGGAATTATGGGATATTGGATTATGAACATCGTCGGTCGAGATGCGATGACTCAATTACAAACCGGTTTGATGACGGGTAATACAAAAATGTCGAAAGCAGCAATGCATAAGGGCTTGATTGCCTTAGGTGGGCTGTTGTTTTTTATTCCTGGATTATTGTCTGATGTTATTGGCTTATTGGTGATTTTTCCAGGCACTAGACATTTTTTTGTCTGGTATTTGGGGCGCAAATTTAAAAATGGTATTTCTATGCAATTTGGAAACATGGGTAATGCACGCGGATTTTATAGTGGAAAATTCGGTGGGTTTTCCATGCGAACAGAACGTCCTGTAGAAAGGGACGTGACTTCATCAGGTGCCGATCAAGCTTCACATGAAGTTTTGGAAGCGCAAGCGGTGAAGATTTCGTCTGTCAAAAAAGAAGATTCTGAATAATTTCATTATCAGAGGTCTTGGTCCAGCTAGACGCATAGCTAGTCTGGTCGCAAATAAGAACGATGATATTCAAAACAAAAAATTTTTTAATTTGTATTTTATCTCTCACGATTGAATTTTCATTCGTAAAATCTTATCTACGTCGAAGGTCTGTGTCTAGCTCGACTGGACAATAGACTATTGGACCTTTAGCTAACTTGATTTCTAGACGTCAGGCTTAGGACTGGACTGTAGCAAGGTCTATTTATTACGACGAAGGTCTAGTTGATTTAAAAAATTTCCACACCAAGGTCTAGGAGTTTTATGAATTTGGCTAAACCAAGGTCTAGTTTGCATTAGACGATGGTCTAGTTTTCATTTCCAGGACTAAAGGATTACAAGACCTCGCCGAAAGGTTTGGTGTGCATGACGATGAAAGTTGAAAAACAAAAATCGGCAAGCACAAACAAGAAGAAAAAAACAAAATTAACCCAAGTGTTCAAGGAACTGAACCACTAAGCATAAAGTCTGTGTAGGTATGGACTAGTCTTAAGTCTTGAAGGATTCTATAAAAAACGGAGGTCCCATATGGGAATGAGAATTTCAACAAACATCGCTTCTATCAACGCACAAAGAACTATGACTAGTTCACAGCGTGAGATCCAGAAAAGCTTCGCACAGCTTTCTTCAGGAAGCCGAATCACCAAAGCGGCAGATGATGCTGCGGGATTGGGGATCAGTGAAAACTTAAGATCACAAGCCAGATCACTGACTCAAGCTTCTAGAAATGCGAACGATGGTATTTCAATGGTGCAAGTAGCTGAAGGTGGATTGAACGAAGTTTCAAACATCTTAACAAGGATGCGTGAGTTAGGTATCCAAGCCTCTTCAGATACAGTGGGTGATCGAGAAAAAGGTTACATTGATAACGAGGTTCAGCAGTTAAAAAATGAGGTTCAGCGTATATCTAAAACCACAGTGTTTGGTACTCGTAATTTGTTAGATGGATCTGGTGAAACATACAATATCCAAGTGGGTATCAACAACGATGATTTCAATGACAGAATAAGTTTCGACGCCTCTGTCTTAGATTCGACGACTTCAACATTAGGTATCGAGGGTTTAGATTTTAGCTCGAAAGAAGGAGCGCAAGATGCCCTAATGGTGGTGGATGAAGCGCAATCGAAAGTGGCTGGTTATCGCGCTAATATCGGAGCATTACAAAATCGATTTGCTTCCACAGTTGAAAATTTAGGAACACAGTTTGAAAATATCTCTGCAGCAAATTCGCGTATCAGAGACACTGATATTGCATCTGCAAGTGCTGAGGCAGCAAGAAATACGGTTTTATTGCAAGCATCTACCAGTGTGTTAGCGCAAGCTAATCAAACTCCTAGCTTAGCATTGAAACTTTTAGGTTAATAATTTAATAATGATGATAATTGGGAGAGCCCTCCGCTCTTCCGGTACTTACCTACCCAGGAGGGAACTCTCCTGGGGTACCTTAGAATGAGGTACAATTGGGTGTGATACCAAGAGGAAGGCTAAAGTCCAAAAATGATCCAGTCTTGAATTTAGAACAGAAAGTTTTTTGACACTTTGGCCGATAAGACTGACATGGATATAAAAGGCGCATTAGGAGCAATTATACCTATTCAAGGAAATGCTTCTAAGAAAATCGAAAATTCGCATCGTGCAATCAAATCAGAAAGCACGACGGATCGAGATGCTAACGGTCAGCAGCAGTACAGTTCGCAAGATCAGCAGCATCATGGTCCGATGAGTGACGAAGAGTTTGAAAGAGCCATTAAGTATTTAAAGGAACTTCCAGCTGTTAAAGATCATTCGTTAAGTCTTGAAGTGCAAATACTTGAAGGTAAACGTTATCTGTTTTTGAAAGAGCCTGATGGAAAAGTGGTCCGTCGAATTGCAGAAAATGAGCTTTGGAGTCTAGCAATTATGAAATCTCCAGACGCTAAAAAAGGCCAGTTACTTAGTAAAACAGCCTAGTCTGTTTTTACTTCTGGAATAATACCTCCCCCCCCGATTTATCTTTTTACGACAAGCTAACTATATCTCCTTGATTAAAGTCGCAGTCGAATTATTGACTCACACAATTTTTCTCGTTCTGAGACAATGACCTAAGAACCAAGACATAATCTTTGGAGGTCTTAGGGTGCCAGCAATCAGAATGACAGGAATGGCCAGTGGGTTACCGCCGAACATAGTCGAACAGATTATGGATGCGGAACGTATTCCTGTGAAGCAGATGAATGAGAAAAAAACCAAAGAAGATGACAAATTAAAATTAGTCACTGAACTTGAAACTAAAGTGAACGACATTACCAAGAATCTTTCAGAGTTAGTTGGCACTCGAGGATTTATGAATAATAAATTAATGTCAGGTGATCCAAGTATTATTGATGGTGTGGTCGATCCTAATACTGCAGTTACTGGTGAGTGGCAAATAGAGGTTCAGCAACTGGCACAAAAACCTGGGGCCATGTCGAACGGATTTCCCGACAAAGACAGATCTGAGTTGGGAATTGGGTATCTTAGGTTCGACACTCCGACGGGACGAAAAGATGTTTATATTAGTGGAAATAATGGCACCCTAGAAGGGGTTGCGAAATCTATCAATGCGTCTGGTTTGGGTTTACGAGCTACGGTTGTCAATGACAGAAAAGACAAAGAGAATCCATTTAAATTGTTGGTGACGGGGTTGGCGACAGGAGATGATAAAACTGTGAAGTTTCCAACAGTGTACATGTTGGATGGCGACCAAGATATGTATTTTGAAACTAGTCGTGAAGCTCAAAATGCGAAAGTTAAAGTAGATGGTTTTGAATTCGAAGTTCCAGAAAATAAAATTTCTGATGTAATACCGGGTGTGACTTTGGATTTAAAACAAGCGGCTCCTGGGCGCGAAGTGCGCGTGACTGTACGAGAGGATTTAGAGGTTATTTCTGGAAAAATAAAAACATTTGTTGAAGCCTACAACGGAGCCTTGGGGTTTATACAAGGGCAACATAAATTACAAAAAGGAAATGATGGTAAGGAAAAACTGGGTCCTTTAGGCGGGGATGGAATGATTCGATCGATCGAATCATCTATGCGAAGGTTAATAACTTCTCCACAATATGGAGTCGAATCTGATATTAAAAGAGTAATTGAGTTAGGTATTGAGTTTAATAGAAATGGTACGTTGAATTTTAATCAAGATAAGTTCAATCAGGTATTAAGCAAAAATCCGCAGGATGTGGCGATGTTTTTTCGTGGCGATGGCTTCAAGACAGGGTTTGTTCCAGCGGTAAAAAGAGAAGTTACCAATTTGGTTAATACAGCTTTTGGACCATTGGCCATTCGTAAAAAAGGAATACAGACTAAGATCGATGACATTAACAAACGCATTGATCGTAAAGAACAACAATTGACTCGCAGGGAGGACTCCCTTCGAAAGAAATTTGCAGATTTAGAGACGAAAATGTCACAAATACAATCACAAGGAGCGGCAGTTGGAGGTATTGCAATGGCAGGGAAGCAACAGGGGTAGAGTATGAACTATAGGACTAAGGAATTGATTTTACGTATAGCTATTAACTCAAAAGCAAACGTTCCGAAAAGAGAAGTATATGAGTAATCCATACCAGAAGTATAAAAATACGTCGATTCAAAGTGCCAGCAGAGAAAAGTTGTTATTGATGATGTATGAAGGAGCTATCAAGTTTAATAAGATGGCCATCAAGGCAGCCGAGGAAAAAAAAATTGCTGAACGTTGTGAAAACATCGGACGTGCATTTGATATTGTGCTAGAGTTAAACAACACGTTGGATCACAAAATTGGTGGTCCGATAGCAGCTCAACTAGAGCAGCTATATATGTATATCACTGAACAATATACAAAATCCAATATCAGCGGCGAAGTGAAACCCTTAAAAGATGCACTTAAAGTGCTAGAAAATCTTTATGAAGGGTGGAAGGGCGCCGTTGAGAATCTGAAAAAAGAAAAAGATAAAGAAACTGCTAAATAAATTTTTAAAGGATTTAAAAATTGACCGCATTAGTCTAGGAGGGGCTATGAATCGTATGTTGGAATTGATCAATCAGAAAAATCATTACTTAGAACAATTTTATGCTTTGAACGAAAAAGAAATTGAAAGTTTCAAAGTGGCTGCGTTTGAAAGCCTGGATTATTTTTATCAAACTCGAGATGGAATTCTAAAAAATATTTCTTATATCGAAGAGCAAATCCAAAGTTGTCTGTCTATTCTTGAGGACGAAAAAAATACTAGCAAGGTGGCTAATGAAGAAAAATATCGACAAGAAATCCTTGTTGCCTTAGCAGCCAAAGATGAATACGTAAAACGAATTTTAGAACAGGACCTGCAGATTTTAACTTGTATTGAGCAAGCTAAGTCTAGTATCATTCGAGAGTTACAGGATATTCAACGCAGTCGTAAGGCTGTCGGAGGATATAAATCTCCAACTTTTGAAAAAATATTAGACGAGGAAGTATGACCCCTAACAATCACCAATCTGAAGAATCTAAATACAACTATGCTTTCGCTTTTTACCGTTCAACGATTTTAAGATTTATAGCCATTGGGGCTACAGTCGGCTTCATCAGTTGCTCATCTTCAGATAAAAAAAGTAATTCTGCTACAAATGAAGCTTCGACACAAGCGGGCTGGAATGCCAGTATGCAAGGATTGAAAGAGGCCTTAACAGATTTACTTCCAGATATTGTCGATCAGAAATATTATTACGAAGCGGCTAATGAAGCCTCTATTAAAAGTAAGGTGATCAAATTAAGAGACGTTGCTAAAGCCGTAAAGCACAATCCGTCTTTGGCAGAAAGAGATCCAAGTATTCGTTTTATTTCTCAGGCATTTGATGAAGATTTGCAACGGGTCGTTGACAGCTTAGATAACGGTAAAAAAGAATACGCACGTTACAGTTTATTAAGTATGAGCTCTTATTGTATTGAATGTCATACACGAACATCTAACGGACCACAGTTTCATTCACCCAAATTAGAACAATCGATTTCCAAATTAGGTTCGATTGAAAAAGGGGAATATTTATTATCGATTCGTGAATTTGACAAAGCTTTAACCGAGTTGGAAAAAGGAATTAATGAGCAACTCAATTCGACAATTGATTATTTTGCTTTGAACAAGGCGATTCGTTACGCACTGGCAGTAACGATTAAGTTTCAAAAATCTCCAGAAAAAGCATTGCATTTTGTAAATATAATTGAGTCATCTCCCAAAACTCCCTATGCCCTTAAGCAAAATGCCAAAGGTTGGAGACTTGCGATCAAAGATTGGACCAGTGAAAAGAAAACATCTACGACCTCAGCTAAGGACAGTATTAAAAAAGCCAATAGTTTAGTGGAAAAAGGTGTGCATATGCAGTCCGGCTTGGTTGATCAAGGCGGTGATATTTATTTTCTTAGATCTTTATCCGAGCTGCATGCAATATTAAATAGAAAAGATTTAAAAAAAGAAGAACTTGGAGAAGCACTTTATTTGACTGGTGTTAGTTATGAATCCATTCGTGAAGTTTCATTTTGGAATTTATACGAAAACTACTATGAATCTTGTATTAAAACTGTGCCGCATACAGTTTGGTCTAAAAAATCTTACAAACGATTAGAAGATTCAGTCTATTTAGGATATTCAGGAAGTGGTGGCGTCAGTATTCCAATTGAAGTCCAGAAGCGCTTACAGGAATTGCAAGAAATCGCTTTATAACAAAAATTTGACGGCGATATTAACCACACTCACGATATTTGGCGCAAAAGGTAGGATAAATCCTGCCTTTTGCATTTTAAGACGATAATTCAACTGGCATCCGAGTTGCTTTAGATATTCTCAGCACAAGGAGTTTGCTGAGATGGAACTAGAAAAAAGTCGAGATACGTTTGCGATAGAACCAAATTCTCTTTTCAGAGATACAAATTCTAAAAAAACAATCATTGAAGTGGAAAGATTGCAAAATATTTTAAAGCAAATCTCTCTTCAAGATTTTGATACCAGAATAAAAGTACAAAAAGAAATTACACACTTACATCCCAGCTTTCGTGCATGGGTGGACTTGGGAAATATCTATTATCAAGCTGAAAAATTCAAGCTAGCTTTGAATTCCTATTTTGAAGCATTCAAAGTCGTCGACTATCAAAAATTAGATTTATATGAAGCTTACAAAAACGTTGGCAACATATTAGCTAAAGAGGGTGATTTCGAAGGTGCGACCGAGTATTATCACAAAAGTTACGCTATCAATCCCAACTCGGATTCGTTATTGGTAAATTTGGGAACCATAGACATTCAATATGAAGAATGGTCCGAGGCCTTGGCCCGTTTTCGCAAAGCCCTTGAAATAAATCCAAACAACGACAAAGCTTGGGTTGGACTGGCGATTGTGCACAACAAGATGTCTGATTTTTTATTGGCAAAAGCAAATATTGAAAATGCAGTTGATATTAATCCGTCCAATCGAGTTGCTGTGCAGTTGGCTGCCACATGGGCCATCCATGATAATCGTATTAGTCGCGCGATTGAGATTTTAACATCCTATTTACATACAGTTCCTGTAGATGAAGAGTTATCCATTTTGTTGATTCACTGTTTGCAAAAGCAAGGCTTTATCGAAGTGGCCATATTTGAATGCGAAAAAGTGCTTTTGTGGAATCCAAAAAGCGAAACGATTGCGGCTATCGAACAAGAGTTAAAAAATGTCAGAGTTAATTGATAGAAGATACAGAAAATACCAGCAATGGAAAGAAATTTTCTTTAGTCGAACCGAAAAAGGAAATGTTCTTGTAATTGGCTTTGATGATTTCGTTGCAAAACAGTTAAAAATTGATTTTCCATTAGTGAATTTTTATTTTGTGAACATAAGCGATATCCAATCATTAAAGACAATTGAAAACGAATTGGCCATACAGGGGAATCACTTTTTTTCTAAAATTATTCCGAATCGCCCTTTGTGGGGGTTGGCTGACAGTTCTGAATACCAAATGACTGAACAATTGTTTAGATCGTTATTGGGTCCCAACATCAAAGAAGTAGGTTCAAAAGTAAAATCACTATCAGGTCAAGAAGCGCTATTGTGGTCCATCTTAGAGGATTTGGTTGTATGAAGATATTAATATTATCGATGCAAAAGCTGGGTGATGTTTTACATAGTGCAGTTTTAATACAGCGAATTCGTCAAATGTATCCAAAGGCACAAATATCGTTACTGATTAATGACGAAGCGAATGTTATCGATGGTTTATTGCCAGAGGTGGATTCAATTTTAGTATTCCCACGTACTTTATTGCAAAGACAACTAACAGGTCAGTCTAATCATCTGGCGTTACCATTTCATCACTTAAAAAGTTTCATTGATGAATTGAATTCTAATAATTTTGATATTTGTTTTAACTTAACATTTACATTGTTATCGTCAAAACTATTTGATGTCATTCACGCCAAAGAAAAAAAAGGAATTGGATTTTCAGAGTCTAAATATCTAACGCGAGCTAATGGCTGGTTTAAGTATTTGAACGAAATCGCAATGTCAGACAGACAACCAGATTTTTTGTATTTGGATTGTATATCACATGCCATTTTTAAAAACGGACAAAAAGCCATTGCAGTTAATAAAGCTAAAGCGATTGACAAAAACGGTCCTATAGTTTTTCAAATTACGGCTGGTGACAAGCGAAAAGAGTTGCCCACTCAATTTTGGAAACAACTATTTGAAAAAATAGAATTATTAAAACACAAATTAGAATTAAAAAATGAAATTATAATCTTATCCTCTGCAAAAGAGTACAACACACTGATAACAAATTTTCCAAATGCATCGCTGTTGGGACAAGTGATCAGTTGCAACTTGGTTGAAGCCAAGACAATTTTATCAAAAGCCAGTTTGTTAGTCGGATTAGACACAAGCATTTCTCACTTGGCTGCTTTAGTGAACTGTCCACAAATAATGCTTTCGTTGGGGCCTGCGCAGCCGAAGAAAATTGCACCCTATTTAGAAGGTGTTAAGCATTTATTGCCAAAAGCAAATTGTTTTCCGTGTTCACACAATGGAGTTTGTCATCAAGAAACGCAAATATGTGCAAATAGATTAGATGTAAACGAGTTACTTATTTTTATTCAATCCTATTTATTCGGTGGCAGCTTGACGAAAGAGTTTCAGTCATTTGAAGTGCAAGAAAGTTATGCGGATCAGTATGGTTTGTATATTACCAAGCGAGATCATTTTTCCAGAGTTAGAGATGAACAAAAACGAAGAAATTTATTTTTTCATCTAACGAATAATATTCCATTAAGAAAATTTTATGAGGAGCAAATATGAGCATGCAATTAAATGATTACATAGCAGCAGCTGTGAAGCGGCTGAGTTTTCTAGAAGAAACTAAGCAAAAAGAAAAAAAAGAGTACACCGCGGAAATCGAAGAAATTCGCATGTTGATTGAAATTTTAAAGGAGCAATTTTCACATGAAAATACTAATAATACAGCTGGCTAGGTTAGGGGATGTATTTTTGACTTGGCCTGCAATCAAGGCTTATAAAAGAAATCATCCGGACGCACAAATTGACTTACTGACTCGTCCTCGATTTGCAGATGGAGCAGTTGGCTTAAAAGAAGTAACACAAGTTCATTGCATTCCGACCAAAGCAATTTTAGCTCCTTTGGTTTCAGACTTGGTAGATGTGGATTTATCTAGGACATTACTAAGAAAATTTATTTCTGTTCTAAAAGAAGAGAAATACGATTTAGTTGTTAATATGACATTTTCGCCATTTTCTAGTTATCTGACACATGCGTTAGAGCAAGAAGGCGCAAAAGTTATCGGTTACAGTCGCCACCCTGACGGATTTTTATCTATTCCAGATGACATGAGTGCGTATTTCTATGCGCAAGCAGGTAAAAACAGACCGAATCGATATCATTTATCAGATATCTTTGGAAGTTTACTAGAGGTCGATCTTCAAGCGCAAGATTGGCATGTAGATCTGTCTGAACTTCCCGCGATGAATGCTAATGTTCAGGAAGAACTGCAGTCACATACGAGCATAGCAAATAATAGTATAGTGATTCAGATTGGCACCAGTGAAAGTAAAAAATCATTATCAGTTCATTTTTGGGGTCGATTAGTAGCTGCATTACAAGCCGTTCGTAAAGAGTTCATTGTTCTTATCGGGTCGGACTCTGAAAAAAAATATGCTGAAGATATCATAACTTACTGTGGTCCCGAAAATCTAATAAACCTTGTAGGTAAAACAAAAGTATCAGATTTGTTCCACTTAATTAAATCGGCAAATCTTGTTATTGGTGGCGACAGTGTAGCACAACACATAGCAAGTTTATGTGAAACAAAAAGTCTAAATTTAAGTTCAATGCATGTGAATTTTTGGGAAACAGGTCCTCGAGCTAAAGGTTCTTATGTGCTTCGCTTTGAAAATGAAGAGCAACTAAATACAAATGAAATTGTTTTAAATATTATTTCTATGTTGCAGAATGAAAATCTGGCTAAGCCATATATTCGAGTCATTGAAGATCGTCCCTCGTATATCAGTGAAGATAGTATGTCTAGCAATTACCGATGGAATTTAGTGAAGGCGCTGTACCTGCAAGAGAACTTTCCACTTATTATGGAAGAGGATACTTACATTGGATTTGAAAGACTGCATGAAGTGGCTGTCGTGTTGTTTGAACAATATGAGAAAATCAGTGCGGGAATCGATATCGAAAAACTAAGATCCATTATTGATCGCGCCGATGAAATCGTAGCAGTGATGGAGAAGCTTTGTCCAGATATTGGACCTGTCGTTCGCTGGTACCAAACCGAAAAAGCAAGAATGGCTCCTGACTCTGAAAAAAAGGTGGCAGGAAAATTAATGGATCTGACTAAAAAACTTTTACAAATCTGTGAAGTGTATGTGCAGGTGGAGGACAAGCATGGAAACGCTGAATTACAAAAATAGTGATTTGCTACACAATTTTAAATCGGATAGCACGTTAAGCTCGCTGATTCAAAGGATTGAAGATCAGCAAAGAATTTTCAAAAAAGTGGTTTGCTCTGTTAAAGTCAATGGCTTACTTTTTTCTTCTGAAGATGAAAAAAAATATAAAGATTTGCAAGTAAATGAAATAACAAGCCTTGAAGTTGGAATTGAATCCATAGATTTAATTATTTTTGAAGTGAATCAGAAATGGTTGGAATCTATTCCAAAGTTGATCACGCAAGCCGAAAGTCTAGCCTTGCAGATTAGATACAAAGGTGTTGAGGGTGTTTTTAAAAAACTAGTGCAGTTGGTAGAGGATTATCAACTGTTGGTGGATACGCTTATTTCCTTGAAATCTTTAAAGGTCAGCGAAGAGATTACTGGGACGGCTCGATGGGATGCTAACGAGGAGCTGACAGTCAAATGCATTCACGAATGTATTCATTCTTTGCAAAAAAAGGATTACAACACTCTTTCAGATGTTTTAGAATATGACATAGCTCATACTCTACAGGAGTGGCATGAATTTTTACAAAGATTGGCAGCCAAACAAATTGAGAATCACAGTACAAGGGACTCTGCCTAACTTTTTAAAGCAGTTAAGCGGTTTTGATGGTATTGAGTTCGTAACCGATCCAGAGAAAAGTTTTTTAACCATTATACATGGAAACCATTTAACTGAAATATTGTCGATGCTTAAAAATTCAGACCGAAGAACGAAACTTATTGTTCTTCGGTCTTTAGATTTTATGACAATGAAAACATTAACAAATGATTTTCACACGCACTCTTTTTTTCAAGAAGAACATTTCTTTTCCCATCATCAATCCATTCTGACCACTTTTTTAAAAAAATATTTTACAGATAGTGAGCATCGTTTGCTTATCGCACAGGGAAAAAAACAGTTACGTGAATTAGAGTTTTTAAATTCTGATTTACAAAAAATGGTGGAAGAGCGAACTAATCACATAGCAAAATTAAAAAAAGAAGAGGAATCTCGCCTAACCGATTCTAGATCACTATTTAAATTTATAAATAGCTTAGGGCATACGGTTGCCATTGATGAAATGGTGCCATTATTGAAGAAAGAATTTCAAAAACAGCGGCACTTAGAAGGAATATATTTGTTAATTCCTGACTCTAGTAGCTCAACATGGGTTTATGGATCCAACGCCGGTAAAATATTTAGTCATCGATTGCCCTTAGCAATATCCGCACTTAGTCAACAAGATGATTTTGAAAGTTCTATTTTGTCGTCGCAGATTGCAAATGTTTTAGGTCGACCTGTTCTTAAAATATTTTATCGCAAGCTCAATGGTCGCAGTCCGGCATGGATAGGTTTTGAGTGGGGCGGTCCAATAAAAGATTTTTTGCAATTTGATAAAATATACTTAACAAAGCAAAACGTAATCAGTCTGAATCTAGATCGTTTGTTTTTTGATGAAGAACAAAAAAAAGCCAGTTACTTTTGGGAAAAAACGTTTGATGGCATTCAAGATCCGATTGCCATTGTAGATAAAAATAAAAAATTAATCAGATGCAATCGTCCTTTTTTGCAAAATCCCGAGTTGTTACAAGTATTAAAAAACCTTCACACTGTTGGTCAGCTGCAAACAACCAAGATGACCGCTGACGGACATAGTTTTGAAGTAAGCTCTTATTCGATTACTGGAACGGATAGTTCTATACATCATTTTATGGATGTGACTCGTGTTGAAGAACTGTACCTACAGTGGATTCAGCAAGAAAAAATGGGCGCCCTGGGAGCATTGGCAGGCAACATCGCTCATGAATTATATAATCCACTTACCGGTATTCGGTCGCTTTCACAGATTTTAATTACGGAAACGTCCTCATCGTCCACTATGCATCAAGATTTAATCGAAATCGAAAAAGCGGCAGAAAGATGTCAGGAAATAATCACGAACCTGCTGGATTTTACAAGTAAAAAAGAAAAGCCTAAACAGCTGGTCCCTTTAAATGAGATCGTGATCAGAACAATTCCATTACTAAAAGTAGCGCTTCGACCATTTCGACAAGTACTGGATTTGGAACCAACTCAAGCAAAGTGTTTTGTTGTACAACAATTGGTTCAGCAAGTGATTTTTAATTTAGTGAACAACGCGTGCCAAGCGATGGGAGAAAAGGGCGAACTACAAATCAGAACTTGGGTGAAGGATCAATGGGTGCATTTATCTGTATCAGATACAGGGCCTGGTATTGCAGCTAGCCATCAATCGAAGATTTTTCAAAGTTTTTTTACGACAAAAAAAGAAGGTTTCGGAACAGGATTGGGTTTAAGTTTATCCAAAAAAATCGTGGAAGGTCTGGGCGGGAAAATGAGTTTTTCAAGTCAGGAAGGACAAGGGGCGACGTTTAATATATCGTTTCCTTGTGTGCAAGAATGAAAAAGATATTAATTATCGATGACGAAGACAGCGTTCGTCGCGCCTTACAACGAGTGTTAAGCAAAGAATTCGAAGTCGAAGTGGCTATTGATGGTATTCAAGGTAAAGAGATATGGGAAAAACAGCAGCCAGATTTGGTTTTGCTAGACGTACTTATGCCTAACTTAACGGGTCCGCAGTTGTTAACTAAAATTTCAGATGGACTTAAGTCTAAGACTATCATTGTTTTAATGTCTGCATTCACTGGAGAATATAATCTAGAGGAAAGTCAAAAGTTAGGTTGTAGATATTTTATATCAAAACCCTTTGCAGATATCTTTCAAGTGAAGGAGCAAATTGTTCAATGGTTAAATTAAGTGTAGTTACGCCAGCGTACAATGAAAGCCAAACAATTTTAGCTTGGGCACTTGAGGTCGAAAAAGAACTTTTGTGGATTCATCAAAATATCTTGCGTTTGAATCCAAAGTTATTAGTTGTTGATGATGGATCTACAGATGGAACATTTGAAAAACTGGATGAAAATCGCAAGCAATTTCAATTTATCGACCTAATGTTAATACGTTTAGGGAAAAATAGTGGTCATCAGGCAGCTTTGATTGCTGGGATTTTTGAATCATCACACGAATCTGATGTTATCATCACCTTAGATTCTGACGGTGAACACCCACCGAAGTTAATTCGAGAATTATTTAAACATTGGCAAACTGGTCATAAAATAGTTCACACTATACGCAAGGAACATCAAGGATTGCCATGGTCCAAGCGGATAAGCTCCAAGATATTTTATCGCCTGATGGAGTTTTTTTCTGGATTGCCCATTCGCCCTGGCATGGCCGACTATAAGTTATGGGATGGAAAAACGGTTCGCTCTCTAGAGAAAGATTTTTTAAGCTGTGGTTCCACTAGGATGTTCGCAGTTTTTCTATCACCGCATGCACCTGTGGTTGAGTTTGAACAGGTACTTATACCGGGTCGAGAAAGCCGCTATTCAGTTAGAAAAATGATTTCACTAGCGATGCAATCTCTTATTTTTTACAGCGCAGCACCTCTTAGAATATTTTTAATATTCAGTGTATTTATCATTTTTTTGTCATTGCCGTTTTTAGTGAAAGCCATATTGAATCCTTATATTGAAAACTGGTTTTATTTTTCAGTTATATTTATTTTGGGGTTAATCACATTAGCTGTTGGAATTTTGTCAGAGTACTTGATTCGAATTCAACTTAGAAAAGCATTACCAAAGTTTTGGATTCAAGAACGCAGATAAGGAAATTCATTATCCATGAAGAATAAAGATTGGTTTTTACTCATAAGTTTTTTTAGTATTTTATTTGTCTATTTTTTGACTCCGAATGAAATTTTTAATTTGTTACCAGCTACTGGTGGCGATACGGGATCACACTTTTATCCATTGTATGCACTATTCAAAGCGGGTTGGTCAGAATTCCGTCTTCGCGTATGGAATCCAGGTAACTTGTTTGGTGAACCCTTGTTACTGCATTATTTTCCAGGACCATTTATAGTGATGAGTATTTTGGGAACATTTCTACCATTAGGATTAGCTTTTAATATTGGTACGATTTTGCCCTTGTTCATTTTTCCAATTTCGGTATTTGCAGCTTTTTGGTTTGCCAACAGTGGCTGGAAGATCAGTTTATTAGCTTTAGCAGCCAGTCTTTTGTATGTATTCAATGAGTCTCACAGTATGTTGGGTGGAAATTCAAATTCCTTACTAGCTGGACAGTTTGCGCATATGTATGGTTTATGCTTTTTATTTTTTACTTTGGCGCGATTACATTGGGAGTTGCAAAATGGGAAAAAATATTTTGTATCGTCGTTATTAATTTCAGCAGTGGCTATTTGTCATAGTTATATTTTCCTGTTAATCCCATTTTTCTTTTTATCGATTTTAATAACAGAAGACAGTGTGGGGATCAAAAAACGTTTCCATCATTTGTTATATTCTGGATTATATGGATTTGGCATTAGTTTGTGGTTTGTAATCCCGCAAGCGTTAAATTCTAAGTGGCAAACGGCGACGCCGATGACTTGGGTATTTAATGATTTTTGGAAAGAAGTCATTCCAGTCAGTTATCGACCTTTACTGTATGCAATGCTGTTGTTGATACCTATGATTAGTTTTGGTTTGGGTCGTCGATTTTTATCCACAAGCGCGTTTATGAAAGAGTTTATTTATTGGCTTATTCCTTTGTTAGCCTGTGGATTCATGTATTTAATTTTTCCAAAACTTGGATTAGTGGATGCGCGTGTCGTTCCACAAGCACAGCTGTTTCTTGCATTACTAATATTTACATGGATGGGTCAGTCGTTGGAGGTTTTTCCCGATAAAGTTCAAACCATCTGTGTGATGTGTATTGTGGGTTTAACATTATGGTGGACACAAAAAAATATCGTTAACTATCCACACTGGGTGCGTTGGAATTATTCTGGTTGGCAGTCAAAAAAATTAACCTCACAGGCAGCCGAGTTGCACAATTATTTAAAAGGTAGTTTTTCTGATCCGCGTGTGATTGGCGAACATCACGAAATTTTAGATCAAGCTGGGACGATTCGTTTATTTGAAATGCTGCCATACTTTAGTGGTCGAGCCACCATGGAGTCACTTTATGATCAAGCGATTCACACCTCTTCATTAGGTTTTTATTTACAAGCTAAGGTTAGCGTTCACCCCAGTTGTCCGATTCGTGGCATTGTCTGCCCCTCAGTCAATTTCACTGATTTGGCTCCGAAGTTAAATGTTTTGGGTATTCGCGACATTATTTTGGTCAGTGATGAGGCTAAACAAAAAATGTCTGAAGCTCCAATTTTTCACTCAGTTTTCGAGGCTGGCGTCTTCAAGGTCTATCGTTGGTCGGATTCAGTTCCTTTGGTCGAAACTTTGAAAATACCACCACAATTTTTAGAGTCTGATTCAGACTACAAGAATATTTTTTATAAATGGTTTACAGATTATGATGGTACACAACCTCACAAAATTGTAGCTGCAGCTAGTGAAATCGATTTCGCAAAAGTTTTGGATGAACAACAATCATGTCATCCTGTGGTGCAGGCAGAATTTAATCGAATCACTTTACACACAGACTGCCCCGGGAAAATACATTATTTGAAATTTGCGTATCATCCTAGTTTTCAGTCGTTAACTGGTGAACGAATATTTTTGATGACGCCTGGATTTATGGGAATCGTTCCTAACGGAAATGATGTGGTATTGGAATTCGGTCATAGTTGGATTTGGATATTTTCAACAATGCTTTCGATCGCAATTTTGCTAAGTATGATTTTAATCGGGAGAAGAAAGACATGAATCAAACAATCATTAAAAAAGTGACACCCTATCCGATTGATGTGGTGTTGACTAAAGCAGGTGCGGCTACTCCGACACCGTTTAAGGCGCAAATTGTAAAGTTGGTTCAGCATGGTTTTTTGATGCAAGCGGATGTCCAGCATTTATATCAAGTCAATGAGGTCTACGAAGTGACATTCGAGATCCCGGCTTTTCACGTTCATGTCAAAGTGAATTGTAAGGTGATTAAAACTTATGACGCTATTGAAAGTGCGATCAAAGGTGAAAAAAAGAAATTGCATACGGCGGAACTTCACTTCATAAACTTAGCTTCAGAGATGCGTACGCGTATTAGCGAGTTTTTGGTAAAAATTGGGCAAAAATAGGGTGTAGTCAATTATGCGAGTGATTTCAGGAAAATATAAAGGAATGAATTTAGTTAGTTTTGATGAGGGGCATATTCGTCCAACGATGGATCGAGTGAAGGAGACCTTGTTCAATATTATCTCGGGAAATTTGCCTGGAGCTCGTTGTGTGGATTTATTTTCGGGAACTGGCAGTTTGGGAATCGAGGCGATTTCTCGTGGTGTCGAGTCCGTATTATTTGTGGAGTTAAACCCGAAATCAATCGCCGTCTTAGAACAAAACTTAAAGAAGTTAAAATTAGATCGGGCTAGTGCCCCTAAAATTTTGAAAAAAAATGTCATGGCATTTTTAAAGGCGTACGAAGGAGCTGCATTTGATTTAATATTTGTCGACCCTCCATTCACTGAAAAGATGGGTCATGATGTGATAGCGGCGATCGATGCCAGTCACATCTATGATGAAAACTCAGTGATCATGATCGAAACCTCGACGCGGGAAAGATTAGATCCTCAATACACAAATTTAACGATGATTGATCAAAGAAAATTTGGCGACATATATTTATCACTTTTTAAAAAAAGAAAGTAGAGTCCACCAATGAGTAAAAATAAAAAATCTAAAAACATAGCTGTTTACCCAGGTAGTTTTGATCCTATAACCTTGGGTCATGTGGATATAATTGAACGGCTTTCGGTGTTGTATGATGAAGTGATTGTACTAGTGTCTGAGTCAATGCAAAAGTCACATTTGTTTTCGGCCACCGAGCGAAAACAATTGATTGAGCAATCGATGATAGATTTGAAAAATGTTCGAGTTGATATTTGGAATGGTTTGACGGTGGATTATATGCGTGAAGCAAATTCCAATGTGGTCGTGCGTGGATTAAGGGCTGTGGTGGATTTTGAATACGAATTGACGATGGCAAATATGAATAAAAAATTAGCTCCAGATATTGAAACTGTTTTGGTTTTTGCTAGTCCTGAATATTATTACATTTCCTCAAGGGGAGTAAAAGAAGTGGCTCGTTTTGGAGGTTCGTTAAAGGGATTAGTGCCAAAACATGTGATACGTCCGCTGACACAAAGAATGAAGTCTACTTAATGCAATTGAAAATAGTATAAATAGTTCTTGAAAATTTTTTTGAAAAAATAAACAGTAATTCTGAACCCTTCTTGGATAGGATTATTGTATGTCACAAACTTCGTCGCCTAATTTGCAATCTACCAATAATACAAAACAGAGTGCTAGCAATATTGATGGTTGCTCGCCGGTTTCAATTTTATCAAACAGGGCGTTGGCCTTGAAGCCTTCGCCGACATTAGCTTTAAACCAAAAAGCGAAAGAGTTAAAAGACAAGGGGATGGATGTAGTTTCACTTTCTATTGGTGAGCCAGATTGGTCAATGTGTGATGAGGCCGCTCAGGGGGTTAGTGAAGCCCTAGCAAAAGGATTAACAAAATACACGGTGGCAACGGGAATTCCGGAATTAAAAAAAGCGATCGCAGAAAGAACTACCGAGCAAGTGGGTGTGGCTTATACCGCTAAGGATGTGGTTGTTGGAACGGGCGCGAAATATATTTTGTACGGTTTATTTCAAGTTTTGCTGAATGATGGCGATGAAGTCATAATACCAACACCGTATTGGGTGTCGTATCCAGCAATGGTCGAATTGGCGGGTGGAGTTTCTGTAATAGTAGAAACTCAGGAAAAGAATCGGTTCAAATTAAAAAAAGCAGAACTTCAAGCTAAGGTGACAGCAAAGACTAAAATATTATTATTATGTAGCCCGAATAATCCAACAGGTTTGTATTATTCTACTGAAGAGTTGCAAGAAATCGCTAGTTTCTTAAAAGAAAATCCTAATGTTTTACTTGTTAGTGATGATATTTATAATCGGTTAGTATTTTCGAATGAGCTTGCGGCGCCTCATATTTTACAGACTTATCCTGAATTAAAAAATCAAGTGATCATTGTGAATGGAGCTTCTAAGGCTTATGCAATGACGGGCTTGCGTGTCGGTTGGGCTTTAGGTGAAGCAAAAATTATGACTGCATTAGGGGATTTAATCAGTCAATCAACATCTAATTTATGTAGCCTATCACAATACGCCGCCTTAAAGGCTTTGCAACATGGTGAAGCCTCGATAAAGTCCGCGCGACAGATTTTAATTTCTAGGAAAAAAATCTGTTTGGATTTATTTAAATCGATTTCTAATTTTGAAGTGATGGAGCCAGATGGTGCATTCTACTTTTGGATTTCTGTTTCGAAGTGTTTTGGTAAAACTTATAAAGGTCAAAAAATTGAATCATCCAAGCAGATTTCAGAAATTCTATTGGTTGATTTTTTAGTCGCGATGGTGCCAGGTTTAGAGTTCGGAGTGGATTCTTATATTCGAATGAGTATCGCTTCCTCTGAAAAGGACTTAACGAAAGCGATTGCAAGAATTGCTGAATTTGATAAGGCTTTGGTCTAGTAGAATAGAAATCCATTTTTATCCCTGTCGGCTTAGTTTAAAATGTAAGTAGCAAGATTATTGCAAGGGGATGAAAGTGAATTTTTGGAACTTGTTTCAAGTATTTTTGGATGTATTGGCTGTTGCTGGTTTTGTATTTATTTGGATTCGCTTAAACAAGCCAGCAAAAGATGATCCTAGGTTCAGTCGTTCTATGCAGATACTGCAAAGTAAAATTTCTATCCTTGAGGATCTGAGTGATCGAACCGAAACGCAAGTAAAGCAATTGAATGCCTTGATGGAAAATAAGGTTCAAGAAGTACAAAAAATACTGGCTCGATGTGAAACCGAAATTCAGAAAATTGAAATGGCTCGTCAAAAAAGTCTAGAAGTAGCAAAGATTTTTCAAGACAAAATTCCTCACCAGGAAATTATCGAACGCCAAAATACAATAAAATTTGTTAAGGCTGCGGTGATGGCGCATGAAGGGAAATCCGCAGAAGAGATTCAGCAAGAGATCCCACTATCGTCGGGAGAAATTGATTTTATCATTAAAGTGAACAAGGACCAGTTGCAATTTTCTTTAGATGATCTTCCAGATTGGGTGAAGGATGAAGTATCTGAAGTCGATTCTCGATTAAGCGAGATCGGAGAAAAATTTCGTTCCGTTTTACCGCAGTCGCCACAGCCTGTTCAGCCACAAACTCAGCTGCAGTCACAAGTGGTCTATTCGAATCGGCCAACGATGGCAACAGCAGCGACGACCGCAGCCGTGGCTTCATCAACAGCTATGACCCCAGCAACGGGGCCAATTGTACGTAAAGTAGTATTCCCCGTCATCGATGCGTAGTTGTATTAGTTCAGACCATTGCCTTGTAAAATAATCAATCCTTGCGTTCGTAGTATTCCACTTGTGGCTACGTTTTCATTCTGATTGGTAACAGTGGTCGCCGTTGGAATAGAATGAACTTTTGCAGACGTCGAAACACTGACCTGAATATCATATGGAGCTGCCCACAGTGCTAAAGCATCACCATTATGCAAAGTCAGTGAAGGTGATACAGCAGTTGTTGCATCTGTATTTGTAATTGTTTGCAAAGATATTTGCAAATCCTCTTCCGTCGCCTGCAACCAAAGTGACAGTCCGGCCTTTAGTAAAAAACTTTCTACTTTCGAACTTTTTTGTATCAGTCCCAAACGTATTTTTTGATGAACATTTAAATGATCCAAAAAATGAATTCCTGGTTTTTGCAAGGTCGATGTAAAATCTATTCTTTTATAATTAGGTGCAATTTGTTGCGAGTCTGGCTCAATCCAGATTTGCAGCAAACGCAGTGGTGCCTTGGTCGATGGATTGAATTCGCTATGACGAATGCCCGAGCCCGCATTCATAACTTGTACGTGACCAACTGGAACTATTTCTTGATGACCTAAAATATCTTTGTGCTCGATCTCGCCGTTTAATATAACCGAGACAATTTCCATATGCTTGTGACCATGCAAAGGAAATCCATTATTGGGAGCTATCCAGTCATCATTAATGACACGCAAATTTTCAAATCCCATCCAGTCTGGATCATAATAATCTCCAAAAGAAAAACTGTGATAACTTTTCAACCAACCATGATCAAAATAACCACGGTCTTCTGACTTACGAATAAAGTATCTGATGTCAGTATTTGCATTTTGTTTTTTCATATCTTCCACCCATTTCTGGCAATGCCAATACAGCCGTACTAGATTTCATTGCTAGTACGGTTGTATTTTCTAATTCGATGGCTGTTCCATTATTTAGTAGGATTGGTTTTACCAAATAAAGATTTAAAGCTTTCTTTGTATCCATATCCAAGAGCGGCGTGAATCAAGACAATCACCAATTGCAAAGCAAAATCTCCGGGAGTTAATACAAAGTGGAAAAGAAAAATATTAATAACGATCGGAGATAGCACCACTAAGGCGAATGGTACGGAATAGCCTGATAAAAGCAGTAGCCCCATTAGGACTTCGGTACCCTTGATAAGTGGAAACATATATCCAGTGGCCGCCATGGCACCGGCAAAGTTCATTGCAGCTTCAGGCATTCCCGCTGGTTGTGGTAAAAAATTTAAAAAGCCATTTAATCCAAAGACTGTGAAAATTAATCCTTGAACAATTCGTAGGCCTAAAAATACTTTGTTTTGTTTTACTTGTGACATATAAATTCCACCTTTCAGTGTGTTTGTTGATTAACTTCAATCTAAAGTAGAATTGGTCTTTTGATAAGGTGGGATAATTGAAATTAATTGTTGCATTTATGGAACAATGTAACCTATTGTATTTACAAAGGATTGGTAGGATATGGATTTAAATGAAATACGCACTTTTGTTGAAATTGTTAAAAATCAATCCTTTTCAAAGGCGGCACACGTATTAGGGACGCCAAAATCCACACTCAGTCGCCAGTTGGATCGTTTGGAAAAACGTTTAGGGCAAACTCTTGTTTTGCGCACCACTCGCAAATTAACTTTGACCAAAGCAGGAGAGGATTTCTATTTCGCTTGTCGAAAATCGATGGATGATTTGCTGGAAGCAGAAAATAAACTGCATCAGGATTTGAATGAGCCGTCGGGTTTGGTGCGATTTACGGCTCCATCAGAATCCGGCGTCACCTTCTTGCCAAAAATTATTGTCGATTTTATGGAGTCCTATCCAAAAATAAAAATCGAAATGATTTTCACTGATCGAGTGGTTAACTTGATAGAAGAAAAATTTGATGTAGCTTTGCGCTCGGGAAAAATAATCGATCCCAACTTGATTGCTAAAAAAATTGCTATTGAAAATTTTATTTGTGTGGCTAGTCCAGGTTATTTAAAAAAATATGGTTTACCAAATGATTTTGAATCATTAAAAAAACATAGATGCCTTGTTTTTTCCTCTAGAAAAGATCCCTTGGTCTGGAAATTTCAGCGAATAAAATCAGAGGCGTCCCTTGCAGAGCAAGCAGCAAAAAACAAAACACATAGTAAAAAAACTGTGTCATCCACTTCAGATTCTATAGAGGTCAAAGTCCCAGATCATTATCAAATTAGCAGTATCAATACGGTCAAACATGTCTGTATTGCAGACGGTGGTATGGCCTACTTGCCCAGAATTCACGTTGAAGATTCATTGATGGCGGGGGAGTTGCAAAATATATTTCCTGAATGGCAGGGGCCAACCGGTGCGCATCACATATGTTTTCCACTACTAAGAAATCAACCACTAAGAACTCGCCTGTTTATCGACTTTTTATTTCATCGTCTAGAAGCTACGTAACTAGCGACTATAAACCACTTGTAACTAGAAGCTATCTAATAAGTCCAAAGTCGAGGCGCGACCGAGGAAGACGCGGAGGCCTACTTCCTGTAGGCCGCACAAGGCGACCGACCAAGCAACGAAGGATTTGGACTTATTAGATAGCTTCTAGGAGATGGCGCTGAGCCACTCAGGCGTCGGGTCAATCAATTTACGTTCTTTCAGATCAAATAATCCTACAGTGAAAATTGCTTCTGCGGCAACACTGCCATCGGGTTTAATCATTAACTGTTTTAGTTTTCCAATTTTAGATTTGTATTCGATAAGCTCTGTGGTGATGGTAATGGTCTCGCGTAATAAAATTTCTTTTAAGTATTTTAAATTAACCTCAAGAATCACAGGACCCTTTTTGTTTTTCATGATGTCGTATAAACCAAACCCTTTTTCTGCAACGATATCCCAGCGAGCTTCCTCAAATAATGTCAGATAAGTAGCATTATTAACATGGCCAAAAGAATCCAAATGAGATTCGCGAATAAGGACTTGATAAGATTTCATGATAAATCTCCTTTTTTGACGATCAAACCAGTCGGCAAAACTATTTCAAGGCCTCACGCAAGTAAGCAGAGCTGGTATCCATGAACCAAACGACAAAGGCAATGACGGCGATGATCGTTCCCACTTCGGGCCACATCGCTTGTCCTTGATAGGTTTGTAACAAACTACCGATACCGCCACCGCCAACGAAACCAACGATGGTTGCCATGCGTATATTGATATCCCAACGGTAAACAGTGAATGAAATGAAGGGCAGAATGACTTGCGGAACAATTGCAAACCATACCGTTTGTACTTTATTAGCCCCTGTGGATTGAATACCTTCAATCGGCCCCTCGTCGACGGTTTCAACAATTTCACTGTATTGTTTCGCCAAAGAAACGATGGAGTGAATCATCAACGCTAACATTCCTGCAAAAGGGCCGATGCCAACCCACACGCTAAAAATAATCGCCCAAATGAAAGCCTCTACGGCACGAGTTAAATTCAGTAATGTACGTAAGGATAAATACACAACAAAAGCGGCTGGGTGTTTCATAATATTTTTGGCACAAAAGAAACACAAGACAAAGGCTACGGGGATCGCCAGTCCAGTGGCCAAGAACGCTAGAAAAATAGTCTCAATCATTTTTAAAACAGCTTTTGGTAGCAAATCCCAATTAGGGGAAGTCAGTCCTTGAAATAATCGAAATGTTGGCTGCAAGCTTTCGATGTCGATCAATTTAACAATAGAAAATTGTGTGACTTGAAAACCAACGATGAATGTCACGATAACAAAAATAGCCAACTGCCAGCCGTAAAAAGTTTTGTACCAAGATTCTTCTTTGGCATGGGCCTTTTTGTGAGGAGGTTCAAAAATCACCTCGCCCATAGTTTTTTGACCAGATAAATTTAAAAAATAACTAATCAATCCACCTAAAAAAATCATCGCGAAAAAAATGCTGGCATTGCGGCTCAACATTAACATTTGCTCGTCAGATGGAGCAACGGCCACGACGATAGCCACACAAAAAAGATAACCTAGCATCAAAGAATCAAATATTGTTCGCTTTACCATTGCACCCATGGATTTCCCCTTTTCCACTACTACTAGTTGATATGAACTTCTTTTGCGCCTTGGCCATAAATTTTTTCAAACCAGGCCTCATCGATTTCATCTGGACTTCCTTCATAGACAATTTGCCCGCCTTTAAGTGCGATGACTCGAGTTGCATACTGTCTTACTAAACTTAAAAAATGCAAATTTGCGATGATGGTAATGCCAAGCTCTTGATTCACTTTACGTAAATAATCCATCACGGTATGGCAAGTGGCAGGATCTAAACTGGCCACAGGTTCATCTGCTAATAAAACATCTGGTTGCTGAGTCAAGGCTCTGGCGATAGCGACTCGTTGTTGTTGTCCACCAGATAAATTATCGGCACGCATTTTTGCTTTTTCGGGGATACCCACTAATGACAAATATTTCATTGCCGAGTCTTTATCTTTTTGACTGAAAAAACCAAAAATCGATTTCATCGCAGAATAACCACCCAAAGTTCCCATTAAAACATTTGATAAAACAGTATGTCTGGGAATCAAATTGAAGTGTTGAAAAATCATCGCAATCTTGCGGCGCAAATTACGAATGCGATCGCCTTGTACGTTAGCGATCTCTTCACCATTAAACTGAATAGACCCAGAGGTGGGATCATGTAGGCGATTAATACATCGTAAAAGTGTGGATTTACCGGATCCACTTAAGCCGATGATAACTAAAAACTCACCACGTTTAACATTGAAGCTAATCCCTTTCAGAGCTTGCGTCCCATTAGGATAAGTCTTCACTAAGTTTTTAATTTCCAAAACATTACCGGAAATTTTTTCTGCCACAAAGTCCCCTCTCATTGAGTCAGTTAATAGTGCCAGTTATAGGCCTAGACATCTATGCGCGCTTACTTCTTCATCATGTCGCCAGCGGATTTTCCTAATTTTTTTAATATATCACGGACGGAATCATAATCAGCATCTGTGGCGGTTTTCAAATCTGTCACACCATAAACCTTACTGAAAGTGTCTTTCCCTTCCGGAGTAGCCACAAAAGCTAAGAAGGCATCAATGATTTTCTTTTTCATTTCAGGTTTAAGATCTTTTCTTAGGATGATGGGATCGTTCGGAATGGATTCTGTTAATTCCACAATTTTAATTTTTTTAACGACATCTGGATACTGAGTTAAAACTAAACGACGAGCATCTTGAATTTCCCCTTCAGCCTCTGGAGAGTAAAACGTAGCGCCACCGTCGACTTGGCCCTGATAGATCATCGATACAACAGAATCGTGTTTCATGGCGAAAACTTCTTGTGATGGCTTAATGCCCTTGTCAGTAAGAACTTTTTTAGGAAGTAAAAATCCCGATGTCGATGCGGGATCTACGAACGCAATTTTTTTACCATCGAAATCTTTCAGTGTTTTGATCGGACCATCCGCTTTGGCAATAAATTGTGATTGATAAGTCGCAGAACCATGACGAAGAACTGTTAAATGAGCCTCAGCACCATATTTTTCATGAGCTAAAATATAACCAAAGGTATTTAATGATGCGACGTCGGCGCGATTGGAACCGAAGGCTTCGACCACGGCGATAAATGATTGCGGAATAGAAACTTCGAATTTGTAGCCCGTATTTTTTTCAAGAAAATCTTTGAATTTGACTGAGTTCTCTTCGATGACTTTGGCATCAACAGAGGGGACGAAAAATAATTTGATTGGATTTTTTTCAGAGCCTAACTCGCCCTTACTAATTGTGCAGCCAGTGGTTAGTGCACAAACGCTCGTTAACATTGTCATTGCCAATGCCAGTGAAACTGCTGATAACAGCACTTTTGCTTTCATGAGTGAATCTCCTTATTTTCAATTTTTTAGGTCACCGTTTTAAGTCTCAGAGGTTTACCAAAAATAAACCTCTAGGCCAAGTTTTCTCTTTGCCAATTTTGGGTTTTCTGTCGTAGTTTCACAGTGATGTCCACCCTGAAACAAATCCAAACCGAAATCGAACAATGTTTAGTTAGAAAGCACAAGCCATTGCTAGTGTTTGACTTAGACTCTACCTTGTTTGATGTAAGTCCCCGAATTAAAAAGATATTATTGAAATACGCAACGGATGAAAAGCATCAAAAACAGTTTCCTCAGGCGACACAATTGCTGAAAGAAATACAGTGGCTAAAATCGGATTGGGGAATTGGGCCGGCTTTGCAGCGAGTGGGCTTGGATCAGTCTCACCCGGAATTTTTACATTCGGTGCAAGAATACTGGCGGCAGCATTTTTTTTCCAACGAAGCTTTGCATGATGATGTTCCTTATGAGGGGGCGGTTGAGTTTGTACAAAAATGGCATCAACAAGGGGTTTATATTTCCTATTTAACGGGACGAGATGTGTTTCGCATGGGAGAGGGCACGGTGCAGGTTTTGAAAAAATGGAACTTTCCGTTGGATGCGACCGCCAGTTTGGTTTTAAAACCGTTTAAAGAAATGGATGATGCGCAATTTAAAACGGATTGGTTTTTAAGTCTGCATGAGGGTCAGCCGTTTCAAGACATTTGGTTTTTCGAAAACGAGCCTGTGAATATCAATAAATTGCGACAGCACTTGCCGCACATACGCGTGGTGTTTTTTGATTCGACTCATTCGGGACAGGAGCCACCGCCGTCAGATATCCCTTCGATCCTACATTTTTTAACAGAAGGTATTGTAGAGTAGTTTTTTAAAAGGAAGTTTTATGTCTTTAAGTTTAGTGGCAACACCGATTGGTGATCCTCAAGATATTACGGTTCGTGCATTAGAATTATTACGACGAGTAGAGATAATTATTTTGGAAGAACGCAAAGAGGGTACTGCTTTTTTGCGACAACATCAGATTACTGGCAAAAAATATTTTCAATTGAATGAGCACTCGAACGAACAGGATCTAAACGAATTGGTGGACTTGTGTCGTTCGAACGAAGTGGCTTTGATCACTGATTGCGGAACGCCGGGGTTTTGTGACCCGGGAGCGGATTTGGTTCGGTTATGTCGTCAGCAGGGGATTGCAGTGCATACTTTACCGGGGGCTTCCAGTTTAATGTGTTTACTGTCTTTGTCAGGTCAGCGGATCAATCAATTTTTATTTCGCGGTTTTGTCTCTGCAGATTCCGAACAACGTGAAAAAGATTGGAAGCAATTAGTGAATGAGCGTCGCCCCTTTGTCATGATGGATACACCATATCGTTTGGAAAAAACTTTGAGTGAGTTGCGTAAATATTTTCCCGATCGCAAAGTGCTGGTGGCCTGCAATGTGACCTCGCCCGAGGAGTTAATCATTGAAGGCCTAGGTCGGGACATGCTGTCTGAAAAATTCCCCAAAAAGGCCGAGTTTTTAGTTTTAGTTTATGGGATTTAGTATTATTGAGGACAGATCCGAGTGACAATCTCTGCAGGAATCTGGAACTCGGAGTAGGGTTTAAAATCGGTAATTATTTTTTTAATTTTTGGTTCTGCGTCTACGCGATGTCCATCAATGTTTGCTAACCAGTAATTCCAGGCTTTTTCTCCAGAGTAGCCGCAGTATTGTCGCAAGATCAAAGCCGACATCAAGCCCGATGCGTGCCATCCATTCCAACAGTGAATATAAATGGGACCATTGGATTCATTTTCTGGTTTCGAAAGATGCTCGAAGATAGTGGCCAACACGATTTTCGCATCCGTCGCATTGAAGGGACTTTTACTTAAATAGGTTAATTGATTCGGCTGGTCTTGATCTTTAAGGTTCTGGCAGTTCGTTAGTTTGTCTTTTGCATTGTAATTCGTCGAGTATAAATAAAACGAATTAGTAAATCCTTCCTTGCACAAGTTGCTTAAACCTATTTTAGGAAGCGGATTTTGGTTGCTACGTTTGCCATATTTATTATAGGCGTTGTTCGCGCCTCCACGATAAACCACTCCATTTAATACAGCCCGAAAATTTCTAACTCCATACAAAGGCTCAAAGCCATCGCCATTATTATTAATTAATTTGGTTTGAGTGTCTTTCAGTGGATATCTAGCCTGATAGTAATTGATCCAATCTAAGAAAGAAAAATCATTCTCTATCCCACTCAGTAAATTGTATTCAGGAATGGACGCTGATTCATCTATAGATTCAGTAGAAGTGCTATTCGCTTGTACTGATTTTGTGGTCATCAACGTAACAATGACAGTTGCAATAATCCAGATATTGAAAGATTTTAAAAAAATAATTTTCATGATTGCCACCTCTTTGAAACATTGAAGCAGCAATTATTTTGGAACACCTATGGAATTGCTTGGTCCGCTTGCAGAACTGGCCTTTTGTAGTGATGAACTATATGGATCAAGGTCTAGCTGAATAAACGATTTAAATTTTGAAATGTATTATGGTGTATTTTTAAATACAACAGCTCTAGACAATGAAATAAAATAATACTAAATATTAGTTCATTATCTCGAGTAGTATATGATGAATCGCTATGGCTAAATAGATTTAGAAAAGGTCGCTAAATGGCAAAGTTGGATAAAATTGAAATTGGAGGTTTTAAATCCATTCGTGCTCTTTCTCTCGAGCTTGGGAATTTAAATATTTTAATCGGTTCAAATGGTGTTGGTAAAACTAATTTTATTTCTTTTTTTTCGTTGCTTAATTCGATGGTTAGAATTGAACTTCAACTATACACCGCAAAAAAAGGTGGAGCTGATTCTTTTTTGTATTTTGGAAGAAAGAAAACTTCGAAGTTAACTGCTAAACTATTTTTTGGAATGAATGGATATTTTTTTGATCTTGAGCCATCAGTTGATAATACATTTATTTTTAATCATGAAACTATTCATTTTGACGGTCAGTATGGAAAAGTAGATGTACGGCTTGGCGCTGGTCATAAAGAATCTTTGATAAAAAAGTCATTATCAGAGGAAACTCGAAAACTTCAAAAAGATATGCTCACTTATGTTATTCGTAGTGTGGATAGATGGAAGGTTTACCATTTTCATGATACAAGCGATTCGGCACCAGTAAAGCAAATTTGCAGTCTGAATGACAACGAAGTTCTTCATGCAAACGGATCAAATCTGGCAGCTTTTCTTTATTTTCTTAAGCAGAAACACTCAAAAAACTACGAAGATATTCGCTCTGCTGTTCAATCCGTAGCGCCATTTTTCGATGACTTTATATTAAGACCTAACCCATTAAATAACACCACAATTCAGCTAGAGTGGAAAGAAAAGGGATCTGATATTCCTTTTTTAGCGCATCATCTTTCTGATGGAACATTGCGATTTATCTTATTAGCAACGTTACTTCTTCAGCCCTTTTTGCCAGATACAATTATTATTGATGAACCAGAACTTGGTCTTCATCCTTTTGCAATTAATTTTTTGTCAGGTCTAATCAGAAGCGTCTCAAGGGAAAAACAAATTATTATATCTACTCAATCGGTTACGTTAGTGAATCAGTTTGATCCCAGTGATCTCATCATTGTGGATAGATCAGATGATCAAACTATTTTTAACCGATTAAAACCTGAACAAGTAGAAAAATGGCTTAACGACTACACATTAGGTGATCTCTGGGAAAAAAATTGGATTGGTGGAAGGCCGTAATGTCTAGAGTACATTTAATTGTAGAAGGACAAACTGAAGAGGCATTTGTAAAAACGCTTCTGGCGCCGTATTTGGGAGGATTTGGAGTCTATGTTGATGCGCGCTCCGTGGAGACGGGAAGAAAAGGTGCAATACGCTTTCGTGGAGGAATGACAAATTACGCTAAAGTCAAAAAAGATATTCGAACCTGGATGCTAGAGGATTTAAATGCAACAGTAAGTACGATGTTTGACCTTTATGGGCTTCCCAATGATTTTCCTGGATTCGAAGAGTCTAAATCACTTCAGGCTCGAGATCGTGTCAAATTTCTACAAGATAAACTTCATGAGGATATTGGTGATGGAAGATTAATTCCGTACATTCAGCTTCATGAATTTGAAGCTTTGCTTTTTTCTAACCCTGATGTCATTGATGGCTTGGTTCCAGGCAGCAATCTTAGAGCCTTGAATCAGGTTTTAGCTGAATTTCAAAACGATCCAGAACTTATCAATAATCATCCAGCAACTGCGCCATCAAAACGAATTATTAAATATTACCCTCGTTACGACAAAGTTGCATATGGCGCGCGTGTCATTGAAAAAATTGGAATAGAATTGGTAATGGATAGATGCACGCACTTTCGTAGTTGGATTGAAAGTCTAAAAGCAACAGCGATTTAGTCAATAAATCTGGGAGATTTATGAAAATTGCATTTTTCGATAGTCATAATTTTGAACAGGAAATTTTTAAAAAAATAAATCAAAATTTTCACCACGACATTGTATTTTTTGAAACTCGTTTGACAGAGCAGACGGTCAGCTTGGCTAAGGGGTTTCCTTGTGTTTGTGCATTTGTGAATGATCGCTTAAATCAAGAAATCTTACAAGCTATGGCCGCTGCGGGCACTCGACTTGTGGCACTTCGGTCGGCTGGATTTAATCACATTGATTTAAATGCGGCCAAAGCTTTGGGGCTTCGTGTGGTTAGGGTTCCTGAGTATTCTCCGTATGCAGTCGCAGAACATGCGGTTGCGTTGATATTATCTTTGAATCGAAAAATACATCGAGCCTATCATCGTGTTCGCGATGCTAATTTTTCCTTAGAAGGTTTGGTGGGTTTTGATCTACATAAAAAAACCGTAGGTATTATTGGAACGGGTCGAATTGGATCTGTTTTTGCAAAAATTATCTCTGGTTTTGAATGTCAGATATTAGCCTATGATCCGGCTGAAAATACTGAGCTTCTAAAGTTGGGTGTTAAATATGTTTCTTTAAGCGAGTTACTAAGTCAGTCTGATATTATTTCTTTACATGTTCCGCTAACACCCCAAACACGATATTTAATCAACGATCAGGCTTTGGCGCAAACCAAACCTGGTGTCATGGTTATTAACACTAGCCGCGGGGGTTTAATCGAAACTCGAGCTTTAATCCAAGCCCTTAAGACGGGGCATGTTGGTTATGCAGGATTGGATGTTTACGAGGAAGAAGAGGGATTGTTTTTCGAAGATTTTTCAGAACAAATTCTGCAGGACGATCAACTAGCGCGACTATTAACATTTCCCAATGTACTACTAACATCGCATCAAGGATTTTTAACTCAAGAAGCTTTGCAAAACATAGCACATACCACTCTTCAGAACATAAATGATTATGAAACTCATAAAGAGTTGGTTAACGAAGTTAAAAAAACATAAGATCATCTCTCCTATGTTGTAATTAACACCGGTCAAGCTCAGTTTATTCGGCCCCTTTGTAAGAACAAAAAGTGACATTTATTGTCCGCATGTCAGAATCATTACATCTAGGAATATATTTTCCAATCCATTATATTACCCCAAACAAATCGTTGCAGTTTGAAAATCTGGGAAATTAATCCCACAAACTTTGGAACGATACCAAAAACTCGTCCCACAAGCACTGATAGGATATCCAACGACATTTTTAATCTTGCTCAGGCAAGGAGGACTAAATGAAATTCAAACATATTTTATCACTATCGGTTTTATGGACTAGTCAAACAACATTGGCGACATTAACACCTTCTCTGGAGCGTGGTGAGGAAAAAATCAGTTACAAATCGTCGAACGGAATTACAGAAATTTGTGTGATTCCAAATCATTTTCTGGATGCTAAGTATTCTGATACTGACTTGAAGCTTGAAAAAAAATTGTGTTCAGTAAATTTTTATTTTGATTCAAATGACGGTGTTTTGGATCAGGCAGCTACAGAAGAAGATCATCCATCGGGTATGGCGGCTATCTGCCCTAAATTAGAAAGCACGAATCCAGGTGTTAATATTTATTCTCTACCCGCTTTAGAAAAATTAGATAAATCAAGTCCAAGCTATCAGACGCAAGCGACGCAGCTTAAGGCCAATTTTGAAAATCAGAACTGTTCTGATAAAACGATGAAAGCTGAAAAAATTGGTAAATATAAAAACTCGACCAGTTGTAGTTATACACCAGCTATTCTAGCTTATTACCATGTTTCTAGAATCTTGGGCGGTATCGCTAATGTGCCACCAGCCGTATTAAGAACCATGGATATTAACACGCATATGGATTTAGCTGTAAAGGGTATGAAGCTTAGCTTTGTCCCTCCTAAAAAGGCATCGGCAAATGTGAAATATGATATTTTTAATTTACCTGAAGATGTTTTGGAAACTCAAAACTACATTTTTAGAAATTGGAATACTTTAAGATTAAGACTGCAAGCCAACTTGACTTCAAAAGTAAAAGATCAATTATTCACGGATGATGGTAAGCAGACATATGGTGCTTTTGTTGTCAATCCGAAAGGAGAATCCTTTTACGCTGACTTGTTCAATAAGGGTGAGGATCGAGTGGCGGAATTTAAATTGAGAAATTCTACATTCAACATGGTCAAAGATGCTAGGCCAATTCAAAGTATTGTAGGAACAACTGAGTTCACTCAAAATAGTTTGCAAACGATGTTGGTTATGCGTGATGTGACAGAGTTTATTTTGTTAGATCATATTTTGGATCAACAGGATCGATTTGGAAATATAGCTTATCAAGATGTATTTGCTTATCTGAAAAAGAACAAGAATGGTCAAATCGAATTGAAGCGTACGCAAAAGATGAAAAAATTCACTGAAGATGAAAGTGATGGCCAGACGTTGTCGCGTCCATTTACAGTTAAGTCTATGGTATTAAAAGATAATGATTGTGGTGTAGCCAAAGAAGCTCTAATTAAACGGGGAGGCTTGTTAAATGCAATCGCTCATATGAATCCTGATACGTATCATCGACTATTGGAGTTCTCACAAACTGTAAGAACCTCTGAAGCCACTAAATTTTTTAGATCAAATTTAATGTTCACAAGTACTGATTACAATGAAATGGT
>JBPOJH010000028.1:0-14779 GCA_052033755.1 Bdellovibrionota bacterium | reverse complement strand
AGTATCAGTATCAGTATCAGTATCAGTATCAGTATCAGTATCAGTATCAGTATCAGTATCAGTATCAGTATCAGTATCAGTATCAGTATCAGTATCAGTATCAGTATCAGTATCAGTATTTATTTCGTTACAGTTACAGAAGGATTTTTCTATTTACTCTGTATCGGGAACCGATGCTTATCTTATACATCAACTTTTTTTCTGTGCGAAAACGACCTCGGAAGAATGTCGAATAGAATTCAATTCAGAGCCACTCAACAGCCGCTGTATGATACGAGTTTAATTCAAGATTTAAGAAAACAATCAAACAAGAATACTCACTCAGCCAATGGGCGATTAATCATTAGAAAAACACGTCAATTAATATTTTTCATGACGCACTTTTTTCGCAACTTAACACAAACACAAACACAAACACAAACACAAACACAAACACAAACACAAACACAAACACAAACACAAACACAGAAACTAAAACTAAAACTAAAACTAAAATATAAATATCTGAAGCAGCAATACGATAACCGGTTATTTATTTTTTGATATTGCAACACTCACCGATTAGTCTGATCCTGAATAAAATTCTGCTAGGGAAATACTAACTCCAACTCACACAAAATAGACGAGTCATAGTTTTCCATGTTCCTTTTTTCCAAAGGAAGTCGAAAAAACTAAACCAACAATAATTTTGCTACAAGAAATTCGATTTGAAAAAAAACTCACTAAATATAAAAACCTTGGTCTTAATGAAGAGCCCTAGTCAAACCCTGAAACAGGGGAAAACAACATTCGAAATTAGACTGGCTCAATTCAAAATCTATCGAGCTACAAATCAACTGCAAAATTACTGGCACCAAAAAAATGATTCTTAAACGAAAAAAGAGTCTTGTCCGCGCTTGCCAATGAGTTAGATTTTTCAAAAAAACTGATTCCTCCTAAAGTCACCGCCACCGTGGCGGCAGAATTTAGGAAACCAACGAAAAATACATTATATTACTCATCGAACATAGGTGGTGGAGGTGGCGGCACATCATCGAAGGAATCATCAAATGACGGCGGTGGTGGTGGCGGAAAGTCAGAGCCACTATCGAAATACTCAGGCACAGGTGGCGGCGGCGGTGGCGAATAATTACTACTACCAGAACCTCCACCCGAGTACCCCCCGCCAGAAGCCCCACCAAAGCTACTGCCTCCGTAACTCCCACTACCGCCCATCCCGCCTGAGGGACCGGTCAACTTTTTGTTAGAATACAGTTGGCGCTTTTTCAGATCGATTCGCTCCGCGGGCGGCACTAAACCATACTCCACCGCTTCGGTTTTAGCATCATGTCCTATTGGGGCCATATTTGCATTTTGTTGTAATTTATTTTTCTGATGCTCTTTAACTGAGTCCTTGATGCTTTGGTCGTACTCTTTTTTAGCCTTTTGATCCTGATAGTATTCCGCCGTTTTTTCGCGGTCTATTAGCAATTGATTGCGAGTGGCTTTTTTACTTTTCAAAAACTCTTGCCGATTGGCTTCCGCCTCTGTTTTGGCTTTATTTTTTGCCTCCAAATAAGCCTTCAATCCCGACTCGCGATCTTCAGAAATGCTTTCCATTTTTTGTTTGTGCAATAAGAAATCCTTACGGACCTCATCAGCAAAACTTATCGAAACGCCCAACAAAATACAAATCATCGCGCTTCTGCCAAAAAAATGAAAAAACTCGACCACAAAAAAAGACCTGCACCGTTCACAAACAGCCGACAACTCCTTGCCAAGACAAGGATCCTCATATCGATAAGTCCCAAATCGATGACTCAGAAGAGACAGATGAGATTGTGTTTTGTTTTTTCGAGTCGCCTTCATCAACAAATCCTAACTCCTTAACCACTCCATTTTAGGATAGGTGCGGCAAAGTGATTTAACAAGTGATTTTTATTGGACCTTTCCTGGTCCCCACGTTACATCCTTTAGCCTATGATTGAAGTCTTAATTTTTGCAGCTAAAGCCCTGTTAATACTAACCTGTATCCTGGCCGTGATTATTACCATCGCCGTGCTAGCCTCGAAGGCGTCACAAAAGCCTGAGCTTGAGGTCGAGCCATTGCATAAGAAGTATCAGGACCTGGATTTGTTTTTAAAAGCCAATATGAGCTCTAAAGAAGAGCTCAAAGCCGAAAAAAAGAAAATCAAAAAACAAGAAAAAGACGAAAAAAAATCGCAAGCCCTTCACGAGCGAGTTTTTGTTGTGGATTTTGATGGCGACGTACAGGCTTCGCAAGTGTCTAATTTGCGCGAAGAGATCACTTCGATTCTGCAAGTGGCAACCCCTCAAGACGAAGTCATCATCAAACTAGAAAGCCCCGGTGGAGTGGTACATGGCTACGGCTTAGCCACCAGCCAGTTATTGCGCCTTAAGGAAGCCAACGTTCCCTACACAGTTTGCGTCGACAAAGTCGCAGCCAGTGGTGGTTATATGATGGCATCCACTGCTAACAAAATTATTGCAGCTCCTTTTTCAATCGTGGGATCGATCGGAGTGGTGGCGCAAGTTCCGAACTTTAACCGTGTGTTGAAAAAATATGATGTGGACTACAAAGAGTACACAGCTGGAGACTACAAGCGAACAGTTTCGCTGTTTGGTGAAATCTCAAAAGAAGGTGAAAATCACTTCGTAGGACGTTTGAATGACACTCATCAGCTTTTTAAAACTCATGTGCAAAAATATCGCCCAGCTGCCGATTTAAGTCAGGTTGCCAACGGTGATCACTGGTACGGTGAAGAGGCCTTAAAATTGGGCTTAGTGGACAAGATACAAACAAGTGATGATTATATCTTAGAAAAATTTAAACAAAACAAAAGCATTTACCATATTAAGCATTCAACAAAGCAAAGTCTGTCAGAAAAAATATCTGATTTCTTGGGAATGACCGGGCTTAAATTATTTCACCGGGTCACAACTTCCCTTGAAAAAAATAGGTTTATTTAATAGGAATGTGGATCTGTAAAAATAGGGGGATGAATTGAGTTCAGTTGTTGATCCTGTCGTAAAAGTCAAAGGCCTTGAAACTAGTTTTGTTTCTAAATTTGGCGTGTATCGTGCTGTCAATAAAATCTCATACGAAATTCACAAAGGCGAGACTTTGGGTATCGTGGGAGAATCCGGTTGTGGCAAATCTGTGACGTCGTTTTCCTTAATGCAGTTAATTGAAAAACCTGGCCGCATTAGTGGCGGTGAAGTTTTTTTAAATGGCCGCGATTTATTAAAATTAAGCAATCAACAAATGGAAGAAGTTCGTGGCGGTGAAATGGCCATGATTTTTCAAGAACCCATGACAGCGCTCAATCCCGTTTTATCTATCGGTCGTCAGATCGACGAACAGATTCTAAGACACAAAAAAGTAACTGCGAAAGAAGCCAAAGAACGCTCCATTGAAATGTTGAACCTTGTGGGCATTCCATCGCCAGCGGAACGTTACTTAACTTATCCTCACCAATTATCTGGTGGCATGAGACAGCGAGCGATGATTGCAATGGCTTTATCCTGTGAGCCTTCGTTTTTAATCGCCGACGAACCTACGACTGCACTTGATGTAACCATTCAAGCTCAGATCTTAGAATTGATCCAAGGGCTGCAAGAAAAGTTTAAAATGACAGTGCAGTTTATCACGCATGACTTGGGTGTGATCAGCGAAATTTCAGATCGCGTTTTGGTGATGTACGGTGGGCAGATGTGCGAAATGGCCAGTACTCAGGATTTGTTCCACCACCCTCGACATCCCTACACGGCTGCTTTGATTCAATCACGACCACACTATGGGCATCGTGTAGAGCGCTTAGCCACAATTGAAGGCTCTGTCCCTGCCCCTCATGAATTACCAGTGGGATGTCCATTTACCAATCGTTGTCCAAAGGCCACCGAACACTGTCGTCAAAACAAACCACCTATGGTGGAGTTAAATGTCGGAGCTGTAGCCGGAACCAATGCTAGTCATCAGGTCGCTTGTTTTTATCCAGAAGAATAGAGGAGTATATGTCCAGCGAAATCAATTCCACGACATCCGGTTCAAATATGAAAACCAATCTGAATAATAATCTAAATACAGATAAGGACGTGATCCTTAGCATTCGTAATTTAAAAAAACATTTTCCTATCAAAAAAGGACTTTTGTTAAAAGAAGTCGGTCAAGTCAAAGCTGTGGATGATATCACACTAGATATTTATCGAGGTGAAACTGTCGGCTTAGTGGGAGAATCCGGATGCGGTAAATCCACCTTAGGTCGAACCATTATTCGCCTGTACGAGCCAACAGGTGGAAGTATTCAATTTAAAGGTCAAGAATTTTTAGGCGTCAAAGGCGCCGAACTTCGTAAAATGCGTAAAGACATGCAAATGATCTTTCAAGATCCTAACGCCTCATTAGATCCTCGTATGACAATTGGTCAGATCTTAACGCAACCATTTGACGTGCATAATATCTATTCGTCCACTGAACGCAGAGCCAAGGCGCAAGAATTATTGGAAACCGTTGGTTTACGTCCCTCACACATTAATCGCTATCCTCATGAATTCAGTGGTGGTCAAAGACAAAGGATTTCTATCGCTCGCGCTATTGCTTTAAACCCTAGCTTAGTGATCGCAGATGAACCGGTCAGCGCCCTAGATGTTTCGATTCAAGCACAGATTCTGAATTTAATGAAAGATCTGCAACAAAAACTGAATTTGACTTACTTATTTATTAGTCATGATTTAAGCGTCATCGAACATTTTTGTGATCGCATTGCAGTTATGTATTTAGGTCGCATTGTCGAGTTCGCTCCACGAGATGAATTATTTAAAAATCCAAAACATCCATATACACAAGCTTTGATTTCAGCGATACCGCGTGTGGGTGAGGGTAAAAAGCAAATGAAACGCAGTCTTGGTGGCGAAGTTCCAAGTCCGATCAACCCACCATCTGGTTGCTTCTTCCACCCTCGTTGTCCATACCGAATGGAAATTTGTGACAAAGAATTTCCACCATTAAAAAATTATGCGGCAACCAACGATGAAAAAAACAAGCACAATACAGCTTGTTGGCTTTATGAAAAAAAATAAATGAAACTGTAATTTAGTTTTAACCCTTGGAGGATAAGATGCGTTCCAATGAAAATACAAAATACAAAAAAAATACTTGGTCCCAACTATTGACCGGTTTTTTACCAGCAAGTCTTATTTTAGGGGGTCTTGTATTACCACTACCTTCAAACATCAGCTATGCGGCTAGCAAAACAGAACTTAGCATTGGTATCAGCCAAGAGTTTGAAACCTTAAACCCTTTAATCATGCAAATGGCGGCATCGACTTATTTGTTCTCTTATGTTGGTCGCACTTTAGTTAGCTTGGATTCGAATGGAAAATGGTATCCTCAATTAGCGAAAAGCATTCCTACCGTTGAAAATGGTCAAGCAAAAATAATTACAGTTGGTGCTAAAAAAACGGTGCAAGCTGTTTGGGAAATTAAAGACAACGCCAAGTGGGGCGACGGCAATCCAGTTATCTGTAAAGACTTTCAATTCGCGATCACGGTCGCTAGCAGTAACAATGTCAGCATCCCTTCCAAAGAAGTTTATACGCAAGTTGAAAAAATTGAAATTGACCCTAAGAATCCCAAAAAATGTACTTTTACCTACGACAAAGCTCGCTGGGATTTTAATCAACTGTCTTCTACTTACCCTTTGCCATCCCATCTAGAAACTAGTTTGTTTGAAAAGTACAAATCTGAAAAAGAGGCCTACGAAAAAAACTCGACTTATAATAAAAACCCACAAAATCCGGGTTTATATAATGGTCCCTATATTATCTCTGAATTAAAATTAGGATCACATGTAGCATTGACCGTAAACCCACATTTTTATGGCAAAACTCCCAGTATCAAAAAAATCATCATCAAATTAATTCCGAATACGTCTACCCTGGAAGCTAACTTGCGTTCAGGAACCATCGATATGATTTCTTCATTGGGATTAGCTTTTGATCAGGCGTTAACATTAGAGAAAAAAGTAAAAGATGAAAAATTAGGTTTTAATGTGATCTTTAAGCCCAGTTTAGTGTATGAACACATTGATTTGAATTTAGAAAACGAATTATTAAAAGACGTTCGTGTTCGCAAAGCTTTAGTGACCTCCATCAACCGTGAAGATTTAGTCAAAGCCTTATTTCAAGGTAAGCAACAGGTTGCTATACACAACATGTCGCCAATTGATCCTTGGTTCACTAATGATAAATCGAAAATCACGCTTTATCCTTACTCAAAACGTGATGCCGAAAAATTATTAGATAGCGCAGGTTGGAAAATGGAAAGCGATGGCTTCCGCCACAAAGATGGTAAAAAATTATCTTTAGTTTTTATGACGACGGCTGGGAATAAGACTCGTGAAATGGTGCAGACTTATTTAAAGGATCAATGGAAGGCCGTTGGCGTTGAAGTATTAATTAAAAACGAACCAGCGCGTGTATTCTTTGGTGATACATTGACTCATAGAAAATTTGGAGCCATGGCCATGTACGCATGGACGTCTTCGCCTGAAAGCAGTCCTCGTCCGAATTTCCACAGCTCACAAATTCAGACGGAAAAAAATGGTTGGTCTGGGCAAAACAACATGGCTTGGTCCAATCCAAAAGTGGATGAAATTTTGGATCAAATCGACGTCGAGTTTAACTTTAAAAAACGCGTCAGCTTGGCTCATCAGTTTTTAAAATATTACACTGACGAAGTGCCTGTGATTCCGTTGTATTACCGAGCTGATACGGCTGTGACTCAAAAGAATATTAAAAACATCAACTTAATGGGACATCAGTTTTCTGAAAGCAATGAAGTTGAAAACTGGGTTATCGAATAAGTATTATGGCAAAGCGGCAGCTATAAACTGAAATAGGATATGTTTTTTAAATGAAAAGTGTCAAAGTTCTATTTGAAATGCGAAGCGGGAGTAAAAAGTGAGTACATATATTTTAAGACGATTCATTCAAACTTTGGTAGTCATCGCCGTATTGTCCTTTGTTTGTTATTGGCTAATGACATTAATGCCAGGTGATCCTGTTGATTTAATGATTCAATCCAATCCGAAAATCACAGCGGAAGATATTGTTCGTCTTAAAGAACTATATGGTACGGATAAGCCAGCGATCGTACGTTATGCCAGCTGGGCAAAAACGATTTTAGCTGGTGACCTAGGTTACTCTCGACAGTATCGAATTCCTGTCAGTGAATTGATGGGGCCTAAATTGATGAATACATTTTATTTGTCGATGGCTTCTTTGTTATTGTCTTTACTAGTGTCAATTCCTTTGGGAGTGCTTGCCGCTCTTAAAGCTGGAACTAAGTTTGATTATTTTATTAATTTCATCGCCTTTGCGGGAATTTCGGTACCATCATTTTGGCTGGCTTTAGTATTAATTATTATTTTTTCAGTGACATTAGGATGGTTACCCGCGGGTGGTACCTTCACCATAGGACAAGACGAGAATTTATCAAATATGCAGGTCTTTTTAGATCGCGCGAAATATTTAATTTTACCTACCTTGTCGTTAACGTACCTTCAGATTGGTCGTTTCTTAAGATTCACTCGCTCTGCCATGCTTGAGGCGATGAGAAATGACTACATTCGTACAGCCAAGGCTAAGGGGCTCCCCTACCGTGATATCGTCTGGAAACATGGTTTTAGAAATGCTTTATTACCATTGGTAACGATTATCGCTTTAAGTTTTTCTTCTTTATTTTCAGGAGCTCTAATTACGGAAACAGTCTTCGCCTATCAAGGTGTTGGTAAGTTAGTATACGACTCGATTTTGGCAAATGATTTTAATGTGGCCATGCTTAGTTTTATGATTTCAGTCACGATGGTATTACTTATGAATCTTGTGGCTGATATTTTATATGGAGTCGTTGATCCGCGAATTTCTTATAGCTAGTTCGTTGCAACTATCTACAAAAGAATACGGTAAATACGGTAAATATATACTTAAAGTAAGCTCTAAAAAATAAGTACTAAAAGTATAAACTAAGCTGAAATTTTAATAAGCAGAACAAGAAGCGGAATTGAAAACTAATTTTTTTAAAAGGAAATAGTGGGAATAAAATGACTAAAGATGCTGATGGAATCAAAATTCTGACTGACAAAGAACGAGCCGAATTAGAAAAAGTTCAACCGATGTGGAAGATCGTAGCCTCTCAGTTTTTAAATCATAAGGCCGCGGTTGTTGGACTTGTCATTATTAATTTATTTTTGCTGATCGCTTTAAGTGCGCCACTGATTCAAATGGTAACAGGACTTGATCCCGAAGTACAAAATCCATTGAACAGATATCAAAAGATGTTTTCCCGCACTCAGATGCCCAATGATCAAAAGGAAGATTTAATCACTCGTTTTAAAACAGATCAACCCGAGGCTTTTCAGGCCATAGGACAGGAATTAGTGACTAAGCAATTGGTCACAGACCCCTCTACCGAAGAAGCCGTTTACGAGCTTATCAAGAAAGAACCAGCGGATTTAAAAAATATCATTTCACAATTACAAACTCCGGCTAAAGCTGAAATTGTAAAAATGCAAAGCCAGTTTGAGACGTTTCACTTATTCGGTACCGATGAATTGGGACGAGATGTATTTATTCGTTTGATTTTTGGAACACGAGTATCCATGGGCGTGGGTATTTTGGTCGCTTTGTCGTCGACCTTGATTGGTTTATTTATCGGAGCCATTGCAGGTTACTATGGTGGTATCATTGATAATGCCCTTATGCGCGTGACGGATTCCCTACTGTCGCTTCCTATTTTGCCGATTCAGATTGTGATCGCGGCCGTGGATTTATCGAAAGTTCCATTTTTTAATCGTTTTGTGGGTGCGCAACACGAATCCATGTACAAGTTAATTTTTATTCTGGTTATTTTTTCTTGGATGACCACCGCTTTGTTGGTGCGAGGAAGTATTTTATCTTTGCGTGAGCGTGAGTTTATTTTAGCAGCGAAAACTTTAGGAGCCAAAGACTCCACTATTATTTTCCGTCATATTTTTCCCAATGTAGTGGCTCCATTACTTGTGAGCGTGACCTTGGGTGTGGGCGAGTCCATCTTGTTTGAAGCGGCATTAAGTTATTTGGGATTAGGGATTCAACAACCAACTCCCAGTTGGGGAAACATGTTAAACAATGCTCAGGACTTGGTTAGCGAAGCGCCGTTTCTGGCGATCTTGCCGGGTTTGTTGATCCTTGCGACAACAATGAGCTTTAACTACCTTGGTGATGGTTTACAAGACGCTATCGACCCTAAGGCTGTTAGACGTTAATTTTTTATTGCTTATATTGACAAAATAAAAAGAACTCCCAGATTGGTTGGCAATCGTAATGTATTTAGTTTCGCTTTATAAATTCAACCGCTGTATCAGTTAGTTCAAATACAACGGTCTATGAATTTACAAACCAAACTACTAAACTTAAAATAAGGGAGTTTTATGAAACATCAATTTCAGGCTGAAATTCAGCAGCTTTTGAACCTAATGGTTCACTCGATTTACTCGCATCGTGAAATCTTCTTAAGAGAGTTGATTTCAAATGCTTCAGATGCCATCGATAAGCGTCGCTTTTTATCCCTGCAGGACAGTCATTTAAAATCCGAGCAAGATCCTAAAATTCAACTTGAGATCGATAAGGATCAACGCACTTTAAAAATCATCGACAATGGTATTGGTATGAGCCACGACGAAGTCGTTGAAAACATTGGTACCATTGCTCACTCGGGTACAAAAAAGTTTTTAGAAATGTCGAAGGAAATGCAAAAACGACCTGAATTGATCGGACAATTCGGTGTGGGTTTTTATTCCTCATTTATGGTAGCAGATAAAGTGACTTTGCATACGCAAAAGGCCGGCAGCAATGAAGGAACCTTATGGATTTCTACCGGAGATGGTTCTTATGAAATCGAATCCATTCCGCGTCCTGGTGGTGCTGGTACTACCATCACCCTATTCTTGAAAAAATTTGCAGAGGAAGAAGACGTTCCTGATTTTACTGATGAGTGGACGGTCAAAGGACTTGTTAAGAAGTATTCTGATTTTATTGCTCATCCGATCACGATGAAGGACGAGACTTTGAATTCGCAAAAGGCTTTGTGGTTAAAAAATCCGAACGAAGTCACGACAGACGAGTACACGGAATTCTACAAGCACTTAAGTCATGATTGGGAAGCTCCGCAAAAGCATTTACATTATAAGGCTGAAGGCACAATGGAGTTTCAGTCATTACTGTTTATTCCAGCAAACAAACCATGGAATTATCAATACCGAGAATATGAATTTGGATTAAGTTTGTATATTAAGCGTGTTTTTATTATGGCTGATTGTAAGGAGCTATTGCCAAATTATTTACGCTTTGTGAAGGGCTTGGTTGATAGCAGCGACCTTTCATTGAATATCTCGCGTGAGATGTTGCAGCAAGATCGTCAAGTGGGACAAATCAAGAAAGCATTAACAAATAAAATATTTGCGTTCTTAAAAGATTTTTTAACAAAAGATCGCGAAGGTTATGAAAAGTTCTGGGGTAATTTTGGTGCTAGTTTAAAAGAAGGAGCTCCACAGGATTTTGCAAATAAAGAAAAACTGCAGGATTTATTTTTGTTTCAGTCGACATTTACGACCTCTGCAGAAAATGTAGTACGTGCTTCGTCTGCAAATACAGATATCACTTCAGAAGCTAAGGACAATGTTACAAGCAACGCTGTACGCTTTACGACCTTGGATGAATACATTAGTCGAATGCCCGCTAGCCAAAAAGATATTTACTTTTTAGCAGCGGATAATATTCAGCAAGCGAAGAGCTCACCATATTTGGAAAAATGTAAAAGCAAGGGCTTTGAAGTCTTATTGTGTGTGGATCCAGTGGATGAATTCACGATGGATGCCTTACGTGAATACAAATCGAAAAAGATTCAGAATATCACACGTGAGGATTTAGATATCGAAACCGAAGAAGAAAAAAAGCAACGCGAAGACGAACGAAAGAATTTACAAGAGCGCTTTTCTTCTTTGATTGAAAAAGTGAGGATAGCTTTATCCGAGCAGATCAAAGATGTGAAAATCAGTGATCGCTTAACCGAGACCGCAGTGTGCTTGGTTTCAGATTCACAGGGACCGACAGCAAAGATGGAAAAGTTGATGGCCCAGTTCCAAGGAACCGGTGGTGATTCTGTGGCGACGAAAAGAATTTTAGAAATCAATCCCAAACATCCTGTTTTGGAAAAAATGCTAGGACTGGATGATGAACAGGTGAAAACTTGGAGCGAGATTTTGTTAGGACAAGCCTTAATGAATGAGGGCTCGCAAATTCCAGATCCTGTCAGGTACTCGAAATTAGTGAACTCGTTGATGGTTCAACACTAATTGTAACTTCATACGCGGATATACACGAAACTGAAAGTCGTCATGATAGCTAATATTAATGGACTTTCAGTTTCGTGGACAGAATCAACTATAAATGCGATTCAGCAAATCATATTGTTTGTTATAAATTCGATTTTAAATTTTAACGCATATCTTCTTCGATCGGTGGTGGAATTTTTTGTTGAAACTTAAAATGGCAAGTGCTGCAATTGTAGGATGAAAAAACAAAATACCTGTAAAACTAATATTCGTAATTTACTTCTAAATAGAATCACAACGGTTACAATTCAGATCTTGATGTTGCTCATTGTGAGCATGCAGATATTCCTTACGCCCAATCTCGCCAATGCCACTGCTTCTCAAACGGTGCAAAAAAACATTTTAGATTTGCATTTAGATTTAGAAATGACTGGGGCTGAGTATCGAGATTTACAGGCCTCATCACCGGAATTATTTTCGCACGTTTTTGACTTTACAGATGGGATAGACTCTGGATCTCAGAAAAAATCAGCCGATCCCCTGGCGCAGATATTAGATATTGGAAAAAAGAATTTGCAGTGTCTAGATGTATTGAATCAACAAAGGCCTGCGGATAAAAAATTTCAGCTAAGTACGCCGGAAACGCAAAAAGGGATTCCAATTACTCAGCCTAGTTTTTCAAATCGAAAAATTATTTTAGCCACAGAAAGCGAAATCCAATCACAAATCCCATCCGAGTTATTGTCTGTATTATGGAAGGGTGACTCTTGCCCAGTAAGTCTTAGCCTTAGTGATGAAGAGTATTTGACTTGGGCTCGCAAGGTGGATCGCTTGTATCAAAATGCCAGTCGATGGATTTTGCAAGAGCCTTACTTGATGGCTTATGCGGGTCGATCAAATATGGATATTCGTGGATATTATTTTTTAAGCCTTGAAAAAGATTTAGAAACTAGTTTAACAAATTTTTCAAGCTTGCCATTGGAGAAACAAAATTTATTGATCACTTGGTTGATCGGATTATGTCACAATTCAGACATCGAAGTCAGTCAATGCCAGTCTGAAATTAGAAATGCCATAGTTACTACGTTGACAACTCCGGCTCAGCACGCGGCAAAAGAAAAAAACTTGTTAGCCTTTTATAAAAAATATTTACCGGCGGCGAAAAAGATTTGGAATGATTTTTTTACTTTAAGAAATCCTCGCCCAGAAGTTTATTGGGAGCGATCTTCATCGGGGACACCGCAGTTGCTAGTACAAAATTTTCAAAAGCATAAATCAGTGGATGTGCGTGATTGGCTAAAATTTAACCTTGAAGACGAGTGGCATTGGAAAGAATTTCAGTTAAAGGTTGGGTTTAAGCCCAGTCTTGAGAACCCACAGGTGATTTTTGAACCGGGTGTGACTCCGCATGTGAATGGCTTGGGTGGGGATACGATTTATATGGATGCGAATCGCGATATTCAAGAGTACTCTAGCCGATGGATCATTCGCCATGAGTACGGCCACGTATTGGGCCTTCCTGATTGTTATATCGAGTTTTACGATATGGATCAGGAGGTCATGATTAACTACCAAATCGATATCGATAATTTGATGTGTTCCCGCCGAGGGCATTTGCAGGAAAAGCACGTTATGGAGTTACAAAGAAGTTATCGCGGGAAGTAGGATGCGCCTGAGAAAGTTAGCTATTGGAGTTGGAATAGTTTTGGTTCAGCTGAAAGCGGGTTTGGCGACCCGCAAAGTATCCGGCTCCAAATATCGAAACTCCTAGTAAGATAAGTAAAATCCATTTGAGAATAATTTTTTTCAGCATATTACTAAGCACTCCTTGCGTATGAAAAAAGCAATTAGGTCCATGACCTTGTAAAAACCTAACAATATTTAAAATTTCGCAGATAAATTCTTGACAGTAAAGACCGATTCTTATTATCTTTGCGTACCAAAACTATTTTAGTTTGCGGGAGTAGCTCAGTTGATAGAGCGATGCCTTGCCAAGGCATAGGTCGCGGGTTTGAATCCCGTCTCCCGCTCCAAACTTTCTTCAAGGTTGGAGCGCTTTCCCCGCAGATAATAAATTGATTCAGCACTCACAGAAAAACCCCCGATCGGTGGTTTTCGATTATGTCTACAATCACCATAGTACTTGCAATAACACACAAAACCAAGAAGTGAATTAACGTCGATATTTCATGAAATTTCGGCAGATTTCAAAGTTTGATGACAGATTGATGACACGCTGATGACAGATTTTGAACTTCAAATTTGATTTTTTTCTGGGAAACGATGGAGTGACGGAGATCAATCCACTCGATAAAAAATCAGTTGAAGAGATAGTCACTCACGGATTTTTTTAGGGGATTTTAGAAGCATTGCTTGTTTCGACATGAGTTAAACACTTCCTATTGAGAACAGCAAAGACTCCGTCTCTAAATCTAACTCCATCATATTGTTTATATTTGTGGATGTGTTTATCAATGTTACCGAGACCATTCTCCGAAGCGTTGATGACTGTTCCATTGAAAATAACTGTGGTTACAGCCCCATCAGCGACACTTGAGTTACTAGAATCATTTTGACCAAGGCCGTATGCTCTAGCGAGACTTTTGTTTTCAGTAAAACTTAGCGCGCAATAGTAAGTTCTCAAATAGTCTGGGTCTTTGTGTCCTCTGAAAAGTGTCAGTATTTCCTTCATCAAGCCGCTCGGTGAAGTTTAATCTCAGGAACTAAGCCTACAGCATCAACCAATTTCAAAACTCGATCGATAGTGACCTTTTGCAGACTGCCCGAAAGAATTCCAGTCACCGCAGAGCGCGGAAGGCCAGAGCGTTTTGCTAACTCGGCATGGGTTAAGTCTTGGCTCTTAGAGGCTTTTAAAACGGCAGTAATAAGTTGTGCTTTAATAACAGCTTCCATTCCGCGCGCAGGTGATACGCCAACTAATTTTGCGAGTTCTGAAGCACTACTTTTTCTTTTCATATAACTTCCTTTAATCTCTTTTTAGCTAAATCGATATTTTGCTGAGGTGTCGTGCCTGTTTTTTTCATAAAGGCATGGAGCAACCAAGTTTCACCTGCGCCTAACAGAACATAGATAACTCGATAGATTCCGGCGCGATCTCTGAATCTCAGCTCGTGTACACCTTTGCCAATACTTGGCATTGGACGAGACAACGGCATTGAAAGGTTATGGCCCTCATTCACTCGAGCCAAAACATCAACCAGTTCTCCTCTGACATCTTCTGGGAAATCTTCTATTTCTTTACTGCATTGTTTGAGGGAACGAATCATCTATCCTAATGTCTCATAAGTAAGACATTAAATCAAGCTCAATATTACAAATGATGACTATCAAAAATTAAGTCCATGAAAATCAAATACTTAGAAGAGCCCCGTCTCTCGCTCCAATCT
>JBPOJH010000073.1:0-40033 GCA_052033755.1 Bdellovibrionota bacterium | reverse complement strand
ACCCGACGGTATTTCATTTGTGCTCCTCTGTTTTGTGGTAAAAACTGAGTCGCAAATAGACCGTCAGGTGGCTACCTTCAACTCAACTTGTTATTGATTGAGTTGCACTGGTAAGTGTTTTTCGGGTATTTTAAATGGGATTTAAAATTATCCTATTATCCCAGCTCTTCTAACTATGCCATTAGTGATTTTCCACAATCAAGCCAACAATATTTATCAAATAATGTATTGAATGTACTTAGCTCCAATATCAAATCCATCGAAAAATCCAACGAGGCATTAGAGATTCTATCAGAGTTAAATGTAAAGACGGATAAAATGTCATTTGCACCTGATCAAAACTCACCTGGAGGGATAAGCTTAAAATCCAATACAACCGTAACAAGCTTAAAAGTAATTACCCGAATCATTCCTTATACGCCTAATCCAAAGTTTACGCCTCTTAAAAGTTTAACGAAAGGAAAGTTTGGTTTTTTTGAAGTTCTTCGAATAGAAAAAGAAACAGGTAAAGAAAACTATCTAGCTACAAGATGGGATTTTAGCCCAGAAAAAGGACCGATTACATACTTCATTGGCGACAACATTCCGGCAGAATATAAAGACGCCGTGATCAGTGGTATTTTATATTGGAACAAGGCTTTCGGTCGTGAAGTGATCAAAGTCGAAACCAATTCTAACAAAGTTTATGGTGGCTATCGGCAAGCGGTGCTACACTGGATACCAAACAAGTCAGCTGGTTTTGCTCGTGCAACAATCCAATCCGATCCATTAACAGGAGAAATCATCACTGCTAATGTGTATATGACCTCTGTTTTTACAACGACTATTGATCGCTTAATTGATAGAGAAAAAAACGCGTCAACAACTGTCGCTCCATCACTTGGTATTAGTACAGAAAATACAGTTCCAGCCAAAGACCAGTTTAATATTTCATTAAATGGTTTTCTAACAGTGGAATTATGTAATTTTGAAATGAATGAGTTTTTGCAAAACACGCCTGGTGAATTTTCGAAAATTATTAATCCTGATATTAAACTGGCCTTATCACAAGACATAGTCCGCAAGACGGTGGCTCACGAAGTCGGACACTCAATAGGCATAAGACATAATTTTGCGGGATCGTTAGATCAAGATTTTGATAGTGTAGAAGAGCAAATCCAAGCCAAAAAAGATTATGCCTCACAAAGAAAAATTTCAAAACCAGTTAGCTCCACCGTTATGGATTATCTGGAACCATTCGATGATGGCATCACTGGTGCAATTATTGATACAGATAAATTAAAATATGATCAATATGCCATCCAATGGGGTTATACAGATTCAGAAGAATTACGAAAATCTGCCACTTCTGCTGAGGTTTTATTTTGTACAGATTCAGAGGCCACGGACGATGCTAATCAAATTTATGCCTGCGATCGATTTGATAGTTCAAAATTTCCATTCTATTTAACTTACTTGAGTTACAAAAATAGTTTTGAAAAATCCGCACAGAAAACCCTGAACGAATTTATTAAAAATGGGGTATTTAATGCAGATGGTACTCGTAAAAAAGTCACAGAATTTTCTGGTAATTTAACTAGTAATTTATTCGCCGATAATGGTGAATCTTTGATGCGTCTGATGAAGAGATTAATGAAGCCACCTGGAAATAGTTTTAATTTTACAAAGTCAGCTGTTGAAAAAAAATATGATGATAGAGGAGCATTTAGCAATAGCTTTAACTATTCCAATTCAGCTTTATCTGCAAAAGATTTTGAAAAAATGGACGGAGTCTTGGGATTGTTTAAAAATTTTCTATTCCTTGATAAAGACGGCAGCTTTGCAGCCAAAGACTACGAAAACTTTATTCGTACAATGCTATCTAAAGACTCCGTAAAGCAGGGAAAAACAACGACTGGAATCGAATATGCACTTTCAGATACTGACATCAACGACATAACTGAATATTTGACCTCAAATGCCAGAACAGGCAGTTTGTTGTCATCGAACAGCATGGATAGTTTCTTGAATGCAGGTAGCTTTGATGTCAGTAAAGATACTAAAAATAATCAGTTGCTTTTCCCTGATTATTTTCGAAATGCATATTTAAAAATAATGATAGAAAAATTACTTTTCAGCGGAACCGAAGCGACAGTTGATATGAATGGTACAACGATAAAGTATATCAAATATCAATATCCTAATGTTACACGTAAAAACTTACTAACTTTATATATGAATCTATTATTGAGCCTATATGAAAAGCCATTAAACTCGTCGGTAAAAAACAAACTAGTCGATCAAGTTATGTCAGCAACTGGTAAAAACTTAGACGAAATGAACACAGATCAAATTTTTGCTTTGTTCGGCTCTGCTAGCAAATGGCCTACGGACTTAAGTAGTGCGATTAAATCAGATATTACTCTGTATCAAAAATTATTTTTGGACTCGATGTCGATTGAAAAACAAAAAATCCTCAAAGAGTTTAATTAAAAATACCTAAAAGAAGACTACATAATACATTACTACAGTCATGTTGTCTTACGGCGACATACTAAGACCCAAGGTTAATCCTTGAGTCTTAATTTCTGCGATAATATTAAATATTTTGAAGTAGTTCGAATTTATCTTTTTGAAAGTTCGGGGGATTACACAAGATTGTTATATCAAGAACAAAATCTCAATAGTCTTGAATGAGATTTTGTTCTTGCCCCCGAACTAAATGCGCAGTGTGGGTAGTGTGTAGTCTCTTTACGATTGCGTATGCAAATGGGATATTGAATATGGTACTTTATTCATGGTATCTTTTATTAAAGATAAATATCGTGACTATTATTAATAAAAATGCTTCATTTAAGCGGACTTTTGAACTAAAGGGGATTTTATGAATAATAATAGTTTAATGATTCTATGTTTAGTGATAATTTTATCTAACAACTCTTCAGCTAAGGCTGGATCAACTAGAAGAATTTCTTATTCGGACAGTATTATGGCTGAGTCCTCTTTAACTACTGAGGAATCGGTTTTAAAAAGACTTAAACTTCAGGAGATTCAATACGATGAAAAAACAATTGTCAATATCCATACTGAAAACACTCGTATTGATTTCAATTGCATCGATTGTATTGTTAAAGAAAGAGGAACTAATGAACCAGTTATGTCGGCATGGAATGGTCGGATGCAGTAAAAAGCTGTGGGAATTATCTTATTTATTTTTTAGGCCAAACGAAGAAGCAAAATTTAGTTACTCTTTAAATCCAAGGGATTCTGATTTAATTCAAAATTCAACGCTGCTAAATTCTTTAGTAAGCACCTTAGTTAAATACGGACCATCAGGTCGAATAGAGCCATATTTATCTAAATCATTTACCGTTTCTAGCGATAACAAAAAATGGATTTTTAAACTTCATCCTAATTTAAAATGCGAAGATGGAGTCGCCATCACAAGCTCTCGATTTGCAATATCACTTACAAACAGTTTAAAAAGATATTCTTTAAGTGGTGATGTGTTGGATTTTGAAAACTTGCGCGGTTGGAGTGAATTCAAAAATAATATAAAGAAATCAATCGATGGTGTTTACAGTATAGACAAAGAAAATCTTCTTATTTTTGAGTTTGAAAAATCGCCTTCTGATTTGCTCGAACTATTAAGAATGCCCTATTTTGGTTTTTGGTGTGAATCGAATTTCAATAGCAATGATAATAATTGGAAAAACGATCACACCATAGTGTCATCAGGCTCCTATAAAGTGGAATCAAGCATTGTTGGTACGAAGCTAATTCTAAGAAAAAGAAATGACTGGCTTTTAAATACAGATAAGAGTCCTGATACAATTAGTTTTAGCGTAATAAAGCCCTCTGAGTTTTCTGCTGTCAACAATAACAATCATCAGATTGTTATGTATAATAAAAAAGATAATATCGAATATGATCATAAGGCAATGATGAAAGTTTCCGGCCCTCCAACTATGTTTTTTGGATTTGCATTAAGTCCATATTTCAATGGCTTATTTAAAAGCAAAAAAAACAGACAAATATTTAATGATCGTGTTAAAAAAATTAAACACTATTTCCCTGCATTTTCATCAGATTTCTTTTACTTTAATGCTACTAGTGAAATTAGCAAAAGAGATTTCTCTGATAAAAGATTTGAAATTGATACGCCAAGCAAAGCAATTACTTTTGCAATAGCTTCAAATAATGTGTCTAAAAGTGATCTTTTACATATCGAAGAATTATTGACTATGGTTTTTTCCAAAGAAAATATTACATTTAAAATCATTCAAAATGATGCGCACGACGACAATTGGTTTTTAAAAGTTGATTCCAATGTTAATTTTGACGCAAGGATCACAACAGTTGATATTGGCGGCCATGTTATTAATGCAGCAATTAAAATGATGTTTTGTTCTCAATTGGGTGTAAATTTTGGTGATCCCTCAGAGCGAATATGCGCACTTGTTTCCAAACAGACCGAAAAAGGCGGACCTATTGACCAGGCATATATCGCTGCATTTAATGAAATTATTCAGGATGATTCAATTGTAATTCCTTTATACCATTACGGGCTTGAATGGCTTGTAAGTACAGATATCGACTTAAAAAGCTTGCCTTTAGTCGCAACTGAACCAATATTTGAGAAAATTCAAAAGCATGAATAACGATATTTTAGATTATCTGAATTTGTTGTTCGAACCTGGATTTAAAATTATCAAAACTCCTGTTTTTGAATTCAATCCTGATTTTGGGTCTGAGTACAGCCTGATGCTAAACAATGGCGAAATATATGCTAGCGGAACCCATAAAGATAATAGTATAGCTATTAGAATCTGTATTGCCGAAGCACTCGAAAGAAAACTATCAAATAAATTGATGCTAACTAAATTTGAAAGAGATGTCTTTAAACTAAATGAATTTCCAACAACATGTGGTTTCGCTTGCGGGTTTGAAGACGACAAGACGAAATTTAGAGCTATTGCCGAGGGTATTGAGCGATGGGCATGGTCAAAATGGATAGATTCGCACTTCTCATTAGAGGAAGTAAATATTGATGGGAAAAACTTCGAAAAGCTTACGATGTCAATGCTTAATGAATTCAAAAATTTTAGAGTTTTTTTTAAATCTTTTGATATTATTATCAATAATACTATTTTCAAATTTTACTTGAATATATTTTTGGGATTTTCAAATACAGGTATCTTTCCAGGATCTAGAGTCAGCTTAAATCAAGATAGTCTTGATGATATTTCACATTCAATTCTAGAAGCCTATAGATGCTATCGGAACTACAACTTACTTGAATCTAATCAGGTCGATTTCCAAAATACATCCGATATCATAGCAGAACGCGCAGTTTTTTTCGGGTCTAGACAAGATTTAGCACTGGAGCAAATATCATTGTCTCAAACAGGCAATAAAACTTGGGAACAACCCCATATTTTACTATTGCAGAAAGCGCGAACTCAATTAAATGGAGTGTATTTATGGAGATGTTTAATGAACGATTATATAGGTTGGCATCAAGGTGAAAAAAATAGATTTGTTTATTAAAAATTATTTTTCAAAAGCTGATATTAGGTATTTTATATTATCTATCATATTATTAATCGTCATTCAAATTTTGTTTTTCTTTTTACAAAGAAGTATTGGACAAAAAATAGTAACCTCTATTCAGAGTCAACTCAGACAAGATCTAGATTTGTCTAACTTTCATTACTTATCAAAAAGTATTTCAGATTATACTTATTCTGGCACGATAGAATGTACCGTGATTAAACGTATTTACCCAAAAGAAATCCAAATTCTCAACATTGACCGAGGAGATTGCAATAAAAACGAAATTTTTCTAGAAGGCGCAAAATTTGAGGTCGAGCTAACGGCTTTGAATGGTGATATCTATAATTTAAAGTTCATTTCTAATAATGATACTTTATTTTATCTTTGTTTGTGGTCGATACGTATATTTTCAATTATTGTGTTATTATTCCTTAAAATAATTGCTGCAATGAACGATAGAGCTAAAGATTTAGAAATTCAGAAAAAAACTGACCTCGCAAATGCACAAATTGATCTTTCGAAACAAGTTTCTCACGATATACGAAGTCCACTCTCAGCTTTAAACATGATTGTAGCTCAGTTAAAAGATGTTCCAGAAGAAAAACGCATCATCATACGAAGTGCTGTCAATCGTATTAATGATATAAGTAATGAGCTACTTCGTAAAAACAAATATATGTCAGTGGTAAATGAGGCTAGCGCTATAGCTTCCAAAAGTGTGACAAATCAGTCAATTTCACAAATGATTGAACAAACAAAGGGGGCGACTGTACAGCTGTTATCTCCTCTGCTTGATAGTATCGTATCTGAGAAACGGGTGCAATTCCGAGAAAAATTAGGCGTTAGTATAGAGTGTGATGTGACACAGGGTTATGGGTTATTTGCAAATATTAATGCTACTGAATTAAAGAGAGCGATTTCGAATTTGCTGAACAATAGCTGCGAAGCGTTTATTGAGGAACAAGGCAAAGTGAGCGTGACCTTATGTTCAGATATTAACGATAACGTTGTTATCAGAATTCAAGACAACGGCAAAGGCATCCCCGAGCATATTCTTGCGAAGCTCGGCAATAAAGGCGTAAGTCATGGTAAAGAAAATACACAAAGCGGCTCAGGACTTGGTATCTATCACGCAAAAAAAACTGTAGAGGCTAGTTGCGGTCAGTTTATTATTGATAGCAAGACTGGCCAAGGCACTGTTATTTCAATGATTTTTGAAAAAGCTCCAGCTCCAAATTGGTTCGTTAGCGAGCTGGAGTTTTACCAAAATTCGATTGTAATCTCTCTTGATGACGATATTTCCATACATCAAATTTGGAAAGGTCGACTTGACTCTCAAAAGGCTTCCGAGAAGGGAGTGAGTCATTTAAGTTTTACTTCGGGTTCTGATTTTAAAATTTGGTTGGATTTTTTTTTGAAGAAATCTGATACCAGTAGTACGATAAGTGCAATTACATATTTGGTAGATTATGAGTTACTTAATCAACCTCAAACAGGATTGCAAATCATTGAAGAATTAAATCTATTTCAAAATAATCACCTAAATTCTTTACGTGTTGAGAATAAAAACATTACTAGCCAAGCCATTCTGGTTTCTTCGCGTTACGAAGAGCCTCATATTCGTGATTGCTGTGACAGATTAGGTGTAAAGCTAATACCAAAAGTGATGGCTGGTTTTGTACCAATCAAAATTAAACAGCTTGAGAGGTTCTATACCAATGAGTTAACTGTAACGAAGATTAAATATGATTTATGCCTGATTGATGATGACGTCCAAATTATTCACGCACTTTGGAGCCTTGCTGCGAAGTCTAAGGGGCTCAATATAATGATGTTCGCAACGCCTGAAGAGTTCGTTTCGGCATCTGATAAAATTGATCGACATACTCCTATTTACGTGGACGTTTCATTAGGAAATAATGTTAATGGACTTGATGTCGCAAATACAATTCACAATCTTGGGTTTGAAAATATCAATCTGGCGACAGGGTATGAGTCTACTTCATTAAAAGCACCAAACTTTATTCGGCATATCGTAGGAAAAGATTTTCCAGATTTATTTAGAGCTTGCGGCAGGGAGTGAGCATAAACCCCTAAGTAATTCACAGCATTGACAGTAAGTGATTTCTTTCAGGGCATTTTCGAGTGGAGTTTCGACATTTTATGCACCTTTGGTGATCTGATTTAGAGATAGCTGGATATAACTGCGTGGATCGGTTAAAAACACTTCAATTCCTGGCCAACGTTTTTCAATATACATCATTTCTTTTCTTTTTTGGGACCCTTCTCACGACTTAGGATAATCTTCAAGAAGTAGATTTTTATACCGCGTAGTAACTTCCGTGCTCTATGTAGATCTTAATATGTTTATTGGAAGGTGAAGTCAATCGCATGAAAGATGTCATTACGGAGATCACCGCAGAAAACGTCACATTAAAAATACAATCGGGATGGCAATATCAATAGTTACGTCCGAACATCGTCGCTTCCTTGTTGACGATGTTCGGCTCTGCTAGCAAATGGCCTACGGACTTGAGTAGTGCGATTAAATCAGATATTACTCTGTATCAAAAATTATTTTTAGACTCGATGTCGATTGAAAAAGAAAAAATCATCAAAGAGTTCAATTAAATATTATTTATTGGAGTTGGAATCAATCGCTCTTTCTGGAGGCGTTTTCCTTTGAATACTACGTAGCAAGTCGTATATTTTTTGAAGGCGGTCACTTTGGATTCCATAAGCCAATTCAGAAGCTTCTTTTAGTTGACCCTTGCGGATAAGAGGCACGATTTCATTTTCACGAGTCATACGAAATTCAGTCCAGACTTTAATCAGTTCAGCAATTTGTATTTCCTTTCCTGACACCTTAATGTCTTTGATAAAGTGATCAGCATCCGTAGCTGATTCCGTCACTTTTCTAAATTGAGATTCATCTTTTTTATCTTCTAAAAGAATAATTAATTCTACTCGCGCTTTCGAAATCGTATCAAACACAGTCTGAAGTTCATTTGAGATATTCTGACCACACACCGAGCTTGAGTAAACAAACAATGCCAGGAAAAAACCAAAATACATATTACTATTCAAGCTCATAACCAACCCCCACCCACGATGCATAGGAAATAAAAGCGGTGTCACTGTTTAACTTTTCAATCTATAAATAAAGTCTTAAAAAGAGTTCATAGCTTCATTTCAAGCTACAATTAAATGGTATAGCGACTCATCAGCACTAGCAAGATTTTGCAATAGAAATTAATTTTTCGTTTGTCGGTTAACAAGATTTATCTTTTAAAGATTTTAAGATCTTATCAATAAACACTTTCAATTTTTTAGGAGCATCTCCACATAAATCCACTGGAGCATCGCAACCGTTATTTTTTTCGCCTAATCGGATCTCGTGTTTACTATCTATTAACATGGCGTAGGGGTACTGATAGATCATTGTACACACCTGACCTTCGACCTTGGAGGCATCCGCTACGGGCTCACAAACCTGTGACTCGGCTAATAAATTTTGAATTTCTAATAGCTCTTGATCATTTAAGCAGTATTGATCGCCACGGATCTCTCCTAGATTTTCAAAAGCCACTATTTTTCCAGATTTTAAATCTAGATCTAAATATTGATTCTTTGAATAATCAGGTATAGTCACTTTTTTAAAATCCTTGGCATCGGTTTTATTGTATTCGCCAGTTCCGATACTAACACCAGAATTTTGCGCTTCATTTAAATTCGTTTTTGCACAGTTTTGAAATCCAACTACGATGGCTGTAACCGCTAGAACAAATACCCATCTATTCATTGATTCCCCCTCAACTAAATTTATTTCATGTACCTAGACCTTCTCGGTAAAAACTTGTCTTAAGTTGAGTCCTATTCTTGAAAAATATTATTGCTGACAGATTCTCAGTTTGAAACACAAATCCAGCTATATGGAAGTTAACTTTCATACAGCTGGTTGCATTGTAAACCTCAGAATGAGTTTCAGAATATAGATAATCTTATCAAGGCATTATCTAAATCTCTATTTACGGACAATCACATAAGAAATAACAATGGTTATAGTTCCGTCGTAAATTCAATTTCTTCGCTAAAAGTACGACCTAAGTCTTGCGATATAGCCAATGCTTGCAACTTGTATCTTGTGTTTGGCTTCAGATTTGTCACTTGCATAAAATGATACTTCCGTACAACTCCATCGGATTCTGTAATTGTTGATACTCCAGTTGCGAGTTCAGTGACTTTGACTTGGCTGGTGGCTAAGATATCAGTGTTCCATTGCAAACTGACAGTGTTGTTTTCAATTTCCATAATCGAGAAATTACTGATCGTTGGTTGCAAGCCGTTCACACAAGGATTGTACCCAACAGTTTGAGGAACTTTGAAATTCGTTTTAGCAACAGGTTTAAACCCCTCTGCTAAAATACGATTATACGCAGCTAATGGCACCGATCCAGCGCTAGGATCATAAAAATATTTTGTCCCCATCTTATTGCACTCGACAGATTTTACAACATTAGCTGGATCACTCAGACGTCTCCACATCAGCACGTTAGCTATGTGATAGCGTGGCCCTTGGTAATAATATATTCTGAGTGGCACTTCACTGGTGGATTTCATATCAAAGTACCTAGTGGCACAACCCATTTTAACAGAGTGATCTCCGTCACTGTTAACGACATCTACCCACATACCTTGCACTAAAGCTTGTACGATCACGCCATCATCAGCCAATGTTGCTAACTCGTAGACGCCTTCTGGATCATTGGGACTCAAAACCAAACTAGTTTCGAATTTAAGCCCAAAGTATTCGACTAATAAATTCCCTTGATCATCTTTGATTGTCTCACTGGTCTGAGTTGAAAACCCAGTGGAAAACATACGAGCAGGAACATTCAAGTCGGTAAAAAATAAAGTTTGTGTCGATGCTGTCGTTTTTTCAACATAGTCTTTAGCTGAATAATATCTAGGTTGTCCCGTGCTGCGATAAAACAGCGAAGCTTTTAAACCATATTCAGGAGTTTGTGCTGGTTCTGCATCCCATGGATTACAAACCACCTTATTCATTGGATACTTATTGACATTGTATTTTGCTACCGCGGTTTCACCTTGTTCGGCCACCGCTGTGGCAACTGCCCCATTTCCATCATTATTAGGACTACACCCAACAAATGTTATGAACGATCCCATCGCCATTGCAGCTAAAAATAAATTTTTCACGGACTGACTCCTTTGATATGACATACAACTGATATTTTTTTTCACAACTACTCCTTTGTGTGATCCAACAACGTCCTGCAAATTCGTCCTAAATTTTTCTTGAGTTTACGTACCGCTGTTTAAAATATTAATGCATAATTTTAAATTTCCATAGGACTTTCGGATAGTTAGATCTATATGATTCACCAAAAGATCGACACTTTTTTGGGCTTTCAATGATGACTGAAAAATGTTTGAAATACTGTCTAAAACATTTTCATAAAAATAAACTCTGCTACCACTGGCAGGATTCCCGTCTGAAATTGCGACTGCCGTTTGATATAAACAGTTTCTTCTTATATATTACCAGTCGAATAAATAATTAATAGCAGAGTCTGGATAGATATTCTTTGCAGGACCAAGAATATCTATCATCATTCTTTTATAACTAAGTAACAAGTGAGTCTTATTTATTAAAATTAAGGAGCAAACGATGTCTTCTGAGAACTTACAAACGAATATGAATTCATTTCACGTTCATGGTGTATTGGATATGCTTTATCAAATCAAAGAGGCCCTATCCGCCGATGAAATTAAAAATAAAATTGCAGAAAAATTTGGAGTAAATTCTAGTTTTTGTTCTTGCTCATCCGAAGGAATGAATCCAGATCAAGTGATAGAATTTTTATTACAACGACAAAAAATCATCGAAACATTGCCAGGCAAGTATCAATTGAATTTGTATAACACCTGCAATCACTAATTTTTTATTTTAGTAGATAAGTTAAATTAGATGACTTGCTTATCTACTTGTTACAGGCCTTTCAGAATTTTTATTAAATCATCGTCTTATGCTGGTTATCTTTAACCTGTTAAAATCCACCGACCTTAAACGAAGTCCCTATCACTACAAATATAACAGCGATCACTGTCACTGGTATAATATGCCAGGCCAGTGATTTGATATTTTCAGAATTCAATTTTGGAATCACTCGAAACCTTGCATCCACAGCTAGTAAGGCTGTGGCTAATAACAATATTAATTTTAATCCGATTCCATGATTGGGATTGGAATGATCAAACCATTGATGCCAATCTGGTTCGCGTATCAACGCCAATCGTAATCCCGTTACAATCTGCACAAGTAAAGCTGGAATACCAATGCGTTCAAATTTAGATTCAAATATTTGTAAATCAGTGACATTTTTTTTCTTTAAGGCCTCTGGCAAATATCCAATGGCTAATACTAAATGTCCACCCACCCAGATTGTCGCCCCTAGTACATGAAACAAAATTAAAAAATAATATTCAGTCATCGAAATCCTCATTACCTAATTTTATATCACGATTGATTTTAATTCCGCAAAATTATCAGATAACTCCATACTAAGGATACTGACAAAACTATCTAAAATCACGATCGCGTTTTTATCCGTATCCCCTTTTGACGCCACACTCCGAATTCGATCAATCATTCCCTTGTTAACCAAATTCACCGCTTCAAGTGACATAGATAGTTTTGAAAAATCCATCTCAACGATTTCACCCGATTGTTTTTTAAAATACTGTTGCAACAAATAAAAAGATAAATTGCGAACCATAGTTTCTGTCGAAGAGGCAAACGGTAAATGAAATCGAGCCAAGGGACGATACATTTCTAAGTGTGGACAGCCACTGGTAGCCATCGCTAAACCAAAAACACCAAAGGCTCCATCTTGCATCGTCGCTGTTTTTACATAATTGCGTTCTTTGGTTTCTACAGTGATCGTCGTAGGTCGATGTGATAATTCATTATTAAAGTACTTCAAATAATGCGCTAAATTTTTTGCGACTGGACAATATTTATGCTGAGCTGACGACAACGGACAGTGCTGACATTTTTTAAAATCTAACAGACACCAATCTGGCTCGGTTGCACTGATATCCATCCCATTTATTAACAAGGACGTGGTATCATCTAATTCCAAACGTATTTGAAATGACTTGGCTTCAGGGTCCTTTGCGGTTGCTGCCACGGCGAAATGATAGGTAATAACTTTTCCCATGACAGTATTTTCCGTTAATCTTTGTCTAGCCTGTAGCCATTTTTTTTATTCTGGCCATTGGTCTTAAGTCTTTCCTGAACAAGTTAAATCAAGTAAAAAAAAAGGACCATGTTTGCACATGATCCTTTTTGTAGTTTCGAAACTGATACTCGAACCAACGTATAGAATAAATTCTAACGTTTTGAGTACTGACCTCTGCGTCTTGCACCACGAAGACCGTACTTTTTTCTTTCGACCATTCTTGGGTCACGAGTCAAGAAACCAGCTTTTTTCAATAAAGAGCGGAACTCTGGATTGAAAGCCGTTAATGCTCTTGCGATACCAAGTCTTAATGCGCCAGTTTGACCAGCCTCACCGCCACCTTTAACAGTTGCTTTGATATCGAATTTTCCTAATTGATTGATCACTTCAAATGGTTGCATCACTAACATCTTAGCTTGCAATCTTTGTAAATAATCATCGCCTTTTTTACCATTGATAACAATCGTACCTTTACCAGGCTTCAAGAACACACGTGCTGCACTTGTTTTACGACGTCCAGTTGCATAATATACTTTTTCGTTAGCCATATATTTATTCCCCTACCTATGAATGTTTCTTTACTACAAATGCTTGAGGCTTCTGAGCTGCATGTGGGTGATTAGGCCCAGCATAAGCATTCAATTTACCAAGCAAAGAATAAGAAAGTCGGTTATCTGGCAACATACCTTTAACAGCTGCTTTGATTAAGAAAGCAGGATCTTCTTGCTTCTTTAATTTTGCTGTTTTTTCTTTTAAAGAACCAAAAAAGCGCGAGTGTCTGTAATACTTCTTCTCGTCCCATTTTGTTCCAGTTAATTCAATCTTGTCGATGTTGATAACAACAACAAAATCCCCGTTATCTACGTGAGGAGTGAAAGTTGGTTTGTGTTTACCTCTTAATAAGGTAGCCACTTGAGTTGCTAAACGACCTAGTCTTAAACCAGATGCATCGATCACCCACCAGTTTCTTTCTGCTTCTTCTTTTTTAGCATTCCAAGTTTGGACAACCCAGTCCTTCTTAGAACCTTCTTCTTTATGCGCCACATGTTTTGTGGTTTCTGTGTTTTTCATTTCTGACCTCTTCTATTTTATTTAATTCAAAACTTTTGTTCCAAGGCCTGCTACGGGTTACAGACTCTTTTTGCAAATGTCCCGAATGATAAACTCACCACCAATATACTGAAACGGGATAAGGACGTTTTTTTCTATAAATAGTGAACCTCAGGTTTTAGATTTGTCGGCACCGGTTGTCAAGCTCCTTGGGATAATAAACTTTCCACAAAAACAATCCCTGAGGGGGAGATGTCGGACCCGCCACTCGCCGATCCTGCGCGGCTAAGATTTCTTGGATTTTTTCGGGGGATTGCTGCCTTAAAAACAGGTCCACCTGAGTTCCCACCAAATTGCGCACCATCTGCTTTAAAAAACCACTGCCCGTTACCTCAAACTGAATCAATGATCCCTTTTTTTGCGTCCAACGAGCTGAATAGACTTCACGCACAGTGTGTTTCACCGACGTTCCCACTGACTGAAAGCTCTTAAAGTCTTGATTTCCCACAAGTTTATCTGCCACGCTTTGCAAATATTCCAAATCCAAAGGCTGACGGATCCAGTATGAATACCGAGCCAACATCGCCGTTGGCGTCGGGGAATTCCAAATCCAATAACGATAAGTCTTACGAACCGCTGATAAAGTCGCATGAAAATCCTCGGGAGCCACCCAGGCTTTTTTGATCACAATGCTGGCCGGCAACTTGGAACGTAACGCCCAAGATAAATCCTTCGGCAGACTCGTTCGCGAAGTATCAAAATGGCAAACTTGGGCCTGCGCATGCACACCTGAATCTGTTCTGCCAGAGGCAAACAGCCGTATCGGTTCATTGAAAATTTTTACCAAACCTTGCTCGATGGTCTCTTGAATACTGGGCTTGGGCGAGGCACAAGCATGCTCGCGCTGTTTTTGCCAGCCGCAAAAATCGGTGCCATCATAAGAAACTATAAATTTCACTCGAGTCATAAACCCTATCCTACCTATTTTATGCTTGCCTAAAGGCGGTAATAAAATGTGTCATAAGAAATATGGCAACAAATATTTTACAAAGTTTTTTAGGTGGGGGCCTTATTGGCCTAGCGTCGGTTATTTTACTGGTTGGCAATGGGCGCATCGCCGGCATCAGTGGAATCTACAACGGCATTTTACAATATTACAAAGGCTCTCTTGGTTGGCGAATATATTTTATCTTGGGCTTGGGCCTGGGAGGCTATCTATTTTCTATAATCATGCCTGAAGCTTTCGAGTCCATCTCGGTTACGGCATCCACTCCTTTGCGCTCACCTCTACAAATAGCACTAGCGGGAATACTGGTTGGCTTTGGCACGGTGATGGGCACCGGTTGCACCAGCGGGCACGGTATCTGCGGCAACAGTCGAGGCGCTCCACGCAGTCTAGCCTCAACAGCCATTTTTATGATTGTTGGAATTATCACTGCAACCTTTTTAATCCCCCTAATAAATCGCTAACAATATCCTTAGTTCAAATTCACGCCAAAAGGAAAAATCCTATGAATGAAAATTCCGATATTATACGCACAAAGACCACAACAGCCCCAACGGGATCTTTTATATCTGATGATCATCAAAATGAAACGGAAATAGAGAAATCCCCCTACGCCTTTGGAAGCGCCTTACTTTCTGGTTTTGTCTTTGCTGTTGGTTTAGCGATTTCTGGAATGACTTTACCTGAAAAAGTGATTCATTTTTTGCAATGGGATTCTCAGTGGGATCCATCTTTGTTATTTGTGATGTTAGGAGCTTTACCGGTTGGCGCCTTAGGACACTGGTATATGCGCAGCTACTATCCGCATCGATTTTTACCGACTCCACAAAATAAAAAACCATTGTTCGATTCGCATTTGCATATGCCGCTGGGCAAAGACATTGATGCTAAATTAATTATTGGCGCAGTGATATTTGGTATCGGCTGGGCTTTGGGCGGTTATTGTCCAGGTCCTGGTATTGTTTCTGCGACAGCCGGGCAAAAATCCGCTATCATTTTTACTATTAGTATGACTATCGGAATGATCCTGCATCATTTCTTTCGTCAATGGTTCGATCATCGATTCAAAAACTAAAATTGAATTTGATGATCGAATGAAAATGATAAATAGGTAAAACGAAAAATAGAATATAAATGAATGGCTATGCAGAGTGAGATATAAAAATATCGCGATAAAAAATGGGCGCTTTTTTTTATCGCCGCTCTAAACTAAGGATGGTTTGCTAAATGAGTGCAGCTAGTAAGAAACTACATTTATTATTGATTTCTAATAACTCTGAAGAGCAAAAGCGAATTCAAGATTTGTGTCGTGAATTTGAATACAATCCAGCCTATTGCCCACACGTTGATAAATTGTTTGATATGGCTGAAGAGCAAGAGCAAATTCCCTTTGTGGTTCTTTGTGCCGCCGAAGCTGCCAGGAAAGAAGATGTTTCTGGCATGGTGCAAGTCGTTCGGCAAATTCACAAAGACGCCTTTATTGCCACAGTCGTTGGTAAAAAAATGCAACCCGAAGAATCTGCTTTTATTAAAAAATCAGGTTCAAATCTTGTCCTTGTTGAAAACGAATTATATGAAACCAGTAAGTTAGAGTTTATTGCCTCGCAAATTATTCGTGCCTCATATATCCCAATTAAGGTAAACGAACTCAAACAAGACTTAACCTATGATTTTTCAGTTTACGTTTTAATGCCGTTGAATCAAAAAATGGTGCCGGTACTTAGCAAAGGCTCATTATTGACCGAAGGCAAATACAAAAAAATGGAAGCCATCGGCGAAGTCTTCGTTCGCAGGGAAGAAGTCTCAAAATTTAAAAAATATGTTGAGGCCAACATCGATCGCTCAGCGGCTGGATTGAAAAGTCGCTGCCGAGTGCAATATCTGGATCTTTGCGTCTCTCACACGGATCTGGTTTTTATGCTGACAGATCAAAGCGAATTGGCTTCATACGATTTAGGAAAAAATTTATTCGAACGCTGTCAGACACTTGCCTCTGACTTATTGATGACACTTGCCACCGTTGGCGATGCTTGGGATATTGTCAATCATTCCAGTCTGGGTGATTTCGGTAGCTTGGAACGCGCTCCCACCGTGGCTTCTTATTCCGGCCTGATGAGCCTAATGGCCAATATCGGAGATTCCACCGAGGTCATGATTGCTTCTTTAATCGCCGATATTGGTTTATTAGAATTACCTCCTAGCATCACCAATAAAATTCGCAGAGATAAAGGTGTGATGAATCTGCGCGAGGAAGAACTGTTACAATATAAACAGCACCCAACGATTTCCTTAAATCGCTGTTTGTCTAGAAAACTACAAATGACAGAGACCTTGAAAGAAACCGTGATATGTTCGCACGAACGTGTCGATCGCTTAGGCTTTCCTCATCAACCAAAGGCCGATCGCATTCCCATGGAAGCACAATTGATTCAATTTTGTGAATTGATCGACAACGAGTCGATGGTCAAAATGGGAGATGCTGTCAAAAAACCAGAATTGGTTAAAAAAGATATCTACAAGCGAGAGTATGACAGCGGACAAAAATTTAGTATTTTGTTTCTTGAGAAAATAAAAACTGTTGTGTAGGCTCCTTCCAGTATTCAATTACTGAAAGGACTTACATGAAACTTATTCAAAACTTATCTTACTTGGTCATAGGATTATTATTTTGTACCGGCTTGCAACTAAGTCATATCTCTGCGGTCTTTGCGGCCGACAGCAAGACTGACATCAAAGCTGACACTACAGATAACAAAAAAACTAACTCAAGCCATGAAAAAAAATCCAATAAAACAAACAGCACAAAAACTGATAAAAAATCGGATGCAACTGTTGACACCAAAAGCCCCCAAAATCCAGTCGTAGAAATGACGACGAACATGGGAAAAATCGTTATCGAGTTGAATGCTGAAAAAGCACCTAAAACTGTTGAGAATTTTTTATCCTATGTAAAGTCAGGTTTTTATAACGGAACGATTTTTCATCGAGTCATTGACGGCTTTATGATTCAAGGTGGTGGTTTCACCAAAGATATGAAAGAAAAAGACACCAAGGCGCCGATCAAGAATGAAGCGGATAATGGACTTGGCAATGAGGTGGGAACTATCGCCATGGCTCGTACGCAAGATCCTGATTCCGCATCAGCGCAGTTTTTTATCAATGTCACTTACAATCAAATGTTGAATCACCGTAGTAAAACCACAGCCGGTTGGGGATATGCGGTCTTTGGAAAAGTGATCGAAGGAATGGATGTGGTCAATAAAATCAAATCTGTGAAAACAGCTTCAAAGGGCATGTATGATGATGTACCAGTTGAGCCTGTTATAATCGAAAAAGTAATTTTAAAATAATACCAATCCCACTAAATAATTCCCCAGCGTTGCTACGCTTTCGTAGTATTACAATACAACTTCAAGCTTGCGCCTTGGGGAATTAATTATTGGAATTGGTATAATAATACAACAAGAAAGGTTAGTAATATGAAAAAAGTAAAAATTTGTACAACAATGGGTGATATGACTTTAGAGCTAGATGAAACAAAAGCTCCCGCGACTGTGGCGAATTTTATTGAGTACGCGAATTCTGGTCATTACGAAGGAACTGTATTTCACCGTGTGATTTCTAATTTTATGATCCAAGGTGGAGGCATGGATAAAGACTTACGTTCCAAGCCAACGAAAACTCCTATTAAAAATGAAGCTAACAATGGTTTAAAAAATGATATTTACACCATCGCGATGGCTCGCACGCAGGATCCGCATTCCGCAACGTCGCAATTTTTTATCAACGTTAAAGATAATGGATTTTTGAATTACTCGTCTCCGGATTTACGTGGTTGGGGTTATGCCGTATTTGGTAAGGTCGTTGATGGCACTGACGTTGTTAACGCGATCAAAGGTGTAAAAACATCTTCGCACGGTATGCACGATGACGTTCCTGTGGAACCCGTGACCATCACAAAAGTTGAAGTCTTACAATAATCGATAGCGGCGACCAGCCCCCCATCCATGACATTGCAATTTATGATTGGTCGCCAACTCTGATAAAATTCTTGATAAGGATCGCTCTGAATACCAGGGAAAATATTTTTTCACATCCCTGGTACAGAATTCCGATTTTGTAAATATGGATTTCAGCGCCTGATAAATCACAATCCATTTCGATGTCTCTGCTACTATTTCGTTTTGTGTATTCATTTTAATATTATTTTTAGAAGCCGGCTTCGCAAGACTTGTGGTGAACGAAGACTTGCTGGTACTGTGAACTCCCTTTCGGCATACCCACTGACAATTTCGTTTTAAAAAGAAAGCATTATTTTTCAATTGAATTTGCATCGGTAAATTTAAGTTTCGAATTTCTTTACGAACTCGAGATATTGTTTTTTTTAATTTTTCCATCGATAGTTCGATATCGAAACTTTCATTGGGAAATAGTTTTGTGAATAGCTCGCCCACACGCACTGGTCGATATAAATCCTGAGATAAAATATGCAAAACTTGCCAAGTGCGTCCGCCCACTTTTAAAGGTAAATATTTTTCATCCAATCGACAGCGCCACAGATCGAATATCGATTGTGTTTTAGCACTTGCGGAATTCACCGACAATGGTGCCGAAAATGAATCTGAGGTTGATTTTAACGTAGTCGAACCTGCTAAAATAAATTCAGTAGCGGGTTGAAACTGTCCCTGGGTTGCAAAAAGAATTCTGCTTTTATAAGATTTTAAACTGGTTCCCCAATACACTTGATTCAAATACTGATCACTGTTTTTAAAAATCGCATAATAAAAATCTAAATCGCGCCTTGTTTCATAACTATTCATTCTTTGGGCTTTATCAATCAGACGGACATACTCGTTATCCAACGAATCAAAACTATCCCCTGCCTCCGCATTAAATTGTTTCCCCTTGCCTTGCAGACTTTCATGGTTTGGTCGGTTGTCTTGTTCGACGTACTGAGTGCTTTTTAGTTGTTGTTTAATTTTGGCGATAAACTGCCATTTTTCGATCAGTAAGGAATACGACGAATCTTCGGACTGAATATAAGTCTGAGCCTGTGTTAGAATGTCCAAAGCAATCTCGATTTTGTTGGCTAAGATATAGTATTGTGCTTGCATCTCTAGGATATTACCCAACAATAAGTGATATGATTTTTTCTTGCAAAAATGAATTAAAGAATTCGATAAGCGTAAAAATAATTTGTGTTTTTCACAGTATAAATAGCACGCTAATAGATTCACCTTTGCCACTGTTTTTTGATACTCTGACAAATTGGGATGTTTGGCATAACTACGTAAAAAATAAATAGCTTGTCGATACTCCCACTGCGAAATAAATAGAAAGGCTTGGTGCAGCCAGGCTTCTGGATATTTGTGACCATCGATAAGCGATAATTTTTCTTGCGCCTCTTTCGTAGCCCCGATTAAGGACAACCCTGCACAATAAGCAATGATTTCCTCTGCTTGTGGTGTTACGGAAAGCTCTTGATCAGACTTGACCAATTTTCTTAGTAACTTCAGTGAGTAAAATACCATTCCCGAACGACGGGCCAGGTTGGCTAATCGTAACCGTTCTTCACGACGAACATCAGCACCAACAATAATGGCCGCTATCGCCAACTGTGCTTTTTTAATTTCACCACGTTTAATAAAATCATCGATTGTATTCAGTTGCAAAGTCAGCTCAGACAACTCTTTCATATAAAGTAATTATCGACGCCTCTAGGTCACCACTTAAACTAAACCACTGAAATTCTCATTCTGCTACACGTTTGCAACTGATTGAAGAAACTTTTGTTTCTCATAAAAAGACGCCATTTCTGTCCCTTTAGCAATAGCCCACTACTTGAGATGATTAATACATACAGAAACACATGCAAAGACACAAAGAGAAACACTTATATAAAAACTGCTAAGGGGGCTATATGAAAATATTAATGATGATCGAGGGCGTAACCACTGCACATACATCACGATCTTTAATCATAGCTAAATCTTTAGCAAAGCAAGGACATAAAGTCATTTTAGCTTCGACTGTGTTGGATTCTATTTTAAAAAATGAAACGCCGGCAGACATACAACTGCTTGAAATTCCAAACGGTATCACTCCATCCCAATTTTCAAAAAAATTGCACAACGGAGAATTCCCATACACTGTTGATCGGTTAAAAAAATATGTCGAAGTCGATTGTACTTTTTTGAAAAATGAAAATCCGGATGTTGTCTTTGGCGATTTTCGCTTATCATTACAAGTTTCAGCTCAATTAGCTGACACTCCTTACGTTAATTTAACAAATATCATCTGGAGTCCCTATTTCTCAAAAACGGCTGTGTTTCCTGAAGCTCCTCCGACTAGAGTATTAAAATCACTTGGCATCACCGTAGGTAAACTTGTTTTGCCAATGCTCTTAAATAGCATCCTTACAAAATTAAATGAATTTCGCAGTAGCTATGGTTTAAATCCTGTCAAATCATTAGAGGAATTCTATACTCAAGGTGACTACATAGCCTACCTGGATGATGAAAATTTAATGAGTTCTTCTGTATTACCAAGTCATCATTGTTTTCTTGGACCTGTTGTGTATCGAAGTCATAATTCATCAGTTGAATTAAAACAAAAACTGAATTCTTTACCAAAAGATAAAAAAGTGATTTTAGTCACACCAGGGTCATCTGGAAATTCAAAAGCCTTTCAAAAAAGTTTGAACTATTTAATGAACTCAGAATATGAAATCCTAGTTGCTGGAGTTAATCCCAGTGCTACAAATGTAAAGTGGCCAACAGCTAATAATATTCATTATGTAGGATTTGTTAATTTAGCCGAAGTATTACCCTTAGTAGATGCCGTTGTTGCCAATGGTGGCTCACCAATGTCTTATATGTCGCTGCAATTTCAAAAACCAATTTTAAATCTTCCATCAAATATGGATCAACATTTTAACTCGCAAGCTTTTGATCAAAAAAATGTATCCCGAACACTTCGTACAGAATTGATTTCAAAAACGCAATTGTTCGCAAAATTAAAGGAATTAACAACTTCAGAATTGATTCAACAAAACTTAGCTGTTTTTGCAAAAAGCATCAGTCATTCGCAATTAGAACAAAATTTAACACAGTTATTAGCGTCGATACCAAGTAAAGCAAGCGCTGCATATTACCATGCTGTGCTTAATAAATTAGATGAAACGACTATTTAAAATCAGCTGTGACACCGATGGCAAAATAGACAGTCGTAAAATCAATGTCCTCGTTAACACCCTTTAAGGCGCGCCCTTCGAGTGTTAACCACAGATCTGCCACATTGTATTCACTGGCCAATCGGAAATGGCCTTGATGATCCCACTTGGTCATCGAGATATGCACACCGCCGCCGCCGCTGATCGCTGGTGCAGCGGCAAAGTATCGCTTGCCATCGTCGCGATTTTCAACCATTCCGAAATATGTACCACCACCGTTTACAAAAGGTACAACCCATTGCTTGTCAGAGTATTCGAAACGATAATTCAATAACAAAGTCGCAGGCACGACATATAAATTATAACTTTCTTGCGCTTGTGCGACCTCGCCTGTTCGAACCATCGTTCCTTGGCCACGTGTGGTTGCAATACCTGCCCCTGCTATAATGCCCATGCGTCCATAGGATTGCATAAACTGCCACTCAAAATCAAAGTAAGCACCATACAAAGGATTCTTTCCATACATGTTTTCGTAAGTCACACCTGTTGTTTTATCAGTGATCTTGGGAGGATTTAAAACACCAAATTTTAAGGATCCCGCTTTGTCCTTAGGATAATGTTTGGATTGATAAATATAGGAACCATCTTTTTCGATTTTTAATAATCCTCTAGCCGAATCCGGATGTTTGACCTTGATGGTTTCTTCTTTGCCAGAGTTTGTCGGTTTTTTAAAATACGGTTCGTATTCGGGAAAGCGATTTTTATTGGGATCGTATTCATCACTGGCCCCACTGGATTGACAAAATAAGAAGCCACCCAGAATGAGCAGAAGAAAACTTTTTCGTAATACATGTGACATCAAATGTTTATTCATCTTAATTGCACTCGAGGATATTTTTTGTTGCGAACTTTATAAATTCCAATACCCAACAGAACTATCATACCACTCAAACCAAGAATGAAAACCAAGAATCCTAAAGCACTACCAACAACTGGTCCCAATGCGGTTTCAAAAAATATCTGTAGAGTTAATGCCACTTTGGCCATACCAACGATGGGCCATAAAATCAGACGCGATAACCAACGATAAAAATCATTGGTCGCAATGACCTCTGCCAAAGCCGGCGAATGATGGTAGTAAAACTGAATTAAGGATTTTCCTAAATTCGAACTTCCTAAAATCTGATCTCGAAACTGCCTTAGCAAGACCACATCTGAATCCATCGTCGATCCATAAGCCGCCGTAGCAATAAAACACTTTTTATTTTTAAGTAAACCAACGACTTCTCCGGGGGTTCCACTATGAATCGCACACTGCAACTGATTGGGATTAGAAAAGTTACCAATGTTTCCAGCCTCATCTTGTGAAGCGATTAAAAACAAGTATTGCGTTTCATTCGTTAAGCCTTCGATTTTATTCGAAGTCATGGATAAAGAATCGGATGTATAGGATTTAATATCAATCTGAGTTGAGGCATCGGTCGATGGGTTGATATTACAAAAATCAGCGGCGGAGGCACAACTGCCCGCTCGATAAAATAACCGCAAGGCCTTCCACTTTACATATGTCGAAGGATCTGAGCTGCCGATACCTAAATCTGCGACGTAAACCTTCGAGTCGCCATCGATAATGGAAAAAGAGCAAAAACCCTCGGTAGAACTACAGGCATGATCTGCCGCCGAAGTTCCATCCGTGTGGTAACTGGCCATCGGTGAAGAGGAGTCAATCCCACGATATATCACGGTCATTTCTTGACTAGAACTAAATGTATCAGAACTGGTTCCATTAGTAATACCGACAGCCAATGTCTCTTGGTAATTCCCTATTGCTGAAGTCAGTCCGGCTTTTTCTCGTATAGCCTGCCAACTGATATTCACAAAAATATCGGCGTTAGCGACCAGCGTCCCCGAAGTGTAATCCGAACTGGATAAACTGATTTTTTCACCTTTGAATTTAACTAAAACAGTGGCTCCCGCCGGAACGGTATCGGCTTGAAATGTAATATGCATTTTTAAAGCATCATAGACCGAATTCTGATTACATATCGCTGCCGCTGTACACAAGTTGGTGATGGCTGAACAGGAATTACAAGTCGTCGAACCACTCGCAGAACTACAATCGCCAGTAGCTCCTGCAAATCCACCTGTAATTTTATATGTGGTTCCCTCGACGGAATAAGAAGTCACTGTCGAGGCATCAACAGTTATATTTTTTAAAGCCGCCCAAGTTACTGACGAGATCAAAGATATTGAAGATGTCACCACGACAAAAAATAAAATACCAAATACCGATCTATTTAAAATAACTAATAAGATTTGGTTTTGAAAAAAAACCTTTGAAAAAATAGCATATAAGAAATTTTTAAGTTGCAACATGAGAATATTGCAACACCCCTATATATCTATGTCAAATGAGTTTAAACAACTATAATCGATTGCCCAAACGATCGATGACCCATTGATGCCATATTTTGATTTTTTTCTCTTGTGTTATTTCTTTACATTGCGGCAAGTAGCTATTGTACAATAAAGTCACTGCTTGATTAAATACCTGTGAACCAATTAACAGCCCATTTTCCATATCATGCGCAAAACTACGTTGATTCAAATTGACGCCGCCAATAAAGGTGAATTCATCATCAATAAGCAATAACTTTGAATGCAAAATCTCACTGGGCTCGGCATATTCGTACATCTTCATCTTCCCAACAAACATATTTACACCTTGCTTATTTACATCGGATGCTATTCCACCAAAAGTGTCCCCTTTTAAATTAATTCGCGTGATGAGCTTGACTTCAACTCCTCGATCGATGGCGTCTTCGATGGCTTTTTGTAAAGCTGTCGTTGGGCGAAAATAGGGTGTCGAAATTAAAATTTTCTTTTTTGCAGCATGGATCATATCCGCATATAAATCTGTTAATATTTCCCCATCCTTGAATGGAACCGAAACAAAATGTCGCAACCAAAATTTATTTTCAGAAAAATCAATTTTAGTTGGAAAAGACGACGCCTGCACACTCCACTGAGATTCACTGAGTGGGACAACAACACTTGGGGAACCCACTTGTAAAGTTTCTGGATTTTTATAATATAAATGAAAATATTGACGAAAAATTTGTCTAGCAAAACTGTCGGATGTGAATTGCGCTTCAAAATCCCTCCAAACAGCCCAGCTTTCATCCTTACCTTCTCCGTACTGCACCATGGCTGGATAAATACTAAAAACAGGATTTTTAAAAACAAAACCATCATGCACATTACGTCCACCTATGATGACCACATTATCGGTGGGAGATTTTTCTGAAATCGTCGCAAAGATTTTCACGTGATTGGTTCGATGAAAAGGATCGATCCAACTACCCTCACCTGTTTGACTACTATTTTTCCAACGATATTCAATCAATTTCACATTACCATTTCTTAACGCCAATTCTTGTAACATCGTTTTGTCTTTGGATAATTGAATCACATCCGAAACATAAATAAAAACAGGAGTGCCTTTACGGATCTCTTTACCAAATTTGTTTTTCATTCCACGAGCATGAAAATCTAATAGCCTAGCCAATAAGGTTCCTGAAAAGTCACTGCGAAAAACTAAATACGACAGGACGATACCATCAAATTGTGGAGCCTTACTAAAATCTAATGGGGCAAACGGATCTCCGTTTTCGATAAAATTTTTAGGTAGCTTTTGTCCCAATAAAACTTCGGCCTTGGCGGCAATGCCATCAATACCTTCCGCCAATACCTTGGCAGAAGAAATGGTGTTAGCGCATGTCATACTACCGTATTTATTCGTATAAAAAAATTGTGAAAGATTTTTTACGTCATCTTCACTGCCTTTGGGGGTGGGGCACACCTCGATGGTGTTCATCAGCTTTGCCAACACTGGAAATTTCTTATCGACACGTTCAAAACGAATGATTTCTTTTTTACGACCCAAATAATATTTATCTTGAAATTGCATTTCACATTGAGTCACTTCGGCGGATGGATAGAAAATCGTTTTCTGTCCATTGGTTTTGCTATCATATAAATTAAAGGTCGCCTTGGTTACATCGCCTAGATCTTTAAAAAAATTTGAATTTTGCTGGACAGTGAACTTCCCATCACATTTTAAACTGACTTGAAAAAAGTTTTTCGAAGACTCGTCATCAGGGAGTGCAATTTTCTTTTCCGAGTAGGCATAGTTAACTAATTCAACTCCGTAATGACTAAAACTAGACGGTGCTAATAAAAAGTTTTTTACTTTTCCTTTTTTTAAAGCTTTGATCGATGGAATCACCAGTTTATCGACGCGTGGTTCTGGCCAATTTGCAATATCCACTGGTTGACTAGGCAGTAAGGCTCCCGCATCGACTTGCATTTGAACATTTGCTTGCGCCTGCGCCGATGCTTCCTGGGTCTTCTCCCATCTTGATTTTGCTTTTAAGTAATTTCGCTTCGCTGGTGTTTCCATGGGTGTATCTACAGCCTGATCCAGTATGGATTGAGCTTTTTGTTTTTCTTCCAATGAAAAATATAAATCCTTTAATCCCTGAACTGAAACTTCCGCTCTGGATGCTGGATCACGATGTTGTTTTCCATCGCGATCTGCATCGTTCAGTCCCGCCGTCTTACAGGCATTCAATGTGAGTAAACTTCCAATAACAAGTTTCGTCATCAAAAAGTATTTGAAGTAATTTTTAATAGCGTATTTATGAGTGCATGCAGCCTGATACTTGAAAAAAAATGACACGGTATTTTCTCCTGTAGATCCACTTAGTCTACAGGAGAAAAAAAATGTTATAAAGCGCCTTCTAATTGCAATAAAAATTTCTTGATTTTAATCCCGCCCGAGTAACCACCCAAACGACTTTCTAAAAGGGCACTCGACTTTTTGCTAGCTAGACCTTTAGATGGATTACTTGTCGCTACAGTTGCTACAACTCGATGACACGGAATTAAAATCGGAATAGGATTTTTACCATTAGCAGAACCAACAGCACGAAAAGCTTTTCCGGCTTTCATTTTTTCCGATTGTTCTTTGTACGTGATAAACTGACCAAACGGAATTTTAATCAATGTCTTCCAGGCTTTGATTTGAAAATCAGTGCCGGCCAAATCTATAGGTAAATCAAAATCTTTTAGCCGGCCTTGAAAATATTTTAACAGCTGTGATTTTGCCTCTTTCAAAATAGGGTGCTTTGTATTTTCGATCGCAGAAATATCCATATCGATAAAATCTAAACCCACCAGGCTATTTTCATCTGCAAACAATGTGATGGTCGCAAAAGGGGCCTCTTTTAAAAATTTATAGTCTTTACTGTGTATCTGTAGCGCACTAATTGAATTCATTTTTGACTCCTGTTTTGAGTGGTAATTTTGAGCGGCAATGTTTTTGTTAATTGTATTTTTCCATTATGATCTGTCTGGCTGGTTTCCGCGACCACAACGGTGATCAAAACGCCAGCCTGTTGAGCTTGCTGCAATAGCTTAGCATATTCGGGATCCACTTCATGGGCCGCTCGAAAACTGTGACAGTCCGCCCGTTGCACGATAAATAAAATTTCAGCCCCATGACCTTCAGCTTTCAAAGTCATTAACTCGCGTAAGTGCTTTTGACCGCGTTCAGTCACTGCATCTGGAAAAGCCGCGCAGTCGTCAGCCGCTTTTAAAGTGACACTTTTGACTTCCACAAAATGCTTAGCGTTTGTTTGACTAGAACTGAGCATCAAATCTAAACGAGTTTCTTTAGAAATTTTATACTCCGGCTGCATTTGATCAAAAGATTTCCAATGTGAAAAAAAACCATGATGAAAGGACCACTGCGCTAATTGATTTGGATAAGTGGTGTTGATCCCCACCCAAGCTCCAGTTGGCACTTGCAAGGCCTCTAAAGTGAATTTTAATTTTCGCTCAGGATTGTTAGAGGGCAATAGTAAACAAGGAGCGCCTTCGAAAAGCACAGTTTTAAGGCTGCCAGTATTAGCGACGTGAGCTACTTCTAGCTGGTCGTTAATAATCACATCCGCGAAAAATCGCTTGTAGCGTTTTATAAATTTTCCCTTCACCCATTCTTTTTGTATCACCAGGCACTCCTTTTCAAACATTGCATCCATGGAAACTTTCTTAGTTCACATACCAAAAACCTAACAGGTAATTCGTGACTCTCTAGCGACAGACTGATAGGTTCAAGGCTCATTCATTAATCGATTCAATCAGCAATAGCAAGATAAGGAAAAGGATTCACTGCATGGAACTGACTCGCAAAGCAAAACCCACTTGGCTTAAAGTTCGCGCCCCTTCGGGAGAAAACTACACTCGTATTAAAGGTTTGTTAGGTGACATGAAGTTGGCCACTGTTTGCGAAGAGGCCAAATGCCCGAACATGGGTGAATGTTGGGGTGGCGGCACGGCAACATTTATGTTGATGGGCGAGGTCTGCACCCGTGGTTGTAAATTTTGTAACATCAAAACTGGAAACCCTAAAGGTGTATTAGATCCATTAGAGCCAGAAAAAGTGGGCTACTCGATTGCACAAATGGATTTAGAATACGTCGTTATCACTTCGGTGGATCGTGATGATTTACCCGACCAAGGTTCGGGTCATTTTGCCAGAACGATTCGTACCATAAAAAAACTAGACCCTGATTTGATCGTCGAAGTCTTAACCCCTGACTTTCGTGGACAAGATGATTTAATTCAAAATTTAGTAGAAGCCAAACCCGATGTTTTTGCACATAATGTGGAGACAGTTGAAAGATTACAAAAAAAGGTTCGCGATCCTAGGGCCGGCTATCAACAATCCATGAATGTTTTGGCGTTGGTGAAAAAAATAGATCCAACTCGCTATACAAAAACTTCGTTGATGTTGGGATTAGGGGAAACTGACGAAGAGATCCTGCAAACTCTAAAAGATTTGCGGGCCATCGACTGCGACGTGGTGACTTTTGGACAATATTTGCAACCCACGCAAAGACATTTGAACGTGGAAGAGTTCATCACTCCAGAAAAATTCCAGCACTGGCAAAAAGTAGCTGAAGAGATGGGGTTTTTATATGTGGCTTCGGGACCTTTAGTACGAAGCTCTTACCGTGCGGGTGAGTTTTTTATGAAGGGGATAATTGAAAAACAACGAAGGGAGACGACAACATGAGCGCAAACACAAATGAAATTCGATTACCTGAATTAGGTGAAGGTGTCACCGAAGGCGAATTGGTAAAATGGTTAGTAAAACCTGGCGATGCCGTTAAACCAGATCAAGCCGTTGCAGAAATTATGACCGACAAAGCCACTGTGGAAGTGCCGTCTCCAGTTGCGGGCGTCGTGAAGGATTTGAAATTTAAAGTGGGCGATGTCATCAAAGTCGAAAACGTCATTATCGCATTAGAAGGCGGCGCTGCTGGCGCCACAACCAGCGTGGCCACAGTTGCTGCTGCAGCGAAATCGTCAACAACTCCAGCCGCGACAGTTGCGACCAAAGCGGCTGTACCTGTAGTGACTCCTCTGGCAGCGACATCCGCTGCAGATATTTATCCTCCGGTGGCAGATTCAAAAGTCTTAGCCACTCCTAGCACACGTCGTTTAGCACGTGAGATGAATGTTGATATCAACACGATGTCTGGTACGGGCCTAGCTGGTCGCGTGACTCGTGAAGATGTTTTAGCCAATGGCGGAGCTATAGGTACAACTGCCTCTAGTACAACTTCGAAATCAAGTATTGCACCTCGATTGGCTTATCAATCTTCTGCGGATTTGAAATCTTTGGAAGAGCGCATTCCATTACGTGGCATCCGTAAAAAAATTGCCGAAAACTTACAAATGGCGAAACAAATTATTCCCCATTTCACTTTAGCTGACGAAGCGGATGTTACCAATTTAGTACAGTTACGAACTAACTTAAAAGACGCCGCAGAAAAAGAAGGCACCAAAGTCACTTATTTGCCTTTCGTCATCAAAGCGTTGATTTCTTCCAGTCGTCAATTTCCGATGTTCAATGCTAGCATTGATGATGCGGCTCAAGAAATCGTTTATAAAAAATATTTTAATATCGGCTTTGCCGCCGACACTCCAAATGGCTTAGTTGTTCCCGTCATCAAAAACGCAGATCAAAAAACCATTCTGGAATTAAGCCGAGAAATATTAGATCTTTCTAAGCGTGCTCGCGACGGCAAATTGAAACCCGAAGAAATGAAAGGCGCCACTATCACGATCACCAACATTGGAACCGTGGGAGGAACTTTTGCGACTCCGATTATTAATCATCCCGAAGTGGCTATCTTAGGAATGTATAAAATTTCTGATAAACTAATTTTAGATGCTAAGGGGCAAGTCAGCGTCGCCAAAGTGATGAACTTTACTATCACGGCCGATCATCGTTTAATCGATGGAGCCGTTGCCGCTAACTTTTTAAAATTGTTTATTTCTAAAATTCAAGACCCCGGTGTTTTGATGTTAGATATGATTTAAAATTTAAATAAAGAATATTTCAGCAAGGGTCTAAGCATATGAGTGAACAAAAAAATTTAACAGCAGCAAACGCCTCTAGCGATTATGATGTCGTTGTGATCGGCGCAGGTCCTGGTGGTTACGTAGCCGCCATTCGTGCAAGTCAAATGGGATTAAAAACAGCCATCATTGAAAGACAATTTTTAGGTGGTGTTTGTTTAAATGTGGGATGTATTCCTTCAAAGGCCATGATTTCGGCTTCGTCATTTTATCATAAAGCGACTCATGAGGCTTCGCACATGGGACTTACTTTTGAGAATCCTAAGATTGATTTTTCAAAATTAAAAGCTTGGAAAAATTCTGTATCTAGTAAAATGTCAGCCGGTGTAAATCAGTTATTGAAGGGCCATGGCGTAACTATTTTAACTGGCGAAGCTCAGTTTAAAAATGCCAACGAACTTGAGCTTAAACATTTTGAATTGGCCAAAGACACAACCACTAGCCAGCCCGTACCTACAACAAGCACGAAAACCACAATTGTAAAATCCAAAAATTATATCATCGCAACAGGTTCAAGACCAATAGAGATTCCTGGATTTAGTTTTGATGAAGAGACGATTTTGTCTTCGACCGGAGCTTTAGATTTAAATGAATTACCAAAACACATCGTCGTTATCGGTGGTGGCTACATTGGTTTAGAAATCGGAACTTATCTTCGTAAGTTAGGATCAGAAGTCACTGTCGTAGAAGCCGCCGAAAGCGTTTTAGCTGGAGTTGTGGATCCTGAATGTGCACAAGTTGTCTCTAGAAAGCTGAACAAATTAGGCGTCAAAGTTTTAATCGGTGCCAAAGCTAAATCACAAAAAAAATCAGGCAAAGACATCGAAGTCACGATTGAGCATCAAGGAAAAGAAGTCTTATTAAAATGTGATAAGCTTTTGGTGACCGTGGGACGAAAACCCAATACCGATCAAATGAATTTAAAGGCCGCAGGCATCGAATTAACCGATCGTGGTTTTATCAAAGTGAATGCTCAACGTCGAACATCACAGTCTCATATCTTTGCAATTGGTGATATCGCTGGTCAACCCATGTTGGCTCACAAAGCTTCACATGAAGGTGTGTTGGTCGCAGAAATTATTGCAGGAAAAAATCGAGTTTATGATGCCAAGACAGTCCCCGCGGTGGTTTTTACAGATCCAGAAATCGCAAGTAGTGGTTTTACCGAAGCCGAGGCCAAAGCCAAAGGTTATACTGAATTAAAGATTGGAAAATTTCCTTTTGCAGCCAATGGCAAAGCGACCTCGTTGATGGAAACAGATGGTTTTGTAAAAATCATTGCAGATGCAAAAACACATGTGGTCTTAGGTGTTCATATTGTTGGACCTGAAGCCTCTAACTTAATTTCAGAGGCGGCGTTGGCCGTAGAAATGGGAGCTCGTCTAGAGGATATGGCGTTGACAATTCATCCACATCCAACATTGGGTGAAACAATGATGGAAGCCGCAGAGGCCGCCCTAGGACATGCGATTCATATCATTCAACAACCTTTACGAAAGTAGTTCGTGATGGCGACCCCGTTTGAAATTCTGGATTGGGGCTTGATTGATTACACTCAAGCCCTACAACAACAAATGGAATTAGTCGAAAAAGTCGCTATCGAAGATAAAAATGGTTTTGTGATTTTTTGTAGTCATCCTCCTATCGTGACCTTGGGACGAAAAACAGAACCTGGCGATGTGTTTGCGTGGCAAGGGCCCGTGGTGGAAGTTTCACGTGGAGGCCGCGCCACATATCATGGCCCCTCGCAATTAGTGATTTATCCCATTATCAACCTAGGGAAAGCTCAAGCCCACCGCCCCTATCATGACATCAATCAATACTTACGAAATTTAGAAGAACTATTAATTCAAAGCTTGAAAGAAATAGGTATCACAGCCCATCGCAAGATTTATCCAGACACGGGCGTTTGGGTGGGATCAAAAAAAATTGCTAGTTTGGGTGTTGCCGTTAAGAACTGGGTCACCTACCATGGAGCCGCAATCAATGTCACCTCTGATCCTATGGCGTTTCAGGGAATGAATCCTTGTGGTTTTTCTGGTTCTATTATGACCACTATCGAAGAACAGATATTAGCTACTACGGCTACAAACTTAGCTTCGGTTTCAACTACACAGACAAGGACCATTACAAAAACTAACAGTAGACAGACATCCATCGAAGACTTAAAAAAAATTATGATTGAAAAGATTAACCTTTTGTAAACTGGATGCAAGATTCTATTCGATTAAACTGCCGAACGATTTGCATTCAAGGTTGTAACCGTTGCCGTATTCGCAACCGGTTGCACCACTGGTAATTGAATTACAAATTGAGTGTTCTTTGAAGTTTCATTGTAAAAAAATCGTCCATGATGAGTTTTAAAATTCCCTGTGCCGTGCTAAGGCCAAGCCCAGTCCCCTGCCCAATTTCTTTCGTCGTAAAAAAAGGCTGCATGATTTTATCTCGAATATCTTTAGCGATTCCCAATCCACTATCTGTCACTGCAATTTCGACCGTCTCACCATCACAATGAGCTTCTATGTGAATCCATTTATTGGCGTTGTCCTGAATCGCATAGAAAGAATTATTCAATAAATTCAGTAGGACTTGAGTTAATTGCTGCGCTTGACATTCGAAAGTAAAATCTTCTGGTATCTCAACCGTGAATTTTACATTATCATTTTGAAAACGATTCATACAAAACAATGAAGTATCCTCGATAATTTTTTTCGTCATAAACTGTATAAGCAAAAATTGATACCAAACCTAAATGAATAAAAGACGAATCCCGACTGGAAGACAACACGATCCGTTGTCGATCCTTCCTTACTTGCGCTCGAATTTCATCAGCAAATTCCATCTTCATAACATCAACGACCTTTAACTATATCATGACAGTAAAAAAACTTAAAAATCTAGTCCCAATAACCACGGCTAGACTATTAATTGGACGTGGATTTCATAATTTTTTTTTCATGTTCAGATGAGGTAAAGATACAGATTCAAAGACCTCTCCGTACGGCTGATAACCTAATTTTTGATAAAATTCCATGACCTCTACTCGGGCTCGTAAGGTGATCTCATGAACATGATTTTGTTTGGCATAAGCCTCTGCCGTGGTGACTAACTGTATACCTAAACCTTGCTTTTGGTACTGGGGGTGGATCGCGACTTGCTTCATGCGTAAAATATGCGGGAGATCAGTAGTCGTTAACCCTAGGCATCCGATCACTTGTGCTGCCTGTCTTGGCTCTTCAATTAGAATCGCAAAATAGATATCTTGTGGATCCGTAGCAGTATCTGCAGGTGTTAGCTGTAATCCCAATGGTTTTCGCAGAACTAAATCTCGAATCTTCAATGTTTGAAAATAATAATCAGAACCAAATATGATTTGTTGAATCTTCATAAAGTGATTTCCGTCGAAAATCACCTACAAGACAAGAAAATTCTCATTCTCAATCTAAACCGATGTCTCAATTGGAAATGCAAATCTTTATTTTAGAACAGGTCCATTCTGGATAATGATAAGCGTACCAAAAGTTGGCTCGATACGAAACTTAGTCATAACTTCATCATCAGATGTGTGGGAATAATAAGGAACCTGTTGCTCAGAGATTCTAATCATTTCTCCGTTCGCATCCAATTCTGGCTGACCATTCTCATTGATCTTCGGTACTGTCATTCCCTCGGAAGACTTCACTTGATTGAAAAAATTCTTCGCAAAATTTTCTGGTAATCGAGTACAGCCACCTGAGGCTCTAGATCCCAACATTCCTTCTGTTCCCGACGGTCGTTCGTGCATAGCTAAACCATTTTTGTAATCATAAAATATCGCGTATGGCATGCTAGATCCCCAGCTAGATGATACATGATCCTCACTCAAAACTTGTGGCATATAATAACCAGTTGGAGTCACTGACCAATAACTTTTAGCTGGACGAGTTTGGCAGCTAGGGTATTTACGCTTTAACTCAAATCCTTCGCGGCCTGTAGATACAGGTTTTACTTCCATCAATTGTCCATACTCATACAAACGAAGAGTTTCTTTTTCAGGTCCTTCATTCAATTTATTCACAACGACAATGTATTTGAACTCTTTCAACCAAGGTTTTGTTTGAAAATCAGATTCTTTAAAATTTTCAATTTCAATATCTGGTAATTTCGCAGTAATAGCTTTTTCATTTTTTACAGCTTCTTCTCGCTCCTCACTGCTGTAATCACAACCTTTGACTTTATCTTTAATTTTTTTCCACAAAGAGGCGGCATGAACATCTGGAGTGACTGTGGCAACTATAATAGTTGTACCAAGTGTTAACAGTAATAAATTCGTGAATGAAAAGGATCTTGTTTGAGCCGTAGTTTGCATAACCATCTCCGCCTGTTAAATATTGTAGAAAAAATCACAAATGATTCGTCTATATTTATACAGTAGTGCACCGCTCGATTTCACCTGTTAGGTTTTTAACAGGGAATTTTTACAAAGGTGCCAGGCCCTGTTTCTTGGCGCTACGTACTAAGAAACAGGGCTTGGCACCTTTAAAACAGCTCATCTGAGATAATGCGGCCGTCAGCCAAGGAAATGCGACGATGGCCTATTTTAGAAAACTCAACATCGTGGGTGACCATAATAATTGTGGTTTTTTCTTCTTGATTGATCTTTTTTAGAATACTCATCACCTGTGCGCCGTTGACTGAATCCAACGCCCCTGTTGGTTCATCCGCTAATAAAAAAGCGGGCTTCATAACAAGGGCCCTCGCAATGGCAACACGCTGTTGTTCACCGCCAGATAAAGCCCTAGGCAGATGATGCATGCGATTTTCTAATCCAACCAAAGATAATATTTCCTTGGCCCGATCCTGATATTTATTGGTTTCAGAAAACTTGTACGCCGGCATTAAGACATTTTCAAAGGCGGTCAGCTCGGGCAATAAATAATGAAATTGAAAAATAAATCCCAGATTTTGATTGCGAAAGGCGTGGATCTCTTGCGAATTCATGGATGCTAAATCTCGCCCATTCATTTCAATCACACCACTTGTGGGTCGATCTAAGCTACCCACTAAATATAGCAATGTACTTTTACCAGAACCAGAGCGTCCTGTCAGAGTCACAAATTGTCCTTTCGGTATTTCAAAATTAAGATCCGAAAGTATAGCTTGTGGTGGTGCACCTAAATACTTCCATACATTTTTGACTCGCAAAGATTCTTGTTTGTTGGGGTTGGGTTGCGCTGAAATCATTCGGCACCGCCACGAATAATTTCGATGGGCATTAAACGACTAGCGGCTTTGGCTGGTAAATAACTAGCTATTGAAGAGGTCGCAAATCCCAGTAAAAAACCATAGGTATATATTTGGAGATCAAAAGAAATCATTAAAAATCCAGAACCTCCCATAGCTCCCCCACCAAAAGGGATAGTCTCTAAATAATTACAAATAAAAAATCCAATAACTAAACCAATTATTCCACCGACGGCACCAAATAGAATCCCTTGAGTCAAAAACAAACGAACAATGTCGTTAGCCTCAAAGCCAATTGATCTAAGTATCGCAATTTCTTTTTTCTTTTGGTTCACTGTCATATTTAAAATATTATAGATACCAAATCCCGCGACAATTAAAATCACAATAATCATCATATATCGAGTGGCATCTTGTATTTTAAAAACTGACAAAAAGTTTTCGTTAATTTGATCCCAGCTTTGCACTTGCTCTTCTGAAATTGATTTCAAATCATTAGCAATCATCGCCGCTTCATGAAAATCTTGTACACGCACGCCGATTTCATTCACTTCATTTGGACGTTGACTTATTTTTTGCACGTCTGCTAAAAAGCCAAAAGCTCGAGCTTCATCAATCGTTTTAATTCCAATTCGAAATAAACCAACGACTTTAAAGGGTACTGGTGCCGAGTTACCCATGTTCACTTGAACTGTCTGACCAACTTGTGCTCCTAGTTTCATTGCCAAGCCAGTTCCTAAGATGATTCGATTGCCTCCCCGACTGATATCAAAAAAACTTCCTTGTTGCATATAGCTTGCAATATTAGATATTTGTGATTGCTGAAAGGGATTACTACCGATGATTTGAGCGGTGGCCTTGGCTGTCGCCAATGAAATTATTCCTTGCGAACTTAATTGCGGAGAAAAAGCAGTCACGCGTGGATCGGCTTTCAGGCGTCGACTCCATCCTTGTAAGTCTGTGATATGATCTAAATCACGACGACCAGATGGTGGTAAAACCCAAAATACGTGCTTTTGTTGACCAAAAAAATTTTTGTTAAATTCTTCGGGGTGTAAGAAATCTTCTTTGGCAGATATTTTAATGTGCGCATCGTTATTCACTAATTGCTCTAATAAAAATCCCTGAAAACCTAGCATAAAACCAGAGATCGTAATAAAAGCCGCAGAACCAAAAACAATCCCAAGCAAAGTCATCAGACTTTGCTTGGGTCGGGCAAACATATGCTTTAATGCTAAAAACCACATATTGAACACTTCTTACGTTGAAAAGTTTCTTATTCGACAGATTGGAATTATCTTTTTTTAAAAATAACTTTTCTAGTCTGAAAATTCATTACTCAGATAAGACCAACTGATCATTTTCTTTCAAATCACCTTCAAGGATTTCTGCTTTTTCAGCGTCGATCCATCCTGTTTTCACAGGCACTTTTCGCTTGCGGCCATTATCAAGAACCGTGACTTGTCCATTACGAATGGAGGCCAGTGGAACCAACAATGCACTTGGCTTTTCTGCCAACACAAAAGCCACATCCGCAGTCATTCCAGGTAAAACCTTCGGAGACATTTTTTGTGGAACTATTTTTACGATAAATTCTTTGTTGCGAGTATAAATGGAATAAATGTCTCCATAAAAAATTTGATCTTTTAAAGTTTCAAACTGAAAAATTGTTTTTAAGCCTTTTTCGATTTTAAGGGCCCCTTGCTGCTCCAACGACACTTCAATAAATAATCGACTTTGATCAATCAAAGTTAATATGGGTGTATTTTGAAAAACGGTTTCACCTTCTTTGAAGTTGATTGCAGACACGGTTCCGACAAAAGGAGCTTTGAAGGGGACTTCACCGTCAAGAACTATCAAGACCTGATCTTTTTTGACAACGTCCCCTTCGGTCACAAGTAACTTTGTGATACGAGCCGTGACTCCAACCTTGTATTGAAAACTACGATCAGCGATTACGGTTCCAATACCATAAACAGACTGCGTAATCGGTCCTTTTTGAACGGTTTGTATGATCGTTTTTTTCTGCCGACCTTTCGCTACAAAAAAGACCGCCAAACCAGTCAATAGCACTATTGCCGCAACTCCCACTTTTTTATTCCAAATCCAATTCCACTTCATCTATTAGCCTGTTCGTTTCTTAATATTGTTTGAGCTTATCCATCGTATTCGGCTCTGATATATGAAATCTAACTTATCTAAATTTACGGTTGAATAATCCAACCGTTTTCAAAACATTTTTGATTTTTACAAAATGCGATCATATCGGCTTGACCAGGAACTTTGATCACCCATCCATTGGTCTGACAATTTTCATTTCGACATTGAGTGACCGATGAGCGTGGTCCACTGGTGGACTCCCATCCATATTTTAAACAATCAGGTTGAGTGTTTGCATCTTTGGATTGACACAGACTCATTGCAAATTCACGTGGATTGTAAACATTGGATTCTTTGAATCCATCTTTAAAGCAACCGGCACCTAAGCACTCACTGACCACGCTGTGTCCCTGAGAATCACGAATCTTCCAACCTTTGTTGGCACAGTCTTTATCCACGCAACGTAATTCGAACCAGTAACCATTATCATTTTGTCCAGACCATCCCTCGGTCAAGCAGGAACCCTTCAAGCAAATGATATCTGCTTTTGCTAAAGCGTGTTCAGATGCAAGGGTCAATATCACTGTTAAGATCGACAAAGTTATTTTCAAGAAATTCATAGTTCCTCCTATTTTACATGGTTTAAATATAAAAATTGCATTGCAAAACAGGCCAAACATCAAGAAAATTCGGGGATTCTGACTTTTCTTTTTCAACTTTACACAAGGCACCACTTAATTTCATTAAAACTATGAATGAATCCATTCAGCACAAGCTATATGTAAATTGATTAAAGATTTTTTAGGCTCAAATTCTTCAATGATTTTATCTCTGTATTTTAAATCAAATCTGACAATCATTTTCACTAAACTTTTTTCTAAGGCCATTTGCTTGACGGATCTAAGCTGGCCCGTCTTGCCGGATTTCACTTCAATGGGTAGCACCTGCTGGCCTAAATCTAAAACAAAATCAACTTCTGCTTTTGACGAACCTTTATCTCGTAACCAATACATTAAATTCGGTTCTTGCATTGTGAGATTTCTGGATCCTGAACAATCTGATGAATAGGCTAAGTGTTGAGCCACGAACTGCTCTGTAGCTGTCCCTTGTGCCAAATTTTCGTTTTTCAAATCGGATTGAAGCTGCGACCATCGAACACCGATCGTTGCATAATAAAGTCCAACATCTAAAAAATAGATTTTAAAAGTATTCATATCTTTTGAAGCACTCAAAGGAAATCCGCTACAATGAGTATGATGACAAAAGTGAATCACTCGCGCTAATTTCAATAAATGTAAAACTTTTTTAATATCTCTAGATTGCATATCAGAATCCAGCTCCGAATATTTCATTTTTTTTCCTACCATTATTGGTAGTTTTTCGAAAATTATATCCATTCTGGCTACTTCCGATTTTTTAGCATATTTGTGAAAGTCATCTTTATAAGTACTAATGATGGAATTTTGTACTTTACGAACTAGGTTTAAATCCTTTGTCTCTGCATAGACCTTAACTGCTTCGGGCATCCCACCAACATATAAATAGGTTTTAAACTCCTCAGTTAACAGTTCAAAAACCCCTTGTGGAAAAAAAGAACTATTTAACTGAGATGGATTTAGCAGATCCCTGTTATCATGATTCAAAATATTTTCTATCTGCTTTCTAGAATTTGTAAAAACTTCTACAAGCTTATTTTTATTTTGAGCTAATAGAAATTCAGAAAAGCTCATCGGTCCCATATATAAGTACTCTATGCGACCAACTGGAATTTCAATTTTTGTATCTTCTAATACAAATTCCAATAGAGAGCCTGCGGCTATGATCGGGATAAAGGAATATTCTTCATAAAAATATCTTAATACTTTTAGTGCTTCGGGGCACTTTTGTATTTCATCTAAAAAAATAAGTGTGTCCTTATTTAAGGAACAATTAAATGAAGTTTCTATTTCAAGAATTATTTTCTCCATATTTATTTCGGAGGACCTAAAAGATGGAAATATTTTTTTCTCAAAATTAATTTCAATTAATTTTAATTTTTCCTGTGTCGCAAACTGCTTTACTAGGGTCGATTTCCCCACCTGCCGAGCTCCCCTTAAAATTAAGGGTTTTCGATTTTTTTGCTCTAACCACTTTTTTAAATAGCCTTGTAAATATCTATACATAGAAATATATTGACTGAAATTACACCTT
>JBPOJH010000112.1:0-5140 GCA_052033755.1 Bdellovibrionota bacterium | reverse complement strand
CACACGTATTTTACCGTCTTATTTTTCAGCAAAATTGCTGTTAGAGCCTAGTCGGCCATCTTTGTAAGTGATTATTTTTAAGTCAAAAAAGTAGATCAATTTTATTTACATCAAAACCTTATGCATAAAATTTCGATATTTAAATCCCGATACGTGCACTGATCATTGTACGTGATTGAGGTTGGGGTGGGATGGCCTATATGTCCATTTGCTTGTAAGGCTGGATATAAAACCGGGCCCCAGTGCATGACTCTGCCGTTGGCATAAGTTGTGGATTTTATTCAATATAATATCAATACCGAACTTGCCCGTAATATTATGTTGACATAATATTACATTATTGTTATATTATACACATGTAATATTAATGCGCCATCAGTGGGGGGTTGTAAGTGAAGGAAATGTATAAGGATGTAGTGGACAAGTGCGATGATGTTTCAGCCGTCTTAAAATCAATTGCCCATCCAGTTCGATTAAAAATTCTGTGTCTACTATTTCAAAAAGGCGAAAGTACCGTCGGGGAGTTGACAGAGTTTTGCAGTATATCGCAATCAGCAATGTCGCAGTTTTTGGGACGCATGAAAGAAGAAGGAATCCTAGAAGCACGACGTGAGGCTCAGTCGATGTATTACTCGGTGAAAGACAAAAAACTACAGAAATTATTGAAATCAATTCGTGAAATATACTGTTAAATCCAATTTTAAATTGAGGGTGTTTATGCAAAAAAAATTGTTATCATTAATGTTTACTACTGGTTTTTACGGGGCCGCATTGTTTACGATAGGCCTAAATACTTCGAAAGCGAATGCACAGGCCAAGCAGTATTCGTTCGACGAAGTGATGAATTTAGTCGAGTCTTCGTCTGCGGTATTAAAGGCTATGGATGGAAAAATTAGCGCTGCTGAATTGAGTCAATCTAGAATGGAAAAGCACTGGTCACCGAAACTATTCGTAGATGTAAAGTCGTTTAACACCAATGATCCCGCGAATGTTTTTATGTCTAATTTACAACAACGTAAAATTGAAAATAGTGATTTCAATCCAGACACCTTGAATAATCCCGACCGAATACAGGCTCAAAAAGGTTCGTTGATGTTAGATATGCCACTTTATGAAGGTGGTCGCCCAACGGCTTTGTTGGATATCACAAAATCCCAAACACAATTAGTGTCGGTCGAAAAACAACAGCAAAGGAATCAACTGCGAGCGCAGGTATTTCAGTTATATTATAATTTAGTCAAGTTGAATGAAGAAAAATTAAAAATAGAAAAACTACAAGCGACGACTGATAAAATTTTAGAAAGTTATCAACTAAGAAAAAATGAAAATCCAGTGGGTTATTCTGGATATCTGGGTTTAAAAGCATTAAAGGAACAGTTAGATTCTCAGCTGACTTCAATGCAGCAGCAAAAAAAATTAATTTATTCGTCCATAGCAGAGTTAATTTCGGCGACGACCACATCGAAGGAGTCGGCGGGGAATTCAGCGAAGGATTCAATGAAGTTGTCAGTGTTACCAGATCAGTGGCAACCGGAAAACAAGTCTGTTGAACAAATTCGTCAACAGCTAGAAAAATATATCAACAATACAAGCAAGGCTTCAGCGGATGCTCAGCCCCAGGGGCAGCTCTTCGATTCTGCCATTAAATCTAAAATTGCAAACACGCCAGAGTACCAGATGGCAGTGGTACAAAAAAATATGGCTGATAAAAATAAACTTGTGCAGACTTCGTATTGGAAGCCAGAGCTAGGTGCGTTTGGTGAAACTTATTTAATGAATGGCTCGCGCGGGACAGCTACAGGAAATACTGTTGGAGTTTATTTGCGATGGGGTTTTTCAGGACAATTAGTTGGGAATTTAGACCAAGCTAAAAAAGAAGCTTTGGCTGCGCAATATTATGCTGACGCTATCGAGCAAAAAATTACTGTACAAACTTTATCACAGATGGAAGGCAATCAAGTTATTGAGACTCAAATAAAATCAACCGAACAGACATTAGCGTTACTGGAAGAACAAACGACAATGATGAAAAAGTTATATCAATCAGGGGCAATAAATAGTCTGCAACTGGTTGACGTATTCAGTCGCCATCTGATGTTGATACAGCAGCAGTCACAATTAAAAACTCAATGGATCAATAATCTTTCTAACTTAATACAAATCTACGGACTAGAATCAGGAGTCAATCATGCAAGCAAATAACGATAAATTGGATTTTATTGGCAAGCTGGCTAAAACTTTTATTCAATCAAAACTAACATTAGTGATCTCGATAGCAAGCTTGCTTCTGGGCTTGATGGCTGTTTATTTAACTCCCAAAGAGGAAGAACCGCAGATATCAGTTCCAATGATTGATATTCAATTGGCAGCACCTGGATTTGAAGCCGCCGAAGTCGAACGCAAAGTGACAGAGGTTGTCGAGCGTGCTGTTTGGGGCTTGGATGGGGTTGAATATGTTTACTCGACCAGTCGCCCACATGGAGCATTGGTGACCGTTCGATTTAAAGTCGGAGAACCCATTGAACCTAGTCTAGTTAAAGTACACCACAAACTAATGACAGTTAAAAATGAATTGCCAAGCAATGTATTAAATCCTGAAGTTAAATCATATTCAATTGATGATGTGCCATTCCTAGTCCTAAGTTTTTCATCCAATAAGCAAGATGATTATAATCTTCGACAATGGATTGCACCATTAGCCAGAGAGCTATCCAGCACCGCAGAACTCAGTCGAACAGAATTGCTTGGCGGCCTTAGTCGAACAGTTCGAGTGATAGCTGATCCTGTTCAGCTGAATCAGCATGGGGTTTCTTTGTTGGCTTTGGCAGAGTCATTAAAACAAAATCATCTTACGTTACCAGCCGGTAAAATTTGGCCATCGGATGACAACACATCAGATCAAAAAACTTACGATGTTGAAATCAATGGTCGAGTGGAAACTCCTGAGCAGCTGGAAAATATCGCTGTTGGTGTTCGTGGTGGGCAAGTGATTCGAGTTAAAGATGTTGCCAAAGTTATCGATGGTCCGGAGCAACGAACTAGACAGTCCATTTTATTACAAAAAAATAATGGTCAAATAGAAAAATCCAATGCGGTGTCATTGGTGTTTTCAAAACGAAAGGGCACTAATGTTGTGTCGTTAGCAAACACGCTGATGAAGCGAGTAGATACTTTTAGAAAAGATTTACCTGCGGATATTCAAATGACTGAAATTCGAAACTATGGGCAAACGGCAGCAGATAAGTCGAATGAATTAATTGAACATCTTTTAATTGCTACAATTTCTGTTTCTGTATTAATCGCACTGTTTATGGGAATACGCGCAGCCTTAGTAGTAGCTATCGCAATACCCGTTACTTTGGCGTTGACCTTAGCCATTTATTATTTCATGGGATATACTTTAAATCGTGTGACTTTGTTTGCTTTGATTTTTTCAATCGGTATATTAGTCGACGATGCAATTGTGGTTGTTGAAAATATTGAACGTCATCTAAAAAACTTTGCTGATAAAACTGGTTCAGCAGCCAATGCAAAAATGAAATTAGTGAAAGCTACCATCGCTGCTGTTTCTGAAGTTGGTAATCCCACAGTACTAGCAACCTTTACGGTTATCGCAGCCATATTGCCGATGGCTTTTGTTCGCGGCTTAATGGGACCATATATGAAACCAATTCCGGTTGGTGCAAGTCTGGCAATGCTATTATCTTTATTTGTAGCTTTTGTAGTGACTCCATGGGCAGCAGTGAAATTATTGAAATCTGACCATGGTCAACACTCTAATGAAAACGCAGACCCAAAGTCACCAGAAAAAGAAGGAGCGCTTGACCGAGGCTATCGTCACTTAATGGAAACTTTTTTGGAAAACAAATGGGCCTCATTGGGATTAGGTGCGGTCACAGTTGCCTTACTTGTGATATCTATGAGTTTTGTCTATTTTAAATCCGTCAAAGTAAAGATGCTTCCCTTTGACAATAAAAATGAATTTCAAGTCTTACTGGATTACGATCCGAATGTATCTTTACAAGATTCGATCAAGCAAACAGAAATATTAGCGGCCGAAATATTAAAAAATGAAAATGTAATCAATGTGCAAATTTTTGCTGGCGAGGCAGCGCCATTTTCTTTCTCAGGAATGGTGAAGCACACATTTATGCGCAAGTCTGATTATCAAAATGATTTGCAGATAGTGTTGAAAGATAAAGGTCAACGTCATCAATCCAGCCACGAAGTGATCGAAAGTTTGCGTCCCTTGATCAAAAAGTTTTCTTTAGACCATCAAGTCGTAAGTAAGGTCTTAGAAATTCCACCTGGTCCACCAGTGTTAGCGACCATGTTGGCTGAAGTATATGGGCCGAATAAGGAAGCTCGTCAAGAAGCTGTCAGCAAAATAGAAGCCATTTTTAAATCGGAAAACAGTTTTGTGGATGTTGATACAACCTTTAGAGCCGATCGCTCTAGAAAAATATATGATTATGATCAAATTAAAGGAGGCGATCTGGGAGGTCGTTCACAAAACTTGGCGATGCTAGGTAACCTAGTATTTTCAGAAACGAATTTATTTTCGTTGAATTTACAAGACCGAAAAAAAGATGGTACAAAATTGTCAGATGATTCTCTACCACCTGAAGAAATTCAAGTTCGTCTGTCGCTTAAAAATAGTGATCGCACATCAGCCACGCCATTTAAAAATCTAACGGTTCCTTCTTTTGAATCGGGAACGATGGCCGCAGAATCAGTATTGAAAAAACCAAGGATCGTATCTACGGAAAATTTATACCGAAAAAATTTGAAGCCAGTTTCTTATGTGATGTCAGAGTTATCTGGAAGCGAAGAAGCTCCCGTTTATGGTATGCTAAAAATTGCAGATAAAATTCCTTATGAGTCACAAACAGCCGAGGTGCCGTGGGATACGCAAAAGCCAGTTATCAAATGGGATGGAGAATGGTTTATTACATATGAAGTATTTCGCGATTTGGGCGGAGCCTTTGCCGTAGTAATGTTATTGATTTACATTCTTGTGCTTGGTTGGTTTAAAAGTTTTACGGTTCCATTAATTATTATGGCACCGATACCAATTAGTTTAATTGGTATTATTCCAGGTCATTGGGTAACAGGAGCCTATTTTACTGCGACCTCTATG
>JBPOJH010000044.1:0-1987 GCA_052033755.1 Bdellovibrionota bacterium | reverse complement strand
TATGGTCAAGTGGTTCTAGTTTTACAAGCCTAAAGTGACCGGGCTTAGAATCGCTTCCCCGAAAAACTGTTTTCGGTTTTATTGATTACCACTGTTGGCCATAGCTTTTATACTAACCCATTTTTGTGTTGGTATCGCGTACAAGAATTTGTAAATAATTTTCATAGGCGTATCTTCTGTTTCTTTGCTTGCCACTAATTTCATTAATAATTCCCAGATCTACTAAGTGCTGCAAGGCTCGATTCACTTTGGGCTTAGTTGAATGATGTCTTTCGATAAGAACATGAGAATTTAAAATAGGGTCACGACAAAATTCATTAAATACTTGAATGGTATATGTAGTTGGTTTGCTTTGTTGTAATCGATCTTTATCTTTTTGATGCAGCCGATGTATTTCTAGCGCAGCTAAATTGGCCATATCTGCTGATTCAGAAACTGCTTTTAGGAAAAATTTAACCCAACTTTCCCAATCACCTTTAAATCTTACATCCATCAATTTTGAATAATATTCGGTTCGGTAGGCTTTGAAATAATAACTTAAATACAATAGTGGTCGATCTAAAATTTTCCAAAAACACAAAAGGTATGTTATCAGTAATCTACCTAGACGACCGTTTCCGTCCAAGAATGGATGGATTGTCTCAAACTGTGCGTGTATCAATGCGGCTTTCACTAGGGGTGGTATCTGATCGTCAGTATGAATAAAGTTTTCAAGGTCTGACATCAATCTATCCACTTCTTCGTATGGTGGTGGTACAAATTCTGCTGTATTAAGATTTGCATCTGGTCGGCCAATCCAATTTTGTGATTTACGAAATTCACCAGGTGTTTTGTTTGATCCTCTGACTCCAGTCATTAAAGTTGAATGAATCTCTTTAATTAATCTGGTGCAAACGGGAAGCTCGTTCAGTTTATTCAAGCCTTCATTCATGGCTCGTACATAGTTTGATACTTCTTCAATATCATCGCGTTTGTTGCGTTCTTCATTTGTATTGGGAGATAAAACATCTTCAAGGGAACATTGTGTTCCCTCAATTTGAGAACTCAATAAAGCTTCTTTTCTTACATAGAGATAAACAAATAAATCCGGGTCGGAAATAACTGAGGCTAGTCCTGATAACTTGCCCAATGCCAAGCTCGCTTTTGACAGTAAATAGTTATATTCATCGTCTGGTTTAAGTGGTGGAACAGGAGGCAAGGGGGTAGGAATAAATGACTTATAGCCTTTTAATTGTTGTATGTATTGTCCAGCTCTTCCCATTACTTAACCTCTTTGTTAGTAACATTTTAATCGTTTTTTGTTACTTATGTAAATATTAAATAACGTTTTTGATACTTTTTGTTCCTTAAATTGGATGAAAGTAACGTCGAACAATCTCAAATCAATACATGCGCTTAGTGGTAAAAATGATTTAAAAGTCTTTGGTAAACATGACTCCGACTTGCGATCCGCCCGAACTGACATTCACTTTCCAACTCATATTTGTAGCGCGAGATAAAAATCCACCAACTTCAAAATGATTGAACTTACCATGGCTCCAATCGTAATGACAAAATACTCCAAGGTCCGCAATGGTTCGTTTGGGTTTTGATTTAAAGCCATCGATATTAATACAATTAATTTTTACTCGCTCTTGCAAAACCCAATTGTTGAATTTTTTAACGGAAGTTTTTTTAACTGTTTTTACAAGTTCTTTATCCATAAAAACATGGTAACCACCAAAGCCGTCGACGTGTTTAATCACGAATTCTTCTGGATGTAAAAGCGCAGCTTCTCTGCTTGTGGCATTCAACATTTGGGCGGGTAGGATAATATTTTTAAGTCTGTTAGTTGACCCCAAAGTCATTCGTTGAATCGCCGGGTCCGCCAATACTGATAAAATACTTTTCGAGGCAAACAATCCAGTTACAAAAGGGCCATAGTGAGGAGCTTTTTTTCGAACCAGCTCTGCAAAAAAATCGTGATATTTTTTGTAATCACTTAATT
>JBPOJH010000124.1:0-9682 GCA_052033755.1 Bdellovibrionota bacterium | reverse complement strand
TGCGTACATACTAAAGGATGGTTTTATTCAAGTGCAGGGGACCGCTGACCAGATTGCAAATTCTGAACTAGCCAAAAAGTTTTATTTAGGCGAGAATTTTAAATTATAGGGTATTTGTTTTTCGAGGGAGATTTTCTAGGTGGCACAGTTACGTCAATCGATGAATTTAAGTCAAACATTGCGAATGACTCCGCAGTTGCAACAAGCGATTAAGTTATTGCAATTAAATCGATTGGAATTAGAAGGTGCTATTCGTAAAGAACTTGATGAAAATCCGATGTTGGAGGAAGTCCCTGATTTAAAAGAAGAGGACCTGCAACGAACGAAAGAAGCCAGCGATGCGGTTGCGGCTCCTGAATCTGGTGAGGCTCAGGCGCAAGCACAAGAAGCGCAAGATCCGCAAAGACAAGATGAATTTGAGTGGGAATCGTATTTAGAGTCGTCACAAAAACCACCGTCCTCAAGTTTGGGTGGTACTGACGAGATCATGAATTATGAAAATTTAATTTCTGTCTCGGAATCATTGCATGACCACTTATTGTGGCAGTCAAAGATGGCCGGCTTTAATGACGAGGAATCAAATTTAGCTGAAATATTGATTAACTATGTGGATGATGATGGTTACATCACAACTCCGTTGGCGGAAATTGCTGCTAGTGAACAGGTGCCTTTGGAAGAGTTAGAGGGTGTTTTACCATTCGTGCAAGAGTTTGATCCTCCAGGAGTGGCGGCCAGAGATTTAAAAGAGTGTTTGCTGTTACAAGCAAAGGCTTTAGAAGAAGACACCAATGATTTGGTCTACATTATTAAGAATCATTTGAAAGATTTAGAAAAGAAAAACTTCGAAGCTATTGCTAAGGCGATGGGACGTGAAGCGCGTGAAATATTCGAAATCTGCAAAATTATTTATTCAATGGATCCTAAGCCAGGCCGAGTGTATGCGCCGGCGGATACTCAGTATGTGACACCCGATGTGTATGTGTACAAAGTCGGAGATGATTATGTGGTTTCGATTAACGAAGATGGTTTGCCACGCCTAAGAATATCGAATTTTTATAAATCGATGTTAATGAATCAGGGCTCGGATGGTGAAAAAACTCAAGGTTACATCCAAGAAAAACTACGTTCCGCAGTTTGGTTGATCAAGTCGATACATCAAAGACAACGTACAATATATAAGGTCGCTGAAAGTATTGTAAAACATCAGCGCGAGTTTTTAGAAAAAGGGGCTGAGTACATTCGTCCGATGGTCTTACGTGACATCGCCAATGACATTGGAATGCACGAGTCTACTGTCAGTCGTGTAACGACCAACAAGTATGTCTACACTCCGCAAGGGATTTACGAATTAAAATATTTTTTCAATAGCGGAATTAACACGTCCGATGGTGAGTCATTGGCCAGTGAATCCGTAAAATTAAAAATTCGTGATTTAATCACCAAAGAAGATCCCAAAAATCCGTTATCCGATCAACAAATAGTGGATCAGTTAAAAGTGGATGGTATTCAAATCGCTCGGCGAACGGTGGCTAAATACCGTGATGTCTTAAAGATCCTACCTTCATCACGTCGTAAAAAAGTGTTTTAAATTTTTCGGCTCAAAGAATAATTTAGGACGTCGTTGTGCGGGGCAAGTATTTTATATCTCTAAGAGGCCAGATTGCTCTAGGTTTTTAAATGCGTAATCTATTTGAGTCCCTGTCCCTTGTTCAACTTTTTCGGATTGAATAGTAATAGGAATTTGGCCTGCCAACTGCTTGGGAAGTATTTTTATGCTTTGCAATTCGCAGTCGCTAAGAATAAAGGGTTCGTCAAATCGACTGGTGACTAGAATCGCGTTATTTTGAATTTCCAAGTCGGTAATAATTTTTAATCCATTATCGTCTTGATTTAAAAATTCATAATCAATCAAAAATAGGTAAGGTGAATTTACATTATGATCCAATGCAGGCTTAGAATCAGAATTTGTATTCAAGCTTGCTGTTTTAGACGCAGGAAGCGCTGATTTTAAATTTCTGTTAAAGTACTCTCGAAATTCTTTAGCTGATGTAAAAGAAGTGATTTTAATATTTTGATCTTTGGATTTAAGCGATTCTAGTCGACCTTTCCATATTTGATGAATACTGATGTCATCATCTACGGTCACGAATTCCTGTCTTGAATTTAATTGAATGGAATCTGCAAACCAAGACGGTGTATTTGATTTGGGTAGCTCGATGGTAATTGTAGTGCCTGTGGAATTATTATAAGTTGTGTTAGGAAGGTCATCTGCAGTCACTGAGTGGAATTTTATTTGTCCACCAAATTCTTGAATAGTTTTAATCGCATGATAAACCCCAAGGCCGCTTCCGGACTGGGTATTCTCTTTTCCATGGGTGATGCCTGCCTGTCCAAGTTTTTCCAGTACATGTTTGGGGATACCGCTGCCATTGTCTTTGATTTGAATGCAAACGTTGTCTGTGGCATCTGTAAAAACAGATACATCAATATTGCCAGATTGATTAGGTAAGGCTTCGACTGCGTTATTGATCAAATTGGAAATAACTCTAGATAAATCATTTGGATTTGCATTTACAAACAAGCCAAAAGATTTTTTTAAATCCACGTTTATATGCACATTCATTTTTTCACGAAACTGTATGCGTTTTTCAGAAATGATATTATCAACGACAATTGGGACTAAAAAACTTTGATTTTTTTTCAACAATTTATTTTCTGGTTCAGCATTGGTGTTATTTATATTAGGTAAATTTGACTTATTAACGTTGCCGGCAGTGGTTTGGGGTTCACCCTCAGATTGCAATAGTGTTGTGGATTTCCCTTTTTGTAATAAGTCGTTGGCGATATCATTAATACGTTGAACGGAATTGCGAATCAATAATCGTTTTTCCTCGGATATGTTTGTTAAAGAACCTGCAATTATATTCAATGCTGACAGCGGACTGCGAATATCATGAGCGACTTGTTTTGCGATAATAGCCTGGGCTTCATTTTTCAATGCTAACTGTCTTGCTGTATTGATTTCTAAAACCTTTTTTATTAACTCTTTTGCGGATTCCAGAACCGGCTCCTGAAAACTAACCCGATCAAGTTTATCTATTGCGTGATCAGTTTTGTTATTCGCAATACTTTCAAAAATGCCAAGAATTTCATTTTTTTGTTTAATTTTTAAATCATTAGCCAATTGAAAGTTTTTAAAAGAAACAAAGATTAATGAACTTGCTATTAAAAAAATAATTGCCAGATAAACACTAAATAATTTTGTATTTCTATTTAAGTTGATTTGAATCAACTCAGTCTTCTTTAAAGATTCTTGTATAGCGGAAAAACTTCCTTTGAAATCACCACTATTATTATTTTTTTCCTCGATGATTTTGTTTTGAATGTTTTTAACAAGCGGCAAAAGCTTGTTTTGGACCATTTGAAAAGACAAAGATCTGCTTTTAATTGAAAGTTTATGTAAAGACAAAGCGTCTTCAATTTGACTGCTTAAACTGTTTCCAATTAATTTCAATTGATTTTGAATTGTAACCTTATCCAGCGTATTTGCCTGTGAAATTAAATTTATATTATCCAGTATAACAGGAAGTCTTTTACTTTCAATTTCTAAGGATGCGTTAGACGAAGTAATTTCAGAACTTTTTAGATCATATAATTGAATCATCAAGCTGACTAGGGCATCAATTTCTTTTTCAAATTTTTTTGATCGTATATTTTTAAGTTTTTCTAATAAATTTATGTATTCTTTTTTAAACTCACTAACGTCAGTAATGTAAGACAGCTTTACTGGTTGTTCGACCAAATACCCGAGGGATTCTAGATCTTCAAAATTTTCTGTCTGCTTTGTAAATCCATCGGATGCTTGTTTTAGAAATGCAGAAAGCTCCTGATTCGATTGTTTAAGTTCAATAAGACTATTTTGAAATAAAAATAAACCACTGATTAAAAAAACGAATAGAATCAAAAAATAGAACAGAATTCTTTTTGTCATTTTTTCTCCACAGTGTTTAATAGCAACTGACGGTAGTTTTGCCAGTGCTTTATTTGTTCCTTCTCGCCCAATTCGTTTCTAATTTTTTTCCACTCGGATTCTATATTGGTCACGGCGGTCTCAACATCCGTTTCTTTCATTAGTATTTGTCGTATTGATCGGCCTAAGAAATTAAAATATCTATAGCTCCCAGGCCAGTTTGGCTGGGGGATGGCATTTTTGATTTCTTCTTTTGAAACATTTAATAAATTATCAACACATTCCATCGTATTCAGATTAGACTTGTTTTTAATAGAGGATTGTAAATATGACTTCTTGTCATCAAACTGCGAAATCAAATATGGATCTAATCCTGTTTTTGGATTTGCTAAAAAATCTATAGCTTTTGGTGAAGAAACCAATTCAAACAACTCGTTAAAAACGGTGTTTTTTGTTTTTTCGTCCAAATAGCTGGGTATAACGATGACCCGTCCGTAAGGGATTTGTCCATGTCTAATTATTTTACCGAATTTATTTTTTACACCTGGCAGTGGTGCCACGGCGATGTCTTCGGCGCTATCTTTATTTAGCGAGGAAGACAGTTCACTTAGATCAGACCACCAGATGGTCATTACAATTTGTTTTTTTGACCATTCTTTTACAGCTGCACCACCGCTTAGGTCTTCGACTCCAGGGTGACTGAATCGTGCTAATTTTAAATAATCTCTTAAAGTTTTTTTGACAATTTCGTTATTAATTAAGGGTGACATGTTTTCATCAAACAATTCAAGCTGAAGGGGAGCCAGGCGGGCATACCAAAAAGTCCATACCCATGGATCTATATTAAATAAATAATTTCCGTAAACACCTTTGCTTTTAAGATTTTCAGTAAAGAACTCAGCGGTTTGATCATATTCTTCCCATGTTTCCGGTACTTTTAATTCTTTTTTATATTTTAATTTAAACTTCTTTCGTAAGTTTGTATCTTTAAAATACGAAGGTCTATAATGAAGCACTAAGGCATCGCCATCAATTGGCAATCCATAAATAGAGTTCTCGTATTTCATGTAAGAATTTAAATAAGCTGGAAAAATATCGCTCAGAAATTTTTCTTTTTTCTGTTTATCCATTTTTTCAAAATAAGAGTCTAAATTTTCAATTTTCTTGTTGGAGGCCAACTCCCCTAAGAATTGTGGACTTACAATTCCAAAAATCATGTCATGTTCATTTAACAGTAAGGGTGTGACAAAACTTTCATAGGTTTGACCAACGAACCATGTTTTTTGCGACTTTGTATCTAAATTTAATTGTTTCCAATTAGAATGATTTAAGTAAATTGATAAATCACCAACATAACTGTCAGAACTCCAAAACTTAGTGGACTCAGCTTTGGCAAAAAAACCAACCAAGAAAAATAAAATAGCAGCGACTATATTTTTATTGGGCGACATAACCACCGTCGACAGAAAAAAGCGATCCAGTTACAAAAGATGCTTTGTTAGATGCTAAAAAAGCAACTAATTCAGCGACTTCATTTGGTTGTCCAACTCGTTTTATAGGTTGGGCGTTCTTTAATCCTTCATAAACGGGCTCAGTCGGAATATGATTTTTTTCACAGAATACCTTCACTGCGTTATGATATAAAGGTGTTTCAATAGTTCCGGGGCAAACACAATTCACTCTAATATTGTAATCACTGCAATCTATGGCCGTGCTTTTTGTCAGTTGTCCAATTGCGCCTTTTGTTAACCCATAAACTGAACTTTCGCCTTTGCCTATAAAGCATTGGTCCGAGCCCATTAAAATAATAGATCCCTTTTTTGATAACTTCATGGTGGGTAAAACCCATTTTAGTGTAAAAAACATAGATTTTAAGTTAATTCCAACAACTTTATCGAAAGTGGCTTCATCCGTATTTTCAATATTTCCAAAGAAATGAACTCCAGCGTTGCAAAAAAGAACATCGATTGAATTATTTGTTCTCTTTAAAGTTTCTTGTATCGAATTATTTAATTGCTCTAGATTTAGAACGTCACATTCAAAATGAAAATACGAGTCATGTTTTATCGATGGTGGCTTAATGTCAATATTATAGACAGCGGCACCTTGGCTTAAAAATAGTTCTGCAGTAGCTTTTCCGATACCAGTTGATCCGCCGGTAATTAAAATATTTTTTTGATTAAATTCTAAATTCATAACGCCTCCAATTTTTCATATTCCATATATATGGAATAAAATTGAATTGAAACGAAAAAAAATTGAGTAGCGAAAATTGTTATTTGAATTGTAAAGAATACTGAAAACCACGACTGTCAAAATATTTAACAGTAAAAATTTTCAGGGATTAAATAACTGATAGAATACATTATCACAATCAGTTTGGCTCGAATTGAGACAGACCTGTCATGACACAGAATAAATATATATTTGAAATAGGAGGCTGAATGAGTTTTTCTATTCAAAGTATAATTTTATTTTCTATTTGTAGTGTTTTGTTTGTGGCCTGCGCGCGCGACTCTGGTGATGAGTCACAAGTTCCTTAGGATATTACTCGGTTATTTCTGCCAGCAAATTTAGTTTATCCAGTGGACAAGCTTTACTTATCCAAGCCAAATGCGAAGTTTTAATCTGAGTAATTGCCAAGAGGTAGCACCTAATATGATTCCAACGGTGGTGTCGCCGTGGAATAGTTGTACTGGATGGAAAATAATGGATGGTGAATTTTATGGATGCTACAGTTCGAATTCTACTGGGCAAGTGATCCGTAAGTACAATTTTAACTCAAGTTCTATGATCAAACAATTTAGTGTGCCGAATTGGTCTAATTTTCAGCCATCGTTTGGCGCATCATCTTGGGTCAGGCTTCCGTCTGATGATTATCCCGATCTTGTATATAATTATTCGACTCAATATTTTATCCATTCCAGCGACTCAAAGATCGCACAGATTGTTTTAGTTAGCGACAAGACAATCAAAGTTTTTAGTTTAGACATTACGTCTTTTTGAAAATTATCAGGTAAAGCCAGGTGACTTCAGATTTGACCAGTATTTTTAAATTTATTCCTAGGGTGGTCCTTGGATGTCATTCAGTTTAAGTATTCTTGTTTTATCGAAAGTAAGGAGAAAACAAATGACTAAAAAATTATATCTTGTCCCAAAATTAGAAACTGTAAAGCACGAGACTTTTGATTTTTTAAGAAAAAAAATTATTAATTTATTAGACGAATCTAAGCGAATTCCGATGTCGTCTGTGGATGAATTTTTAAATCAGGCCCAAATTAATAATTTAGATACGAATTCTAGGGACTCGATTGTTCACATCAAAATGCGAGCCTTTATTTCCGAAAGCAGCCTAAAGTTGGCGTATTTGTATTTAATTGATTTTTTAAAACAAGATCCAAGATCGCCTTTTTTGCAATTAGAATTCAGGGAACTGATAGGTGCGATGAACTCAAGAATGGATTACTTAATAACGCACGAACCATTGAATCCTGAAATTGAAGATCTGTATTTGATATTGCATGACGAGGGGTGCTTGCATGGAAATTACCATATCGGATATGCGCGGCACTTAACTTTACAAAAAAGGTTTTCGGAAGCGATTGAAATTTGTTTGCCTTTATTTGATTTAACTCCGGGCGAGGACGGATTGCAGGATTTAGCACAAGCGATTTATGAATCCACAAAGGATAAAAGAATAAAAAAATATTTAGTGTTTCCTGATGAAAAATCAGAACTTCTTTTTTATAAAGAAAATTTAACGTACAAAAAAACAGTTCAAATTTGTGATTTAATAGAGAGCATCAATGTGCAACTGAACGACCCCTCAAGTGTGGATTTTTATGGTGTTCGTGAAAAAATTTATGAATTAACTGGTAAAATTGATTTTGATACAAAGGCTTTCAGTTTAGAGCTGCGGGATTTGTATTACTATCTTGCGATCGTCGAGATTTATTTAAAAAACACAATGTTAGCACATGATATATTAAGAAAATTATTAATACTTGATCCTGTGAATATAATTGTAAAAAGCAGTTTTGCAAAATTAACTGTGAATCAGTTAAATCAACTTAGTGAGCGATTAGCAAATGGTGAAACTATTGAAAATATAGATCAGACGTTTAATTATTTTAGAAATTTTTCGCGTGTCCCGTTTAGAATTGTTGTTGCGTATTGTTTGCATTTAATTAAACGTGGCGATCCCAAGATGGCAAAATTTCTTATGCAAAGATTGGTAACAACAAATCCTAATGACATGGATTTTTTAATGGCCAGTTATAAGATGGCCGCATTAATGGGGGATGGGCAGTGGGCGGCTCAATTGCATGATGATTTAGAAAAAATGTTAGATCGTAAACCTTGGAAGATACAGCTTGGAAAATTATTTATTGAAACAAACATATCGGAAAGTAGATTAACATGAATCGACTACATTTGTTTTATAATGATTGCATGGTGGTAAAAGATGTGGATTCGCATTCAAAAAGCCCGCTGAAACCAGAATTGTTTTATCAGCAGTTGATTAAGTATCAGATTCCTACGGTGGTGATGGGTTTTAAACCTTTAACTGTTGAAGATTTTTTTAAAATTCATGATTCAAATTACGTAAGGGGTGTGTTTGCTGGTACGTCGCTAAATGGATTTGGTAATACACAGGAAAGTATTGCAAACAGTTTGTTGTGGACGAATGGATCATTGGTGGCAGCAGCAGAGTTTAGTTTTAAAAATAAAATTAATTCTTGCTCGCCGACCAGTGGGTTCCATCATGCTGGTTACGATTTGGCAGCGGGGTTTTGTACTTTTAATGGTTTGGTGATTGCGGCACAGACGATCCATGAGCGGGGCGCAAACAGGGTTGGTATTTTGGATCTTGATCAACATTATGGTAACGGCACGGATGAGCTTATGGCCATGCATGGCCTGCAATACATAGAGCATTTTAGTTTTGGAAAAGAGCCGCCAAGTAAATATGAAATCGATAATTGGCTGAAAAGGCTTCCTACTATTTTGGGGCCGTTTGATAGTTGTGACCTTGTGATATACCAAGCCGGTGCTGATCCTTATGAATTAGATCCCTATGGGGGTAGAATGTCAAAACAGCAATTACAGCAGCGAGATCGTATTGTGTTTAATTATTTTAGGGAAAGGCAAATTCCAGTTGCGTGGTGTTTGGCAGGTGGTTATGCAAAAAACTTTAATGATGTTCTTGAAATTCATATTAATACGGCCATTGAAAGCATAGGTAAGTGAATAAGGCCCTGTTTCATGGAAGTTGTTGTATAAGTTAATAGTTGTCTTGTTATTAAATCAACCAACAAAAAAATAAACAAATAAAAAAACAAATAAGCAAGGGAGGAAAAATGTACGAAGGATGGACGAAAGACCCTGAAATAGCAAAGTTGTATTTGTTAGAGTCTTGTAAATTAGATCCTAAAAGAAAATATGGATTTTATTTCGAAGACGGCACTGGTTATATTGGTACACCAACAGAATTTATCCCGTATTTGATACGCAGATTTGCCAAAATGCCGGATGATTCTTTTGAAATTGATTATGATGAAAGTTTAACTGCAGGGGCTTCTGGTGAGTTATATATAGCTGCGCATAAATAAATTCACATTAAACTCATAAAAAAGAACGCACATTATTTAATATAATTTCTGGTCTATTCATTTGTTCAAATAAAACGGATAAGTTTTCTTGAAGCAAATC
>JBPOJH010000105.1:0-9811 GCA_052033755.1 Bdellovibrionota bacterium | reverse complement strand
GGACACGATGTGTCCAGAAACAGGGCCTGGCACCCGACAAAATAGGTGGATAAATATGGCTTCAAAATCTCAAGTGCGAATTTGCGAAGTGGGTCTACGTGATGGACTACAGAATGAAAAAGAAAATGTTTCTTTAGAAACTCGCAAGCAGGCCTTAGATGCTTTACTAAATTCTGGTGTTCAACATTTAGAGTTGGGAGCTTTTGTTCGTGCTGATCGTGTGCCTCAGATGGCGGTATCAAAAGAATTAATCGAATATGGATTAAATAAATATTCCTTGTTAGTAAAATCCAAAAAAGTTTCTTTTGCGGCTTTAGTTCCGAATGAAAAAGGCATGCAAGAGGCTTTGCAGACAAAAATTCCCGAAATAGCATTCTTCACTTCCGCCACAGAAGCTTTTGCAAAATCCAATATCAATTGTACGATCGAAGAAAGCTTTCAAAGATTTGCACCGATCGTGCAATTAGCAAAAAAAAATAAAATTAAAATTCGTGGTTATCTTTCGGTGGTTTTTGGTTGTCCTTTCGAGGGAGCGGTGGATCCTATGAACGCCGCCAGTCTGGTGCAGCGATTACTAAAAATGGGCTGCTATGAAGTTTCCATTGGCGACACCATCGGAGTGGCCACTCCGTTTCAGGTGCAAAGTTTTTTAAAAATTCTGAAACGAAAAAAAATCCCGATGTCTAAAATTGCAGGTCATTTTCATGACACTCGCGGTACAGCTTTACCAAATATATTAATGTGTTACCAAGAAGGCGTTCGCATATTTGATTCTAGTGTTGGCGGATTGGGTGGTTGCCCATACGCTCCCAGTGCGACCGGCAATGTCGCCACCGAGGACGTCGTTTATATGTTTGATGGCATGAAAGTAAAAACCAACATCGACTTAAAAAAATTAGTTCAAGTAAACAGGATTCTTTCCCAAGCCATGAACAAAGAACTCCCCTCGCGTGTTGCTAAAACTTTGAAGTAACTATTTTTCATCACACCGTTTAGGAATTCAGCGGAAATGAATCTATAAAAATAACAAGGTCTATTGAGAACAACATTTAATATCCAAGCTTACTATCATAATATGTTTCCTTAAAGTCTTCTCCTCGTAATATATGTTGGCAATATTTTTCTAATTGTTCTTTGATAAGGGATGGTAATTGCATTCCAACTTCTTCCGATACTGGAAGTTCTACTGTAAATCTTTTGGCAACCTCTTTTGTGCAAAAAGAAGATCCTGTAAAGGTAAATCCCTTCAGACGGATTTTATTCAATATTCGAAACTCAAAAAATATTATTTTTTTATTATTTACACTTCCAGGCTCTGCAATAATATCAAAACTAACTGTATTTTTAGAATTAGAATAAATTAAATGAATTTTTGAATCTGTCTTCTTTGTTGATACTCGTAAAGTAAAATTAATGTCTTTTAGATATTCTGACAGGGTTGGTAAACCATAATAAAATGTTTCAAAGAAATCAGTAATTTCACTTATCATTGTAATACCTTCTAGAAATTATAATTTTCCATATGCACGATCCATTATTGATTGCTCTAGATAATCGTAAAAATGGCTATAGGGTTTATTGTGAGGATTCCCTAAATCTATAAATGTGGCCCCGTCTTTAATTGCACCTTCTAAATAATCTTTATTTAATTGATACGTCATAGTTTTTTCAAGTTCATGTGGTCGAAGCACAGTTCTCCCCTCAAGTTCAGCTAAATTCTCTAATTCAGACTTCAAATGCTTAGGTAGTACAAAGTGTTCAGCATTAACACCCGCTTTTTGTAGTCGTTCAGTTAGTTGAATAACACCAGGCTTTATTAGCCCTCCAGCTTCGACCATTCCCATATTTCGTCCAATAACAACGACTCTGTCGCTAGTACCTGGAACAATCCGTCTGGCTCTAACTCCCTCAACACCGATGTTTTGAACAAAGTTAGTTGTTGTATTTACAACCTGAGTGATCTCTCCCAGCTTTTCTGGTCTTTCCGCAAAAACTTTACTGACTACTTCAGTTTCATTTGCATAAGCACGTCTGTAATCACGAGAAAGATGAAGAAATCGTCCATTAGCAATTTTAGCCGCTTTTTCAAATATAAAATTTTGAATAGGTCGAGTCAATCGATTGGCCAATTTGGATTCCTGCAAAAGCTTGATGCCAGCATGTATTTTGGAACCAAAACCAAAGGTAACCATTCCGACTACAGCAAATGTTCTGGATACATTATCTAAGGGCTCACCTGTTATTAAATTTAAACCACTTAAGGATTCATAGGTGTCTCTGATAGTTCCACTGATGGGATCAAGCCCTACTGCTAAATCAGCAAAGGCAGTAGCATATTTAAGAATGGCGGATCCACCCTCAATGTTACCTACTGAAAAATAATCATCAGAAAGTTCATTCATTTTCAGGCCCAGGTCTTTGGCCTGCTGGTCACGTGCACGAAATGTAACGATAGAGTTTAAAATAATTCGATTCTCTATTACAAGTCCTCGATATGGCTCGGCTGTTGTTTTAACTCCACGCGAAGCCCGATCCCAATCAATTGGACTAGTGGAAAATTTTGATGGATCTAAATTTTTAGCTGCCAGTTTATAGGCGCCTTCGATTTGTTGATTTGTTAATTTATAAGTTTCACCAATTTGCTTATTCGTAGCATTTAGCTGAGCACGCACACGCACAACATTTTCGGCAGTACCTACACTAAGAAGTGCTCCTCTAAAGGCTGCTGTAACTGCTCCAGTATATATTCCTGCGACTATCCCAGCACTGAACGATTTTTGTATCGATTGACTGAATTGATTTCCATAGCCATTACTATTACCAGAACTATTGCCTCCACCAACGCTAGATCCGTTACCTCCACCTACTCCATTTCCAGAGTTCGCGTTTCTCCCCGTCGGCAAATAATCAGGACGAAGTTTTGTCCCTCGAGCTGGGGCTGCAGAATCTAAAGATAGCTTGTCACCAAGAATATCACTTTTTAATGTCTTACCATCCTTAGAAACTTCAACATCAGCAATTCGTGTTGGAACACCATAGGAAACTCCTGGGTAGTTCTTTTTCATAGCATAAATTTCACGGCCGTCAGGTAAACAGATAATTGATTCAAATGGCATCTTCTCTAAGGAAATACGATTTCCATTGGCATCAAAATACTCGCCTAAGCTAAGAGGTTCACCATTAGTAGAGGTGATTTCGGATCCGTTCGGATTAAAAGAATACCAAGAAATCGCCATGGCTGGTGACGGAAACGCCAGAAAAAAACTAAGAACAATTTTTATGTAGAATTTGACACTCTTCACTTTCATAACCCACTTAAACGCATTTCTGCAGTTCTGATATTTTCCTCGATAACTTCGATTGTAGAGTCTATATTTTCAAGTATGCTTTGGGCTTGTATGGATTCATTAACCAGTCCTTCAAAAAAATTTTCTAACCTTGAAGGAGTGACCGTTCCGTTTGTTCGAAGACTTTCCACCATTCTTTTAAAGATTCCTAAAATATTATTTATTTTAGACTCGTAATTAGCAGCAAGAGCATTCGACGAACCAGTGATAAGATTAACTATTCCTTTTTGTGTTTCTGATAATCGATCACTATGACGATTCAAATCCTCGATGGTCACATTGACTTGGCGCCAGGCGCGGATAACACCAGCTACATCACTTCTTACTACTTTCCAACTATCGACTGCATTATTTGCTTTCATTTTTATAGAATTATAGCGCGCCAGTCTTTGTCGATTACTAGAAATACTATCTTGCAGAAGTCTTTTCAAATATTCTTTGTTCTGATTGTTTATATCTTGTTTCATACGCTCGATGGCCAGCTGTCCCTCGGCACGAATTCGTGATTTTTCAGCTTCGATATCTGCTAACCATGTTCCACCTGAAGCTGCGTTAGCACCAAACTTTAATGCTTTTTCAATGTCGCCTTCGGCCTTGCAGTTTTCGAATGAAAGAAAATTACAAAATATTAATGATATCGCTAGGAAATATTTTTTAATATTCATCACAAATTCTCGATTTCAAAGTTAAGACTTTCTACTTTTGCAGATAAGGCACTTTCATCAATTTCTAATTCGGATTGTGCTGATTTCCAAGACCGTGATGATTTTTCTAAAGTAGATATGACTTTCTTCAAAGTTCTAACATCTAAGTTAGAAATAAAATTACTATAAATAATAGCGATTTCTTTACCGGTAGAAATAGCAATAGCACTTAATTGTGGACCAATCGTATTAACTACATCATCGGTTGTCAGCTGGTCCCCTTTTTGTTTCGCAAATTGCGCAACCGCAAGGGTATCATCCTTAATAGATTTCGCAAATTCACTTTCGATTTCGGCCATCATTTCTCGTTTCATAGCTTGTGTTTTTAAGCTTTCTATCAAAATCGATTGTGACCGTTGTAATGAACGACCATTCTCTAGCAACTTAATAGTATTTCGATAGGCTGCAAACTCATTATCACGTGCTTTTATTAAATGCTGACGCTTTTCGACCCCTGCTGTTCTTTTTGCTTCATTAATTTCTTGATTTGCAATTTCTTGATAATGACGTTTTTCCGCACGTAATTGATCATTACGATACACCTCGCTTGCGCAAAGTGACACAATACAAGCGTTTACTCTCCCCACAGAAACAAATGTCAGAATATTTGCAGCATAAACACTTCCAACTTCACGTGAAACATTTTTCAAAAAAATATCGGCTTCTCGTCCTACATTAGATACAGTAACACCACCTTGTTTAATGATATGTTTAATCACCTTTTCAACTTCTTGAGATCCATTTGATAATCCATTTTTAATTGTTGAGACTGGATTAGGTATAGGAACTGGAACTAATGGTCTTATTGGAAAAATAGGATCAATTGGCAAACCAGCTCCGGATGGCACACTTGGTAATTTTGGATCGTCGCCTTTAACCTCGATTGGACCAACATTAAAGCTCCAGCCAAATGAATTCCATGACCAAATTAACATAAATCCGACTAATTTCATTTTAATCAATTTCATCTTTATAACCGCCTTTTCGAAATTCAGGTAATAAGCATTTATTTGTTTTACTTTGTTGAGTTTCCGCTAAGTTCAGAATCTGCCTCGTAGATTGAAACAGAGTGTTTTTACAAACATTGGAACTCAAAGTTTGTATTTGTTGAATTAAGCTAGCCTGTTTAATTAAATCTTGCCGACTTGCTGACAAACAACTTGGATTACGTATTGAGATCGCTAATAATTCATTAGTAAGTGCACCTATTGTACGTTCACATTTTAAATAGGGTGCGGCCGCTCCCATTGGTTCGTTCATCCATTCTGATAATGCTAACAAAGCTGACTTGGATATTCTTTCCAATAACTTTTCACTTTCATCTACATTACTTTTTAATTTACTAACCGTTTTTTCATACTCGCTGGTTTTAACCATGGACCCTATTTTTAAAATTAAGTATTGGTCTGAATATGTTAATTGATGCAGATCAATTAGACGTTTATTTATATTGATTTGCTTTTGTGCTAAGGATAAACACTTGTCGATATGATCAAGACTGAAACTATTATTTCTGAGAAGACATTCGGTTTCAAAAAACTTTCCAAATACTATAGCTAGACTATTAACGGCTTCAATTTTTTCTATTCGATGACATAATAATTTAATATCAGCCTGTGCTTGCTTGAAGCGATCCTGCGCCATCCTTAAATGAATATCTGCAATCTGTTGTTGAACTTTTAAAACATCTTCTTGAGATTTCATTATGATAATTTGCGCATTTAGATCATGCTGAAGCTTAACACTTTGAAAAACCAACGAATAAGCAGGAAGTGCAAGGCTAAGTGAATCAACTACAACCTGACTAAGTGCTGAATACTTAGCTAAGTCATTATCTGCTTTTCCATAAGCTTGTACTGAGTTAGCAATCCCTATATAGCTACGAATGGTTAAAATGGTATCTACAACACTTGTCTTGTCGTGAACTTTATTCTCTATCAAACGAAACAATTCAGTGACTAATTTTTCTTCACCGGCCTTTACTGCGGCACGAAGCGCTTGATATATGATCGAATTCGAATCCAAATCAGCTTTAAATTTCTTAAGTTGCTGATCCACTTCATTCATATCAATAGATGGAGCCACAACCTCATTTTTACATGTTACATCTAGGGATTCAGCAAAAGTAAACTGAACAGTACAGATCACTGACAATAGTATTAATTTTAATATTAAATGAATCCGTTTCTTCATTAAATACTACTTCCCTGTGTTATCAAGAAACTCTGAAGAAACACAAAAATTCATTTCATCTAAACGGTTAGCAACTGTTTCATTTTTTATTAGTTTATTTATATCCTCTTTACTACCGCAAGATAATCGACCATTTTTGGTTTGCCTTTTAACTTCTTCTTTTACGCTTTGGATAAGTGTTTTGTTCGCAGCCTCGCCTCCACTCATTAGTCGTAATTCAGTTTCTGCGCGAGAAGCGTCCTTTGCTAATTCTTCCATTAGTTCATCAAGTCCAGCATCTTCAGCCATTTTTTGCCCCGTGCGCAGCCAAGCTGATTTAATCAATAACAAACAAGCTCGTGATTTTTTCCCATCAGTTTGAGTCGGATCAATTTGATTGCCGACTTTAGTGAAGTCTGTGTTGATGGCTTGATTCAACTTCATGATGGCATCACGCCCGAATGAAAATGGTGATATAAGAATTATAGGTATAATAATTTTTGAAAAATTCTTTTTCATATTTTTTCCTTTTTTACTCGTTTATAAACATCAACATCAGCGCTTCTCTCCATAAACTCCTTGTTTGTGATTTTGACGTCGCATATGTGAGTTTAAGTTGATTCCAAGCCAACTTTGTTGCTCTATTGAGTGATCGCGATAATGGAATTCTAACTTGATTTGGTTTAAAATTATATAAACAATAGAAATCATCTATTTTATTATCTGCATTTTGATAAAAGTCTATTACTCGATTTAAATTTACTTCGCCATTTTGGTAACGATAAAATGGTAATATCGCGAAATTAACATTTCCACGATAACCGTCTAATTCATCAATAACTAAATCATCAAAATCTTCTGGATACTCAGTTGGGTCAGCAATTATTTCATTTACAGCCTTGTATACAGCAGGAGAAGGAGCAGTTTTTGATTTACAAAAGTAATTCGCTTTTACGGCTCCTACTCTATTTTGATTTTCGCGATAAAAATAAAGAAATCGATCAAAATCAAAACTATAATAATTAACTTCAAATGCAGTTCCTTCTAGGATTAAATCCTTCCAAGGGATCAAAAAAACATCGTTGACATACATTTTACCAAAATATCTTTTTTTAAATGAACTTATCTCATTAGATTCGTTATATGACTCTTTATATTTTGACTCATTTATCAAAAAGTCGTCTCTGCTATTCCAACTATTACGTATGATTAGGCCCCTTTGATTGTAACCAATAACTGCAACCTCATGATTTGACGCCTTTCGCGATGGATGATTAGCGGGCAAGCTATCTATTTTTTTTAATCCTGTATAAGTCTCAAAATCATCGTCTAAATAACTACTATTAATAGATAAGGTCACAACACCATTTTCTGCAATCGTTCTTACCAATTCTGAAATTGCCTCATAATAGGAGGTTTTTTTTATATAATCATAAAAATTTCGAGTATACGATCTAAAGTTAAAGTCTGGAACATTGAAAAATTCATACAAACCAAGTTTATCAATTGTAAGCATACTACCAGAACCTTGTTTGTACTGATTAGGAAATCCATACAGACGTTCTGGCAAAATAAAGTTTGGCACCAATGGCCCTGTTTTTTGCAAAATTTGATTAACAGTCGAAGTATACATTTGTAGTAAATTTCTTTTTTGCTTTGATTCCCAGCTTAAATTTTTACTTTCGTAAACAAATAGATGAAGCGGTGATATTGTCACGCCCTGTTCGCCACGACGAGAGTATGTGCTTTCTATTGCTGTTGAAATAGCAAACGATTTGCATGCAAACAAACCTTCCTGATTCCCTGAAATTTTTGGAAGATATTTAGGAGGAGGTACTTCTTCAGGCAGATTAAAATTATAATTTAAAACTCCCGACCATGCTTGAAAAGAAAAAAGCAAGCTAATGAGAAAAGAACAATAAGTTTTTTGATGCATAATTATCTCCGTAAAATAAATATTTCTAGTAAAATTTGAAATTAAATATCGGCCAATTCATCAATCGAAATAATCATCTTCTTTCATTAAACATTTCTGGTAATATTTGGAGCCATATTTCAGTTTGCTGATCTATTGAATTTGCTTTAGAAAGTTGCGACATTCCTTTATATAAAATATTGGCTTGTTGCTCTGTTGATCGCCACGGTATTCTCATTTTTTTACCTTTCGACGGACAGTAAAACTCATCTAAAGCGCTATTTGTATTTCGATAAAATGCGTACACTAGGTAGTAGTCAAAAGTATCGCTATTATTAATCCGTGTAACTGGTAGCGAAGCATAACGATAAGTTGGGTATTCTCCCATTACTTCTTGTTCGATCATTTTACTTATCATTGATTTTATTTTTTGTTCATTAATACCATTATGGATCATCTGTAATACACGGTTAGTGGAGCTCAAACCAGTTATGGCATCGCCACAAACAAAGTATGTGGGAATTACTTTATATGTATATTGATATTTTAAAAATCGATTTAAAAATTCATTTGTATTGAAATTATGAATGCTAATTAAAAAAGATTTGTTTTTTAATGGTTGAAACGCAAGCTCTTCATATGGAATACGGTAGTATCCATGTTGATAAATATGCCCAAAATGAAGTCGCTTGAAATCCCATGCTGCGAGTGAATTTTTTGAGGATTCCCAAATAGACTTTTCTGATAGATATTGACTTAATGAGTTCCAACTATTTTTAATGATTATACCATTATTATCATACCCCACTATTGCTACGGAATGATTTCGCTCCGAATATTTTCCACTACGAATCCCATCACTATCAGTCTTTAGAGTACCAAATGTTGAATCAAATTCTTTTTCAATATAATCACCATTTAACGAAAGAGTTAGTACTGCACCTTTAGCTATCAAACTTTGAATCCTATTTGTTGAAACTAGTAATGATTCTCCGGGTAAAAAATAGTCCTCCATAAAATGGGATTCTGTTGTGTATGATAATGGAGAATCGGCAATTTGTGGATACTTACCAAATACCTCAATCGGGGGCAACCACCCATTTCCATCATGTAAGGAATCCAATCCTTGTCCACCTTCAGGTAAAAATAAACTTGGCACCAGTTGACCAAACCGTTTTAGAATGCTGAAAGTTGAAGACGTATAAGCTTTAGTTAGTTTGAGATCGACCAGATTTTGATAATCCAAGTTTTGTTTTTGATAATAAAAAAAATGCCAAGGTGAGATTGTAATTCCACTGTAACCCATTCGGGAATAGTGGTTCTCAACTGCATTTGCAATTGCAAATGCATAACAGGATCCTATATCACCCTGATCCCAACCTCTTTCAAATGGTGACATTTTAGGAATGATTTTCTCTGGAACAGCAAATACCTGAACGTTTACCAACATCATTGCTAAAATCACGATTAAAAATATACAATATGATCTCATATTCTTGAACCTTACTCAGTATAAAAAGATAGGCCAGAAACATTTGAAACTACTGCAGTTCTGTATTCTGGTGAAAGTTTTGCAACTTCACTTTTAATGATCACCTTAAGTTGACTAAAGAAACCTCCAACCTTATCGGGAATTGCTATTACCGAAAGATCATACTCTTTCTTAGACTCTT
>JBPOJH010000090.1:0-10207 GCA_052033755.1 Bdellovibrionota bacterium | reverse complement strand
TCTCGAGAAGCAAAGGTGGCTTTGGCGGATCGGGCCGACTCTAATCAGTTAAAAAATCGCCATACGGGCCATCAAGATCTTCGCAATGAAAACTTGGGCTCGTTGCGAGCCTTATATTTTTTAGATCCCTATGTACAGTTGGTGCATCTGGGGATGGAGGTGCCTCCACATAATAAAACTCCCACTTTATTGGTGGATAAATTGGGGATATCTGAAGAGCGTTTGACGAAAATTATTAAAATACTGACGGATCTAAATTTTGTGCGTTGGAGTAAAGATCGCTACATCGTGGATCAGCAAACCATGCATCTACCAGAGGACTCAGAAATATTTCCCGTGTATCGACAGATGGTTAGGCAAATTCTTTTGTCGCATTTGGAAAAAAGTACGTCGGATGATTATCATTTTTCTGTCTTTTTTACGGCCGACAAAGAAACGCAAATAAAAATCCGACAAAATTTTCTAAATTTTTTGAAAGAAACTCAAAAATTAGTGGAAAAGGCAGATCCTAAATTAATGGTGCAAATGAATTTCGACCTAAAACGATGGTTGTAAATCAGCCATAAATTAATTTTTCCTTTGGAGGAATTATTCTTTATTTTTGTTCAAAACCAGCTATTGCTGATGTTAGTTGTATTTTCAACCATCACATAGCGCTTTTATATATACCTTCACAACTATTCACTTTAACTAAATCACTAGTTGCTTCGGCACTACTGTCAGAATAAAGAACTGAATCATCAGTTCTGGCTTTTAATAAAGCTGTTCCCCAGCCTACCATTTTCGGGAATTGACTATTGGCTTTGACAAACCAGTTTTCGTAAATCTTACTCTTAATTACACTATTATTAATCATAATTTTATTCGTAACAAAAACACTATAGTCAGAATATTGCAGTCCAAGATCTGAAACCATTGTCTTTAAGTCGTGGTAGGCTTGCTGTGGATTATTAACATAGGTTTCATGATTAACAAGCTGGACTGGCAAGGAGCTTGTTTCATTGCCGTTTATTGCTTTATTCAATAGAGCTCTGACTAATTTGATTTGAAGTGCTGACTCTAATGGATCTTTTGCTGCATCAAAAAGTCTGAATTCTAATTTCTTAGGTTTAGTCACTCGAAATTGTCTAGACCAACCATTTCCATTTGTAAACCGAGCTTTCACTACATCAAAATCAGGTTTGATAAATTCTTCAGGTATTACCTGACCAATGTAATTTGAAAGATCTAATTGAGTATATCTAGTTTTACGATTAAATCGCGGGTTAAAATATTTTTCATTGTAAATTATTCTAGATAAATCCTCTTTCGTGCCATTAAAGTTGCGTAACGAAATATCCAATCTAGGGCTTATCTCTACAGGCTCTGCTGACCTTAGACGATTAATATGCTGAAACATAAAAGAGATTATTCCACGATGCTGGTGAAATAGGGTTAAAAATCTGGCAAGGGCCTGTGGATTCTGTTCGAAAATATCAAAATCGATATTTATATGGGATCCTCCCATTCTATATTCAGGAACTAAACTTTCCGCATCCATCATTTCGTAAACAGCTTTTATTTCATCCAAGCTGGGATTGTATTTCGGAGAAACAATTTCAATATGTCCACCGCGAGCCGTTTCTTGCATAATTTTACCATCTGGATCATAGTTTCTGGAAACTCCATCCCACTCTACACGCCAGGTCCTATCAAATTTATCTTTTAATTCATAAGCGACAATCAAACTGTGTCCATGCGAACCCGAATTTAATCGGACTACATTATCTTTTCTGCCTGTGAATTTTTCTTGTAACGTCTGCGCAACAGATTTTATTTTGCGTTCACGTTCTTCTGGTGTCATATCATAAATGGTCTGCTCCCAATTCCCATTTTTATTATATTCAGCTTTAAGCTTTAATGGCATTCTTGCTGTAAACTCATTTCCCAAATCTATTTTATTAACATCGATACCATCTTTGGGAATTTCAACCGTAATAGGAAATTCAACACGATCAAAAGATCTTTTGGGTGTAATATACGCTTCAATGTCTGCTATCAGATTTGAACTAATAACCCAATCAGAAATTAGTTTTGAAACAGTCTTGTAATTAGGATTAGTCAATTCTGCCAACAGTTGAATAAAATCTTTGGTTAGACGGGACAACTCGGGTTTTTTGCCCTTAGCAAATGGAGCATTCCTCCATAACCACAGAGGGATTAAGTAATCATTACTAAGTGGTCTATTATTTTTTTCTATTTTTTTCCAATTATTAATTGCAGTACTTAATAATTCTGCATCTACATCATAATCAGAAGGGTCGTACTTTACTTCACCCCATGAACCAGTTTTAGTATGCGGGATCAAGATCCAATCCTTAATTGATTTAAGATCGCCCATATCATTTGTAGATAATCTGGAAGCATACACAGCTTGAATAAATCGACGAACCATTTCGTCTTTCATCCCAGTCCTAAACTCAACACCGATACTATTTTGATAAAATCGATCGCGTTCAAGTCGTATAGGTCCTCGCCCACTACTTAAATTTGCTAATTCAGATTCACTAGGGATCGCCTTGTGTTTTGCACCTAATAGACCCGTTTGTCCTTTTAAGCCTCGTAACACTAAATAAGATAAAATCATTCGATTTAATTCTGCGGCTTTCGCTTCGAAAACCTGATTTTGTTCTGGTAATAAATTAATTCTAGGCATTACAACACGCTGATGCCCTGGGGCTTCAAATAAAGTTAGTTTTGAACCCATTAGTGTGCGAAACCATTTTATTTGCTGTTCAAAATCCCCATAAGTACGTTGCGGTTTAAAAATCACTTCCCAACCTTTATTCAACTCTCTATGACCATGTTCGATATATTTTTCAGCGTCCCCATATAGTGGAATCCAAGCATCATAATAGCCAAACAATTTTTCGCCAGGATATTGACCGGCTCGATCCCATAAATATCTGCGTGCCTGAGGTTTTAAAAATGAAAAAATAGAGTCAGGAAAAATATCAACCAATCCTTTTAGTTCAGTAATAAATTCATAATACAACTCTGAATCATTCCATGAACGTGTTACCTTATCAAAATTTAGACTTCTATATTTATTCCAATCAATATTTTTTAACTTACTAATATTTGAATAGTTTATTTTCTTAGTTTCGCCTTTATAGTCAGTGACTTCAGTATGCAGTAAAATAGATTTACTTAGAACGCCATTTATAAACCATTCTGCAAGATTTGGATCAAAAGCAAGTTGTTTGGCAAAATAATTAACATTTGGAGACATGACTCGTAAAATTTTAGATGAGGAACCTTCTTTTTCAGCCCCAAAAGTAATTGGAATACTTTTATCTGAACCAATTACGGATAATTCATTGGCTTTTAATTCAATGCTTTGATCATACATACTATAAAATATTTCATAGGCATCTAAATCTAAGCCTGATGCTGTTCGACCCGCTGGGTATTCATTTGTAAATGTAGCGGCAAAAGAATAATTAATTAGTAAAATAAAATTAAGTATTAAAAACAAAACACTATTCTTCATGAACTCTCCAATATGTATTCATAAATTTAATGCCAATTAAATTTATTTGCGGGAGTATACCTTTGATCCTTCGAAATATGAAGATGTTAAATTACTAACGTTTTAAGAAATAAATTCATTAACCTTTTAAGCAGAAGATGTACTTTATAGATAAACAAATGCCTTTTTAGAACTGAAATAATGGGGTTAAATTGACAATTTTTGTCATCAATAAAAAAAATGCAATAGAATGTACGTGTTTTAACCGCAAATGAACATTTCTTGCGGCTGAGTACGGAATCGCATGAAGTATCCTATTTCCACAATCTTGATCGGGTTTGATCTGATTAAGAAACCTAAGCTGATTATTTAATTCAACCCGATTTTTTCCACAGTCAAAAAATTTCATTGATCTCTTGTTGAGTTCAAATTCAATTTTTTGTATCTGCATTTTTAAATATCTTTTGATCCGACAAGAAAACATCAGCTAATGAATCAGAAAAAAACTCTGATGCTGAGTCTTTATTTGCAATCGCGATTTCGATATTTTGCTTAGAAATTTTTACGCTAGATTTTTTGTTTAATTTTTCGAATCCTTACTAACTCAGGTATAAGTTTAATTGACAAAACGCTCCATGTGTTAAAGAATTTTAATTTTACAATGGTAGTTGTGGAAAAACTGGCTCACCTTTGGGGCGAGCCAGTTTTAATCGACATAGCATCTGTTTATTAACGTTTTTTAAAATTAAAAAAAGTTAATTGTTTCTGCAGTCGATAACATTGATCTTACCATTGATTTCGGAAATCCTGTTATTACTTTCAACGGCTTTAACATAAATGGATAAATCAAATCTGTTTTTTTCGATTCTACCAATTTTTAATTTAGTGATATCAGCTAAAACTTGATTTTGACCAGGACGATAAATCAAAGCGGGATTTGTGGTATTCGATCCTGATTTCGTGTCATATAAATAGTCTGTCTGATCTTGGAAGTAAGGTATAACTATTGAAACCGATGCGTCTATATTTTGAAATGCATGCTCGCATGGGTTTTCGACGCTAATAGGAACTAAGAAAATAATCGCTTTTTTTTCTTCAGTACCAAACTTTCTAACAAAGGCCGATTTTGCTACCCAAGTTTCTCCGTATAGTTGCCCATCTACAAGTGTTTCTTTAAAACTGGGAATTCCATCAGAACTATTGTTAGAAGAGTCTTTAGAGCTTTTTGAGTCTTCTTTTGATGGGACCGGCACCAGCGGCGTCGTCGAATCCACTTTTGCGCTACATGCGGCAATTATAAAAAATACAAACGTTAGTCTTAGTATGATGAAATGCTTCATATATTTTCCTCCGCAGAATTAATAAAACCAACCCAGACTTAAATAAGAACCATTACCTGATCCTCCACTTAGTCCTGCAATAGCACCGGCTCCGAAATTAAACCCGCCAGAGGATTGCCAATCAAATCCTGCTTTTGCGTAAATTAAAGTGGTGCTTTTATCAATGCCTTGAACTGATAATTCGGCCCCCGCAGATTTCGAAACATCCACGCTAGAAACATGAAGTCCTCCCAGTGGAGAAAAACTCCAACCAGGCATCATAAAGTCAGCCCCTGCTCCATACGTTTTAACGGATGCCGAAGAGGTTCCAGATGTAACTGACAATTCCCCAAAGCCAGCTTCTAGGCGAAGCCAATCAATCACATTATATCCAAAATTTAAACCAAAGATGGATGGAAATGGATTTCCTAACCCTGTACCGACACCTATTTTGTTGTTCATCCGATGACTAGCAGATTCGCTGTTCATCGGGCTGGCTTTACCCTCGGTAACGCCGGATACATTGGCCATTACAGACTGGGTCAGTAAGGCCGAAAAAATTAAAATTGATAGTTTCATATATTCTCCTTCTTTTTATTTAAAAAATTTATAATCATTAGATTTTTAAAAAGATAGATAGCTTAGTGAATATATCGTTCACCGAAATTCACTGATAATTTAAGTCTATGTTGACATCTTTTGTTTAACTAATTAGATGTCAGTCATGAATGCACAGTATATTGAAATTCTTTTAGACCACTATTTGTCCAAAAAAGCCTTGAACCAAGCCTATTCTATGAATGCCTTTGCTAGAGATATTTCTATTCGTCCTTCGCAATTAAGCGAAGTTCTTCGCAAGAAAAAGGGTCTGTCTGTTAAATCTGCGCAAATGATTTCCAATAAATTGAAACTAAAAAAACAAGAGCGAACATTTTTTATCGAATCCGTCATAGCAGAATGCGCAAGAAGTCCAAAAGAAAGAGATTTGGCAAAGTCTCGCTTGCAAAAAGAATTCAGTGAAAATCATGAAATGACAAAAGCAGAATTTAGTTTAATTAAAGATTGGTTACATTTTGCTGTGTTAGAATATATAAGAATTAAAAAAGGCAATTTTAAAATTCCTGCAGCTGCAGAATATTTTTCTGTCCCCGTTAGTCGCATCAACAATGTATTAACAAACTTGGAAACTGTCGGATTGGTACACAAAAAAGGGACTCAAATTGTTATAAAGGATCAGACAGTTTTTGCTCCGCAAAATGTGCCATTGACCGCTAAAAAGATACATCATCTAAAGCATTTAAAATTATCGATGGGAGCTTGTATAAATCAGGATTATCAAAATCGTGATTATATTACGCAAACAATAGCCATTGATTCTGCGCAATTACCAGAAGTTAAAAAAATGATTAAGGAATTTCATGTAAAATTAAATCGATTATTAGCATCAAATCAAAATTCAAAAGATGCTGTTTATGCCTTTTCTACACAATTTTTTAGTTTAAACAAAGCAGGTAAGTATGAATAAATATCTTAAACAGATGAATGTAATTCGTGTGATCATAATTACAATTATAATTACGCTTACAAAATTGTCCCCAGTGCTTGCGGGCGGTGGTGCCATCGTTGATACGGGCGGGGGTTACGGAGAAATGCAAGCCCAATATGCGGCTGAGATATTGCCTGAAGTTTTACAGTTATGTTTGCAGTCACCCAAAGATTGTGAGCTAATTGGATTAAACACCAAACAACTGAATTTGTTTATTACGAAAGTCAAAAGTGCTAATGGTATTATTACGGTTAAAGACTGCGATAAAAGTGGGGCTGTAGAAAATAATTACGTAGCTATTTCTTCTTGTGATTTATATTTGAAAAACAATCAAAATGAAGTCATTCCTAAATCATTGAACGAAATATTGGTGGTGGTGATAAATGCCTATGCAAAAGCATTTGGTTTTGGCGCTATTGAACTTCATTCAGTCCTTCATTTTGATCAACAAGATTTGTTATTAACTGACATTGATTCTGCTATCGTTATTCATCAAATTAAATTTAGTATGAATGGGGCATTTAAGACGATTATTAATGTGGAATTTAAGGATCAGAATTTGGACCTGACTAAAGCATTTCAAAATAAATTGAATTGTACTGATTTTAAATTAACGGATTTACGGTTTCAAAATCTGAATGTTATGTTTATTACTGGTAAAGTCGAATCTAGTAATTGTTTTTTTCCTGCAAAAGATTTTATTCTTCAAATAGATGCAATTAGGAAATCTATTGATTTGCAGTTGTTTAGATAAATCTTGGGTACGGTATACACATTGCTATTACCTATTTAAATGGTTCAAAATAAAGGAAATACATCCAAACTGTATATATTTTTGACAGTGACTGTCTTTTTGCAGGCGGCAATAATTTTATTGTCATGCTCTATTGGTTATGCGCAATCGAGCCAGGCCATTATTGCGAACAGGGAACCTTACGTTCATTATGCGATTAGGGCTTTGCCGGATTTGCTTTTTAGAATTGATTCAAAACATAAAGAATTTCGACAGCAACTGACGGCTGAGGAATCCGACCAGTATGATTTATTATTGAATTTGTTAAATGAAAAAATATTTAAGGCACGAATGAGTTTTCCAGGTGGTTACATTGACGAATTATTTGATAGCATTGGACTGAAATATGATTTTTCCTCTAATTCGCAGGATTTCATATTGCCAGACGGCAAACCAGAACGATCCGCAAAAACTAATAGTGAGTGGGCCACTCCCATAGTATTTAACAGAAACATTTTAAATAATTTTAAATCACAAATTAACTTGTTAGATATAATACAAATTTTAGTTCATGAATTGGGACATAAATTAGGAGATAAAAAAAATCAAACAGCTATTGATCAGTTATCAGCAAAATTGAAAAGCTTTTTAAAGCGTTTTTACTCGGTGGACTTTAATGAAAAAAATGAAATAATAGAAGTTCTATCTCTTCAAGGTGATGCAAAAGAAATAAAAATAGGTATTGAATTGGGTGTTGTTGATTTAACTACGGGACTAATATTTTTTACGAACAGTCAAAAAAATGTAGAACCGATATCTAAATTATTTCGACTTAAAGAAGGTTTTTGGAAAATGAAAAGGTTTAGCAGTTATGGTTATAATCTAGTTGATGATTTAAATTTTAGAATTGTTGGAATTAAGTTAGGTAGTGAAAAATTACCTATGCCTAAATTTTCGTTTATTGTCGATTTTGTTGAGGAAGCCAGTTATATGAACAGAGATATCCCTTTGTTCAATTTTAATAATCGAAGTCAAATCGGAAAAGCATTTTATCCTTTAACTCAAGCTGAATCTTATCGTGCGACAATTACTTATTCTTATAAACATTACCCTGCAAGAGACAACAATCGACGTTTCGGATGGTACAATTTTGAAATAAATGCATGGCTAGAAGAAACAGAAAGAGAAATGCGCCAAACTGGTGTCCTAAATAATTTTGAATTATCATTGGATCAATCAGATAATTCAAAATTAAAAATATTTACTCGTTCTAAAATCGGAAGTGCGCCAAATCAAACCATTTTAGTAGTCAAGGGGATGAATTCAAAAATTCATTTAAAACCGTCAAGTGTGGAACAAAATAATGGCTTTGAATATAGAACTTATCAGCTGACAATCTCAAAAGATGTGCCAATGCAAACTGTCGAAATTGGCAGTTTAGCAGATACAGAAACGTATCAAGAAGTTGCATTAGCAAAACCTTTGAAGTTTCAAGTCGGATTTAAGCCTATAGAGAAAAATCAGAAAGTCACATATGTTACAAATATTTTTTATGATGAGGGAAATGGTTGGAAGCGCATTGATAAATCGACTTTTACTCCAATTGCCAGTATCGAGCCTAATTTTGCTTTTCAGTTGTCATCGGAGTTTAAAGCACGTGAAATTAGAATCATTTGGAAAAAAGGAGCTTCTATTTTATATAATAATGAGGAAGCAGGGGTGGTTTCTGGATTTGAAACGGAAGTATTTAATGAAAATGAGTTTACTCAAATCCATCAAGACGGAGAAAATTTATTTACAGTAAAAAGTAAAAAATATTCTGTGCCCTTTGATCCAGTTTCGCTAATAGATTTTTTTCAAATCAAGGATAATGGGTTAAGAGAAATTAAAGAAGTTATTTTAATAGGTCAGGATTTAATAACTTCATCTGATCTGGCCCCAGTTTAGTGGACACGAAATTATGCGGCGGCAAGTTGTTTAAGTTCATACTCTTCTGGCGTCATGTAATCAAGAGAAGAATGTAATCTTTGTCGATTGTACCAAACTTCAATAAATTCGAATATTGCTTTTCTTGCCTCCTCTCGTGTTTTAAATTTTCTATTGTAAGTTAATTCAACTTTTAACGTTCTAAAAAAACTTTCTACAAAAGCATTGTCGTAACAGTTTCCTTTGCGTGACATGCTTTGCACGATTTCATAATCAGCTATTTTGTTACGGTAATCTTTCGAAGCGTACTGGCTACCGCGATCAGTGTGGGTCGTTAAATTATTTGTTGCAGTGATGCCCTGGCGCTTTAAACCCATATCTAAAGCATCAATAACAAGTTCAGCCGGCATCGCTTCTCGCATTGAATAGCCAACAGCTTTTCTTGTAAATAAATCGATTACTATAGCCAAATATAACCAACCCTCTTCAGTTGCCACGTAAGTAATGTCGCCACCCCAAAATTGATTCGGTTTTGTCACTTGCTCGTCAGCAATTTCAGTTTTAAAAATTCTTTCTGCTACTGGTAATTCATGGTTTGATGTTGTTGTCATTGGCTTAAACTTTTTCTTTCCAATTCCTTGAATATTATTTTTCTTCATAATTTTTTCGACACGATTTTTTCCAATAACTTCACCATCTTGTTTTAACTTTTTTGCTAGCCGAAGGCGGCCGTACGTTTTACGACTGCCTTCCCACAATTGTTTTATTTTCTCCCAAATACGCTGATCTTCAGTTTTCCGTTCTGACAATGGCCTTTTTAACCACGCATAATAGCCGCTGGTACTTACTTCTAAGGTACGGCAGCAAAGACTTGTATCTTGTTGTTCGAAAGCTAATTCTTCGACCATCTTAAATTTTATTTCAGATGGTCCTGCGAAAAAAAAGCAGCGGCTCGCTTCAAAATATAATTAATTTTTTTAAGCTCTTCATTTTCTTTTTTAAGGCGCTTTAATTCTTCAGCCTCATCAACAGCTACGGCTGCGCTTTTTGATTTAATATTAGTTGAAAATTTATACTTGGCTTTCCAGGAATGCAGCAAACTGTCTGTAATTCCAAGCTGTCTTGCTGCTGCGGAATATGACCCCAGTTCTTTAGCTAAATTCAATGCTTCT
>JBPOJH010000008.1:0-3294 GCA_052033755.1 Bdellovibrionota bacterium | reverse complement strand
GTCGATCTTGAAAGGGGAAAACTTTGTGTCTGGCGCTGATAAAATCTTGTTTTAATCCCAGTGTGATTTTCGTGTGATTTGGATCATAGGACTGACTTAAGTTTTTTAGAAACTCAAGAATTTCAATGTCTGGATCAAAGGCAGGATTTACACCCAATGGATGTTGAAAAAATTTGGTGACGGCCAAGCCCTTGTTAGAGGCGACCACTTCCACAACTTTGATCGAAGAACTACCAATGTCGATTCCCACTGAACGCATGTGTGTTAAGTCCTTTTTGTAAATTTAAAATACACGGCAACGATTTATTGTATCTGGGCAGTCAGTCCTCTACTAGTTCAAAATGGGATGATCTAAACTTCAGTCCAGGAGTTTTGTCTCAAAGTAATACATCCAAATTGACTGTGGCTTCAGTCCTGTTTTGAACAGGCAAGTCTTTCATTCCAAATCTAACTACTGGTAAGTACTTCAGTCCAGCTGGATAAAAGCCGATATGATACTATCATGTCTGCAGGGGTTTGGAAGTCCTACATTCGTATCTTATTGCTGTTGCCTGTTTTGTTGTGGTTTCAAAACTGCAAAACCATCAATAACTTGCAGGTTCAGTCGTTGTCTTTTCTGGACGAGTCTTCAAAAAATGCAAGCAACAATCAAAATCCAACAACAGATCAGGGATCCGGTGGGAACGGTGGCGGTTACGACGGTAAACTTGGACCTGAAACCTACGCCAGATATTTACCACAATTTCAATGTGAAGGGAAAGCGGCTCCATTTTCGTATTTACTACCCAGTGCGGATCCCACGAAGTGGATTCTAGTAAAAAACTCGAAGGAAAAATGCGGTTATGCGACAGAGACGATCAATAAGAAAGATCTTACCGATTTTAAATCGAACAAAAATATTTTGGCATTTAAAGATGGCGTGTATCAGCTATCCAGCACCATTGTTGCAGACAGTGCAACATCGACAAATGCGACTGATCCCAATGCGACTCCTTATGATTTTAAACCGCAAATGGATTTAGTCGAAGCCTTCTGTACAGACTTGCAAAATCAAATGGAAGTTCATGTGCAGATGAACTCGCAAGGGGTTTTACAAGGGCACTGGTTGGATTTAACAACTGGGCAAGAGGCCTGGGTGAATGGCTTACAACGTAAGACCGTGTTGCAAACAATCACATATCAACAACAAGATTTCAAGTTAATGATTGATGCCAAGCAAGTCGAAAAATCAAGTTTTGACAAAGGTCAGTTTCAGGGAACTGTCGAATGGATAAAAGATCAAGCACTACAAAGTAAAGCCATATCTTGCCGTATGGCGAAAGATTTTGACGGTGTAGTTTGGCCGTCATTATCGATAATGGAACAAGCTTCTGATATCTATCAAGTCACTGCAGATAAAAAATCCGTGCTGATGCCCGTGCAAAATGAAACTCTAATACGATTGAATTTACAAACCAACCAGACAGATATTTTAGGACAGTTTCCGGGATTGCAAATTATCAATTTTATTTTTAGCGACAAATTGCAAACCAGCTTAGTCGCTACTAGAGTCAGTCTTAAGGCAGCTTCTGCCAACCAGTCTACGAATCAGGCTACTAACACGTCCTCCACCCAGACCTTGTCAGGAAATAATTTATTTGCTTTGGATCATAAAACTAAAAAAATATCGCAGTTGAATAGACAGGGGCAAGACTTGCCATTTTTATACGGTAGCCCAGCTGGAAAAGCCTTTGCACAAAGTGTGAATCAAGAGCCATTTGCATTTGATGAGGCCGCACAAAGAGCCATTTTCTTATCGCAGGAATCAGGTTTGGATAAAACCTCGTATTATTTAAAATCAAATAATTTACAAGGAACGGATTACCGTCACTTAAGTCCGATCACTAGTGATTCTTATCGCGTGCGAAGTTTCTTTGTCACGCCAATGACACCGGCTTCGATCATTTATGACTATGGCAAGAATTTATTTGCAAGTGGTGTGGTATCGATGTTGGCCACAACCGATTCTTTTGGAGCCTTATCGAAAGATTTAAGTATCAGTTACTCGGCATTGACCGAAGAGTACAATGAAGTTTCTAAAGATGGCCGTTGGATGTTAACCGCCAAATGGGTCCCGGCAAAAACAGTGAATGCCAGTTATCAAGTGTTGATGACAAATTTACTGACGATGGAATCGAAAATTATTTATAAATCATCGACCAGTTTGATTGTTTCTTTTGTTGGTGACGGGCAACATGTTCGCTATCAAGATACTCAAAATCAAACGTCGCCGGGTGCGATTAGTTTTTCAAGATTAGATGGTTCTCGATTTTGGAGTATTCCCGGATCGAAAATTCATTATAAAATAAGTTCTGAGGCGTCGGAGGGTTGGATTTTATATCAGTATGAGGACAATAGTGGTAGTCACTTTCAGGTGGCTAATTTAGATCACACACAAGGTTATACTATTTCAGATTCCATTTTTTTAACGGATACTTTATTTAATTTTATTCCAGATGCTAATTCGTCGACGTCAAAATTTTATCCTAAATTTTATCCTAAATTTTATTATTGGCAACAACTCAACACGGATGGATTGTATCATTTGTTTCAAGGAGATGTTTTTGGATTGATCAAAGCCATTCCTGGTGTGGCCTTCAAATCGGCTCCGGCGCAGACGCAATTTTCATTGGACAGTCGATTTATTATTTTTAAACAGGACCGTAATCTAGATGGTATATCTGAATTATATATTACTTACTTTAATGGAATGGGGACGTTTCAAATCAGCAATCGGTTAGCAGAATATGGTTCAGTGGATCGATTTGATGTAACCGCTGACGGCGTAGTTTTTCATTCGACCAACGCGATTACTCATCGGGACTATTTATTTTTCTGGAAGTTCTTCTAAAGCATTTGTCAGCTAGATTACCTTATTATTAATATTTAGTTTAAAATTGTTTTTTTCCTAACAGCCGGCAATGTTTTATGCTTTTCGCTTGCTAACAGGTGTTGTTTTCGCTTCAATGACAAAGTGGGATAACAAATAGGAATGATCAAGAGGGCGGAAATAGATTGTGGCTATCATTTTAGGAATAGATCCAGGCTCAAGAGTTGTTGGTTTTGCTGTTGTCGAAAGTGATGTCGGTAATATCGACTTAAGTATTTCAACAAATAGCAATGGTAATGCTAATGGCGTGCGCTATTTGACTCACGGGGTGATCGAATTAGATACGAAAGTCGAATTAGTCTATCGCTTAGCAGAACTGGGTGCGGCCATTCACGAACTGCTTCAACGATATCGCCCCTCGGAAT
>JBPOJH010000098.1:0-11427 GCA_052033755.1 Bdellovibrionota bacterium | reverse complement strand
TTTTCATCTAGCGCAAATAAGGAATACGGTCTTAGTTTTTACTCGACGGAAATTCAAATGGGTTTAGATAAAAGTGGTCGCCTGTTTGGCGGGCTGCATGTGCATAACTTAGCAATTAATGATAACTCGACAAGTAATACCAATTTAACCAGCTTGGATGTGGGGCCCAGTCTGACTTGGTATATTGGTGATGATCGATATTTTTATCTAGCGGCGGCCTACAATCCCTATGCGACGGCCACTTATACAACGGGAAGTACCAGCTCCACTTGGACGGGGACAAGTACATATGCCTGTTTCGGGGTGGCGCCAGAGCTGGGTAAAAATTTGTATTTTGGAGTGAAGTTGAATTATGTGGCTGAAGTTTATACTTCACAAGAGACAGGAGCTGTCACCACTAGCAACAATTATACTCGCAATGTTTTTTTTCCTTCCATTGTTTTCACCTACCACAATAAATAAGAATATTTTCACTGGCTGCGTATACTTTCGTCGCCTTGGTCTACTTCGCAATCGAAAATGGTATAACAATAAATTAATTTGTAATTTTTGAAAAATCTATGTAGTCCTCTGCCAACAATCATTTCAAAAGGGGAGACAAATGAAAAGATTTACTTTTGCATCAAAAGTAGTGGCAGTTATCGTAACATTAGCTATGAATATGGGGCTTGTGAGCGCGGCTTCAACAAATAGCGAAATAACAAAAAATCCAGCTTATTTTCAATTGAAAAAGCCAGTCATTAAGGAAGTGGACTCGCAAGAGATTTCTTTGAACGCAGTCGGTTTTTTAGGTGGTAATAAGTGTGAATCCGTTAAACCGATGGCTTTGGATATCGTTGGTGAAATTTCTAATGTTTCTGTAGTTATTGATCAAGTTGTTAACTTGGGTAAAAAAGTTTGGGCATTAGTGGCAGAAGGTAAACCCGTTGTTAATTTCAAATCGGATGTGGCCTCTGCGTTGCCTCAAGGAATTACTTGTTGGTCAGATTTAACCAACTGGTCCAATCCTATTTCTAAAACTTATGAGATCATATATGAAAACGGTTTTGGTATGGAAGTGATTCGTTTGCAATACCGAGTGATTATGGTTTCTGGTGGTTCTTATCAAGGTCAGGGTAAATATGTAGGTTATGCAACTGTGGTTCCAGCAGATATGCACGTAGCTTGGGGTTTTAATTTGGATGTGAACGTCGCTGTGCCTGTCGTTTTTAATCAAGGATCAAAAGAAAATCCAATTGCAGGATTGAATTTAGATTTAAAATGGAAAACAACAACTCCATTTCAATCAGAAGAGGGGACACATAGCTTCTTTATGAATGGGATGGGACAATTTCAATCTTTGAATTAATCATCATTTCCGTATGCATTTTGTAGCCCTTCGTTGTCGCTATCGTCAGCTTGTGGGCTTGGTTAAACCCCTGTTTGAGGAATCAGATAGGGGTTTTGTTTTTTGGGGTAGCGCGTGTTCTGAATTAGATATTTACAGTTAACATAAACTTAGCCATAATTTTCCAGATCCTATTTCAAAATAATTGTTTAATTCAAGTACGAGGTGCTTTGTGGTTCAAGATTTCGATCCATTTTTGTGGCAAATATCAGGTAATATTGGAATTCGATGGTACGGCCTATCCTATATGGTTGGATTTTTGTTATCCTATGTTTTGATTATTTGGATGTGTCGTAAACAAAAAGTTGGATTGAATCCAGATATGGTTGGTGATTTCGTCACTTATGGAGCCATTGGAATTTTAGTCGGTGGACGTTTAGGGTACTGCATTTTTTATTCGCCAGATTTATTTCTAAACTTCCGAAATACATTTCCCTTTTGGGGCGTGTTTGCGGTGAACGAAGGGGGCATGGCCAGTCACGGTGGTATGATTGGTTTGGTCTTAGCTTGTGTTTTATATGCTCTCAAAACCGGTATTAGTCGTTTGTATTTATTTGATCTGGTCGCATTGTGTGGCCCTGTGGGTATATTTTTTGGTCGCTTAGCTAATTTCGTCAATGGAGAATTAGTGGGAAGACCTGCCGGGCCTGACGTGGCGTGGGCTGTGAAATTTCCTCAAGATATTTTTCAGTGGAGTAGCGATACGCAAAAATTGTTGTCTTTAACAACTGTTGTAGAAAAAGTCGGTATTACCAAAGATCAATGGTTGGAATGGATTGATAAAATAAGAATCGATGCGAATTCTAGGCACGCGATCAACAGTGCTTTAGAAAAAATAGTGGATGGTATTCAAAATGGAAATACAGCGGCAAAAGAAGCCATTGCTCCTTTGTTAGAGGCTCGCCATCCTTCGCAGTTATACGGAGCTTTGGGGGAAGGTTTAATTTTATTTTTAGTGTTGTTCTTATTGTGGCGCCGTCCTCGCAAGCCGGGAGTGATCGGGGCTGTATTTGTGATTGTCTATGCAATTGTTCGTATTGTGGATGAACAATTCCGTATGCCCGATGCACACATTGGCTATCAATGGTTGGGATTAACACGCGGTCAGTGGCTAAGCACGGTTATGTTTTTAATTGGTTTGATGTTGTTATTTTTGTGGGGACGCCGGGACAGTTTAACTATCCCAGGTTGGGGTAAAGCTCCTTCAGTAAAGATCCATCGTCGATCTTAGACCAAGGAATGTTTTTTTGTTCCGAGGTGGTCATATTCTTTAAGGTGATCACTTCCGATTTTTTTTCAGTTTCACCTAAAATAATCACGTAAGCGGCTTGCATTTTGGCCGCTTTTTTCATTTTCTTACCCATATTACCAGACAAAATAATTTCTGTTTTAAAATTTTTATGTCGCAATTGTTGAGTGATTTTCTGACAGATGGAAACACAACTGTCGTCAGCAGGAAGAACTGCGAATGGAAGGCCTGGTGTAGCGACTGGTTCAGGTAACAGCATAGCTAGGCGCTCGATACCACTGGCCCAGCCAACTCCAGAAGTTTCAGGACCACCCATTTGTTGAATCAAACCATCATAGCGACCACCTGATAAAATCGCGCTTTGTGCCCCCAATAAATCAGTCGTAAATTCAAACACAGTGTGTGTATAATAATCAATACCGCGCACAAGTTTTTCATTCTTGTGATAGGGAATTCCTAAGGTGTCTAAACCGGCTAAGACTTGCTCAAAAAAGTTTTTTGAATTTTCATTCAGTGATTCGGCTAAGGATGGAGCATCGATTAACAATTTTTGATCCTGAGCTTCTTTTGAGTCTAATATACGTAATGGATTTTTATGCAAGCGCACTTGCGAGTCGGCAGATAGCTGGGATGTAAAAGGTGTTAAATATTGTACCAAAGCGTCGCGATGCGCTTTGCGAGAATCGGGATCACCTAAAGTGTTGATCTCTAGTTTAAATTTTCCAGCAAGACCTAAACGATTCAATAGCTCATAAGCCAGGGCGATACATTCGACATCAGCCCATGGGGTATCCAAACCAAGACACTCGACACCTAGCTGATGAAATTGACGATAGCGTCCTTTTTGTGGGCGCTCGTAGCGGAACATGGGGCCTGAGTAAAATAACTTCAATGGTAAATGTTGTTGCATGCCATTCGAGATAAAAGCCCGGGCGATGCCAGCGGTACCCTCGGGACGTAAAGTGATAGAATCGCCACCGCGATCTAAAAAAGTGTAGGTTTCTTTGGAAACCATATCTGATGTTTCACCCAAAGTACGATGAAAGACATCACTAAATTCAAATATGGGTGTGTGAATTTCTTCGTAACCGTATAGTTGGGCGGTTTGATAAGCTTGGGTCAAAATATGACGAAAAGCACGAGATAAATCTGGCAATAGATCTTGGGTTCCGCGAGCGGGTTGCATTAAAGAGTTTGTCATCGAATAATCCTACTTTTTCTTTTATGATGACTCAGAAAATACTTGGCGCAATTCTAATAGTCAATTTATGAAAGCAATGTTAAGTTGGTATTCGTTATAAATGGTATCTTTGATAGTCGTGAAATATGGTTGTGAAATATAGTTGTGAAATATAGTAAAGAGAATAGGCGTAAATTGTTTGTTACCTTAACAGTGAAATGTGCAAAGTTGTTAGTGGCATAAATAGTGTGTGACTAGTTGATTAAATTGCAGCGTAAATATTGGAGCAAAGCATATGAAAAAATTTTCAATAAAAAGTATTCTGATCGGTTTGGGTGTTTTTTTATCAGCTGTGGCCATCGGATTTATGTTTTTAAAAGGTTCAAAAACAGTCCTGACTGGCAATGAAGTGGAAGTGGATTGGCGAATGCTTGGTGAGCTAGATTATATTAGCGGAAAAGCTTCAGGAGAATTAGCGACGCTGGATGGTAAAATGGTTCGCATTCCAGGGTTTATGGTCCCCTTAGAGGACAATCAGAAAAAGGTGAAAGAATTTTTATTAGTGCCCTCGCCACAAGCCTGTATTCATGTGCCGCCACCACCTCCCAATCAAATGGTTTTAATCGAAATGCAGAACGAAGACACCGAGCCCGCATTTGGACCGATTTGGACGTATGGAATTTTGCGTATTAAATCTAAACGTCATATGTATGGTGAAGCCTCATTTGTGATGGAAGGTATGAAGATCGAGCCATACCGTTAATACGGTAATTAATTTTTGATGACTTGCCATTCGCAACGGATTTTTTCGTAGTTTTGTGTTTGTTTTTTTAAATTAATCTTTACGATGCCGGTATATTTTTTAACCGCGAAAATTTTTTTATTTTTAGTTGCTGGTGAGGGTTGAGGCGGACACTGCACCTTTGGTTGTACTCCCTCTGCATAGCTATCAGGTACAGTGGCATTATCGTCCTGAATGGTATCTGGTGCCACCCACTTAAAGCCCGCATTAAAATTAATTTGGTTTTGTCCATGGGCTCCCGCAGTCGGATCTTTAAAACGAAAAGAACCTAGTCTTTGATTTTCAGTTAAATCATAAATATGCAGGAACTTTTCAACACCTTGTCCTTCCTCGGTAAATAAATACGGAGTTATCAATCCCTGAAATAGTCCTTCCTGTTGTTGAAGTTCAGCACCTAAGACCTGCGGTCCTAAACCATTTGAACACTCGCGACTTTGTGGTTGGCCATATGCCGTTCGTTGATAAATTTGATAAGTATTTTTTAGATTTAGTAAGACCGTCGTTTCATGCACGATGTAGCGGTCAAAAATAAAACAAGTTGTCTGCTTTTGCGTATAGGCATTCAGATACTTTCCAAATTTTATTTGAGTTTTTGGTGCTGAATTTGATTTTTTTGTCAGCCATTGATTAGGCTGTAAATCCCCCTGCGTCCTTTGTGCCGAAAATGCGACGGGTGTGTTGCTAAGGGATATTAACAGGAATGCGAACTGGGCGAATATATTTTTTGACATATTCGAATATTATTTAAAAACAAAAAGAAGTGCCACTGTCTAAGTGGCACTTCTAGGCTTTAGTATTATTTTTTATTGTACGGCGATGGCTTTGCGCTGAGTTTCTTCGATTTTTGGAACCTCTACTTTTAAGACACCATCTTCGTACTTAGCGACGATTTTGTCTGATTTTACAGAGGTTGGAAGTGTAAAGCTTCTAGAAAATTTTCCATAAAATCGTTCTTTTCTGTGAACGCCATCCTTAGTTTCATCGATCTCGGCTTTGCGATCACCCCACACAGTTAAAAGACCATCTTCAAATTCTATCTTGATGTCTTCTTTTTTCAAACCTGGGATATCGAAAGATAGAAAGTATGACTTGTCAGTTTCGTGAATATCCGCCAAGGGTTTGTGGGCAAGATCTTTTGCTTCACCCCAAGACTCTAACTCACGACCAAAATTTCTTTCGAAATCTGCCATAATATCAAAAACGGATTTAGGTTGATTGCTGTTTCGCCAAAGACTTAAGTTTCTCATAATGCCTCCTTGTTGTTTAGAGTTGATTATATTATTGATCGCTTAAAACTGGGATTTATAACATCATTCAATTTCCCTCTTACAACTTAAAGATGGTGCGGAATTAAAAAGTGTCAAGTATCGTAAAAAATTTTTTTTATTATTTTGGGATAAATGTCATTTGAAAAATTTAAAGCTTCTTCCTTTAACATATGAATGCCGTCCGGTTGATTGGCGCGAAATTGTTGGTTATCAATCAAATCAATAAATGAATTTGATTGGATTGATAAAATCAAATCAAAATTAGACGTGATTAGTTTTGTAGGTTTTTGTGCAATAGGGTCCGCCGTCAAAGAATTATGATTATTATTATGATGATTAGTGTGCAAGTCTGGTGATTGTAGTATAGCTGGCAGTATGTCTGATTGTTGTAATATAGGTGGAGCTAACCATATGACTTTTCTTATCGTACGCAGTGATTTTAATTGGATTTGTAGCAAGGAAAATACTTCAGTAGATTGTTGATTTCGAATATCATTCGTTCCAAGTGCCAATATTAAAATGTCCGGTTGTATTTGTGAAATAGAATTCCATTCAAAGTGTAAGGCTTGCTCCGATAAGGATGCTATCTGAAACGGTGTTTTTACAAAGTTTTTTATTTGATAATGATGAACGTTGGATTGTAACCAATCCAACAGACAACTTCCTGAAACAGCATAAAAGTGAATCTTACCTTCAAGTTCTGGATAATCCGTAAGTAACTTTTGCAAAATATTTTGACCGAAGCTTGTGACAGAATGGGAATCTCCTAAATATAAGATCGTAGGCATTTTAAAACACCACAGTTTGTAAAAGTTTTTTAGAAAATAACTGCGCTCCCCAGTAAGACAAATGAATTCCATCTTCGGTGCGTATCTTTACTGGTTTTGATTCACCTGATTTTTTTTCATACGCCCATTGATCAACAAAGTTAGACTTCAAAGTGAACCACTCAGAAACATCCATATATTTTGCACAACTAGATAAAGATTGAATTTTTTCTTTTGCTAAGTTGTGCAAAAATTTAAGTTTCCGATCGAAATCTTTAGATCGCATTTTTAATGAACTGACCCAGTACACATGCTCTGATACTTTGCACGTTGCCTGAATTAAATTTTCTACTCTAGCCGAGTAAACCTCTGACCAAGATGTGGAACCAAAAGGATACAAAGTATTATCAACAATAAAGTTCTGCGCATCATTTGTTCCCAGGAAAATAAAAGTCACATCATATTTAGGTGTTGAATCTTCAGCCTTAGCCAAGGATTGTGTATAGGAAATCCAGTTATAGACTTCGGGTCTGGATAATCCTGTTCCAGACTTGGAATTGATTTCTACTAAGTAATCTTTATTTTTGCTTTTCAACTGACTTTGTAAATGTAACTGCAAGCCACTTTTTAAAATCGAATCTCCAATTAGCAAAACACGATGTGGAGGAATTGTCGCACTGTTTGGCGCTTCGGATATCGGTTTTGTTTCAAGGACATTTTGGTTACTCGGACCTCTGAATGGAATCGATTTTTCGTTGGTGGCGTCATTGGACGTGTTCGAATTAGAATCCTGAACAAGGCTAATATCAGATTTCGTTAAATCAATAGATGGTTCTGATTTTTTGAGTTGCAAAAACGTGTCATGAATCCATTGCCGTGGGCTATTCAAGTAAGTGATTTGTCCAAAGTGATCTAATGATTCTGTCAGCTGTTCCAGTTTAAGCAAAGGCTTAGAGTTGGCTTTACGTTGAGCCCATTCGTGTAGACCTTGTAGATTAAAAATAATCGTGAAAAATAAGCCGATGGTGATCCACTTAAATGTTGTATCTTTATGTAAAGTGAATTTTTTTAAATCCATATTAAAACCTAAAGTATATGAAGGGTGCCACGCCCTCCACGCTGAAAGAAGTGATCAATGTAACTAGGATTGCCATTGTAATTGCAAAGATAAGACTTGGCCATCTTTGCCAAAAATGGTTTGTCAAAGCAGCGCAAGTTTTGTGTAAGCGAAGTTTTTTCAATATAAGAATTAAAACGTCGCAAGTTTGTTTCAGTGAAAGAAAGTGGATCCAGATGCCAGTGAAAAGTAACCCGAAATAGAATGAGTTAAAAATTTTAAAATGCGAAGACGTTACTGTCGAGATTTGCGCAGTCGTTGTCAGTAAGTGTGATAAGTACTCTTGCGCTTTATCAAAAGAAGGTGCGCGGAAAAAAATCCAAGCTAAAGTTACAAAATGAAAAACAATAAGCATATAAAATAAAGACAAAATCTTCGGTATGTGAATAAGAATAGGTTTTTGCCATATCTTAGACGAAACAAATGTACGGGAAGTAAAAAAACTTTTTATAAATCTTTCTAGAGCCAGACCAAAGCCGTGCAAGGATCCCCATATTAAAAAGTTCCACGAAGCTCCATGCCATAGCCCTCCTAAAAACATCGTTAAAAATAAATTACGATAAGTTTTTAACCTGGCAAACCGACCAGAATTCTGGCTGCCACCTAAGGGTTGATAGACATAGTTTTTTAGCCAAGAACTTAATGAGATATGCCATCTGCGCCAAAAATCTTGCAAAGATTTTGCTTGATACGGCTGTTTAAAATTAATAGGAAATTCGTATCCTAGTAATGCAGCAAAACCAATGGCCATGTCGCTGTAAGCGCTAAAATCACAAAATATTTGCACACTGTAACCATAGGCTGCCATTAGTAATTCAGTAGCTGAAAAAGAACTAGGATCGTCAAAAACGGGATCTACAAAATCGGTTCCCAGATGATTAGCGATCAATACTTTTTTGAACAATCCAAAAATAATCAAACTACTGGCGTAAATGACTGGAATGTTATTTGGATTCACTTTTTGTTTTAACTGAGGAATAAAATCATTGGCTTTAACAATTGGTCCAGCGACCAAATGTGGGAAGAACGAAATGAAAAGTAAAACATCCAGAAGTGAGTTCTTGTAGTTTAATTCGTTTCGATAAATATCAACTAAATAACTAATTCCTTGAAAAGTAAAAAAAGAAATTCCTAATGGTAAACTCCAATCCAAGTAGGACCATCCTGCTGTCAGTTCCGAATTCAAGGTTCCTAATGAAAAGGTAGATAATAGATCTGTGATGGATTCTAAGAAAAAGTTGTGGTATTTAAACAGGCCCAATAATACAAGATTGCAGCCAACGGAAAAGGTCAGAATAAATTTTTTGTTTCTTTTATTTTCTTCAGTGCCAATCCAAAGGCCGAATAAAAAATTGATAAATGGACTAAGTATTAGAATTGGCAAAAATCTAAGATCCAAAGTCGCATAAAAAAAATAAGAACTAAAAAGTAAAAAAACTTTGCGAATATTCGGCAGATGGTGCAGTTCCCAACTGTAGAAAAAAACAATAATAAAAAATATAGCAAATTCCACTGTTGGAAATAACAAGCTCTAACTCCTTAAGCTAAATCAAACAAATCAACACTGACATAAAAACCACATTGAAAGTGTGGCTTTCTTGATTGTTTCAAAAGACTTATCGGCATATTTCATTCTGAGATAACTGGGCAAAAGTCTCATGTATGAAGCATAAATCTTTAATGAAGGTCCAGTCAGTTTGATAAAGGCATTTTCAATCGCAAAAAAGCAGTGCAAAATATAACTGTGAGATATATCGGAAGGAGTTTGATATGAAATCAAAAATTTACTTGTTATCGGCTTTGCTGGCCTTGGTGAGTTTAAATGCTTACGCTCGTGGTGGCGGAGGTGGAGGTCACTCCATTGGATTAGGATTTAATATTGGATCACCGTCACAGGACGATTTGAATACTGTTATTGATTCGATCAATACAAGCGAATCGAGAGCCGTCAATAAGTTAGGTACAGCTTATGAATTCAATTTCAACTATCAGTACCGCTTTAGCGGTGAGATGTTTGCTTTGCAGTTTCGTCCATCTTATTTTATGCAAAACTCAACGGGGTCTAGTTACGATTTTAAATTAACTGGGTTTACGTTTTTTCCTATCTTAAGAATGTACCCGTTAGAGAATGGATTTATTCACTTTTTTATGCAAACGGGTGTGGGTTATGGTCGACTTAGTGGATCTAGCAGTGGTCCCAATGGCAGTGTGGATTGGTCGGGTGGCGCATTCGGAGCCATGGTCGGTATGGGTGCCGAGTTTTGCTTTACTGATAGTCATTGCGTAAACTTAGAAGGAAATTTAAGATATTTGCCCATCGAAAGAAACTTAGTGTCTTCAAAAAGTGGAACTCCATCCGGCTTTGATACCGTCACATCAGATGGTGAGTTAGAGAAAAACTCTATGGACGTTAAAACGACTTTAAGCGGATTGCAGGGTAGTATCGGTTATCAATTTCATTTTTAGTTCTTAGTGGAATCGGTATTATTGTTTTTATATTTGGTGGTATAGATTGTTTTCAAAAATAAAAGTAACATCGCGAATGACAACACAGAATTTTATTTTATTAAATCTTTTCCTATTTTTATTCTCTGATACCAGCAGGGCGGCCTCAACCGCTCGCTGGATTTTAACCTCAAAACCAGATCCCAGTGTCGGTGGCTTTTATCAATCTTATTGGCAAGGACTTTACAAATTAAAAGGTATTGATATTCAGTTGCAAAATTCAACAGAGCCAATGTCTGATTTAAAAATGGTTAGTGAAGGTAAAGCTGACTTCGCCATTGTTGGCAGCGACGATATTTTTCAATATTTAGACAAGGAAAATACCAGTAAGTTTCGTGCTGTTTTTTTTACTTTTAGTGAGTCATCCCTGGTTATGATAGCAAAATCCGAAAAACCATTTAAGGGCCTTCGTGATATGTGGCTTACTTATGGCGAATCCATTGAAATTAAAAAATCATCATCAGCAAGTATCTTTCTTCAAAAGAAATACGGTTTGCCTAAAGCGACTATTGCAGATTCTGCTGGTGGCGTAACTGCATTTTTAAAGCAAAATAATTTAAGTATTTCTGGCCACCTAGCAAAAGAGCCATTCCTGGCACAAAAAGGTGGGCAAAAAATTAATTTATTTTTACTTTCTCGCGAGGGTTATAAATCATTAAGCAATATCGTTGTGGTGAACGATGCATTTGCAAAGGCCAATCCATTGATTGTAAAAAAATGGATCGAAGCCACACAAGAGGGTTGGACACGATACTTAAAAAATCCAAAGCAGATCAATACGCGCATGTATGAACTGAACAATGAAATGGACATAGAAACCATGAATCGTTCAGCTAAGTTTATTTCTAAATTAGTTCGTCATTATGATGGAACAAAAGTTGGCGAGATTTCTTCTTATCGCTGGAAGGAATCTTACCTACAGATGAAAGAGCTAGGCTTAGTTAAAAAAGAAATAGATCTATCTAGTTTGTTGATTCAATGATTCAGACAAATACTGTTCTATCGATTGTTATGGAATGTTGTATTTCACTTTTAAGTAATTCACGATGGTTGCACGTTCGCCAGTAGAGATGGCTTTGTCAAAAGCGATAGCCTCTAATAATCCTCCTTGAAAGCGACCAGATCCACTCCACCAGCCACCACCAAATCGAA